>CANDZL010000158.1:0-2502 GCA_947425205.1 uncultured Hungatella sp. | reverse complement strand
CGGCATCTGCAAAGTCCTATGTTGACTGGTTACCCCTTTAAAATGTTTAGTTTTAATTTTTTTCATTTTACTCTTGCAAAATGTGGAAGAACGTGGTAATGTATAGATACAAAGATTTTGTATACAAACTAACATATTTGTATACAAATAAAAGATAAGAAACAAAAACTAAAAAGAAAAGGAGAAGGAAGAACATGGACAACAAGACGAATTTTTCCCTGGAAGGCAAAGTTGCATTGGTGACAGGCGCATCTTACGGTATTGGTTTTGCCATTGCAAAGGCGATGGCAGGTGCAGGTGCAACCATTGTTTTCAATGATATCAAGCAGGAATTGGTAGACAAGGGTCTGGCTGCTTATAAAGAAGAAGGGATCACGGCACATGGCTATGTGTGCGATGTAACCAGTGAAGATGCAGTGAATGAGATGGTGGCAAAGATTGAGAAGGAAGTAGGCGTGATTGATGTTCTTGTGAATAATGCAGGAATTATCAAACGTATTCCGATGATCGAGATGTCGGCTAAGGATTTCAGGCAGGTTATCGACGTAGACTTGAATGCTCCCTTTATTGTGTCCAAGGCAGTGATTCCGTCCATGATCAAGAAGGGGCATGGCAAGATTATCAACATCTGCTCCATGATGTCTGAATTTGGACGTGAGACGGTGTCTGCTTATGCGGCAGCAAAGGGCGGCCTTAAGATGCTGACCAGAAACATTGCTTCTGAGTACGGTGAATTCAATATCCAGTGCAACGGCATCGGGCCTGGCTACATTGCAACTCCACAGACGGCACCACTCCGTGAGAAGCAGCCGGATGGTTCCAGACATCCATTTGATCAGTTTATCATTTCCAAGACTCCGGCAGGACGTTGGGGCGAAGCATCCGATTTAGGCGGACCGGCTGTGTTCCTGGCTTCCGATGCATCCGATTTTGTAAACGGACAGATTCTGTATGTAGACGGCGGCATTCAGGCATATATTGGAAAGCAGCCTTCATAAAGAAGACAGAGAAGTAAGATCACATAGAAAGCCGTTGAAAAGATAGAATAAAAGCGTTTTAGACGCTGCCCCCCAAGGTTGGTAGAATACAAAAGGTTCTAAATTGTATGAATCCACTCTGGTTGGGGCAGCGTTTTTATTGTATTTTCCAAAATCTTCGTGTATACTGTCCACGTAAGCAATGAGCAGTGAGGAATACAAAGCAGCCACCAAACGAAAGGAAACAAAAACCCATGGACATTATAGAGGAGATACGCAAGCGAAAAGTCTTTTTTGACGGCGGAATGGGAAGCCTTCTCCAGGCCAGAGGCCTAAAGCCTGGAGAGTTGCCTGAAACCTGGAACATCCTTCATCCGGAAATACTCACAGAGATTCACAAAGAATACCTGCAGGCCGGATGCGATATCATAACCACCAACACCTTCGGAGCCAACCGACTAAAATACAAAGACCAAGGCCCTATGTCCCTGGAAGCCATTATAAAGGCAGCAGTAGAAAATGCGAAAAAAGCTGTGGAAGAAGCGGGACGCGGATGGATCGCACTGGATATAGGCCCCACAGGGAAGCTTCTGAAGCCATTAGGCGATCTGGCCTTTGAAGATGCCTGCCAGCTATATGGCCAAATTGTAACAATCGGAGCAAAAGCAGGAGCAGACTTGATCCTTGTAGAGACCATGAGCGACAGCTACGAGGCCAAGGCAGCAGTGCTGGCAGCCAAGGAAAATTGCAGCCTGCCAGTATTTGCCACCATGATCTTTGACAGCAAAGGCAAGCTTCTCACAGGAGGAAACGCTGCTTCCACGGTGGCCCTTTTGGAGGGGCTTGGCGTAGATGCACTGGGGATTAACTGCGGTCTGGGACCAGTACAGATGAAACAGATCTTGCCTCATATCCTTTCAGCCGCCTCTGTCCCTGTAATCGTGAATCCCAACGCAGGGCTGCCAAGAAGCGAAGAAGGAAAGACGGTATACGACATCGATGCAGAAGAATTTGCTTCCGTTATGGAAGAGATCGCCGACCTGGGTGCCAATCTCTTAGGCGGATGCTGCGGCACCACGCCACACCATATTGAGTTGACGGTAAAACGGTGTCGGGACAAGGCCCAGGTTCTGCCAGAAGACAAGAACCACACCGTAGTCTCCTCCTATGCCCAGGCAGTGGTCATTGACCGCAGCCCGGTACTCATCGGAGAGCGGATCAATCCTACAGGGAAATCAAAATTTAAGCAGGCCTTAAGAGACCACAATCTGGAGTACATTTTACAGGAAGGCGTAACCCAGCAGGAGCATGGGGCCCATGTGCTGGATGTAAATGTGGGATTGCCGGAGATAGATGAGCCGTCCATGATGGAGGAAACCGTACGGGAATTACAGAGTATCATCGATCTGCCTCTTCAGATCGATACCTCCAACATTGAAGCAATGGAACGGGCTATGCGGATTTACAATGGAAAACCTCTAATCAATTCCGTAAATGGAAAACAGGAATCCATGGAAGCAGTTTT
>CANDZL010000157.1:0-2624 GCA_947425205.1 uncultured Hungatella sp. | reverse complement strand
TGCAGCAATGTATTGAGCTGATATGTACTAATCGGTCAAGGGCTTAACCATGGAGATGGAGTAAATTTCTACGAAATTAACTCCGGAAGGATGATAAACATCCTTCCCCAAGAGAGATGGAGTAGATCTCTAGGAGATCAACTCCGGAAGGATGAAGAGCATCTTTCCAGGTAGATAGACCAGATTTTCTCGAAGAGGAAGTAAGAGAGGCTCAGAAGGAGTAGGAGAGACAGATGGATAGATAGAGATTCAGGTTCGGTTTTGAGGGTATGTCCCATTATATATATTCCTCGATAGCTCAATGGTAGAGCACGCGGCTGTTAACCGCGGGGTTGTAGGTTCGAGCCCTACTCGGGGAGCTAAATAGATAGCTGATGAGAGACCTGTAGACGTGATTGTTTACAGGCTTTTTTACGTATTTAAACAGCTTTGAAAAGATATTTCGGAATGGATGCGCTTATGAGCATGTTTTGGAGGTTGTATACAATTTATATTTGGATCAGGTTGTTTTAAAGCATACTGTATTGACACAAAAACAGCGGAGAATATATAATATTTTTTACCTTATACAATTTGCAGGCCGAATATTCCTTTAGATCAAATGAATATTGGCTATGTGAACTAATAGGAATATAATAAAAGTAAAAGAATCCTAAAGATAAAAGACTGGTTATAGGCATAAAGTCTGACAGTGTAATGGAATAGTTGTTTAGAAACGGAGATTAAATATGAGAAAGAGGCAAAGTGAAAGTAAGATAGATAGAGGAATGCCAATGCTTATTTCTATTATTTTGGTTTTCTTCGTTTTGGCAATTATAGTTTTTTCTGTATCACATAAAATCACCAAAGAAATGGCGGCATCGGCAACCCAGAACCTGCATGAGAGTCTTGATTTGATAGAATGTACCATTGAGGCCATCCTGAACAAAGAAGCAGAGTATCAGAGACTGATGGCCAAGGGAATTGCAGCTATGGAGGAGCCGGAAGAATATATTCGCAATTATAAGAGAAGTGAGACAATGGTACGGATTGCTTTGATACGTTCCGGGGAAACAGAGGGTGTATCCAGTACGGGTGAGGTATTTAGCGAGGAGGGACTGGATTTTTCTGCGGGTGGAACGATAGATGGACTGCCAGTATCCCAATCATATCTGAACTATATGGGGACATGGGCCTATTGTATTAAATGTCCTGTCGTGAAAGATGAGCAGGAGATTGCAACACTTTATGTGGAATATATTTATGATTCTTTTGATAAGTCGCTTCCCGAGGGATTCTATAATAAGAAAGCAATGCTTTATATTATGGATGCGGAGACAGAGCGATTTGTTTTAAAGCCCAAGGGGATGGGTGAGCGTAACGCAGGCCACTTGAATCTGACAGATTTCTACCGGGCGAATGAGATTCAGGAAGCGGGATTACAGGAGGAAGTGGAAGCTTGCCTGCGGGAACACAAAAATATCATGTTTTATCATGATATCAGAAATAAGGATTCCCTGAATTATATGTGGGCAGTAAACGACGGAACTATTTATTTAATTGGATATGTGCCAATTGAGGCGATACAACAGGAAAGCCGGGCTGTTAATCACAATATTCTCATTATTGTTGCAGTTATGCTGATTGCATTTTTCCTGTGCTGTATTATTTTTTATCTGAATCAAAGACAACAGATTAAAATAAGAAAAGAACGTGAGGAAGAAAGAGAGATCAGTAATCAGAGGCTGGCAGAGGCATTGCAGGCCGCACAGATTGCGAGTAATTCTAAGACTATGTTTCTATCCAATATGTCTCATGACATCCGTACGCCGATGAATGCGGTCCTGGGCTTCACGACTTTACTGGCCAAAGATGCAGAGAACCCGGATAAGGTGCGGGAATATACGAAGAAGATCACGGCATCCGGACAGCATCTGCTTAGTCTGATCAATGATATTTTGGATGTGTCGAAAATTGAGAGCGGTAAAGTAGTTCTGAATGTGGAAGAGTTCACCTTGAATGATCTGGTGTCCTCCGTGGATGCGATTATTCGCCCTATGGCTGAGGCGAGGGATCAGAAATTTATAGTTGAGGTGGCAGGAATCAAACATGAATGTCTGTTAGGCGATGAGACACGTATCAATCAGGTTTTGATCAATCTTCTTTCTAATGCTGTAAAATATACACAGACAGGGGGAAATATCTGGCTGCGCATTATTGGACTTAAGCAGAGATCCACACAGTTTGAGCATATCAGGATCGAGGTGCAGGACAACGGATATGGCATGACGAAGGAATATCTGGAAACTATTTTTGACGCGTTTACCAGGGCAGAAAACAGTACTACCAATAAGGTACAGGGCACTGGACTTGGCATGGCAATTACGAAGAATATCATAGAACTCATGGGCGGTACGATTGATGTTTCCAGCGAAGTGAATCAGGGAAGTCTTTTCAGGGTCGAATTGGAATTTCGCATACCCGAGGGACAGGTGGATAAGCGGTTTTGGACAGAAAGGGGGATTTCACGTATTCTGGTGGCAGATGCCGATGCGGAGAGGTGTGAGAATATCCAGGCTCTCATGAGTGATGTGGGCGTAAAGTCTGACACAGCGCATAGCATGGAAGAAGTTTTATCCCTGCTG
>CANDZL010000156.1:0-2655 GCA_947425205.1 uncultured Hungatella sp. | reverse complement strand
AGCCTCAGAAGGGGCAAAACTGGCGGAGGCTTATGGTGCTCAGGTAAAACAATCGGCCCTGGAATTCAAGATTCCGGTCTACTTAAACATGCCTGGGACAGCCTGCACGAAGCCAGAGGGGAACGGAAGCCCCAACAACAAGCTGTCTGGCCTTGGAGTGGAAGGATTTGCCATTACTCCTACGTTCAGCCAGGATATTACTTCTTACAATCTGATTGTAAGCCCATCCGTATCTTCTGTCACGGTCAATGCAGTGCCTTTGGCATCTACGGCATCCATAAGCGGTGCAGGAACGATACAGCTTCAGAATGGCAACAATGAGATTATGGTTTCCGTGACAGCACAGAACGGAACCGTGAGAAATTATGTGATCCATGTAGTGAGGCAGGATAATGGCCCGGCTTACAACAGTGCGCTGGGATCTGGAGTCAGCGGAGGCAGTTCTGCCAGTGGTCCTGGAACCAACAGTTCCGGATACGGACCAGGAAGCGGAAGTTCCGGCCAGGGAAGCGGACCAGCCTATAATTCTGTGCCAACGGGACCTGGCTCCGGCAACAGCTCAGGGGCAGATCCAGGGTATGGCTCTGGCAGCAGTTCCAGTGCGGGCCCAGGAGCTTCCAACAATACAACTACACCCAACAATGGCCCAGGGACTTCCAGCGGGAATTACGATACCAATACCATAGGGCCAGGAGGAAGCAATGTAACGATTGTACGATGACAAAAAGAACTGCCCTATGAAAAGGATTAGGAATCAGATACAGAAAATCGTAGCAGTACGGCACAACAGCAATTTGAATGGTATAGGATAAGAGAAAATTCAGGTGTAAGGCTGTTACAGAAAGCAGGTGAACTTATGAGTAAGCAAAGAAAACATTATTTTGCCGGTGTATTGCTGGCGGCGGTTATGACGTTGACCATGTCACTTCAGGTGTTTGCCGCCAGAATCGCTTTCTCAGATCCTACTGGCAATGCAGGGGATGAGATTACGGTTACCATGAAAGTGACATCAACCGGCGAGGAGACTATAGGAAATGTTGATATCATGCTTTCCTATGATGCGTCGGCTCTGGAATTTTTAAGCGGAACCAATGCCACAGGCGGGGCTGGCTCCATCCATGTTGTAGGTGCGGCAGAAAGCCAGAACAATAAGGAACTTAGTTTTTCTCTGAAGTTTCGTGCAGCTAAGGCAGGAACCAGCAATATTACGGTGAATACCCAGGAGGTTTATGACCAGGACAGTCAGGCCGTGGAGGTGGGACAGCAAGGGTCTTCTGCTGTGACGATACAGGGAACCAGTTCCTCTTCCAGCAATGCGTCTCTGGCAGTATTGGAGATATCCCCGGGGAATCTCTCGCCTTCTTTCTCAGCGGATGTGATGTCTTACACAGCCACAGTAGGCGGAGATGTGGATAGAATCAGCGTGTCAGCTCCAGCACAGGATGCCAATGCCAGTGTGGCTATATCAGGAAATGAAGGCTTGCAGATCGGTGAGAATCAGGTGGTCTGCACGGTGACGGCACAGGACGGCCAGACTGTAAAAACGTATACCATCACGGTGACGAAAGTAGAGGGAACCGGAGAAAGCGGAGGAAGTGGTGACCAGGGAGTCCGGCTGAAGACACCAGAAAGACTGATTACTGTATTTTCCATACCAGATGGCGTGGAGATACCAGAAGGATATGTTCAGTGCACTATAGGCATTGATGGCCATGATGTACAAGGATGGGTGCTGGAATCAGAAGATGACCCAAGCTACTGTATTTTCTATGGATTAAATGAAAGCGGAGAGCAGGTATATTATCGATATGACAGAGAAGAGCGGACGCTGCAGCGGTATTTCCAGGATCTGACTGGCTCAGGAGTTACGAAAGAGGCTTATGAGGCCATGGTAACAGAATATAATTCTCTGGTTCATGACTATGATGTCCGATTCTGGATTATTATTGGCCTGATCGTGCTGACTGTAATTCTTCTGATTGCTATCATTTCTTTGGTGATTACCAGGGGACGACAGGATGATTTCTTTGAGCATAGGGAAAACCGAGAGGATTATCCGGAGAAGATAGCCAGAGAACGGCAGAATAGGGAGCGGCGGCAGGAGCCTGGAAGACTGTCCAGGGAAGAGCGGTATCAGAGAGATATGGAGATGGAGTTTCCAGCCAGGCAGCAGCCAGCCCGGAAAAGCGGCGTTAAGGAGCAAGTTTCCAGGGAGCGTATGGCAAGGGAAGATATGGCCCGGGAGAGAGCATCCAGAGGAAAAGCACCCAGAGGGAATGGAACCGGAGGAATGTCCGGGGAGCGGATGCAGGCAGGCCGTCCAGAGAGACAGGGTACAGAGAGAACTGGAAACCGGCAGGGAGATCCTAGAACAGCTTTTTCGGGACAGGGCGGAGCAGACCGGAAAGAAGATGGGACGGACATCGAGTTTATTGATCTGTAAAACAGAGGGCGGATTTTGAATGTTTTTGAGGATTGCGGGAGCACAAAGTGCGGAGCAATCCGGTATCAAAGGGGTCAAAAGACCTTTTGACCCCAACATCATGACATTGGTTTAGGAGTTGTAGAAGTGGTTGCAATAATCAAACAAGGAAGCAGGTCAATGTCATTTAGATAATATGTAATCTTCCGAGATAACATAGCCTGGGGAGAGAC
>CANDZL010000155.1:0-2714 GCA_947425205.1 uncultured Hungatella sp. | reverse complement strand
AACCGGATGACACAATGGGAATACACGCATTTTCATCAGGTATAAATTCAATAAAGCACTTTCCCCTCTGCTTGCTTTTTAAGAAAATCAAACCATCATCTAAACGTTCTTTTAACCAAGCCTTTTTTGACGATACCTGAATATCATTATTATTTGAAATCGCACAACAAATATGTTCTGTTTCTATATTATCGTTTGTCACTTGAATAAATTCCATAAGGATACCTCCGTAAATTCTAATGCGTTTCCTGTTTATGTAGCTGGCCTGCTATGGTATGATGATATTAGTATATCACATAAATCCTGACACCCTTTGTCAAGGTTTATTTTTTATATCCAAACGGCTGTTGAATCGAAGAAAGGACTGTTGCAAAACATGGCAATTCCACAATATCCTACCGGTGCATATGAAACATCACCTCGATATCTTGTGGAAATCTGTCGTTTTACAACAGTCCCTCCGTACATTCCAATCCTGTGATACAAGCATCTCTCAATCCGCCGCACCTTACAGTGCCAGCACAATCCCGCCGTCCGATGCGTACACCGTAGCCACCCCTGCAGTCTCTGTTATAACCACCTTTTTAAACGGTGCCAGCTTTAGAAGCTCTTCCTTCACCTGCTCTGCCCTCTGGGCGTTATTGCAGTGGGCAATCACGGGAATCCGGCTCTCCAGGTCTGGAACCGTCTTCACCGCAATGGAACACATGCGGCTTAAAGCCTTGTTGATTCCCCTTGCCTGATCCAGCTTAATGATGGTTCCCTGCTCCGCTCCCATGACCGGTTTGATATTCAGCGTGGTGGCAAAAAACGCCTGAAGGCCGGTGAGACGGCCATTTTTACGCAACGCATCCAGGGTCTCCAGGACAAAAAACGTCTGCATCTGATTGGCCTTAAAATCCTCCACCTTCTCCACCACTTCCTCAAACGGCACGCCTGCCTTGCACAACTCCTCTATAAAAAGCGCCTGCCGCAGTTCCCCTGAAGACGCAGACCAGGAGTCAATGATAGCAATATTCTTATGGCCAAACTCCTCCTCATACATCTGCTTTCCCACCACAGCGCTGTTGTACGTGCCGCTTAGTTTACCAGACAGGGTAATCACATAGATATCGTCTGCGTCGCAGGCATAGGCCTTCTTAAACGTCTCCGGCGAAGGGCACGCCGTCTTGGGACAGTTGGGGCTGTTCTTCACCAATTCCAGAAACCGTTTCTGATCAAACGTCTCATCATCTATTACCTGAACATCATCCACCTGGAGTGTTAACGGTATCATCTGGAAATGGGGATCCTTCTTCATCTCCTTCGTCAGATCCAGACAGCTGTCGCCAATAATCTTATAGCTCATGACTTTCCTCCATACTTCTTTCATGCCTTACAGATGCTTTCCGTTATCCGTTTTCTGTAAACATCCAATGACATGTTTCTATTATCATACATAGTTTTATTTACTACATTCGATTATAGTAAGTACTTTACGGAATGTCAACGATTTCTATATTGAAATTTGCCTTTTATGGGGAAATCCTTGGAGAAATTTACGGATATTGGATTCTTTAACCTACTTCCGCCTGCCGATAATACTGCGCCTGGGCATTCCAAAGCTTTTGATACATCCCTTCCCCATCTGCTATAAGTTCCTCATGGCTCCCCGTCTGAACTACCTTTCCTTCATGAAACACTGCTATGATATCGCAAAATTTACAGGATGACAGCCGATGGCTGATATACACAGCTGTCCGATCTCCTGCGATATCATTAAGCCGCCCATAGATCTCCGTCTCGGCAACTGGATCCAGGGCTGCTGTAGGCTCGTCCAGAATCATAAATGGCGCGTCTTTATACAGAGCCCTGGCAATGGCGATCTTCTGCGCCTCGCCGCCGGACACCTCCACTCCCTTTTCCTCCACGTCCTGGTAAAGAAACGTATGAAGCCCATTCCCCATAACCTCTCTCCAGTTCACAAACCCCGCTTTCTCAAGACAGTCTTCCGCCCGAAACGCCTCATATCCCTTAGAGCCGGCGATAGTTTCCCCCAATGGCCCGGCAAACAGCTGAAAATCCTGAAACACCACCGAGAAAAGATTTCTGTAATCCTCATATCTATATTTGCGGATATCAATGCCATTTAGGAGAATCTGCCCTTCTGTCACGTCATACAGCCTGCACAGCAGCTTGATAAACGTGGTCTTTCCGGATCCGTTTAACCCGACCACAGCCAGACGGCTTCCCACAGGAAACTTCATATTCACATGACAAAGCACATCCTTCTCTGTCCCCGGATACCGAAAAGAAACATCCTGAAACTCAATCTCATACTGGCGGTCCATTCGTTTCTCCGTAGTTAGGCTGCCCTGATACATGGTATTGGAGATGTCCAGGAATTCATATACATCCTCCAGAAAATTTCCATTGCTGATCATAAGGCTGAAACCATTGATCAGATCCGCCACCCCCAAGAACAGATTCATGGAAGCCCCTATATACTGGGTTACAAATCCTGGTCCATAAGCCCCTGCCCAGGCTTTCAGGCACACAAACCAATACACGGCAGCCGTCAGTATAGCAGAGATGCTTTTGGAGCCTGCCATCCATGCCCCCATAGGCCCTTTTGCATAACGGACAATTTTAGAAGAAAGGGTGAATGGGTTTTCCCTCTCCAGATACACGCTGCAGATATTCTCCTGCTGCTCATACATCCTTAAGTCCATGGC
>CANDZL010000154.1:0-2933 GCA_947425205.1 uncultured Hungatella sp. | reverse complement strand
AGGCTCTGCCCCGCCCCATTCAAACCTTTTAACGATTCCTGCTATCGTTAAAAAGTGGTGCAAAATCAGAAAACGGAGCTGCTCCCTCAACAGAAAAAAGGCTCAAAAAGCGAAAAAACAAAACCGAAGAACCCGCGAAATGCCTTATTTTCAGGCTTTTCTGCGGTTTCCCATTGTATCAATTTCGTTGTTGCGATGTTCTTATGATGACCGCTTGAAAAAGATACTGCCAACCAGCCATACGGTGGAAATGAAGGAGCAGGTTGAAAGGCATATTGCCCTGTTGGAAAAGAGACTGACAGCAGGAATTGGGGAAGAAGAACTAAGGATTTTCTCTGATGTGCTGAAAAAAATGCAGGAAAATATGGAATTGACGGAAAGGGGAAACAGGTACGGATAGGTTTTGTGTGTTTTCATCATGTATTTTGAGTTAGGAGGTAAAAATGGATACAACAGTAACAAAAACAAATCCACTTGGTACGGAACGGATTGGGAAACTGGTACTTACGTTTGCTGTTCCAAGCATCATTTCTATGGTAGTCAACGCACTGTATAACATCGTTGACCAGATTTTTATCGGGCAGGGGGTAGGGTATCTTGGGAATGGCGCTACAAATGTTGTCATGCCGATGACGGTAATCGCTATTGCATTAAGCCTGTTTATTGGCGATGGCGCTGCGGCATACCTGAGCCTGAAACTTGGTGAAGGAGACGAAAAATCAGCGGCCAGGGGCGTGGGGTGTTCCATATCTGTCATGGTAATTGTAGGCGTTGTTCTCTGCGCCTTGTTTAACCTGTTTTTGGAGCCTTTATGTGTTTTATTTGGCGCGACAGAAGATATCCTGCCGTATGCAATGGATTATGGACGGATTATTTCCTATGGGATTCTGTTTTCTTCCATTGATTCTGGTATGGCGGGGATGATCCGTGCGGATGGCAGCCCGAAATACAGCATGGCAGGATTGCTTGTGGGATGTATTACCAACATCATCCTTGATCCGATTTTTATTTTTGTATTCCATTGGGGCGTAAAAGGAGCAGCAGGGGCCACGCTTGCGGGGCAGATATTGAATGCTTTTCTGTATTTTGCATATATCTGGAAGTTTAAGAGCATCAAGCTGGATAAGGATTGCTTTCGAATCTCTGGGAAGGTTATGGCAAAGGTCAGCAGCCTTGGCATATCCAGTTTTATCACGCAGATTGCTATTGTGCTTGTCATGGCTGTTACAAATAATATACTGGTGTCCTATGGAGCAGAATCTTACTGCCG
The DNA here is from genome assembly GCA_947425205.1 of uncultured Hungatella sp. Taxonomy (GTDB): domain Bacteria; phylum Bacillota; class Clostridia; order Lachnospirales; family Lachnospiraceae; genus UBA3402. The sequence continues at coordinate 1,663 of CANDZL010000154.1, read as the reverse complement.
CTGTCATTAGGAGTAGAAGGTGCGTTGTGGGCAGGCCCGCTGGCAGACGTGCTGGCATTTATAACGACTCTGATTATGTTGAAATTATACTGGAAAAAAATTTAGGAGGTATTTATGCAGGGAAAGATTATTACAATCAGCAGACAGTGTGGAAGCGGCGGACACAGTATTGGAAATGAGCTGGCAAAGCGGCTGGATGTTCCGTTCTATGATAAGGAGATCATAGAAATGACGGCTAAGGAAAGCGGTTTTCATCCACAGTTTGTGGAAGAAAAGGGGGAGCATATGGAAAGCGGTATGCTCTCCAACCTGGCAAGGCATCTGTCTTATGCGGGGCGGGGAAGCTATGAGGACTATCAGCCATTACAGGATCAGCTTTATTTTTCGCAGGCAAAGATTATAAAAGAGCTGGCAGAAAAAGGGCCATGTGTGATTGTAGGAAGGTGTGCAGATTATATTCTGCGGGACAGAAAGGATGTTTTGAATGTCTTTATCCATGCGGATATGAAATTTAAAAAGAAACACTGTATGGAGAGAGGGCAGTTTACAGAGGAAAACGCGGAGGAATTGATTACCAGAAGGGATAAGCTGCGGGCAGACCATTACCGGTATTATACAGATCAGAAATGGGGGAATTCATTTAATTACCATTTATGCCTCGACAGCAGTATATTCGGAATTGAGAAGTGTGTTTCTATCATTGAAGATGCTTATAGGGCTATGCATCCGGCTTCATAAAAAGGAATGGTAATAACAGACTATTTTAGTAGAAAACAGGCGGCATTTATGTTTAAAACACTTTTGAAACAGATTGGAGATTATAGAAAAGATGCCATCCTCACGCCTGTGTTTGTTATTCTGGAAGTCGTTATGGAGGTCATTATCCCACTCATGATGGCCGCAATCATAGATTACGGATTGTCTGAACAAAGCCTCAAGATGGTTTGTCTAATTGGGGCGGCAATGATCGTGATGGCCGGGCTGGCGCTATTTTTTGGAGTGGAGTCCGGGAAGACAGCCTCCAGCGCCAGTTCCGGCTTTGCCATGAATCTAAGGCAGGCTATGTATGAAAAGATACAGATTTTTTCTTTCTCCAACATAGACAAGTTTTCCACGGCAGGGCTTGTGACCAGAATGACGACAGACGTGATGAATGTACAGCAGGCATTTCAGATGTCAATCTGCATCTGTGTGAGGGCGCCGATTATGCTGGTCAGCGCTATGGTGATGACGTTTCTGATTCATCCCCGCTTCGCATTGATTTTTCTGGTGGTGATCATCGTCTTGGCAGCCGTGCTTGCCCTGATCTCATCAAAGGCAAACCCGATTTTAAGAAGGGTGTTTCATGAATACGACGAACTGAATGCAAAGGTGCAGGAAAATGTGAATGGGATGCGGGTAGTGAAATCTTTTGTACGGGAGGATTATGAAACCCGGCGGTTTGAAGCAGAAAGAGAAAATATCCGCAGCCTTTTCGTGGGCGCGGAAAAACTGCTTGCCTTAAATTCCCCGGTCATGCAGTTTTCCATGTATTCCTGCATCCTGTTGATTTCATGGATGGGTGCTAAAATGATCATTGCGGGGAGTCTGACAGAAGGGCAGCTTATGAGTATGTTTACATACGTTATCAATATCCTGATCAGTCTGATGATGGTATCCATGA
>CANDZL010000153.1:0-2986 GCA_947425205.1 uncultured Hungatella sp. | reverse complement strand
ATCACTCATCTTAATATCCGATGGCAGGCATACTCCCCGTTCAAAAATATCCGCTCCAACATCAAAATTCCCCTTTTTTTCTATGTATGCATTACTACATCCCTTTCCAGATCCATTCACAGTAATAAACTCGTGGTTCTTATAAATATTCTGCATATGCATCGGCTTCCATATAGGCCTGCCTTCCGCTCCAAAACTGCTTAATGCTTCCAAAATCTCTACTGGACAGCTTTTCCCTGGCTCACTTATGTAAAGCGCTTCCTTCTCTCCCCTTACCTGCCTGCACATGGCTTCTGGATTAATAAGCATACAACTCAGCCAGAAATTAGGGACGCTGTTTTCACCATCATAGGGATTCATGGTCACTGGCAGATCTTTTAGCCCTTCCTGGTATCTGTCATAGATCTCTCTCTTCCTGGCAATATGCTCCTCTAGATGTTCCATCTGTCCTCTCACCACTCCGGCGATCACATTGCTCATCCGGTAGTTATACCCAAGCTCCTCATGTTGATACCAGGGAGCGGCTTCCCTGGATTGAGTGGACCACTTGCGGATTTTGTCAGCGTCCTCTTTTCTGTCTGTCAAAAACATTCCGCCAGAGCTTCCGGTGATGATTTTATTTCCATTGAAGCTGATAACCCCACAGTCTCCAAAACTTCCGGTCTGCTGGCCCTTATACGTAGCACCAAAGGATTCGGCGGCATCTTCGATAAGAAATGCTCCATGGGCGCTGCAGATTTCCCTGATTTCATCGACCTTTCCAGGCGTGCCGTACAGATGGGCTAAAACTACAATCTTTACATCTGGATAGAGCCTAAATGCTTGTTCCAATGCCTCAGGCGACATATTCCATGTTTCATATTCTGTATCAATAAAAACCGGCTCTCCTCCCTCATAAACAATGGGATTGACAGTGGCCGCAAATGTCATATCAGAACAAAAGACCCGGATGCCTTTCAGCGCCCCTCCTGTCCCCAGGCCGAAAGGCGTGCGAATACCGGTACTGCTTCCATATTGTTTTTCCGCTGCCAGCTTTACTGCCATATGAAGCGCGGCTGTTCCACAGCTAACACCTACCCCATAGCCAATGCCGATTTTCTTTGCTACAATCCGTTCCAATTTATCGATATTCTCCCCGGCTGTTGTAACCCATCCGGAATCGAATGCTTCCTTTATATATTGGAGTTCCTCTCCATGCATCGTAGGAGATGCAAGGGGAATGTTGGTAACAAACGGCGATATATCCTTAAAACGTGAATCTGATTTAAAATTGTACATATTCTTGTTCCTCTATTCTTTCGCTCTCTATATCTATATTGTAAAAAAGAGGCTTTTTCAAACGCTTCTACCTGCAGAGCAAGCTTCGCCACCCCGGAACCATTCCCATGTTCCGGCCAGCAAAAAACTATGTCCATCACTTCCTGTACAGCGCGCGAAGCGTCTAATACAATCTGTAATTTTTGTATATATAAAACGGATATCTTCCTTTTTTCAAAATATATCGTTTGCTGAGTTATCTGTGATTGCTCTGCAATCAATTTCCCTGTGGCTGCTTTTCGGTTGATTCGTACTACTTTGGAAATACTCTATTGCTACTTCTGTAATTTCCATTTTGCTGCTCTATAATTACTATGTTACTACTCTGAAATTGTCCTATGGCTTCTCTGTAGTTAATTATTAGAATGCTACTCTGATTTTCCCTGTTACTGCCGTTTCACCACGCCAAGCCCCACCGTTACTTCCACTTTCCGTCCCATCAGCGGCACCTCCAGCACCACCAGCCTTTTATGCCGCAGCACTTTCTTGACAATTCCTTTATAATTCTTCATAGCTCCCGATGTAACCACCAGTTTTTCCCCTTCCATGTAGCCTTTTGAATACTTTACAACATGGTCGTCTCCTCCAAGGGTTCGAAGATAGGCTTCTTCTTCTGGATGGATCGGTGTCATTTCCTCTCCAGTGCGCAGTACCTTGGTCATAGAGTCAATTCGTTTCAGACGCATAAAGAAATCTTCAATTCGCTCTGTTTCAACAAACACATATCCGGGAAACAGGCGGCTGGTTATCAGTGTCCATTGGCCCTGGAACTTGGTCATCCGTTCCGCCATCATCACAAAGACATCTTCCCCAGCTTCCATGATCTGGCATCGGCACTGTCCACAAATCTCTTCCTCTGTTCCTGTATAAACCTGAATTACATACCACACCTTGGATCCTCTCCCGAAACACTGCTTTTGTCTCTTGCCCTGCGCTATAGAACCCTATCCCACTCCCAATTTCTCAAGGTATCGGTACGCGACACCTTGCGTCACCTGCCATGTGGTTGGAACACATTCCAATTGTGAAACTACGTTTCACAAGCGTTCCTTCTCTCATCTGTCTCGATATCGATTCCTAGGTATAGGATTCTCTTCCTCCCCAGAATTTCTGCCTCAATCTCTGCAATCCGCTTGTGGAGATTCACCCGTCTCACCATGTTTTCTATGGTGGTAAGGGGGCCAGACAGATAATAGATCTTCCCGTCTGTTCCAATCCGCACCCTTGAAATGCCGATTCTTCCCTTTCGATCGGAAAGCCGTTCCATAAGTTCTGACTCATGTTGTTCCAATGTAGACACATAATGGTCATCACTAAACAAAAGCTTGGGTTTCGGTGTCTTCTTAAGTTCTAGGTATACCCTGTCCGGCTGGTCTGTATCAATAAATACATACCCTGGAAACAAATTTTCCTGTACGGTCTGCCACTGCCCTTCATACTTCTTTCTTCTGCTTCGGGTCAGATGGAAACACCGCGCGTTGATACTTTCAGGAAGCAGACCGGCAACCAACTCTTCCGTATGTTCTTCACCGCCGTCTCTCACATGAACAACACACCACATATAGTACTCACCTCTGTTAAAATCTCATGATCTTGGTTTTTCTACGTTTGTCTGTGGGGAAAAACCCATAGGTTTTTCCCCGAAAAACTATTGCAAATTTTTCTCGGT
>CANDZL010000152.1:0-3087 GCA_947425205.1 uncultured Hungatella sp. | reverse complement strand
ACGTGCAAACGTCGCGTGCCGATTCCTTGAAATGAGGAGGAGCGCTTGTGAGACGCAAGGATGTCATTGAGTTAGAGCTTCGTTGTATGTAAAATCGCGTAAGGGCCGCCCGAAGAGGGAGTTATATTGCTTTCTCCAGGGCACGCTCGCGCTACGTGAAGAGCATAGCGGTACATAAGGTGCTAAAAGACAGCACCTAAGTACCGATGGTCTTCAAGTACCCTGGAGAAAGCAATATAACTCCCTCTCCGGGCTATGTTGTCTCTGGCTTAAATGAAAATGAAGCGACATTGTGGAATGAAGTCTTAAGATAGTATATCATTTGCTGATTAACTCGACTTTATTTTTATGGGAAATTGTTAATGGTGAATGAATAAGGTCAAGTCAGTCTGAGAATGCCATGATGGAATCGCTTCGATGACGTGGCAGCAGACGGGGAAAGCGTCCCATGACGATTTACTGAAAAAGGAGGAAAAGGCGTGATGAGGGATCATGTGGTAATTATTGGAAGCGGCCTGATGGGAAGTGGGATTGCGGCCAGAAGCGTCCTTGCAGGCAATCCAACTATTCTGGTGGATACCCAGCTTTCTTACGCGGAAAAAGGCGTGGAACAGGCCTATAGCTGTATGGCGGAACTTAAGGACAATGGATTGACTGACAGGGAAGCAATGGAAAAAGGGAAGGGGCTTTTGTCCTGCAGTGAGGCAATGGAAGATGCCTTGTCCCATGCGTCTATGGTGATTGAGGCAGTGTATGAGAATCTGGAGCTGAAGCAGGACTTGTTTCAGAAAATGGATCGGCTTCTTCCTGTGGAGGTGCCCATTGCGTCCAACACCAGCGGCCTGCGTATCACAGATATTGCGGCTAAAGTAGAGCATCCGGAACGGACCATGACAACTCATTTCTGGTTCCCGGCTCACCTGGTGCCGCTGGTGGAAGTGGTCATGAGTGAATATACGGATGAGGCGCTGGCGGTTCATATGAAGGAAGAATTGCATCGGTGGGGAAAAGCGCCGGTGCTGGTGCGGAAGGACCTGCCGGGGCAACTGGCCAACCGGATTCTTCAGGCGGTGATCCGTGAGGCTGTCAATATTGTGGAAATTGGGCTGGCCAGCCCGGAAGATGTGGATACGGCAGTGAAGATGGGCATGGGAATCCGATTCCCGGCGTGGGGGCCGTTGGAGCATATCGATGGGGTAGGCCTGGATCTGTGTGAGTCTGTACAGAATACGGTGCTTCCGGAGATTTCTGGACGGCAGGAGGCATCAGAAGAGTTTCGGAGACGGGTTGAGAACGGAGACTTAGGGTATAAGACGGGAAGAGGTATCTATGACTGGTCGGTAAAGGATATGGACAGGCTGGCAGCCGGGCGGAACCGGTTTATTATAGAGGCGCTGAAGATTTTAAGCAAAGAGTAAGGATTAGGGGATAGGGGATCAGAAGTGGTTCTCTTCTTTAAGAGCAGCGCAAAGAGGATTGGAGAATACTATGGAGAGATTTTATATTGGCACCTATACGGAACCCATTCGGTTTGGCACAGGGGAGATTTTAGAGGGGAAGGGAGAAGGCATCTATAAGGCGGAATTTCACCAGGAGACGAAGAAATTGGTGGTCACCGGAGCGATTCCCGGAGTGAAGAACCCTTCTTACCTGGCTGTGAATCCTGAGAAAACTATGGTTTATGGAGTCAATGAGTTAAAGGAATATGAGGGGGAGGCATCAGGCAGCATCAGTTCTTTTCGGATCCTAAATGATGAGGGAGATCTGGAATTGGTATCCAGGCTCTCCACCCATGGACAGGATCCCTGCCATGTGGCAATCTGTGGCAATGGAAGACAGGTTGTGGTCTCCAACTTTATGACTGGAAGTGTCTGTGCCTATGAGGCAGCTACGGATGGAAGACTTAAGGAGACATCCTTTGTGCAGCATGAAGGAAACAGTGTCCATCCGGTGCGCCAGAAAGGGCCCCATGCCCATTCCTGCATTCCGATTCCGGGAACCAACCGGGTGATGATACCGGATCTGGGATTGGACAAGCTGATGGTGTATGAGGTATCGGAGGGCGGGAAGTTGATTTTTCGGGAAGAGGAGACTTACTCATGTCTGCCAGGCAGTGGGCCTAGATTTGGTGAGTTTTACCAGGAGAAAGATCTGCTGTATGTGATTAATGAGCTGGGGTCTGCCATCAGTGTGCTTCAGTACAACCGGGATACCGGGAGATTGGCGGGGATTCAGCAGATTTCCACGCTGCCGGTTCCCTGTGAAAATATCTGTGCAGACCTTCACATGACACCAGACCGGGCATTTTTATATGCCTCCAACCGCGGACATGACAGCATTACCTGCTATCGGATCCTTGAGGATGGCAAGCTGGAGTGGGTGTCTAATGTGCCCTGCGGCGGGAAAACGCCTAGAAATTTTGCCATCGATAAAAACGGAGGTTTTCTGTTGGTGGGAAATCAGGATACCGATGAGATTGTAGTGTTCCAGATTGACCGGCAGACCGGACATCTGATGGAAATCTCCCGCACGCCAGTGCCCACACCGGTATGTGTGTGTCAAGTGTGACCTGTAGTTTACCGAACATCAACGATATAAATAGGAGAACAAGAATGAGAAAAGTGAAAATTGGAGCGCCTGGCTATATCTTGCTTAATGAGATGGCAAGAGATATGGAAGGAACCCTAAAGCGTGTAGCGGCTCTTGGATTTGACGGCATCGAGATCACCGGATTCTTCGGAAAGACAGCAAAGGAGATTGCCAAGGCCTGCGAGGAAGCTTGTCTGGAACCATTTGGCTGTTTTGTCTCTGCAACAGAGATCCTTCGCAAGGAGCCAGTGAAGGGAAGTGGGAACTGGGGAGATTTTGCCTATGCATTCGTGCTTCCCGGAGAGACCCAGAAGGAAGCGGTATCTTATCTTAAAGAGACTGGAATGGAATACATCGGCCTTTTGACTCCCAACGTACCGATTACAGAGGAGATTCTGGAAGATATCCGTCAGACTTCCAGGTTGGTGGCGGACTACGGAATGAAACTGCAGTATCACAACCACAATTATGAGTTCATCAACATGGAGAATGGGAAAT
>CANDZL010000151.1:0-3372 GCA_947425205.1 uncultured Hungatella sp. | reverse complement strand
AGCCGCATTACAGAAGAAGGAAAACTTCTCCAGATCGTAAAACCAGTCGCCATAAGGTTTGTCGCCGCTGAAATATGCCTCATTGTCAATAAAATAAAAAGTAATTCCGTCCAGCACATACTGCAAAATTCCCACATAACGGCTCTGACCCAGATAATCCATATAAAAATGGTTAATATAAGTCATCTCATAGCGCCACTTTTCCTTCATGCACATGTACTTGGGAATCATGACCCTCACGTCAAAGTACTCTTTATCAAAACACTTGGGCAGGGAGCCTACTACATCTGCCAACCCCCCTGTCTTAATAAACGGCACCGCCTCCGAAGCAACGAATAAAACTTTCTTCATCGAAATAACCTCCTAATTTTTTGTCCGCCCCCAAAGCAGACCATTCTTACCTAGTAGTATACAATATTTAAGTCAATTTAGGAAGTAGTTCTTTTCATTTCTTTTCAATTTATTTCATTGATTCATTACATCCTCTTATAGTCCAACCGAATTTTATCTGAAATCAGGGCAATAAACTCTGAGTTGGTTGGTTTTCCTTTTCCATTGCTGATGGTATAGCCAAACAGTTCGTGAATCGTGTCCAGCCTTCCTCTGGTCCAGGCCACTTCAATGGCATGGCGGATTGCCCGCTCCACCCGGCTGGAAGTGGTGTTGTGACGTTTGGCTATGGCTGGATACAAGACCTTTGTCACAGAAATCATAATCTCCTCCTCTTCCACAGAAATGGCAATGGCATCTCTTAAGTACTGGTATCCTTTAATATGAGCTGGGATTCCGATTTCATGAAGAAGCCGGGTTACATCATTTTCCAAATTCTGGCGGATGTATTCGCTTCGGCCCATAAAAGGAATTACCTTGCCGTTATCTGGATGGGCCGCCTTTTCGCTTCCAAGACATACCCGGCGGATTTTATCCAGAATCAGTTCTTTCTGAAACGGCTTCATAATAAAATAGTTGGCGCCAAGACGGAACGCATCCCGCGTTACCTGATCGCTTCCTGCTGCAGTCACCATAATAAAGGATGGCATTTTCCGTCCTGTCCGCTCCTTCCTGATCTTTTCCATCACGCTGATTCCATCCAGTCTGGGCATAATGACATCCATCAGCACCAGATCTGGTTCGGTTTTTACAATCATATCATAAGCATCCACTCCGTTGTCCGCCTTTCCCACTACCCGGAAACCATTCTGTTCCAGCATGTCGTTTAAGTAATTCAGCATTTGTGGGTTATCTTCCGCGATTGCAACATGAAACTCCGACATTCTTCTTTCCCTCCTGTTTCTCTTGTTGTAAATTGTATTATAGACGCAACCTTTGTCTGTGTGCAATTAAATTTGGTCGCCAAGTTTCGACACCCTCTAAAACGGAATACAAAAGAGATTGTGACTTTACTTTCGGAGATACATGGATTTTGAGTATTGTCAATTTCTTTATTGTAACTGCTTGGAATCTATGGTAAAATACCCCCTGCTACTCTAAAATCATCAAAAGAAATGACTGTAAATCAGGTATTGGCCGGACAGGTCTGGTTGCCCTGTGCTCCATTGGTCCCATTTTTGCCGTGATGATTTTGGGCATGATCTTTCATTCCAAAGATGAAATACAGGTGGAAGAAATCTGATAAAAATATTGATTGATCTTGCCTATACCTATGTAGCTTTAGACGAATTGAGAGGTTATTATGAACATATTATATATAATGGCAACCATTTAAGACCGTAATCAAGTTCAGAGATTTCTGGCCTTTTGCAGAGAATTTGGAATAACCGTGACGGTCATTACTTACGGGAGTGAAATGGAACAGGCCAAACGATTCCTTGGCGTGTCCATTGCCGCTGAGAGTTTGAATCTTAACAATCACAAAGGAGGCATCTCTTTATGTCCATCTTCGAACTTTTTATTATTGCAGTCGGCTTGTCTATGGATGCTTTTGCTGTATCTGTCTGCAAGGGCTTATCGATGCAGAAAATGCGCCTGAAATATGCTTTGATTGTGGGGCTTTATTTTGGTGGATTTCAGGCGGGGATGCCTGCTCTTGGCTATTTGCTGGGTACCCGTTTTCAGGATTCTATTGCTGCTTATGACCACTGGATTGCTTTTATCCTTTTGGGAATCATTGGCATAAATATGATTCGGGAGGCTTTAAATCCGGAGGAGGAATCTTGCGATGCCTCCATTGCTATAAAAGATATGATGGTTTTGGCAGTGGCTACTAGCATTGATGCTCTGGCAGTGGGCGTGACTTTTGCCTTTTTAAAAGTAGAGATTCTGCCTGCTGTTTCTTTAATTGGCATTACGACCTTTTTTCTTTCTGCAGTGGGTGTCAAAATCGGCACGGTATTTGGATGCCGATATAAATCGAGGGCTGAGCTGGCTGGCGGCTGCATCTTGGTTTTGATGGGTGCAAAAATTTTGATGGAGCATCTGTTTTAGTTCCGTATTCCTCTACACGTCTGCAAAGAGAGGACGCAGTGGCGCCTACGTCTAGTACATCGTTGTACTAGCTTTGCAGACGCTGGTATCAGACATTGGGAGAAATGAAGTGGCTTGTCTCGATATATGGCATGGTGCGGGGATTTACTTTTATTGTCACCTGGGAAATATACATCACATCATAACTGGCAATCCTCCCTTGTCTCAAATCCTCAAGAATCTGATCTTTGCTTTCCATCAAAAGAGCAAAATCGCTGTATGTATAGCGGACGCCAAGTTCCAGAGCGGTCTGCTTTAGCTGCTTTATGGGTGGTTCTTCTTCTTTATTCTCTTCTGTATTGGAATCCTTCTCTGAAGAGGGTTCTAAATTATTTTCTGACAAGTCCTCTTCCTGGTAATCTTGTTCTTCCCATACTCGCAGAGTGGGTTTTACTGTCTTTTCGTTGTAAGTTACCACGTACCGAATCGTTCCTTCTGGCACGGTCTCATCTTCTTCGATTTTTGTGTTCCAAATATCTCTGTCTTCAATGGAGATCTGCTCGTTCTCTAAAGTGAATGTATAGTCCATCTCACAAGTGACCAGATTTTCCTCACCGATCTTCTTCTCCCCTACATAGGTTAAAGACGAATATTCTACAATTGCGATGCCTGCACCAATCCCGCCAAGAATCACACCGCCTAAAAACACGCTTGCCAAAATCATCCGTATCTTACCCATTTTGCTCTACCTCCATGTTGTGATGGAAACAAATCTCTTTGTCAGAATCTGTCTCGTTCTCCCTTTTTTCTCTTTTTTTCCAAGTCTCCTTTGTGTATTCTGACGTTTCATTTTTTCTGCGAATGAAAGATGCAAAAAGACCTGCTGCGGAAAAAGAGCACAGCACCAGCCCCAGGCACCCTAGTGTCACTCCCATCAGAGGGTAATGC
>CANDZL010000150.1:0-3419 GCA_947425205.1 uncultured Hungatella sp. | reverse complement strand
TTAGCGCGCCAGATTGTGGCTCTGGAGGCCCAGGGTTCGAATCCCTGTATCCACCCTGGCTATTGTTTAGACCTGGAACCTTGAAACTGCAAGGGGTTTAAGGTCTTTTTTTCTTCAATTGCCAGTGTGCAGCCTTTAAAAAGAAGGCTTGCAAACATGAAAAAACTATGCTATTATAAAACGGAACTTGAGGGGACAGCAGGTAGCTGTATCAGACATCCATTTTGGGCTATCGCCAAGCGGTAAGGCACAGGACTTTGACTCCTGCATTTCGTTGGTTCGAATCCAACTAGCCCAGTTATAGATTGGACTGAAGGGTGCTGTACGAATCTGATTGCCTCGGTATTTTCTAGGTTATGGAGAGAAATGGGCGTGTAGCTCAGGCGGTAGAGCACTTGACTTTTAATCAAGTTGTCCGGGGTTCGAATCCCCGCACGCTCAGTGAGCGGATATGGCGGAATTGGCAGACGCGCCAGATTTAGGTTCTGGTGGGAGACCGTGCAGGTTCGATTCCTGTTATCCGCATGAATAGGAATTTCTTAAAAATCCTTGAATTGCTTTTAATAAAGCAATTACAGGGATTTTTAATTTGGGGTTTAATAGAGGCTCTTTTAATGGCCAAGTTGAGCGGAGCGGGCTTAAAGCCCGCATCCCCAGCTATCCATTTTACGAGGAGAAAAGACTATAAATGCACTAATTTGGCTTGTAAAGCCTGAATATCCAGTTCCTGATGCGTTGTAAAAAGTGTGATTTTTCCAGAACATTTTTCCTGCACATAACGGATGGTATTGTATCTGGTATCCTTATCCAGCCCGGTAAAAGGTTCATCCATTAACAATAAATCAAAAGGAGCGGACAATGCCCGGCATATAGCAGTACGCCGTTTCATACCTCCGCTTAAGATGGAGACCGGGCGGTTTAACGATTCTTCAGGAAGAAGGCGGCATAATTCTGTCCTTACCTGGTGTTCCGACATCGATTTACCACAGACCATCCGAACATTGACCACAGGAGTGAACGCCTCACACAGACGATCCTCCTGAAAGACCGCGCTGACTCTTGCGTGCTCCAGCCCTTCAATAAAACCACTATCACAGGTTTCCAGGCCCATCAAAATCCGAAGAAGAGTGGTTTTCCCCGCGCCAGACGGGCCCATCAGACCATAGATACATCCAGATTCCATGGTGAGGGAAAAATCAGAGAGAACGGTTAAAGGGCCGAAAGACTTGGAAAGATGATGAAGCCTTATATTCATGGGATACCTTGCCTTTCTTTTTGAAGCCAGGATAACAGAGACAAAAAAAGTCGTTCAGATAGAGAACTGACAACAATAATGGTAAATGTCCAGGCAAATAGATCTGCAGTTTCCAAATAAATCTTTGACATATAAAGCCGCTCTCCAATGGATGTGGTGGGAAGCCCGATGACTTCTGCCGCCACACCTGATTTCCAGCTCATTCCTAAAGCAATCCGGCAACCGCTTATAAGGTATGGAAGCAGAGCCGGAATATAGAGAAAACGGATTCTTTTCCATACAGGAATACGAAAAACGAAAGCCATTTCCAACAGGCTGGCATCTGTACTTTTCAAGCCGGACAATGTATTGACATAAATCATAGGAAGAACCACAATAAATGCAATTAAAACAGCCAGCTGGCTGGAACCGATCCAGATTAAAGCCAGAATGATGAAAGATGCCACCGGGACGGAACGCATTAGCACCATCACTGGCTCAAAAAATTCCTGAAGCCAGGGAAAACGGTAGGCACTGCTTCCGAGAAGAATACCTAAGAAGAAGGCTGCCAGAAATCCCAGGCTAATTTTTTGAAAGGAGTGGGCAATAGACAACCAGAAGTCTCCAGAAAAGACCAGCTGCCTTAAAGCCACAAAGGTTTCCCACGGGCCTACCAGAACAATCTGGTTATGAATCCAATGTGCTGACAGCTGCCATACCAGTAGCCAGAACAAAATGATAAGGGGACGACGCCATGGGGCTTTAGAGATACGCTTGATCAATTTATCCATAAAGGTTCCTATGGAAGATAGAAAAATGCTTCATCCGGAAGTTGTCCGCCTACAGAAGAAGGATCCTGTTCATATAACACATTGAGATAACCGGAGAGCTTTTCTTTCATTTCTTCCCCATCAATATAGGTAATGCTGCAATATGGGATCGCTTTGGCAGCCACAGGGGCTTTTTCAATAATCCCGGCAGAAGCTACCAGTTGGGCGGTCTCATCAACATTGGCATTGGCAAATTCCGCAGATTCTTTATGTTCCTTCATAAAAACGTTAACAGCATTGGCGGAAATCTCATCTTCAAGCAGCTGGCTGCGACATACAGTTACTCCAGTTACCAAGCTCCCACCATTTGCCGACTGGACATTATCCCATTCTTTTGTCAAATCCAAAACCATCTCCAACTCTTCATTCTGAGCCATGGCCGCGGTGACGAACGGCTGAGGGAGAAGCCCGATGGCATTGCTGTCTTTGGCCAGAACAGCTGCCACTTCCGTTGCCTCTGATTTATATTCAACTGTTACCTCGTCGGAAGTAAGTTCATTGGCAGACAGCAGATACTGAAGAACATAATCAGGAGTAGTACCTTTACCTGTCATATAGATGGTTTTCCCTTTTAAGTCAGAAATGCTCTTGATGGAATCATCAGCAGATACTACATATAAAACACCTAATGTATTAATGTCCAGCACCTGAATACCCTGGTTGGTTTTCTGATATAAAATGCTGGCCATGTTTGCAGGAACCAAGGCAATGTCCAAGTTGCCGGATACAATCTGGGCAACTAGTTCGGAAGCATCTGTCACCATAGTAAATTCGTAGTCACCCTCCACGGAATTCTTGGAAGCTCTGTCCATCAGGGAGACTAGTCCCATGGAAGTAGGCCCTTTTAATGAACCGATGCGCAGATGGGAAATACCGGGGGCTTCAAGGCTGACCTCTGGTTTGGCGGTTTCAGCAGGTGTCTCAGCGGTTGCAGTAGTAGCAGTCTCTGGAGTTTCTACGGTAGTCTGTGCTTCCGTTTGAGCCTGACTGGCCTGATTTTGTTGTGGAGCAGAAGAGCAGCCTGTCATCAAAGCGGCAGTCATGGCACATGTCATCAAAAAGCTTAAAGTTCGTTTCATGTATAAATCCTCTCTTTCTTGTCTTTCCCGTCAGGTTATTTTTGCCTATTGGCAGTTGCCTTCCGGGTTAGTGTTGCAGATAAGTCTTATGCTTATCACGCGTTTCTTAATTATATCATTATCCTGAAGATCCGTCCAGACTTTGTCGATGAGAAAGAAACAGTATGTGATAGGCCTGCTGATAGGCCTGCGCCCAATCAAACAATTCATTCAAAAATTTATTGTAAAAATTTTGAAAAAGATGTTGACATTTGGAAAATGATTTGGTATTATAAT
>CANDZL010000149.1:0-3454 GCA_947425205.1 uncultured Hungatella sp. | reverse complement strand
AGCCGCACCGTACCAAACAGATTAATGAGCGGTGTAATCTCTGTTACAGCCATCTGCAGCAGAATTCCAACCACAAGTGCCAGCAGCATATAAGGATTGTTCCTGTGATCCATCTTGAACACAGAACGGTTCACGTCCCTCATGCCGATGGCGTGAAATAGCTGACTAATCCCCAATACCGTGAAAGCATGGGTCTGCGCCTTGGCCAGTACTGTTGCTATTTTCAGCCCTTCCAATATATTATGTAAACTAATCGGCAGACCTTCCATCACAATCCTGTCATATGGAACTTTCAAAAAAGCTGCCAGACTCACTCCGCCTATCACCAGCCCATAGCAGATCACGCACATCAGGCCGCCTTTGGCAAACAATGAATCTTCCCGTTTCCTGGGCGCTTCCTGCATCAGCCTCTCCGTCTCATTGTCATCTACCCCCAAGGCAAGCGCCGGCAGAGAATCTGTGATCAGATTAATCCATAGAATGAAGCTTGCCTTTAATGGCGCAGGCAGACCGGCCACTATCGTCACCAGCATGGTAATAATCTCTCCCAAATTGGAAGAGAGCAAAAAGAGCACAGATTTGCGTATGTTCTCATAAATGCCCCTGCCCTCTTTGATGGCCGTATGTATAGTGGCGAAATTGTCATCCATCAGCACAAAATCTGCCGCACCTCTGGCTACATCCGTACCATTTAACCCCATGGCTATGCCAATGTCCGCCGCCT
Organism: uncultured Hungatella sp.; assembly: GCA_947425205.1. Lineage (GTDB taxonomy): Bacteria > Bacillota > Clostridia > Lachnospirales > Lachnospiraceae > UBA3402. The sequence goes on along the minus strand of CANDZL010000149.1, from coordinate 2,730 downwards.
GCAGGGAGGGGGCATCATTAACACCGTCACCGGTCATGGCCACCGTCTTATTCAGGGAGCGGTATCCTTCCACGATCCGCACCTTGTGCTCCGGTGTCACCCTGGCAAACACCTTAAGCTGAGGCAGCTTCTGTAAAAAAGTATGCTCCTTTAAATGGTCCAGTTCCCTGCCCTTAATACACTCATCAGCCCGACTGGCAATCCCCAGTTCCCTTGCTATGGAAAAAGCGGTATCCGGATGATCTCCCGTTATCATCACGGTGGACACCCCTGCCCCCTTAAAATCCCTTACTGCTGCTACCGCTTCGGGCCTGACCGGATCCTGCATACTGACCAACCCCAGGAAAATCATGTTCCTTTCTGCCATACGTCCATCCGGTTCCATGGAAATTGCCAGCACACGCCTGCCTTCCGCCATCAGCTGCTTTTGTATCCGCAGAACCAAATTCCTTTCTGCCTGCGACAGCTCCACAACCCGGCCTCCCCTGTACATCCTGTCACAGTCTTCCAGGATCCGCTCTGCTGCCCCCTTCGAGTAAGCAATCTTGTCCGCTCCTGCCTTATGCAGTGTCGTCATCATCTTACGCTCTGAATCAAACCCGGCCTCATCTATACGCGGGTATCGCTCCCTGACCTGTGCAGCCTCAACCCCACACTCCCTGGCCATATAAAGAAAAGCCATCTCCGTAGGATCTCCCAGGCCGCCTTCCTCGTTAATGACACCATCATTACACAGAACACTTCCCAATAAAAAATGTCTATGGCCAGGATCAGCTGCCTGATCATCCAACACACCCCGAAAAATTCCCGGAATCTGTTCCCGCATACGCAATCTGCCATCCAGGCAGCACTCCATAACCGTCATCTTATTCTGAGTCAGGGTTCCCGTCTTGTCCGAGCAGACTACCTCCACAGCTCCCAACGTCTCCACCGATGAAAGTTTACGGACTATCGTTTTCGCCCGTACCATGCGGGATACACTAAGCGCCAGCACAATAGTCACAATGGCCGGCAGTCCCTCCGGCACTGCTGCCACTGCCAAAGATACCGATGTAAGCAGCATTTCTCCCACATCACGCTTCTGTAAGATTGCAACGACAAACAAAAACACGCAGATTCCCACTGCCAGGGCACTCAACACCCGGCCTAACTCTCCCAGCTTAATCTGTAAAGGTGTGAGCTTTTCCTTACTGCCATGCAGCATGTCCGCAATATGACCGATTCTGGTATCCATTCCCGTGGCCACCACCACACCTCTGCCCCTGCCTCTGGTCACATAAGTGGACATATAGGCCATATTCATACAACTGTTATCTCCTGGTACCTCTACCACATGGTCTGCATCCTTTTCTACCGGCACAGACTCTCCTGTAAGGGTAGATTCCTCTACAAAAATCCCTATACTATCAACAAGTCTCAAATCAGCCGGAACCATATTCCCCGCTTCCAACATCACAATATCGCCTACTACCAAATCTTCTGCCGGTATTTTAATTCGCTCACCGCCACGCACAGCTACCGCCTGGGGTGATGAAATTTTCTTAAGAGCCTCTACTGCCCTTCCTGCTTTGCCTTCCTGAATGATTCCGACAGCCGCATTTAAAACAACCACTGCTACGATGATGACCGCATCACCAAACTCATGTAACATCAAGGAAATTGCCATCGCCACTACCAGAATCAGGATCAGAGGGTCATTCAGCTGCTCCAGTATCATCTGCCAAACACTCTTCTTTTCCTGCTCCTTAAGTTTGTTCGGGCCATATTTGGCCTTACGTTCCATGGCTTCTCTGCGGCTGAGTCCGTTCTCCCTGTTCGTCCCCAGCCCTCGTATCGTCTCCGAAGCCGTTTTACTCTCATACATGCACATACCCTCCTGCCTTTCCCTGAAACAAACCCGCCCGTCTACGCGCTGCAGGCTTGTCATTTCTTTGTAAGATATATGCTTGTGTAAAGTTTTATATTACAGCTTATGTAAACCATTCTATTTTCTTTTACAAAACATTTTATGAAACCATATGTAAACACCTGTGCGGCAAATACTTCTCCAAACTAAAATACAGAGCCTTTAGTCTCCTAAAAACTCCGTATCTTATCGCTGCCGTCATCTACGGTATTCTCAATGGCTCTGATAACCACATAATAGCCATTGCCTGCGCTGATCTCCACAAAGACCCGGTCTCCTGCCTTATGGCCCAGAAGCGCCTTTCCCAACGGCGATTCCGTACTGATCAATCCTTCCAGAGAATTCCCCCGGACTGTTGTCACAAGTTTATATTTCTCCGTAATCCCATCCTCTTCAAAGAATACCTCTACCGTGTTGTTCATACCCACCTCGTCCTCTGCGGATTCATCTGATATCACCACGGCGGTCTTAATCATCTTCTCAAGATATCGGATGCGGCTCTCATTCTGATTTTTAAACTTCTTCGCAGCATAATACTCAAAATTTTCGCTTAAATCCCCCTGCGCCCGCGCCTCCTTCACATCTTCCAGCGCATTCTTACGCACCACCAGCTTACGATATTCGATTTCTTCTTCCATCTTCTGGATATCCTGCCTGGTCAGTTCATTATACATCTTCTCACCCCTTCCCATAAACAAAGAATCCTGCAAAACGCAGGATTCTCCAAACCAACTCTTCTTTCTCTTGTCAACCCAATTTATTTTGCGTTCACCATATAATCAAGCAGACGGTTTACATCTTCAGGCTCAGGCGCAACGATTTCC
>CANDZL010000148.1:0-3469 GCA_947425205.1 uncultured Hungatella sp. | reverse complement strand
TTCTGAATAGCATATTCCAGCTTAGATTAGCACAATAATGGTTTTTACCACATCTTTCTGTACTCCCGCGGACTCATGCCTTCTATTTTCCGGAAACGGCGGCTAAAATAATTGGCATCGCTTAAGCCTACGGCATTGCCGATCTCATCGATGGTCATATCTGTAAAACGCAAAAGTGATTTGGCTTTCGTAATTCGTTTCTGCTCCACATAGGAGATGATGGTCACGCCATAAGCCTCTTTAAAGATTCGGCTCATATAGGATTTATCCATATAAAACCGTCCTACCAGATCATCCAATACAATGCGCTCTGTGTAAGAATTGTCCAGATAATCCTTGAGCCGCTCCATCTCCAACCGTTTCCGGCCAGGCCTTACCTTCTCCGGGTGCCAGGAGTGCTCCATCAGGATGCTTAAAAGGCTGTTCAACTTCTCATTGATATGCATATCCCGGATGTAATCGGCGGAGAGGGCAAGATGGTACAGCTGGTCAATCAGGGTTGTGATTGGATTTACGAACAGAAGCGAATCCTCCAGGCCTGTCTGCGAAGGGCATGACAATACCGAGTCCCCCCTGCCTGAAGAAAATACTGGCTGACCACCTCTCTCCTGGTATTTTGCATAGACAGCAGGAAGAAAAGCACCATAAAAATGACACCAGGATAATGTCCACAGTTCCTTCCCTGTACTGTGGCTGTATGGTTTCAGGCAATCAATAAATACACAATCCCCGGTTTTCAGCTCATATGTCCTTTTCTCATAAGACAGCGTCCCAGAACCAGAGGTCACCACAAAGCAGAGAAAGGAACGGAGATTGCTCCTTGTACTTGTGTGAGGCTTAACTGCCTGAAGGGTTCCTGCCTCCTGCAGATACAAAAGTGTCGTTTTCGCCCAGGCAGAAGGGGTGTAGATACATCGCTTGGATGTAACAGATGGCGTATTGCTGAATAAGTTCTGCTCTATGGCATCCATTTTCCCGTCTCCTTCCCTTTCTGATGCATTCAAACATTCCGCGATCATTCCTGTTTTATCCACATAGTAAAAATCTTCAATGGCGATAGGCAATTTTCTTCCCCTCTTATGTACTATTCCGAGAGTACATTCTTCTATATTATCTGTAGTATTATGTGCAGTTACAAGGAATAACAACTTTTCTGCTTCAAATCTTACCATATTTCACCCCGGCCTTCAACTTTTTTGTATCCCTTTTCTGGGCTTGACATTCCCTCAAAACCATATTATAATCCTCCATCAAGGCCCTCAGCCTACTATATTTCCTGTGGAACCAGAAAAGGAGTCATCCGTCTTAAAGGCAGGTGAAAAAGGCTCCAAGTATACATCCAATCAATAAGGAGGCTCATCTATGAAAATTATCACCATCAGCCGGGAATTCGGAAGCGGCGGCAGGGAACTGGGAAAACGGCTTGCCGATCAGCTGAATTTTGACTATTACGATAGAGAGATCATCACCGCCATTGCCCAGAAGCAGGGGCTCAACGAAACCTATGTGGAAAGGGCTTTAGATAACCGCACCTGGCAAAGCGTCCCTCTTACCTTTCGCCGTTCTTTGTTTGGCGCCTCTGTCCTCCAGTCTCCCCAGACTGACCTTCTGCTGGAGCAGAAACGGGTCATTGAGGCCATCGCCCAGACTGGAAAAGACTGTGTCATCGTAGGCCGCAATGCAGACATCCTCCTAAAGAACGAACGCCCCTTCAATCTATTCGTCTGCGCAGATATGGAAGCCCGGATTCGTCGGTGTATGGAGCGGGCTCCAAAAGGAGAACATCTGTCAAAAAAAGAACTGGAGCAGAAGATCCGCCGGATGGATAAAAACCGTGCTGCCACCCGTGAGATCCTTACCAACAGCAAATGGGGGCAGTGTAATACTTACCATCTAACCATCAATACCACAGACTGGAATATCAAGGAATTGACCCCGGCTGTGGCAGCTTTTGTGGCACATTGGTACGCAGGGAGGCAGTGAATCCTGCCCTTTATTCCATGCCAGCTCCCCATGATGTGCCTACTGCCAGACATCCCTCTGGCACTATTGCATACAATTGATTGCATACGATAGCCCCGTCACAATCACCGGTTCAGACATGTTATTGAAAGGAGTTGAACAGACATGAATATTCAATTGTCAGACCATTTCACATACAAAAAACTGTTTCATTTTACATTGCCCTCTATCTTTATGATGATCTTCACCTCCATTTACGGTGTGGTAGATGGATTTTTCGTCTCCAATTTTGTGGGTAAGACACCGTTTGCCGCAGTCAATTTCATTATGCCGTTCCTGATGATCCTGGGTGCAATAGGATTTATGTTCGGCACAGGAGGCAGCGCGTTGATCTCCAAGACCATGGGGGAGGGAAATGACGAGAAGGCAAAACGCCTCTTCTCCCTGTTCATCTATGTGTCCATTATCTGCGGTATTGTCATCGCAGGCTTGGGGATCCTGTTCCTTCGCCCGGTTACCCTGCTTTTAGGTGCAACAGGAACCATGGTAGAGGACTGCGTTGTCTATGGAAGGATTATCCTGATTGCCCTTCCGGCTTTCTTATTGCAATATGAATTCCAAAGCTTCTTTGTGACCGCGGGGAAACCGCAGCTGGGATTGGCCGTCACAGTCGCCTCCGGTGTCACCAACATGGTGCTGGATGCCATCCTGGTGGCTGGATTTTCCCTGGGGCTTCCCGGAGCGGCAGCAGCAACTGCTTTCAGCCAGGTAGTGGGCGGCATGATCCCGCTGTTCTATTTCTACCGCCCCAATTCCAGCCTTCTTAAGCTGACCAAAACCAGTTGGGACGGAAGCGCTATTTTAAAAGCCTGTACCAACGGATCCTCCGAACTGATGTCCAACATCTCCATGTCCCTTGTCAGCATGCTTTACAATGCCCAGCTGATGGCCTATGCAGGTGAGGACGGAGTCGCAGCATACGGGGTTCTGATGTATGTCAACATGATTTTTCTAGCCGCCTTTATCGGCTACTCTGTAGGAACCGCTCCAGTCATTGGATATCACTACGGGGCAGAGAATCACCATGAATTAAAAAGCCTGCTGAAGAAAAGCCTGATCATCATCGGCATCCTTTCTGCTGCCATGCTGATTGCAGCCGAAGTCCTGGCAAGACCTTTGGCTGTCATCTATGTGGGATATGACCTGGAACTTCTTAAGCTGACCCTGAGAGGATTTGTGATCTTTTCCTTCTCCTTTTTGTTCGCAGGCATTTCCATATATGGCTCCTCTTTCTTTACCGCACTAAACAACGGCCTGGTGTCTGCACTGATTTCCTTCTTAAGAACCATGGTGTTTCAGATCGCGGCAGTCCTTCTTTTCCCTCTGATATGGGGAATCGATGGAATATGGGGATCCATTGTCATCGCGGAATCCATGTCTGCAATTGTAACCGTGTTGTTCCTGATGGGAATGAGAAAAAAGTATCACTATTAAAACGATAGGTGCG
>CANDZL010000147.1:0-3667 GCA_947425205.1 uncultured Hungatella sp. | reverse complement strand
CTTTCGGCTCTTTTAATACAATTTGAAATATGGGTAGGCTTTGTCTACAGTCTGACATGTCCGGAGGACATGGATATTTATTCTCATTATACACTTGTTTCCCTGAAAATTCCATCTAAAATCACAATTTTTGTCTTTATCCTCCCACATTTGCGTTACCGTTCACATACATTCACAGCAACTAACAAAAATCCCATTGCCATTTATGGATTCCCTACAAGTACTTTTTCACATACATTCCCGTATACGACTCCTGGCACGTTGCTACTTCCTCCGGTGTTCCCTTGGCGATTACAGTCCCCCCTCGATCACCGCCTTCCGGTCCCATGTCTATGATATAATCTGCTGTCTTTATCACATCCAAATTATGCTCAATCACTACAATGGTATTGCCCCCTTCTGACAGCTTCCGCAAGATATCCACCAGCTTATGGACATCTGCAAAATGCAGCCCAGTGGTAGGCTCATCCAGAATATAGATGGTCTTACCTGTCCCTCTTCGACTTAATTCCGTAGCCAGCTTGATTCGCTGAGCCTCACCTCCGGACAATTCTGTGGACGGCTGCCCCAGCCGGATATAGGAGAGCCCTACATCATATAAGGTAGAAATCTTCCGGTATACAGAAGGCACATTCTCAAAAAACTTCATAGCCTCCTCCACCGTCATATTCAGCACATCATAGATGCTTTTCCCCTTATACTTGACCTCCAGAGTCTCACGGTTGTATCGCTTGCCGCCACAAACCTCACAGGGCACATAGACATCTGGGAGGAAATGCATCTCAATCTTGATGATTCCGTCACCACCGCACGCCTCGCACCGGCCTCCCTTTACGTTAAAGCTGAACCGTCCTTTCTTATATCCCCGCTCCTTGGCATCCACTGTAGATGCAAACAGATCCCGGATCATGTCAAAAACCCCTGTATACGTAGCTGGATTGGATCTGGGCGTCCTGCCTATGGGAGACTGGTCAATGGTGATCACCTTGTCAAGCTGCTCGGTTCCTTCGATCTTCTTATGTTTCCCGGAAATCGTTCTGGCCCGGTTAAGCTTCTTGGACAGTTCCTTATTCAGAATCTCATTGATCAGAGAACTTTTCCCGGATCCGGACACTCCTGTTACGCAGGTCATAATACCAAGGGGAATCTTCACATCAATATTCTTCAGATTGTTCTCCGCCGCCCCCCGGATTGTCAGCCATCCTGCAGGCTTCCTCCTTTCCTTAGGCACCGGAATCTGAAGCTTCTTGCTAAGGTAAGCTCCTGTGATAGACTCTGGACAGTTGATGATATCCTCAACCGTACCGGCGGCCACCACGCGTCCTCCGTGTTCTCCTGCCCCTGGCCCGATATCCACAATATAATCTGCAGCTCGCATGGTATCCTCGTCATGTTCCACCACAATCACCGTATTCCCCAGATCACGCAGATGGAACAGGGTACGCAAAAGCTTATCATTATCCCTCTGATGAAGGCCGATACTAGGCTCATCCAAAATATAGGCGACTCCTACCAGACCAGAGCCAATCTGAGTAGCCAGACGGATTCGCTGAGCCTCTCCCCCGGACAAGGTTCCTGTAGCCCGGGACAACGCCAGATAATCCAGGCCCACATCAATTAAAAATGTGATCCTGGCTCTGATTTCCTTTAATATCTGTGCACCGATAGCCTGCTGCATAGCGCTTAATTGCAAACCATCGATAAACTGGCGGAAATCGACAATGGACATGTTGGTGGCATCAAAAATATTCATATCCCCCACTGTCACAGCCAGAGACGACTGCTTCAGCCGCTTTCCTTTGCACAAGGAACAGGGGGTAATCCTCATGAAACTCTCATACTCCGCCTTGCTGGCCTCAGAGTAAGTCTCCCGATACCGCCGTTCCACATTGCGCAGCAATCCCTCAAAGGCCACATCGTACACGCCTTCTCCCCGCTGGCCCTTGTAATGTACTTTCACTTCCCTTCCATCTGTTCCATAGATCAGCACATGGCGGATTTCCTCCGGATACTCCTCAAAAGGCGTATCCAGACTGAAATGATATTCCTTTGCCAGAGCATCTAAAATTGCCCTGGTAAAACTTCCCTTATCTGCACAGGACTGCCACCCTAACACTACAATAGCACCCTGCATAATGCTTAAGGACTTGTCTGGAATCATCAGCCCCTCGTCAAATTCCATCTTATACCCAAGGCCGAAACAATCCGGACAGGCGCCGAATGGATTGTTGAAAGAAAAACTTCTGGGCTCTACCTCATCGATACTGATGCCGCAGTCTGGACAGGCAAAATTCTGGCTGAAATTCAGCATCTCTCCATCTGTCACATCTGCCATCATCAGTCCATTCCCCAGGCTCATAGCTGTCTCGATGGAGTCAGTCAGCCGCTTTTCAATGCCGGACCGCACCACCAAACGATCTACAACAATCTCAATATTATGCTTTATATTCTTATCCAGCTTAATTTCTTCTGACAATTCATACTGATTCCCATCGATCCGAACCCGCACATAACCGCTTTTTCTAGCCTGATCCAAGACCTTTACATGCTCTCCCTTTCTCCCCCGAACCACCGGGGCAAGAATCTGTATCTTGGTTCGCTCCGGCATATCCAAAATCTGATCCACCATCTGATCCACACTTTGCTTCTTAATCTCCCTTCCACACTTTGGGCAGTGGGGGATGCCAATCCGGGCATACAACAGACGCATGTAATCATAGATCTCTGTCACTGTCCCTACCGTCGACCTGGGATTCCGGTTGGTGGACTTCTGGTCAATGGATATGGCCGGCGAAAGCCCCTCAATGCTCTCCACATCCGGCTTCTCCATCTGCCCTAAAAACTGTCTGGCATAAGAAGACAGGGATTCCATATATCTTCTCTGCCCTTCGGCATAAATGGTATCAAAGGCCAGGGAAGACTTTCCTGAGCCGCTCAACCCTGTCAGAACCACCATCTGGTCTCTGGGAATATCAAGAGTCACATCCTTTAAATTGTGTTCATTGGCACCACGTATTTTAATATATTGTTTTGACATGACAAAGCTCCTTATAATCTCTCATCATAGTGTATCCCAACTTTAGGTTCTGAAAACCATCATATCATATTATATTCACTTTTGCAAACATTTGTTCGAAAAAAATAGCCGTTTTTGCCAATTGTAGTCAGCAAAAACGGCCTTTCTCTATCTCTCAATATCTAGCTGGCGGCTCTAGTGCTCCATCCGGCCAGTAACCGCACTGCCAATGCCGAATATTTTGTCAGCCTGCAAGGCGGAGGAAGGAGGCGACACCCTCGCTTCGCTGGAACGGGCTCTGTGGCGGCATCGCTGACTGACAGTACCGTGTGGCAACGGTACACGTTTAGCCAGACCGAAGCAGAGCGCAGACCAACACAGCAGATGGCAAAATAGGCGGTACTGAAAGTGTGATTGCCCGCCGGATGGAACACGAACCCGTACAGCCTTACCCGTTCAAACCTTGAAAACCATTTGGCTCCCCACTGCCACCTCACGGATTGCCAGGGTCGCCACCTCCGGGACCTACTGGACCTCCACCTCCAGGGTTTCCAGGATCACTGCCTGCAGCGCTTCCTGCTTCTCCTCCTCCGGGACCTGCCGGGCTGCCGCTTCCTGGATTTCCAGGGTCACTGCCTCCCGCGCTTCCTG
>CANDZL010000146.1:0-3805 GCA_947425205.1 uncultured Hungatella sp. | reverse complement strand
TAGAACTGAGGACGATAGTTGTTGAAGAATGGAGTATGACGGCCACCCTCATCTTTGGTCAGAACGTAAACCTGTGCGGTAAACTTATGATGGCACTTTACAGAGCCTGGTTTGCACAGACACTGTCCTCTCTCGATCTCTGTTCTCTGAACGCCACGAAGCAGAGCGCCGATGTTATCACCAGCCTGAGCCTCGTCAAGCATCTTACGGAACATCTCGATACCGGTAACAACCGTCTTACGAGTATCCTCATGGATACCGATGATCTCAACTTCCTCGTTCAGATGCAGAGTACCACGCTCTACTCTACCAGTAGCAACTGTACCACGGCCGGTAATAGTGAATACGTCCTCAACTGGCATCAGGAACGGCTTGTCAGTCTCACGCTGTGGATCCGGAATCCAGGAATCAACTGCATCCATCAGCTCGATGATCTTGTCGCCCCACTCGCTGGACGGATCTTCCAGAGCCTTCAGAGCGGAACCCTGAATGATAGGAGTATCATCGCCCGGGAACTCATACTCGTTTAACAGTTCACGGATCTCCATATCAACCAATTCCAGAAGCTCAGGATCGTCAACCATATCGCACTTGTTCATGAATACTACGATATAAGGAACGCCTACCTGACGGGACAGAAGGATGTGCTCTCTTGTCTGAGCCATAACACCATCGGTTGCAGCAACAACCAGGATAGCGCCGTCCATCTGAGCAGCACCGGTGATCATGTTCTTTACATAGTCAGCATGCCCTGGGCAGTCAACGTGTGCATAGTGTCTCTTGTCAGTCTCATACTCTACGTGAGCGGTAGAAATGGTAATTCCACGCTCTCTCTCTTCCGGTGCCTTGTCGATCATGTCGAATGCAACAGCCTCGCCGGTACCTTTCTTCTCATGAAGAGTCTTGGTGATAGCAGCTGTTAAAGTGGTTTTACCATGGTCTACGTGGCCGATGGTACCAATGTTACAATGTGGTTTGCTTCTCTCAAACTTTGCTTTTGCCATTTTAGAACGTCCTCCTTAATTGCCCGCTTTCGGGCTTTTCTTAGGGGTCGGCGCCAGAAAATGGACACCAGACCCGTCATTTTATTCCAGGCTAGAGATTATTATATGCTATTTGTGCATCTTTTTCAAGCCTATTATCACTTATTTTGCTTACATTATCAAGGTTTTCGCCGAAATTATTTGCCCTTTCTCTCGGCAATAACCTTTTCCTGTACGGATTTGGGCACTGGCTCATATTTCTCAAAGAACATGGAGTAGTTGCCGCGCCCCTGTGTCCTGGAACGCAAATCCGTAGAATAGCCAAACATTTCAGACAGCGGAACGTAAGCCTTTACCATCTTGCCTCCGCCGATATCCTCCATACCTTCAATACGGCCACGGCGGGAATTGATATCACCGATCACATCTCCCATGTAGTCTTCAGGCATGGTTACCTCTACCTTCATAATCGGTTCCAGAAGAATAGAACCAGCTTTGTTCATGGCATCCTTAAATGCCAGAGAGCCTGCAATCTTAAATGCCATCTCACTGGAGTCCACCTCATGGTAGGAACCGTCAAATACAGTTGCGTGGACACCCAGCACCGGGAACCCGCCCAGGATACCTGCCTTGGAGGCTTCCTCGATACCAGCGCCGACTGCCGGGATATATTCCTTGGGAATAGCGCCGCCTACAACAGTAGAGTCAAACTTAAAGGTCTCTTCTGCATTGGCATCCATAGGCTCAAAGTGTACCTTACAGTGTCCATACTGGCCGCGGCCACCGGACTGCTTGGCATACTTGCTGTCCACATCCACTGCCTTTGTAAAGGTCTCTTTGTATGCAACCTGAGGAGCACCTACATTGGCCTCTACATTGAACTCCCGAAGCAGACGGTCTACAATGATCTCCAGATGCAGCTCGCCCATACCGGAGATGATGGTCTGACCAGTCTCTGGGTTGGTGGATGCACGGAAGGTAGGATCCTCCTCTGCCAGCTTTGCCAATGCCTCGCCCATCTTGCCCTGGCCTGCTTTGGTCTTGGGTTCGATTGCAATATCGATAACCGGCTCCGGGAATTCCATGGATTCCAGGATTACAGGATGCTGCTCATCGCAGATGGTATCACCTGTACCAGTAGCCTTGAAGCCAACAGCTGCAGCGATGTCGCCGGAATATACCTTATCAAGCTCCTGCCTCTTGTTGGCGTGCATCTGAAGGATACGGCCAACACGCTCTTTCTTTCCTTTGGTGGCATTCAGTACATAAGAACCAGAGTTTATGGTACCGGAATACACACGGAAGAACGCCAGCTTACCCACGAATGGATCCGTCATGATCTTGAATGCCAGAGCGGAGAAGGGCTCTTCATCTGAGGAATGTCTCTCGGTCTCATTGCCGTCCAGGTCAACGCCTTTAATAGACGGGATATCAAGAGGAGAGGGCATAAACTCAATGATGGCATCCAGAAGCTTCTGAACACCTTTGTTGCGGTACGCAGTACCACAGCAAACCGGAATCGCCTTGCACTCGCAAGTAGCTTTTCTCAAAACCTTCTTCAGTTCCTCAACAGATGGCTCTTCGCCTTCCAGGTACTGCATCATCAGGTCGTCATCCAGCTCACAGATCTTCTCCACCAGTTCTGTACGGTAAAGTTCTGCATCGTCTGCCATATCCTCAGGGACGTCCACAACAGAAATGTCGTCACCCTTATCATCATTGTAAATATATGCTTTCATCTCAAACAGGTCGATGATTCCCTTGAATTCATCTTCCTTGCCGATAGGCAGCTGCAGGCAGATCGCATTCTTGCCCAAACGAGTCTTGATCTGCTCTACGGTGCCATAGAAATTTGCACCCAGGATATCCATCTTGTTGATGAATGCCATACGGGGTACATTGTAGGTGTCAGCCTGACGCCATACATTCTCGGACTGGGGCTCCACACCGCCCTTTGCACAGAAAACGCCCACAGCGCCGTCCAGCACGCGGAGGGAACGCTCTACCTCTACCGTAAAGTCAACGTGGCCTGGAGTGTCGATAATGTTGATACGATGCTCCAGAGCGCCAGCCTTAGGCTTGCAGTTTTCCTGCAGAGTCCAGTGACAGGTGGTAGCGGCTGAAGTGATGGTGATACCTCTTTCCTGCTCCTGCTCCATCCAGTCCATGGTAGCAGTACCTTCATGAGTGTCACCGATTTTGTAGTTTACGCCAGTATAATACAGGATACGCTCCGTAGTGGTAGTCTTACCAGCATCGATATGAGCCATAATCCCGATATTCCTGGTCCTCTCCAACGGATATTCTCTTCCAGCCAATTGTGGTTCCTCCTAACTAGAATCTGTAATGCGCAAATGCCTTGTTTGCCTCTGCCATCTTGTGCATATCTTCTTTTCTCTTTACAGAAGCTCCGGTATTATTCGCTGCATCCATGATTTCGTTGGCCAGCCTTTCTTTCTGTGTCTTCTCGCCTCTCTTGCGGGAAAACATAGTAAGCCAGCGAAGTGCCAATGCCTGACGTCTCTCCGGCTTCACCTCGATTGGTACCTGATACGTAGCACCGCCGATACGTTTTGCCTTAACTTCCAATACAGGCATAATATTGTTCATTGCTTCTTCAAAAACTTCTACAGCGTCCTTGCCGGTCTTCTCTGCGACACGTTCAAATGCGCCGTAAACGATCTTCTGGGCAACACCCTTTTTTCCATCCAGCATGATATTATTGATCAACTTGGTTACAACCTTATTGTTGTAGATCGGGTCTGCCAATACGTCTCTTTTCTGAGTATGTCCTTTACGTGGCACGTTACTTCCCTCCTTAA
>CANDZL010000145.1:0-3914 GCA_947425205.1 uncultured Hungatella sp. | reverse complement strand
CTTGAAGAATCGAAAGGAGTACAAATTGATATGAATAGGTTATATCCATTTTCTGGTTTAAGTATTTATGAAGAACTTATTGATAAGAAGACGTCTTTGGCGGTAGTAGGATTGGGGTATGTGGGAATGCCGATAGCGGTAGCTTTTGCAAAAAGGGGCATTCTTACAATTGGATTTGATGTTAATCAAAAGAAGATAGAGTTATATCGTTCGGGAATGGATCCTACAAAAGAAGTAGGAGATGATGCTATAAGATCTACACAGGTTCAGTTCACATATGATGAGACGGATTTGCAAAAGGCGCATTTTATAATTGTGGCGGTTCCCACACCGGTTAACATGGATCATACCCCGGATTTATCACCGGTAGAAAAGGCATCAACGATCGTGGGAAGGAATCTGTCAAAAGGTTCCATTGTTGTTTTTGAGTCTACCGTATATCCGGGGGTAACAGAGGATATATGTATTCCTATACTCGAAAAGGAATCTGATTTGAGGTGCGGCATAGATTTCAAAGTCGGATATAGTCCGGAGAGAATTAATCCTGGCGACAAAATTCATACACTAACAAATATACATAAGATTGTTTCCGGCATGGATGAAATGAGCCTTAATGAAATAAAACAAATATATGATTTGGTGATTGAAGTGGGTACATATCCGGTTAGTTCGATTAAAACAGCAGAAGCTATAAAAGTAGTGGAAAATTCCCAACGGGATATTAATATTGCTTTTATGAATGAACTGGCAATGGTATTTGACCGTATGGGTATCGATACCAATGAGGTTGTGGATGGGATGAACACAAAATGGAATGCGCTTGGCTTTCGGCCTGGTTTGGTCGGAGGGCATTGTATAGGGGTTGATCCTTACTATTTTACATACGAGGCGGAGAAGCTGGGGTATCATAGTCAGATTATTTTAAATGGACGTATTGTAAATGATGGGATGGGAGCATATATTGCGAATGCAGCAATTAAAAAGATGATTGAGGCAGGACAGTCGCCTAAGAAAAGCAAAGTGGTCATTCTTGGCTTGACATTTAAAGAAAATTGTCCGGATATAAGAAACAGTAAGGTTTGTGATATCATCAGACAGCTGAATCAATATGGTATCTCTGTTGAGGTTGTAGATCCATGGGCAAGTGAATCTGAAGCAAAACAGGAATATGGCATAAAATTGATGCGATTAGATGATATTCATGATGCAGACTGTGTGATTATTGCTGTTGCGCATGACAAGTTTAGAGCGTTGGGGCTTAACCATATGAAAGAATTGTACAGTGAGGATAACGGTGACCAAGAGAAAGTTTTGATTGATGTGAAAGGTATATTTAGCATTGAAGAATTAAAAGACAGTGGTCTGGAATATTGGAGATTATAAAAAGTATATTGATATCAGCCATCTGAATATTTCGCTCTGAGAGAACCATCGATATTCATTTGAGATCCACCAGTCAGGTGAGGGGATCCAGATTATAACCAGTATTCAGAATAGCTCCACCTTTCACACGAATAGCTCCAATCAAAAATTTATGGCCCCAAAAATCAATGTGCAGCTCATACTGGAGCTTCGGGGCAATGTAATGGGAAGAAATGCCATTGCCCGGACAAGACACATTTCTGTTAACTCTGTTGGTGATGTATTTCACAAAGCAGATGAAAATGGCATCTCCTATGAGGATGTCAGAGACATGGATGAAGACTCGGTTTACCGCATGTTCTATCCTGACAAGTTCGTGTAGGAATCCATGTATGCCCGGCCCGATTACGGATATGTGCATCAGGAACTGAAACGGGTGAGTGTCACCCTGAAGCTCTTCTGGCAGGAATACCAGGATCAGTGCAGGGCGGCCGGCAGCATCCCCATGGGATACACGAAATACTGCAAAGGATACAGTGACTATACCATTGTGAACAAGCTGACAAACCATCTGGAACATAAACAGGGAGATGCAGTCGAAGTGGACTGAGCAGACCCGGTGATGGAATATGCGGATACGGCAACAGCAACAGGGGAAGCCGTGAAAGTCTATGTGTTCATGGCGACCCTGCCATACAGCCAGTATTCCTATGTAGAGCCCTGCCGGTACATGAAGATGGATTCCTTCATCCGCATCCATGCCCATATGTACCAGTACTTTGGAGGTGTGGCCACGCGCCTCATCTGCGACAACCTGAAGACAGGCGTTGTGTCCCATCCCAGGGAAGGGGAGATCGTCCTGACGGCTGATTATGAAGCCCTTGGCAGCCATTACCAGACAGCCATCATGCCTGCCAGAATCCGCAAGCCCAAACAAAAAGCATCTGTGGAGGGGAGCGTCGGCAAGGTTGCGACAGCAGTTATCGCCAGGCTCAGGAATGAAATGTTCCGCTCCTTTGAGGAGTTGAAGGCTGCTGTATTGCGGAAACTCGAGGCCTTTAACCGCAACAGCTTCCAGAAACGGGAGGGTAGGCGCTATCGGGAAATATACGGCAGAAGTGGTTGGCCGGATCTTCGAGGGCGTATCCATAAAAGAACAGGGGTACAATCCTGCCCTGGCTGTTCTGCGGTTGAGCAACAAGTACTCCGAAGCGCGCCTGGAAGCCGCCTGTGAATTCGCAGTCACCAATGGGAAGAAGCCCCGTTACCACCATCTTAGCTCCATACTGGCCGCCAATCAAGATGAAATCTACATGGAACAGAAGAAAGCCTCCGACAGGGCAAAAACACCCATGGGGTACCTGCATGGCAGCGATTACTATGGAGGTAGCTGGAATGATCAATGATGAAAGCAGGCCAAACTGCGCGAAATGAACCTTGGCGAAATCATCTCCAGGCTGGAGGCACAGCAGGCTGAGCCAGCCACACTGGGGCTGCCCTTTGACAACAGGATGCAGCGGCTGGTGGATTATGTTTATCAAGAAAAGTACAACGCAAAGATCCAGAGGCTCATAAGGTCTGCAAAACTGCGCTTCCCGCAGGCGGACTTGCAGGGCCATAGTGGACCGCTATGCACATACTACTTATTGGATAGAAACAGGCAGCATGAACATGAGAGAGTATTTTGCAAAACCCAGGAAATAACCCTGCGTGATGGATCCCAAAGGAGAACCGGTGGTTCGCTAAGGAAAATCAGTGGAACGGAACGTAGTTCCGCTCCAGATCCGCTAGCGCGAAATAATCATGTAAAACTAAAAGATATAAAGGAACTTACCATAGTGTTGAAACCATAGTCTGTTTTCCGTTTTTTCATAAGCGATAGTACTTTTTCAAGTAGAGTATTTTTCACTATCCAATTCCCCGGATGCTCCTTTAAAAGGTCTTATACATTCTTCAATAACAGTAGCTATTGTTTCAATGGAATCCTGACAATCATTGTTAAGCCATTCCTTGATGATTGCCATTGTTCCCTCTATATAGTACGCAATATAATATTTCCAGTAAGCATTAGGAATCCCAAATCTTTTTAATATAGGCTCAATAATATATCTCTTTACATATCCATATCTGATATTAGTCTGCATTTCATTTGGATTTCTAAATGCTACACGGTAAACGTCTTTGTTTTCGCATACAAACAGTAGGTATGGCAATAGATAATCTTGCTTAATAAGAATAAGATTATCTAAGTTTGTATCTTGTATTTCACCCTCAAATTTGTCACTGTCTTTGAAACATAAAAGGAACCGTTCATTGACTGTTTTGACTGTTTCATTCACTAAATCTGTAACTGTTTCATAATGCAGATAAAATGTTGACCTGTTTACTCCTGCTTTTTCACAAATTTCTTTTATAGTGATATACTCCAAATCTTTTATTTTGAGCAAAGAAATAAGCGCTTCGTTCATACAAAGGGCAGTATTAAAATATTTGCTTTCAAACTTATTCATAAGATACCGCCCTCCTACTTAATCATTCTGCTTCATCGCTGA
>CANDZL010000144.1:0-4080 GCA_947425205.1 uncultured Hungatella sp. | reverse complement strand
CAGAGTTGGAATTTGATCTTTTATATGAGATGACAAAAAGTAACAGGGCATACAGGTTAGTTAACAAATTGATAAATCAATTTATGGATTCAGACAAAATTATACATTGTCTTGAAAAAAGGATTGATTTTAAGCATGAGAGATTTGCGATTTATGGTGCAGGAATGGTTGGCAGAATGCTGGGAGAGCTGTTGCGCAGTCGAGGGTTGTCTTTCGAATATTACATAGACCGGGAGAAGACAGGGACGGAAGAAACTCCGATAATAAGACCGGATAAAGTGGAAAGCAGTGTGAAGAAAGTAATTGTAACTGTCATGGATGCAGTTCATGATGATTTTGAGTTGAATATAAGTGGAAATCCAGAACTCGTTAACATTTTTGACGTATGCCTTAGATAATCCGCAGAATTCAAATCCTTTCAGCGAGAAAATAGGAGACATTATGAAACATTACTATATTGAAAGCATTATCCAAAAAATAGGGGTGGAAATAAAGCAGCTGATAGACGAGCATATCATTACACAAGACAAAAAAATCATATTATATGGTTTGAATGCGTTTTCATTTGGGATACGTACCATTTTGGATAATTACGGGTTTTATGTGGACAGTTATGTTTCAGATGATCCAGAATTGATTATGTCTCATCAAAGGAGCCAGAAAGCAGCAAGAGCACGTTACCTTAACGATTCACGAGATCTGATCAGAATATGCGATATAAAGGAAAGGCTGGTGCCTTTCGATAAAGAAGCGATTATCATAAGCGCAGAAAAAATTTGTCCGGAAACAAAGATAGAGGAATTATGCTACAAAAAGGGTATTCGTTTTTTTCAAGTATATGACTGGGGACAAAACGATTTTGAGAAAGAGGTGCAGGGGAAAAAAGAGATAGGCCTGCAAGAGATACAAAACATAGAAAAAGATATTCTTAACTATCTGGACAAATTTTGCATGGAGAAAGGGATAAGATATTGGGTATGTGGCGGGACGCTTCTTGGAACCATACGCCATAAGGGATTTATTCCATGGGATGATGATATTGATGTTTTTATGCCATGGAAGGATTATTTAAGATTTATGGAAGAATTTGTGCCCAATGAACGGTATCGTTTAATGTCTCCTGATAAGGTTGACAGAAAAGACTACTATAATTTTTTTGCAAAGCTGGGAGATAATCGTACAATAGCCAGGGAGGATGGGCAGATTATCAGAACAATCCACCCGGTCGCCATTGATATTTTTCCGCTGATTGGACTACCTGCTGAGAAAAGAAAAAAGATGAGTTTTTTTAAACAATATTATGAACTGGAGTATGAGATTTGGGAAGATTTTTATGCAAAGAATGGAAGCCTCGACGTATATAATAAGTGGTATCCGGATCAAAGAAAATTTTTAGAGATGTACGATTTTGATTCGTCTGATTATGTAGGGGTTTTGTCAACAGGATATAGGGAAAGGGATTGTACTACAAGACAGGTCTACAATACAACGTTGAGGATGCCGTTCGAAGATATTGAGATAAATGTCCCTGGGGGATATCAGGAGTATTTGGATAATCTATATGGAAAAGGCTGGGTGCGGCTCCCGGATGAAGATAAAAGAGTTTCACACCATGGTATGGAAGCATACTGGCTATGAAAAATCATGGAAAAAGGAGCAGACGGATGCCAAAGGTTTCAATAATCATACCTGTTTATAATGTAGAAAAATATCTTTCGAAATGTTTGGAAAGTGTACTTGTCCAGACACTTGAGGATATAGAAATTATCTGTGTAAATGATGGTTCTACAGACGGCAGCGGTGAAATTTTAGATCAATACGTCGCTCAGGACAGACGCGTCAAAGTGTTGCACCAGGTAAATGCGGGATATGGCGCTGCTATGAATACAGGTTTGGAGGCAGCATCAGGGAAGTATATCGGTATTGTGGAAAGCGATGACATAATAATGCCTGGGATGTATGAAACGCTGTATGCATCGGCTGTACAGGATGACTTAGATTTGGTAAAGTCGGATGCCATATACTGGATAGAAGGCGCAGAATATTTTAGAAGGGTTCATTCACAATGGCTGGACGAATTCTATGACCGTGTACTGGGGGATGATGACAGAAATCTATTCTTTGATTTTTTCATGAACATATGGACAGGGATCTATAAAAGACAGTTTTTACTAGACCATAACATCCGTTTTCATGAAAGCCCTGGTGCCTCTTATCAGGATAATGGTTTCTGGATGCAGACGCTTTTATACTGTAAGAGCGCCAAATGGCTAAGCCAGGCATTTTACTGGTATCGCCAGGACAATCCCGAAGCCTCGGTGAAGAGTAAAAGTAAAATGATGGCCATGGCGGAGGAATATGAATTCTTGGCGAGGCGCTTACAAGAGAAGAAAGAGTATGAACTCCTTTCTTATTGCTATTATTATAAAATGTTCCGGCACAGAGGAACCTTTTTCCGTATTGCAGATGATCAGAAACGGTTTTTCTGTAACCAGATCATAAAGGACTTTGCAGTTTATAAGGGATTTATAAAGGGTAATACCTATCTGGAAAATTGGTTTCATGAACTTGTGACCAGGCCAGATGTAGTGTGCGAGAAAGTTATACATAAGAAACAGGAAATCAGAGGACGGCTGGAGCAGGCAGATGGAATCATCATCTATGGAGCCGGACGGCGAGGGGATATTGTATTTCGAGGGTTATATAACGAAGGATACTATGGCAGGATATGTTGTTTTGCTGTATCCAGGGAGCCTTCTGGGAGGGTGATGGCTGGAAAAGAACTTCTGCTGATAGAAGAAGCCTGCAGCCGCTATCCGAAAGCATTGGTTGTAATTGCTGTGATACGTGGAAGCGGAATGTATCAGCAAATGACAGAGACTCTGGAAAAATTAGGGATTTGTGACTATATAGATGGGACAGATATTGAAGAGAATTTCTACATATTGTAATGTTGCGGTACAATGTTAGATGTTGTGTGAATGTTTAAAAAACATTTTTGTGTATCATTCAGCAAATAGCTGAATCAAACATACAGAATGGTTTTTGGAGTGTGCAGACGTAGTGGTATTACGCTGCGGCTTTTTGACCTATGTACTTACTGGAATTTTTAATACTTGATTTGGGAATACATTATCACGACAACGGAGGGAACGATGAACATAGGAATGCTGATTGCAGGCGGTAAAGGCATCCGTACAAATCAGGATATACCGAAGCAATTTTTAAATATTCACGATAAGCCGGTGATTGTCTATACCATGCAGGCCTTTCAAAAACACCCAGAGATTGACGCTATCTTAGTGGTATGCATTGACGGATGGCAGGAGATGTTAAAGGCATATGCCCATCAGTTTAATATTACGAAGTTAAAATGGATCGTTGCAGGCGGGGAAAATGGCCAGGAATCAATACATAACGGGATTACAGAATTGGAAAGACACTGTTCTAAAACAGATTTGGTGCTGATCCATGATGCCATCCGGCCTAATGTATCCCAGGAAATCATATCCAATTGTATCGCAGAGTGCAGGCTTCATGGCTCAGCCATTACCGTTATCCCATGTGCGGAAGCCATGCTGCTGCGAAGCGAAAGTTTAAACAGTTCTTCCGCGTTGATTTCCAGGGAGACCCTGGCAAGGACTCAGACACCCCAGGGATTCCCTTTAGGGAAATTATTGTGGGCTCATGAAGAGGCAGGGAAACGGGGAATCCGCAACTCTACCGCTTCCTGTACTCTGATGGTGGAACTGGGGGAAGAGGTTCATTTCTGCCCAGGTTCTGAAAAAAATATAAAAATTACCACGACAGAGGATATCGAGATCTTCAAAGCGCTTCTTATGGCGAAAAAGGATGATTGGCTGAAATAGAGGATGAAAGAGAGATACGAAGAGTGGGGGAAACAGATAATGGAGAAATAGAAAGCAAGGATGCGGAAGAGAAAAGACTAATAACAAAGAAACAGGAAGCAAGAAAACGGCAGTGGAGAAACAAGCAGCAGAGAAGCAGGAAGCGGAGGAACAGGTAGCGGAGAAGCAAAAAGTGGAGAAAAAGGCAGAGGAAAAGCAGGCAGAAGAGAAG
>CANDZL010000143.1:0-4264 GCA_947425205.1 uncultured Hungatella sp. | reverse complement strand
GGCTGGGGTACACCAACCTGGAATCAGAGAAAGGATTTTTATTCTTCCAGAATTTCCTGAAGACATCTGGTATTCTGGAGGATTTGGAGAAGGCTGGCATCGAAGAGGGCGACACGGTTCGGATGTACGGGTTTGCCTTTGATTATTACAAGTAGAAAGGGAGAACTATGACTACAAAACAGCGGGCCTATCTAAAAGGACTTGCTATGAATCTGGATCCGGTCATTCAGATCGGAAAATCCAGCGTCACCCCAGAGCTTACTGCCGCCGTATCAGAGGCGTTGGAAGCGCGGGAACTGATCAAGATCAGTGTGTTAAAAAACTGTCTGGATGACGGTAGTGATATGGCACAGATGCTGGCAGAACGCACCCATTCTCAGGTGGTGCAGGTCATTGGCAAGAAGATCGTTTTATATAAAGAGGCCAAAGATGAGAAAAAAAGAAAGATCAAGCTGCCATAGAACGTAAAGTCAGAAAGGTAATTTCCGACAGTGCAGCATTTGATTTTTAAATAGGAGCATTTCTGTCATGGCAAATATTGGAATCGTAGGCGGAACCTTTGACCCTATCCACAATGGGCATCTTCTCCTTGGAATTCAGGCATATACAGAGTATAGCCTTGATTCTATTTGGTATATGCCCTCCGGGCAGCCGCCTCATAAAAAGAATCATGTCATAACAGCAGCAGATTCCCGCTGCGACATGGTGCGCTTGGCGATTGAAGGAAGGGAGCAGTTTTTTCTGTCAGAATTTGAGACTTCCAGAGAAGGCAATACCTCCACAGCCCAGACGTTTACACCTTGGAGGGAAACATACCCGGAGCATGTGTTATCCTTTATCCTCGGAGCGGAGTCCCTGTATGAGATCGAGAATTGGTATCATCCGGAGCAGGTTCTGTCTTCTGTAAGGATCTTGGCGGCCGAACGGGAATACCCCAGAGAACATCGGACAGTAGATCAGCAGATTGATTATCTGACAGAGAGATATTCCTGTGACATTAAGAAGCTGCACTGCGGGGAGCTTCGCGTCTCCTCTGAGGAGTTGCGCCGGATGGTAAGCCAGGGAGAATCTATCTCTGAATTTGTTCCGAGACGGGTAGAAGAGTATATTGTAAGCCATCATTTATATCAGGAGGTGTCCCATGAAGCCAGAAATACTGGAATTGCGTGAGAAATTGAAACGCAAACTAAACAAATCCCGATATGAACATTCGCTAAGTGTTTCGTATACCTGTGTCTGTCTGGCTATGCGCTATGAGTATCCTTTGGACAAGGCGGAACTGGCAGGCCTGATGCATGACTGTGCAAAATGCTATGAGGACGAAGAGATCATCCGGCGATGCGAAAAGCATAATATAGCAATCACCGAGGAGGAAAAGATGGCCCCTGCGGTTCTCCATGCCAAATACGGTGCCTGGCTGGCCTGTGACCGCTACCATGTGACAGAGCCGGAGATCTTAAGCGCGATTGCCTGCCATACCACAGGAAAGCCGGAGATGGGGACCTTGGACAAGATCTTATATATTGCTGATTACATTGAGGTTCGGAGAGACAAGGCTGAGAATTTGCCCCAGATGCGGAAGCTGGCGTTTGAGGATCTGGATGAGGCACTGTATCAGATTTTAAAGGGAACACTGGCATACCTGGAACGTCGTGGCTGTTTTGTGGATCCTGCCACCAGGGAAACCTTTGAATATTATGATTCCCTGAGGAGATAAGGCAGTTCGCCTGGTAAGGGAAATTATTGATTATAGAGAAAGGAAAGGAGGAACCATTACCATGGAACAATCATTGGAGATGGTAAAGCTGGCGAAAGCAGCTTTGGAGGACAAAAAAGGCGGGAATATCAAAATCATTGATATCCGACAGGTGTCCGTTATGGCTGATTATTTCATTATTGCAGATGGCTCTAATGTGAATCAGGTTCAAGCCATGGTGGACAGCGTGGAAGAGACCTTGGGAAAGGCTGGCTATCCGTGTAAACAGATTGAAGGATACCGTACAGGCGGATGGATCCTGATGGATTATGGTGATATTATCGTCCATGCATTCTGCAGGGAAGACAGGCTGTTCTACGATCTGGAAAGGATCTGGATGGACGGAAAGCTTATGGATGCGTCAGAGTTGGAATAAATTTAATTTGCAGAATAGGGAAAGAGGTTGTCTGTTGCAAAATGCAGAAACAACCTCTTTTTATCTTAAGCCAGTGACCCCATAGGATCCCATGGATTTAAAACAATAGTCTCTGTATTCAGAATATCCAGCTGTTCTTCCGTCAGGTATTTTTTATTAATGACTACCTGATACATATATTCCGAAAACCATTCATCACTCATGATAAAATACCCTTTTTTGCCTGGTTCTTCTCCCCAGCTGTTCTCTACCCGCCAGCGGTTGGGGTGCCCGTCTTTATCCAGGTTCACTCCCTGGAATACCATGGCATGAGTCATCCGGCTTTGTCCATAATCCAGTCTCTGGGCTTTATCCATTGGAAAGTCTACCTGAAGAAAATCGTTGAAATCATAAATCTTTGTGTCCATAATTCCAAGATTACGGCAGATATGAGGGCCCATATCGCAGCCAAACCATACTGGCTCACCGGCTTTTAGCTGGGCGATGGCAGCAGCTTTCAGCTCTTCGATGGGAAGGTTCAGATAGCAGATGGGCTTTCCTTCCTTTACATTGCCAAGCATACTTACTGTGTATCTGTGGTAGAATGGTTTATCTGTAGTAGGAGCATGAATCAGGCTTATGTAATCGTTTAAGTCCATATTCACATAGCGCTTATAAAACTCTAATGGGGTCAGGCCTGTTTCCTGAATGAATGTCCCATCCTTATCCCTGGCTTCCATATCCACGGTCTTTGGCGGCTCGCCCAGACAGATACAGAGCATGCGATAAATGTCTTTCAACATCTGTACTTTCATGTTTTCCAGTTTCTGACGATCGTTTCCGGCTTTTGCAGCACTGCGGAGGATGCAGGCATCATTTCTCAGAAGTTCTGTCATGACCCGATTCATCTCTCTGGTACCACTTGACACAGCTGACTCTGGCATGCTGTATTTGGGGACTACGCCATATTTTGCTACCAGGTTGGCCATCATATCCCATTGGCCGCCATCATTGTTGGGAGCCTCCAAAAGATGGCACAGGATACGGCTTCCCACAGGTTCTTCCAATGTATCTAATATATTCTCTAAAAACCAATTGGATTTCTCCAGTTTATCCCAAAACAACAGATAACTTTGAGACAATTCAAAGGTTTTTAAGTGAAACGTCTCGATGATTCTGGAACGCATCACATTGGTGGCAGCAAACAACCAGCAGCGGCCGCTTTGTTTTTGGTTCGTTATATCCCCTTGTTCCAAGGTAAGGGAAAACTCATGATTCATGGCTCCAATGACAGATGGATTTTTGCAGCTGTTAAGCAGACCTCCGGATGTGACTGCATCGCTGGCTACACGGCTTGCCCGGTCAGAACGAAAATTCTTGCTATATTCACTTAAATGTTCTGAAGTAATGTGAGTGCTCATGGTTAAAACCTCCT
Organism: uncultured Hungatella sp.; assembly: GCA_947425205.1. Lineage (GTDB taxonomy): Bacteria > Bacillota > Clostridia > Lachnospirales > Lachnospiraceae > UBA3402. The sequence goes on along the minus strand of CANDZL010000143.1, from coordinate 718 downwards.
ATGTAAAATATATTCCTGACTATTATATAGTTTTAGGAAATGAATAGCAAGAGGGAAGAAGAGGAGAGGAGAAAAATGTCGAAATAGAAAAACCATATAAGGAGTTCCGATTCGCAGATTGATTCTGAGATGAAAAACTGATATAATCACCTTTGTTGGGTACATTGATACCTGTCAAAAAGGAACTGTCAAAAACAGAGCAAAGCATAATATGCCCCGCATATCGGGTGCATTGGCTTATAGGAGAGGAGTGTATCTTGAATGACAACTGGATGGGTTATTGGCTTTATCTTATGGTTGGCTGCAGGAGCTTTATTTATTGGAATTGGCTTAAAATGCTTCAAATCAAAAGAACCTTCTGGTTTCTGGGCTAACGCCGAAACGGCACCCATAGAAGATATCCCATCTTATAATAGGGCTATGGGAAAATTGTGGTGCGCCTATGGAGTTGGACTAATGATTCTAGGACTTCCTATGCTTGTCGGAAACAGAGTTTGGATTTTAGTATCTTGTGTAGGAGTAATGTTGGAAACTATTTTAATTATGATGATTTATGTTTTAAAAATAGAAGGAAAATATCGAAAAAAATAGGAATTGACTGATTTCATTCTAGTGAAACCTATAGTTGTAATAAAATTTTACAATTACTATAACCTTTTATTTCTGTAATAACCTTTTAGTTGAAAAAGTGTAACCATTAAAACATTTTAACCTGTGC
>CANDZL010000142.1:0-4329 GCA_947425205.1 uncultured Hungatella sp. | reverse complement strand
CATTGTGATAAAAGGGGGATTTCCGACAATTACAGAATATATTTGCTTGAATATCTTTCGTTTTGTACAATCTTCACATGGTATAGTCAATGGTTACATTACATAATTCGGATTCTCTTTTTTTGCGCAAACAATCAAGGGCATCAATAAGGCTAGTATATTTAGTTCTGTAATTATGACGGCATTTTCATCGCTATCATTACCATGTATGTTGCAACATATATAATCTATTATTTCCTCTGCGCGTTTATTCTTATTTTGCAGTTCGGTTATTATTTTTACAAGAAAAAGACCAGAACCACAGGATGGTTCTAAAATTTTACCAGAAAGTACATCAATTGAATCAACTATCATTTCGATGACAGCATCTTCTCTTGTATAGAACTGTCCTAAATCTTTCTTTATCTTATTCGGAACCTGTGACTCATATAGTACACCTAAGTAATCAGACATACTTTTTTCTGTAAATGCCGTAACTTCTATAGAAGATTCTATATGTATATATGGATAAACATCCTCTAATTCAATTTCTTGTTTTCCTATGCTCTTTTTAAAATATAAATTCAAATAGGTTATGGCAGTGCCAATAAATCCATTAAGTTCAGTTATCATATTTGACATAGAATCAACTCCATCTGATTTCAAAACATATGTTCTGATTTGATTTTAACTCTTCACTTTCTGTTTGTAAAGAGAATTCCTGCCATTTCATAGAAGAATTAGGAAAAATAGACGATAGTGGGGAAAAACCCATAGGTTTTTCCCCACACTCGGATCATCTGGATATCAGATAAAATTTACAGAATTTATCTCAAAAAACTTATAAATGTGTTACAAATACGGGCAAATTACTTTAATTTGCTCTTTTTTTGTTCCAATTTAACGACTATAGGATAGCACACCACGAAAAAATTTGCAATAGTTTTTCGGGGAAAAACCTATGGTTTTTTCCCCACGGACAGGCTGAAAAACCTGTTCTGGAGGATGCAAAGTTACAGAGAAAAAGCTGGTTTTACAGACAGAGCACATGCTGTGTAAGAAGTGTAGATAACAACAGAGAGCGCCTTAGATTGGAGTGAATACAAGATGTGGTGTGTTGTACATGTAAGGGAGGGAAGTGAGGGGCATACAGAAAATTTGGTCGCTGGTCTGCTTCCAGAAAGTCTGAATGCACGGTGTTTCCACCTGATCAGGGGCAGAAGGAAGAAGTATGAGGGGCAGTGGCGGACCGTATATGAGGATTTATTTCCCGGGTATGTGTTTATTGACACGGATCAGCCAGATATGGTGTACAGGGAGCTTAAGAAAGTGCCGAAGCCCAGACTTTTGTTTAGCGATGAGGACTGCGTGTCTACGCTGGAAGAACACGAATCGGATCTAATGGAGCAGATTGCAGATCGAAACGGTAGAATTGACATTTCCAGGGTGAGGATTGGGGCAGATGGAACGATTCACTACTTATCCGGACCTCTTACGCACATGGAAGACCGGGTGAGAAGAGTCAATCTTCATAAGCGGATTGCAGAAATTGAAGCAAAGGTTATGGGGAAGAAGAGGATTCTGTATCTGGGAATTGATATTGAAAGGGATGACAGAAGAGGGTGTGGTACGTAATCCAGGTTTTAACAGGACTGGAGGGGGAAATCTGCGGGCAGTGCCAAAAGACGGTTAAGGAGCCAGGCGAGGATGTATTCGTTATGATGGCGGAGCGGATGACCAAGATTCAGGAGAAGTGGACAAGAATCACCAGCCGTTTATTTCCGGGCTATGTGTTTGTGGAGACAGAAGACATTGAGGATTTCCATATGCGCCTGAAGCGGATAGACGGTATGGCCAAAGTGCTGCGCACTGGGGAGGAGATGACACCGATCTACAGGGAAGAGGAAGAATATCTTCGGGAGTTAGGCGGAAAAGACCACATTGTGAGATACTCGGAAGGATATATGGAAGGGGAAAGTCTGGTAGTTATGTCCGGTGCTTTGAAAGACTACAGGGGAACCGTCAAGAAGGTGCTGCGACATAAACGGCTGGTGGTACTGGAAGTGCCGTTAATGGGAAGAAATGTGGAAGTCACGGTGGGGCTTGGGATTGTAAAGAGGCAATAGAGAGGTTTTTGAAAATGAACGATCGAAACAAAAGCCATGAACTGTAAAAGACGCTTCGCGCGCTGTGCAGGAAATGGCGGACATAGGCTTTGACCAGCCAGGGCATGCAAATTGCGCTGGGGTGGCGAAGCCTGCTCTAAGTGTTAAGCTGGCAGGCCGGCGTGCCGGGGCACTTGACAGGATCCAATCCAGATGTACAGACGACATAAAGGTTAAGGGCTGAAAACCAATATGTAAAACAGGATGAAGAAACAAAGGAACAATGAAGGGATAAAAAGCATGTACGATTTTAAAACGGATTCACGTTTTAAGGATATAACACCATTGGAAACAAGGGTTCCTCTGGCATCGCCTACGATGCACGGAGAAGAGTTGAAATATATAAAGGAAGCCTTTGATTCTGGCTGGGTGACAACCGTTGGGGAGAATATCAATGAACTGGAGAGGCTGGTGGCGGAGAAGGAGGGCGTAAGGTATGCCGTAGGCTTAAGCAGTGGGACAGCGGCATTGCATATGGCGGTGAAGCTGGCAGCAGGCCGATTGTATGGAAGCAGCAGCGGCATCACCACGCCTCTTGGCATGAGAATAGGAGGAGCCTTGAAGGGGATGCGGGTGTTCTGTTCGGATATGACCTTTGCCGCCACAGTGAATCCGGTTGTGTATGAGGGCGGGGAGCCGGTGTTCATCGATACAGAGTATGAGACATGGAACATGTCACCGGAAGCGCTTCAGATGGCATTTCGCCGATATCCTGATGTGAGGTTGGTGGTTTTAGCCCATCTCTATGGCACACCTGCAAGGATCGATGAGATCAGAGCTATATGCGATGCCCACGGGGCGTTTCTCATTGAAGATGGGGCGGAATCGTTGGGGGCATCATATAAGGGGGCGCAGACAGGATGCTTTGGAGACTGCGGGGTCATTAGTTTTAATGGCAACAAGATCATCACCGGAAGTTCCGGAGGGATGATTTTGACTGACAGGAAAGAAGATAACGACAAAGTCTGCAAGTGGTCCACCCAGTCCAGGGAGGCAGCCCCATGGTACCAACATGAGGAACTTGGGTACAACTATCGGATGAGCAATGTGATCGCCGGAGTGGTGAGAGGGCAGATAGGGCATCTGGAGGAACATATTGAGAAGAAGAAGGCAATCTATGAGCGGTATCGGGAAGGACTGCGGGGATTGCCTGTAAATATGAATCCTTTTGATCAGGAAAACAGCCGGCCCAATTTTTGGCTAAGCTGTATGATAATCGAACCGGAGGCAATGTGCAGGCAGGTAAGAGGAGAGAGGGAAGGGCTGTATGTAAGAGAGACCGGGAAAAGCTGTCCGACCGAAATCCTGGAAGTACTGAATGCCTTCGGGGCGGAGGGCAGGCCGTTGTGGAAGCCGATGCACATGCAGCCTGTGTACCGGGGCAACGGATTTGTCACCAGAGAAGGGGATGGGAGAGGAAGAACCAATGCTTACAGAGCAGGCGGGGCGATGGGAGAGGATGGGAAGCCGGTGGATGTTGGAGGGGATCTGTTCTCCAGAGGCTTATGCCTCCCAAGTGATATTAAGATGAGCGGTGGGGAGCAGGAAAAGGTGATTGACATGATCAGAAGGTGCTTTGGGGAGTGAGGATTATCAGACGTGGTATTGGGAGATAAAACAACGTAATAAAATCTTAGAAGGAGCAGTGCAGGTAGTTTGAGTAAAAGGAAATGGATGATTGTTTTATCAATATTTGTAGGTACAGGAATCGGAGCCAGAATCTATAAAGAGTATACAAGGGTAAGGAAGCAAGCGGCAGAGACACAAGGACATGTCCCATATGGGGTTTATGAGGCATTTATAAAGCGTCCTTTGGATGCAGCCGTCGCTGGAATGGCTTTGATTGTGATCAGTCCTGTGATGGCAGCAACAGCACTGCTGGTAAGAGCAAAGCTGGGCGCTCCGATTCTGTTTGCGCAAAAGCGGCCAGGCTTAAACGGGAAGGTGTTTACGATCTATAAGTTTCGCACAATGAATGACAGGCGGGGGGAAGACGGGGAACTGCTCCCAGATGAGGAGAGGCTGACTGGCTTTGGAAAGATGCTGCGGAGCACCAGCCTGGATGAACTTCCAGAATTGTATAACATTCTATTAGGAGATATGTCCATCGTAGCCCCCAGGCCCTAGTTGGTGGAGTCCCTGCCCAGATAAAACCGGAAGCAGGCGCGGAGACACGAGGTAAGGC
>CANDZL010000141.1:0-4344 GCA_947425205.1 uncultured Hungatella sp. | reverse complement strand
GATATATGTTTCTAATAATTTAGGTAAAGCAGGATAAATCAGAATGATCAAAAATATAAAACTTATTATATGGGGATTAGGGACAAACGGAAAAAATTTAATTGATGTATTACATTCAGAGGATATCATTGCAATAATAGATTCAAATCCGGATAAATTAGCGATGAAAACATACCAAAATATCCCTATTATTGATTTTAATACTTATCTGAAAGAATCTGAAGATGCTTTTATTGTTATAACAGCTATGAAGTATCATAATATTGTGAAGCAGTTGGAGAAGCATCAGAAAACGAAATATTTTATATTAAATGAAGCTAAAGTAGCACTGGCCGCTTTAGGGTTAATAAAGTCAAATCAGTTTATAGATAAATGTTATTTGGACAAAAACGCAAATTACTATATAAGCGGTATCAATTTGTTTTCTGTTTATCTATATAATTATTTGTTGGAGTATAAGATAAAGGCAGATTTTATAACATATAATAAAGACCAACAAGAGATGCTGGATAGTTTAATTGAAGCCAATATTATAAGACACGATCCTGTCAAAAATAACAACATGAGAAAATCTTTTCTGATTAAGACGGATGACTTGGTGGTAGAAGGGAATGAAGAGATAGATATTATTGATTATAAATTAATTAATGAAACCATATATCAACCATGGAAAAAGGATCTGTTAAAGTTTAAGAACCGCCATAAAGGAAAAAGGGCTTTTATTATTGCGACAGGGCCAAGTATAAAAACAGAAGATTTGGAAAAGTTGGAAAAACGAAATGAACTGGCAATTAGTATGAATGGAATAATATATTTTTTAGATAGGACTACATGGAGGCCTGATTATTATGTTATCTCGGATGGAGAGATGATCAGATTATACGAAGAGGCGGAAAAGGCAGAAGATTATTTAAAACATACAGAGAAATTTTTCAGCGATAATTATTTAAGATTTTGGGAAAAGCAGCATGATTCAACCTACCATGGATTTCGTCAGATTCAAAAACCGTATGAAATAAAGTTTAGCTCTGATTTTAGTGATAGAGTTTATGCGGGATATAGTGTTGTATACGCATGTATTCAATTGGCTGTTTATATGGGAATAGAGGAAATCTATTTACTTGGGTGTGACTTTAGTTTTTCTAATGATTTGAAAGATAAAAGCAACCACTGCTATGGTGAAGATTTTGAATTCTACACATTTGATTTTGAAGGAGTATTAAATGGGTATAGATGTGCAAAGAATTATGCAGAAGAGAACAATATTAAAATATATAATGCAACACGAGGAGGAAAGCTGGAACTATTCGAAAGAGTAGACTTTGACAGCTTATTTAATGAAAAATAAGAAATACAATCAGGGAGGATGGAAAGGCTGGAATGGACAGAATAGGAGAAAGAGAAAAAGCATATATACAGGAAGTTTTAAGTGGTCAGTTTTCATCTTCAAATACCTATCAGATGGTAACGAAACTAGAGAGAACCTTTGCAGAAACATTTCAGGTTAAGCATGCCGTGGCTATGGTGAATGGCACAGCTACTCTGCATATGGCATTAGAGGCAGCCGGAGTCCAGCCAGGAGATGAGGTCATCTGTCCGCCGCTTACCATGAGCAGCACTTCCATAGCAGTACTCCATGCCAATGCAGTTCCTGTATTTGCCGATGTTGACAGGGATAGCTTCCTAATCACGGCAGCCAGTATTAAGAAGGCCTTAACCAGGAAGACAAAGGCCATTATTACCGTTGCCCTTTATGGTCTGGCACCGGAGATGGATGAAATCATGGAATTGGCGAAAGAGAACCATCTGTGTGTAATCGAGGATAACGCAGAGTGCTACGGGGCATATCAGGATGGAAAGCTTGTTGGGACATTTGGCCACATGGCTTCCTACAGCTTTCAGAGCTCCAAGCACCTTACAGCGGGAGAAGGGGGAATTGTAATAACAGACAGTGATGAGCTGGCGGATAAGCTGAGAAGATATTCGGGGCTGGGATATGCAGGGATCGATAGTAAAAAAGGAAGGATCACCAAGAACGATATACAAAGCCCGGATTATGAAAGGCATGTAGTCCTGGGATGGAATTACCGGATGGCGGATTTATGCGCGGCGGTTGCCCTTGGGCAAGTGGAGAGAATGGATGAATTGGTGGAAGCCAGGTGCAAAGCAGCAGCATACTATCAGGAAGCGGCGGAAGGATGCCAGTGGCTGCATCCCCAACACATAAAAAAGGGAAACCGGCATTCATTCTGGACTTATGTGGCAAGGCTGGATACGGAAAAAATAGGATGGCATGAATTCAGGGATAAGTATCAGGAATTTGGCGGAGACGGAATCTATGCGGCATGGAAGCTGGCCTATCAGGAACCCATGTTTCGGGACAAAGCGTTTTTAAACCGGGAAAAGCTGGGAATCTATGATGCATATGACTATCGTAAAGTACACTGCGCCAATGCAGAGTTTCTGCAGCCAAGGCTCTTGCAGTTTAAAACTAATTATTATGACTGCGAGAAGGCAAAGGAGCAGGCGGCAGTATTAAAAAAGACGATTCAATATTTTAACAGGAAATAGGGGATGAATAAAATGAAGTTTTTGGCAATTATCCAGGCAAGATGCGGCTCTTCAAGGCTTCCGTCAAAAGTTTTAAAAGACTTATGCGGGAAGACGGTTTTAGAAAGGGTGGTAGAAAGAGTAAAAAGGAGCCGTTATGTTGATGAAGTGATTGTTGCAACAACTTTTTGCAAAGAAGATCTGCCTATAGTCCAGATGGTATCAGGGATGGGTGTCAGGGTTTTTGCAGGAAATGCATTGGATGTACTGGACAGATACTACCAGGCAGCGAAACTGGCACAGCCAGAATATGTGGTCAGGATCACAGCAGACTGTCCGGTTTTCGACTCTGAAATATTAGATGATGCAATTGAAAAACTAAATCCGGAAACAGACTATATGGCAGCCCTCTCAGAAACGTTGCCGGACGGCCTGGATCTGGAGATCATGCGCTTTGAGATTTTAAAGCGCGCCTGGAATGAGGCGCAGCTTATGTCAGAGAGGGAGCATGTCACCATGTACATAAAGAATAACAGGGGCTTGTTCCGCATTCAAGACTACCAGTGTACATTAGGCAACCTGCATGACGAGCGGTGGACAATTGATGAGGCAGAGGACTACCTGTTTATAAGGAATATTTATGAACACTTCAAAGAAGCAGGGAAAGAGGTTTTTAATGCTTCCGACATATTGGAGTATTTAAACCGCAATCCAGAGATCAGAAAAATAAACCAGGGCTTTATCAGAAACGAGGGGCTTCTGATTTCCCAGAAAAATGACAGAATCGTAAAAAGGCCAGCAGAGGAGTAAGACGATGTATAGAGATATGATTGATGGGAAGACCATTTTAGTGACGGGAGGAACGGGATCTTTCGGGAAATGTTTCACAAGATACATACTAACAAAATATAGCCCTCGAAAAGTTATCATTTATTCCAGAGATGAATTCAAGCAGTTCCATATGTCAAATGATTTTAAGGAGTATGAGGACAGGCTAAGGTTCTTCATCGGAGATGTACGGGATCTGGAACGGATGAGGCGGGCCTTTAACGGAGTGGATTATGTGATCCATGCGGCAGCGCTGAAACAAGTCCCAAGCTGTGAGTACAACCCCAACGAAGCAATAAAGACGAATATCCATGGGGCAATGAATGTAATCGAGGCGGCCTTAGATTCCGGGGTAAAAAAAGTAGTGGCGCTGTCTACGGATAAGGCAGTCAACCCAGTCAATCTGTATGGCGGGACAAAGCTTGTATCAGACAAGCTTTTTGTGGCGGCAAATTCCTATGTAGGTGCATCCGATTTAAGCTTCTCTGTTGTAAGATACGGAAATGTTGCAGGAAGCAGGGGATCGGTCATCCCGTATTTTAACAGGCTTATTGAAAGCGGGGCACATGAGCTTCCGATTACGGATTACAGAATGACAAGATTCTGGATCAGCCTTCCAGAGGGAGTGGAGCTGGTACTGAAGGCATTAAAGGAAGCCAAAGGGGGAGAGACCTTTATCAGCAAGATCCCCTCATTTAAGATAACCGATTTGGCGCAGGCAATGCTGCCGGGATGCACAATGTCGGAGATTGGCATTCGGGAAGGGGAAAAGCTGCATGAGGTTATGGTCACATCGGAGGATTCCCCGACTACCTATGAGTATGAGAAGCATTATATTGTTTATCCCCAGATGGTCTTTAACGACCGCATGAAGGCAGAGCCAACAGGCAAGAAGGTAGGCAATGGGTTCACATACAGTTCGGAGACAAACCAGGTGTGGCTGTCCGTTGAACAGATTAGAGAACG
>CANDZL010000140.1:0-4416 GCA_947425205.1 uncultured Hungatella sp. | reverse complement strand
GCACATTCAAGCACACAAACCAGGATCACTATTGCGGGGAACCGCCGAAAACCATTGAGGACTACATCCAACGGCAGGAGGAGCAGGTGCGGCCTTACCTGCAGCAGATAAGAGAAGCGATCAAAACCGCCATACCGGATGCTATGGAGAAGATCTCCTGGAGCATGCCTACTTACTGGAAGAAGCGCAACCTGATACAATTCGCCGCTTTCAGGCATCATATTGGTCTGTACCCGGGACCGGAGGCGGTGGAGGCATTTGCTGAAAAGCTTCAGGAGTATAAGACCAGCAAGGGGGCGATACAGCTGCCTTACGACAAGCCGCTGCCGCTTTCTCTGATTGGGGAGATTGCCATATGGTGTCGAAAGGAGAGTGAGGCTTCATGAAAGCACTTGTATTTGGTTCGTTAAATGTCGACCATGTATACAAAATGAATCATTTTGTCCAGCCGGGAGAGACCCTTTCCTCAGATGATTTGCAGTTGTTTTGTGGGGGAAAGGGATTGAACCAGTCAGTAGCCCTTGCCCGCAGTGGAGTGGAGACCTGGCATGCAGGGGCAGTTGGACGGAATGACTGGGATATGCTGATTAGACAGCTGAGACAGGCATCGGTTCACACGGAACTGATCAGCAAAAAAGAGGGGCCCAGCGGGCATGCCATCATTCAGACCACGCCGGAAGGGGAGAACAGTATCATCTTATATGGGGGAGCCAATCAGAGCATCACAGAGCAGGAAGCAGACCAGGCGTTGTCCTATTTTGCAAGCGGAGACATTCTGGTGCTGCAAAATGAGATCAATCAGATTCCATATATCATGGAGAAGGCACACCGCATGGGCATGACCATCGTCTTAAATCCCTCGCCTATGGATGAGAAAATCTTTGATATGCCCCTTTCCTATGTGGACTATCTGATTCTGAATGAGGTGGAAGGGATTTCTATGAGCGGGGCTTCCCACAAGGAGCCGGAAAGGATTAGGGAGGCATTGATGAAGCGGTTTCCCAATGCCCGGATTGTGTTGACCCTGGGAAAGGAAGGCGCTGTCTACGGATATAAGGAGGAACGGTACCACCAGCCCATCTATCCGGTAAAGGTGGTGGATACCACGGCGGCAGGAGATACATTTACCGGATTTTTCATGGGAAGCATTGTCCAGGGAAAGGGTGTGGAGGAGGCACTTGATATAGCAGCGATGGCATCAGCCCTCACAGTCAGCAGAAGAGGAGCCAGTCCTTCCATTCCCACATGGGAGGAAGTGATGGATTATTGTTCACATTCAATGATATGATACCAGGGTCAAAAGGTCAAAAATCCGATGCAAACTTGCTTGCAAGAGGATTTTTGGCCTTGGGACCCGCCAAAAACATGAAAAAGTAGCCCGATTAGGGCGGATTTTGAATGTTTTTGAGGATTGCGGGAGCACAAAGTGCGGAGCAATCCGGTATCAAAGGGGTCAAAAGACCTTTTGACCCCAACATCATGATATAATATTATTTTATTTAATATATCTAATATAATAAATATATGTTATAATGGAATTGTTCAACATTATTTTTACCAGGAGGATAGAGAGATGGATTCCATCAGAAACAGAATCAAGATGGCAGTGGACACCTTAGGGGCCCTTCGGTATTCCTGCCGTGTACCGGTGGAGGATGTACAAGTTGGCGACGGAACCTATGGGTTTCATGAGCGGATTTCCATGGAGCAGCTGGAATCTATGGAATTAAGGCCCTATGGAAGGGATGAGACCTGGGGCGGAAGGGACCGCCATTACTGGTTTCTGGCCCATATCGCTGCAGACGAAAGAGCGAAAGGGAAGGAACGGAGAGTCATCCTAAGCACAGGGGATACGGATCTGTGGAACACGGATAACCCGCAGATCATGGTGTATGCAGACGGGAAGCTGAAAGGAACCATGGACATGAACCATCAGGAGATGATCCTTGACAGCGGAGAGAAGGCGTGTGTCCTGGCTTTTTATGCGTACTCCAACAACAAGGCTAGGACGAATTTTTTCCATCTGGATGTGGCTGTGTATGAGGAAGATGTGGCAAAGCTTTACTATGATATAAAGGTACCATTTGAGGCGGGGGAGATGCTTCCTCATGAGGATCTGGAGCGGATTCAGGCATGGAAGGCCTTAAATGACTGTATCAGCCGGATCGATTTGCGCCGTCCCGGTTCGGAAGCCTTTTATCAGTCAGTAAGGGAGGCGGATCTATTTTTACAGGAGCAGTATTATAAGGCCAGAAAGGACAGCCAGGTTGTGGTTCACAGCATTGGCCATACCCATATTGATGTGGCGTGGAAATGGCCCTTAAAGCAGACCAGACAGAAGGCGGTGAGAAGCTTCAACACGGTATTGAATCTCATGGACCGGTATCCGGAATACCGTTTTATGTCCAGCCAGCCTCAACTGTATGAGTTTGTAAGGGAGGATGCGCCGGAACTGTTTGAGAGAATCAAGGAGCGGATAAAGGAAGGGCGTTGGGAGGCGGAAGGCGCTTCCTGGGTGGAGCCGGACTGCAACTTATCTTCCGGAGAATCTCTGATCCGCCAGATTCTCTATGGGCGAAGGTATTTTGAGAAGGAATTGGGTGCTGCGCCCAATGAGGTGTTGTGGCTGCCAGATGTGTTCGGATACAGCGCGGCCATGCCCCAGATTTTAAGGAAGTCTGGAATTTCCTATTTTATGACCACCAAGATCAGCTGGAATGAGTACAACAAGTTTCCCTATGACACATTTTTGTGGAGGGGGATTGATGGGAGCGAGGTGCTGTCTTATTTAATCACCACCAAGGATTACGATAAGAACGGGGAGACTTCTTTCTTTACCACCTACAACGGGCGCCAGAATGTCAGCCAGGTGATGGGAACGTGGCAGAGATACCAGAATAAGGATGTCAGCCAGGATGTGCTGACCTGCTTCGGCCACGGAGACGGAGGTGGCGGCCCGACGGAGGAGATGCTGGAGGAAAGCCGGCGCATGGAAAGGGGCGTGGCCAGGTGTCCCAGAACCCGCCAGACATTTGTAAAGGAGTTTTTCCATTTGTTGGAGGAAACCATGGATCGAAAAAGGCTTCCTTCCTGGAGCGGGGAACTTTACCTGGAATTCCACCGGGGCACTTACACGTCCATAGCGAAAAATAAATGGTACAACCGGAAGAGCGAGTTTCTGTGCGGCGACGCAGAACTGTACTCGGTGATCGCTGCGGAACTGGAAAATGGGTTCTCCTATCCGAAGAAGGAGTTGGATGACAACTGGAAGATCTTGCTCCTCAATCAGTTCCATGATATTCTTCCTGGTTCCTCCATCAAGGAAGTGTATGAAGATTCCGCGGTTCAGTATGAGAAGCTTCTGGCTTCAGGGCAAAAGATTGTGAGGAATGCAAAGGATCAGGTTCTTAAGACAGCGGGATTTAAGAAGGGTGGACATCAGCTGATGGCCTGGAACAATCTTAGCTTCCCCAGAACGGATATTCTTACAATGGAAAAGGAGGAGAACCTGGCGGGGATGACGGTGCAGAAAGGAGCAGACGGCTCCTGGCTGTATCTGGCGGAGGATGTGCCATCCAAGGGATACAGAGTGTACGGCAAACAGACAGGAAGCCAGAAGCTCCTGGAGCAGCCAGAACAGACAGGCTTACAGGCATCGACGGCATCAGATGTCATAGAGAAGACAGAATGGAATGAACAAGGCGTTCCTACACGGATTGAGACTGCTTTCTATCAGATACAATTTAACTTAGACGGGGAGATGACAAGTATCTATGACAAAAGGCAGGAGAGGGAGCTTTTAAAGCCTGGATGTGCAGGAAACCGGATCACAGTTTATGAGGATCGTCCGCTGGAGTATGACTGCTGGAATATTGATCCCACGTATCGGGAGCATAGCTGGCAGCTGGAATCCCCGACCCAGTTTACTCTTTTGGAAAATGGTCCAGTGCGGGGATGCATTTACATAAAGAGGCCGTATTTGTCTTCCACAGTGGAGCAGCATATCTATTTTTACCGCCACACAGCCAGAATCGATTTCAAGACGGATATCCACTGGCATGAGCATCAGATGTTGGTAAAAGCAGAGTTTCCCTTTGATATTCTCTGCAACAGCGCAGACTATGAGATCCAATTTGGCAATGTGAAGCGCCCTACCCACAGGAATACTTCCTGGGATCAGGCAAGGTTCGAGACTTGCGGGCATAAATGGGCTGACATATCGGAGGACGGCTATGGAGTGGCTCTGTTAAATGACTGCAAGTATGGATACGATATCCATGATTCGGTCATGGGGTTAACCTTGCTGACTTCAGGAATCTTCCCCCACACAGACGCAGACCAGGGGCATCATATATTTACTTATGGAATCTTCCCTCATCCGGGAGATTTCCGCAGGGGACAGGTGGTGAGAGAAGC
>CANDZL010000139.1:0-4462 GCA_947425205.1 uncultured Hungatella sp. | reverse complement strand
CCCGGGGCTCCCGTGACTCCCGCTGGGCCTTGCGGACCGGTCGGGCCTACCTCTCCCGGGGCTCCTGCCGGGCCTTGGGGACCTGGCGGACCTTGCGCTCCTGGGGCTCCCGATGGCCCGGCTGGCCCCATAGCCCCGGGCGGACCCGCCGGGCCTCTGGGACCTGGACATCCCCTGGGGCCTGGACATCCTCTAGGGCCCTGAGGGCCTCTGCAGCAGCAGCCCCTTCCCCTCTGGTTATCATATGCCAGACACCCCTCACTAACCAAAGCCTCAAAATTTTCTTCAGAAGGATTCATACATTGGGTGCAATCCCAGTTCCTCTCATTTTTACAACCATTTCGTCCGTCTAGAAACATACTATTCTCTCTCCTTCATTATCAAGCCAGCCTCGCTTTCTTGTAAATGCTTGGCTTACTATATCTTATGTCTCTCGGAGAAATTGGTTTCTCATATCTGTCTTTGATAGTACCTGAGGCTTTTAAAAAAATGACCGCGGCAATCCTTCCTATGGAGGCTGCTGTGAAGGTCATCTTGATAGGCTTGGTCTGAACCAGACGGTTATCTCTGGCCCACGTTGTCACTACCTGGGTCTTGGCCGTGACGCCGCCCAGAGGACATGGCTTAGTTTCTTACATATCCTTAAAATATGCTGCCACAAGAAAGCAGCGCCCGCTGAGAAGCGGTTGCTTTTCAGCAAATACTGCTTTATAATAAATGAACTGGCAGGTTCATACTACCCAACTGGAAATTAACAAATACTACTGATGTGGTTGGATACTATCGTAAATTCAGGCAAATCAAAGCCAAACGTAACAGGAGCAAACTTATGAGATGGATTGATGGGAATGACATCAATATTAAACAATTTACAGGAGAGGCCCTTTGCGAAAAGCTTGTGACTGAATTGTGGGGCAATGCTTATGATCAATGGCTGGAATGCGCAGATTTTATTCAAACCGCTTCCTTTTTAATTGCATTTGATACAGAATTAACCATGGAGGGCATTTTTACCTTCCTCGAAAATTCCATTGGACATTACGTCCCCAATATTATACAGGCATTCCGGGCTATCGGTGACAATGCCGACGCCGATACACTGGAGGAAATCTGCCGCCTTGCCCCTCCTGATCGAATGAGAGGCGAATTATTAAGCGGCGACTATCAGGAGTATGATCTTACAACATTTCATGATAATCATGAGCTAAACGAGGAGACGGAAGCAAAAATCACAGAGCTTAGTAAGCAGCTATATCTCCATAGCGGAGTTGACATATGGACACTGCTTTTCACATATTTAGATGAGCAGATAGAACAGCTGTAAATTCTGGCTAATCGCTCTCTCAGGCTCCTTCCCTGAAGGCGTTTTAATGAATACATATCATAAAAGGGGGGCATTGATTCATGAGCACACCGCTTTTAACGCATTTTGATAGTACTGGAACGTCTCCTTATCAAAGCATACCATCTGCACCTCCATATTCGAATGTAGCGCCAGAAATTCCAGAATCGCACCCACGGCAATCACAGACGCCCTATCAAGAGGAAACCGGTATATCCCAGTACTGATAGATGGAAATGCCACGGTCCTGCACCCATGCTCCGCAGCCAGCTTCAGACAGTTTTCATAACAGTTTTTTAAAAGCTCCTCTTCGTTCCTTTTTCCGCCATTCCAAACCGGCCCCGGCGTATGAATAACATATTTCGCAGGAAGCCTATATCCCTTTGTGAGCTTCGCCTGTCCGGTCTTACAGCCGTTTAACATCCGGCATTCCGCCAGAAGCTCTGGGCCCGCCGCCCTGTGGATGGCGCCGTCCACACCGCCGCCGCCCAAAAGACTGGTATTAGCGGCATTTACGATGGCATCCACTTCTACTTTTGTAATATCTCCCAATGTAATTCTCAGCATACCACACGCACCTTTCCAGCCTTACTCCACATAATGCACCTTCGTTTCGTCATACCTGTCCTGCTGCGCTTTTTCCTCTGCCGGATAACCGCAGGCAATGATCGAAAACGCATATAAATTCTCTGGAATCCCCAGCACCTTCCCTACAGCTTCCATCCTCTCCTCAAGGGGCGCAATCCCCAGCCACACTGCTCCAAGCCCAAGAAAGTCCGCCTCCAAAAGCAGATTTTCCACCGCCGCACTGCAGTCAATCTGAGCATAATCCGGCAGTCGGCAGCCCTTCTGGCAGCATACCACAATCCCCAAGGGCGCTTCCTTTAACATCCCGGCATAGGGACTGCATTCTGATAATGCTTTTAATTGTTCCCCGGCTGTTACCACATAAAATTCCCATGGCTGCTGATTCCTAGCAGATGGCGCTGCCATAGCCGCACGGAGAAGCCGTTCTATCTTGTCCTCTTCTACCTTTTTCTTTTCATACTTCCTGATACTTGTCCTGTGAAAAATCTCCTTCATGTTCGTCCTCCTTTTTCCGCATCCACTCCATGTAGGATCCCTTTTGATAAGTATATCATACATTTATTCTGCAATCTTTTCAAGTTTCTCATATTCCTTTTATTTCCCTGGCGATTATGGGTGGTAATCGCGGCGAACATTCAAAATCCTATGGAACACTTAACACCCACCGGTTTTCCGTCTGGTAATAAATAAGCCATACCCTTATTTCCCGGTTCCAGGCGAACAGTGTGCAATCATATTCTATGGAAGGAACCCTCGCATACCTTCGCTTCTCCTGAGAATGAACCTGGATCCTACGAATGGTCTGAATCTGGCCGTTCTCGTCTTCGATCTTCAACATTAGCGGTATCATCCTTCCGGTGCTGGTAAACCAGCACTCACAGGCGATCCTTTTCTGTGTTCCCCTGATGCATGGTTCTCTGTTCGGCTTCTGGGAATGGATACCGATTCCAAATGCCATCTTTCTCCCTCCTGTCATAAGTATCAACACACGCCGCTCTACATCATCTGCCTAACGTTCTCCCTACAGAATCTCCAGCTTGTCATAATCAACCTTTCTCTTCTCCCTGGATATGCCGCCGCTCATATGGTCTATGGCCTGGCCTAAAAATACGGCGCGCTTCACCGCATCCATGCCAAAGCAGTCCCTGATATCATCGATGGTCTTATCCAGCCTGGAAAGCTTCTCATAATCAATTTCGTCAAACAGGCTGCCTTGCCTAAATCCCTCCCAGCCGCTTATGTGGGCCGTATGCACCCCCAAATGCCGGACCGGCTGTCCATTCCACAATTTCCTGAATAATCTGCAGGCTGCCTGATAGATTTCTATCGTCAGGTTCGTGGCATTATACAGTTTCTTCTGATGAGAGACATAAGAAAGATCCGTATACCGGATTCCCACCGATACCATCCCCGCCCTGACCCCATCCATACACAGGCGGGCCCCAACCGTTTCACTGAACGCCAGCAATACCTTGTCCGCCATCTCCACACCTGTCACATCAAAGGGGGGAGTCGTACTGTTCCCATACCCTTTATTCGCCTCCGGTTCCATAAGAACAGGAGATAAGTCCACCCCATTGGCAAATGCCCAGATCACTTCCCCATGCTTCTTTAGCAATCCCTTAAGCCACCCCGGATCTGCCGCCGCCAGTTCCCCTATGGTCCGTATTCCTACAGAAAACAGCTTTTTCGCGGTAGCCCTTCCCACAAAAAACAGGTCCGATGCCATCTTTGCCAGAAGCTTATTGCTTGAAATTCCCACATTAACCGTAAATCCCAACGCTTCATAGATCCGGTCCTTTATCTTTTGCCCCACCTCTTTCGGCATCCCAAACAAATGGCAGCTGGCGCTCATATCCACAAAGGCCTCATCGATGCTGTACAGTTCTACCACATCGGAATAGTCCCGGAGAATTTCCATAAGCGCCGCGGAGCATCTCTCATACAGCCCATAATTAGGCGGCACCAGGATCAGGCCCGGACATTTCCTCTTAGCCTCCCAAAGAGCCTCTCCGGTTTTCACCCCGTATCTTTTGGCGGGAATGGATTTGGCCAGAATGATCCCGTGGCGCAGAGCCACATCCCCGCCTACGGCGGAAGAAATGGTTCTTAAGTCCTGCTTTCCCCCTTTATGAGCCAGACGATAAACAGCCTCCCAGGAGAGGAAGGCTGAATTCACATCTATATGAAATATAATCTTATTCAAACGTATGTTCACCTCCCACATTTACATGTTAGCAAACATATGTTCTTACTTCAACTGGTAAATTATACCAGGCCGCAGCCCTCAGTCTGTGGGCAATTAATACGCTTCCCTGGGATACCATATCCTTCGGGAAGAGGCCGGACGCAATTATCTAAAATAGCATCAGCTGCTCATAATCAGTTCTCCTCTCCAGGAGGCAGGGCATCTTATGAAGGATATGCTCCGCTTGTCTCTCATCCAGAATCCACGGAGCGATCTCATCCTCCTCCAGAATCAGCGGCATCCGGTCATGGACAGGCTTCATGGAAGCATTGGCCCCTGTGGTG
>CANDZL010000138.1:0-4582 GCA_947425205.1 uncultured Hungatella sp. | reverse complement strand
CCAGCAGCAAAACCAGGGATACACCCCCGCACCCTGCCAGATGAAGCTTGTGGGCAAACAACCTGCGGAAATCAAAGTGATAGATAATCTCAATCAGGCAGTGAGACAGAACACAACCACACAAGGTTCCGAACACCAGCCAGGTCAAATGAGAACGGAGCATATAGAAAAACATACCAAATGCCACGGAAATAGGAATCACCAAAAGTACCTTGATGGGCGCCCTGGCCGTCTTAAACGCCATGGCTTTCCCCGCTGCCTCAGAAGGCCTTACCCGGTACAGCAGATAGCTTATTCCTGCCAGAAAGACAGTAACCAGACCTGCTGTCAGAATCCTGTTTATATACCACAACCCGGTATTAAAATCTCCCACAGAACCCATATAGTTTCCAAAAGGAGAAGAATACCACAACATCAAGATATACCTTCTATCCTGTGCCGCCGACATGGTAAACGTATGGAACCAGGAATTAAAGTAAGCCAGAACCAGAGCGATCACCGCCGGCCCGTAGCTATAGAATACCACAGTCCCCAGAAGAGCTACCACCACATTGCCGGTCAGCATCATAGCCAGAACCGTGGTAGTATACAAAAGGCTGTAATACACCAGATGCATCGCAAACCCCTGGAAAGGAATCACTCCGATCACATCCATCCCCACCCCCGCCTGAAGGGCAATGCCCACAGCCAGAAGAAGAACCATGAGATAGATCCCTGCCGGTATCAGGATTCCATTCATATATACCGCCAAGAAAATCTGCCGCCGCTTGATGGGAAGGCTGTGATAGAAATCCACCTTTCTGCTGTTGTGCAGATAGTGGAACCCGGAAACCGCCCATACCACCGAAGCAAGGATAAGAACTGTCACCGCTCCGCCGCCAGTCCTCAAAAGCCCGATAATGCTGTTTTGTATATAATTGCTTCCCTCCCCAGGCCCAACATGTGCCACATAATCCCGAAACTCTCCGCTCTTTATGGCCACGGGAACCAGAATGGTAAATACAAGCCCCAGAACTGTCAGGGCTATGGTCCAGGCCCGCCGTTTTACATCCTCCTTCATAAGCTTAAAGCACAAGTTTTTTGATGTCATAGCCAGCCACCTCCGTTTCACTGATAAAAATTTCTTCCAGAGAGAGAGGGATGATCTCCGAAAAAATGGGAAGGCAGCCTCTCATGGCTTCCTCCGCCTCCTCCCTGGTCCCCCGCACAGTCAGGACATACAAACTCCCTCTCTCCTCCACCTTCACCACCTGAAGACCATGGATATCCTCCGGCCTCATGCCAGGAGAAAGAACGCACTGAATCTTATGGATATTCAGCTTCATATCATCCAAATCCCTGGAAAAAAGGATTCCTCCCTTGTGCAAAAGCCCCACATGGTCGCAGATATCTTCCAGCTCCCTTAAGTTGTGGGAGGCAATGATCGGAGTCAGATGCCGCTCCTCCATGTCCCCTACAAAAATGCTTTTCACTGTCTGCCTCATGACCGGATCCAGGCCATCAAAGGTCTCGTCGCAAAACAGATAGTCCGTCCCTGCACACACGCCGCAGATCACCGACACCTGTTTCTTCATGCCCTTGGAAAAGGTATTGATCTTCCTTCTCCGATCCAGTTCAAAGCTTTCCATCAAATGGATAAAACGCCTTTTATCAAACCGGGGATACACCGTCTGGTAAAAGGCCGCCATCTCCTCCGGCGCAGCATTGTTGAAAAAATACTGGTCATCCGAGATGTAGAAAAATCTGGACTTTACCTGTGTATCCTCAAACACATTCTTCCCGTCAATAGCCACCGAGCCCTCATCCGGCTTCAGAACACCGCTTAACATCCGAAGAAACGTACTCTTTCCAGCCCCGTTGGTTCCAATCAGGCCGAACACGCTTCCATCCCGGATATCCGCATTCACATGATCCACAGCCACAATCTCCCCGAACCGCTTCGTCAGATTCTTCGCCTCAATCATCTATGTCTCCCTCCTTTCAAACAGTATGGGCACTCACCGCTTCACAGTATCTGCCATGTGGTTAAAATCGATTCCACATTATAGATTGTATAGAAAACTGCGCTATACTGTATTAATTTAATTAATACAGTTATAACACACAACATTTCCAATGTCAACCATTTTCCAAAAATAAAAAAGTGTAGAACAGTTACATGGTTACTGTTATCACTTAATGTCAGTTAGTTAACATTTTGTTGTCTAAGAAATCGTTAATGGACCGCCTGGAAAGGGAATCCTATGATATTCTCCTGGGAATGCTCGCGCTTTGGTAAACACTGTCCAGATTTAGATAACTGTCCACGCCCTCGGCCAAGCTGATAAAATAGATGCGCAGTTGCACAAGAAAACTATCAATCAAACCTTACCCTCAAATGATGATATTAATTATACTGTTAAATTAAAAGAATACATATTAAGAATCAACATAGAAAGTAAAAAAGATTTATTTTAGAGAAAAAATTAGCCATGTTAAGTTTATTATCAGCGTAATGCGTTGCTTTTGGCCGCCTTAGAACCCTTCCTATAACCTGAGTTTCTTGCGTATTCGATCCCATATCCTTATCTATATAAGCAAAATAACAAGATGGATCATCCCATCCTTCTTGTAATGATTGATTGAAAATAATATGCCGATAATTTCCCGTAATAAATTCCTCATAATCATTATCTCCACCACTAAAAAGATTAAAATTTGAAGATTTAGGAAAAGGCGAAGTTATTTGATTAATGCGAATTACAAATTAAAGTATGTTGCCTTTTTGGATTTGCTAGGTTTCAAAAATATGGTGTATCAGTCAGTTGGGGATCAAAATATTTTAAATAATATAAATATAGCATTAAGTTATATTGGTAAGATGCAACATGATAATTATAATGGCATAATGCCCATGGTTGACTTAGGAAAACAGGTAACTGCTTTTTCGGATAGTATTGTAATTTCATATGATGCTTCGATACCAGGCGGAGGATTTCTAGTTTTAATGGATTTGGTATTTATATGCAATGATTTGCTTGGAATTGGAATACCAATTAGAGGCGGGGTGACAGTTGGTCCGCTCATTCATGATGCACAAAAATGCTTTGGACCTGCAATGATTGACGCATATTTAATGGAATCACAAAGAGCATTATATCCAAGAATTATTATTAATCAGAATGTGATAGAATACGATTTGTCTAAACCAGGTCAAGCAAACACAATTGAATATGAAGCAGAATACTTACAGGGAATTATTAAAAAGGATCCTTGTGATGGCCTACTATTTTTGGATTACATGAAGCAATGTAATGAATTTGATAGTCCCGAAATATACGATGATTACATATTAAGAACCAAAGAATTTATTATTAGAAATCTGTATGCATATGCAAATAATGATAAATTATATCCAAAATATAACTGGCTAAAATGGTACTTTAATGAAACAATCACCACCGTTTATAGACATCCGGAACAGCTACGCATATAAATAAACGACCTTGAACAGGCTGCAGGATACCTATCCAGAGAAACTAAAAAGCATTGCTCCATTAATTGTATCTACTAACCGAATACTGGCCATATTGAGATATAAATATTAGTTTGTTCATCGACAAAATGTCCCATGCGCCCGCATTCGCTGCATGGGATTTACACTTTGATCTCCGTCCTGCCGTTCCAATCCAGCCGGGGCATCCTGGGCGGGCGCATCCCTGCCAGTCTGCTCGTCTTGGTGATTGTACTTTGTGTGTTTTCATTTACTTCAATCTTTCCGGTTTGCTTCTCCCTTACGCTTTACTTCCTTGAAACCACGCATGTGGGTATTCAGCAGATTCCTACTTTTCCTTGCACCTACAGGCCTTCCATTGTTTTTGTATTCATAACACCACCTTCCAATCATCCTTTTTTAGGGCAACATTTAATGCAGCAAAAACCTCATCTATTTTTTTGCGTGGATATGCGATATTCGCTTTATGTTTCAAATAGATGTCTTAATGTCATATGGGGCATCAGGAAACGGCAGCAAAATAGACATTACGAAAATACCATTTTTCGCTTCAACATTCATTACCCCATTATAACCATGCACTACATCACCAACATTCAGCAGGCCAATACCATGTTCCTGTGAATCCCCTTTATTCGTAAAGCCTTCTGTAAACGTTTCCCCCCTGTCCATACTGTTTTTTACTTCAATCAGAAAACACTTCTTTACAGCCTTCGCCTGAATATTGATAAAACAGCCTTCATCTCCCTGCACCCTTCCACACGCTTCCAGGGCGTTATCCAATATATTTCCAAACAATACGCACAGGTCAAACTCATTGATGCAGCACTCTTTTGGCATCAGCACATCACATTCCCATTGAATATTCTTTTCCTCAGCCCGCTTCCGTTTCTGATGCAGAAGTGCATCTACTGCCTTGTTTCCTGTCATATCTCCACCTGCATCTAAGGCAATATCCTCCATATTTTTCAGGTAGCCATCTATCTTCTCCCACTCTTTATTCCGGGACAGCGCCGATAAGGCAATGATATGATTTTTCATGTCATGCCGTAACCGTTCCGACTGTCTGTACTGCTCCGCCAGCATTTT
>CANDZL010000137.1:0-4868 GCA_947425205.1 uncultured Hungatella sp. | reverse complement strand
GTATTGATTTTTCAAGGTTCAGCACACCAACTGGTGTGGGAAGTTTGAGTAAAATTATTAAAAACGTCAGGGGGATGCAGGTATGATAGCCACAGGAAGCAGGGAATCTGTCATACAGAATCTGGAGGATGCGGGATGTGAAACCGAGATGATCCAGGATTTTATGGGATGGTTTGACAAGGGGCAACAGGCGAAACAGTTGGAACTGCTGGAACATCAGAGGGAATGTCTGCTTGGAAGAGTACACAAGGATGAAAGAAGGATTTCCTGCCTGGATTATCTGATTTACCAGATTCAGGGAAAACCGAGAGGAAAGAGGTAGGATGAAATCTAAGAGAAAGAAGGAAAGTGAAAATGAGTAAGAATTGTGGAGAAAATGCTGCATGCGGATGTACTGGTATTTGCCACGCCCATTTACTGCTATGAGATGAGCGGCCAGATGAAGACCATCGTAGCTTACAACTACGGCGCAAAAAAGCCAAAGAGAATTTACCAGAGCTGCAGATGGGCGATGCTTTATTCTGTGATATTTTACAGTATATTTTTCCTGATAATGGAGGTTTTTCCGGAATGGGTGCTGTTATTGTTTGATGCTTCTCCAGAAATGCTTTTCATCGGTGTAACGGCACTTCGGATCTTGGCGGTAAGCCATCTTCTTTCCAATGTATGTCTTATTTACTCGGCAGCATTTCAGGGACTTGGACTGGGAGTATAGAGCATGCTGCTTACGTTGGGCAGGCAGGTGGTCTTGCCGGTGGTATTTATTGCAGCCTTATCTCATTTTGGAAATCTGACGTTGATCTGGCTGGCATTTGTACTGGCAGAGGCCGTTGTAATACCGATTGGAATCATTCTTTGGCGAAGAGAGTCGGATAAAGTTTTAAAGAACTTAAAATGGGAAGAAAACAGAAGACGATCTATGTCCGGTATCCTTATTATAGACATCAGAAAAGAACAGCAAGATGGGAAAGAAAACGCAGAGAGATGTAAGTTAAAAAATTTTAGATAATCAGGAGGAAAAATCATGAAGACAGGAGAAATCAGACAGGAGTATTTGACAGGAGAAAGAGCATTATTCCAGGGAGAGAATTTGGAAATCTACGACAGTATTTTTGCGGATGGAGAGTCGCCGCTGAAAGAGAGCCATGATATCAAACTGGAGGGATGCATGTTCAAATGGAAGTATCCCTTCTGGTATGCGAAGAATATTACCGCCAGAAACTGTACCTGGTTTGAGATGGCCCGTGCAGGGGTATGGTATACAGACAATATCACGGTGGAAAACGCAGTGATCGAGGCCCCGAAGAATTTCCGCCGCTGCAGGGGCGTAAATTTACAAAACGTAAATTTTCCCAATGCGGCCGAAACACTTTGGAATTGTGAAGATGTGACAATGGAACATGTGACGGCTAAAGGCGACTACTTTGCCATGAACAGCCAGAATATGGTGCTGCGGGATTTCCAGCTGGTGGGCAACTATTCCTTTGACGGGGTAAAGAATATGGAGATTCATAATGCCCGGATGCTTTCCAAGGATGCTTTCTGGAACAGCGAGAATGTGACGGTATATGATTCCTTTATTTCCGGAGAATATCTGGGCTGGAACGCAAAGAATCTGACACTGATTAACTGCACCATTGAGAGCCTGCAGGGGATGTGCTGCATCGATCATCTGGTTATGAAAAACTGTAAGCTTCTGAACACCACACTGGCGTTTGAGTATTCCACGGTGGATGCAGAAATCACAGGAAAGATTGACAGTGTGATGAACCCTTCCAGCGGTGTGATCCGAGCAGACAGCATTGATGAATTGATCGTTGAAGCGGATAAGGTAGATTCATCAAAGACAAAGATCATATGCAGAAGAGAGCTGAAGGAGGCGGTATGAGCCTGTTTTTGAAGGGAATTCTGATTGGGTTGATCTTTGGCGTACCTGTTTGCTTTTTCCTGGTTTGACATTGCGGGAGGCGGTGTAGGAAAAAATGGCTGGCTGGTGGTTTTAGGAGTATTTATCGGAACCTATTTCTGGTGGGGAGGGCTGACCGCTGTGGTTGCTTTTGCCGGAAAAAAGAAAAGGACAGAAAGTTTCCGGAAGATGAACCGGATTTTCGGGGCAGCTTTAAGCTTGTTTGGAATCCTTGTTTTTATACGGGCAATTTCCATATGAATTCCTTATCAATAAACAGAAAAGTGAAAAGAGGAGTGGACGAAAATGAAAAAAATATGGATAGTGCTGTGGGTTATGGTTATCTCATTTTCTCTGACTGCGTGCGGAGAGGACAACGGGCAGACTGGGGCTTCCATTTCAGCACCAGAGTCATCAAGAACAGAAAGCATGCCACAGTCTGCCGTTCATCAGGAAACAGAGAGTGCAAATGATGGAGAGGAGAATGCAGTGATGAATATGAAGGTACAGGTTGGTGATACGATATTTTCAGCCACATTGGAAGAGAACGTGGCGGTGTCTGCTTTGGTGGATATGATGCGGGAAAGTCCGGTAGTGCTTCAAATGAGCGACTATTCCGGCTTTGAAAAGGTAGGCCCTTTGGGAACCAGTCTTCCTGCAGACAACAGTCAGACCACAACCCACGCCGGAGATATTGTCTTGTATAACGGAAACCAGATTGTTATATTTTACGGCTCTAATTCATGGAGCTATACAAGGCTGGGACATATTGATGATCTGGCGGGTTGGGAAGAGGCCCTTGGAAACGGGGATGTGACTGTGACATTTTCTTTGGAATAAATACGATAGAAAGTTTGGAGGTGCAATATGCCTTACAATTTTGATGAATCTGTCAACAGGAGAAATACCCATTCACTGAAATGGGATGTGAAAGAGCAGGAACTGCCTATGTGGGTGGCAGATATGGATTTTCAGACAGCGCCGGAAATTCAGGAGGCAATCAGGGAAAGGGCAGCCCATGGTGTATTTGGCTATTCCATTGTGCCTGAAGAATGGTATCAGGCATATATGGACTGGTGGGAGAAACGGCATCATTTTTCCATGGAAAAGGAGTGGCTTGTTTTCTGTACGGGAGTGGTTCCGGCTATTTCCAGTATGGTGCGTAAGCTGACGACAGCGGGAGAAAATGTTTTAGTTCAGACGCCGGTTTACAATATTTTCTTCAATTCCATTGTAAATAACGGAAGGAACATTGTTGAAAGCCCGTTACGATATGACGGAAACACCTATCAGATGGATTTTGAGGATCTGGAACGAAAACTTTCTGATCCTCAGACCACGCTGATGATTCTATGCAATCCCCACAATCCGGTGGGAAGAATCTGGAGCAGAGAGGAACTGGAGCAGGTTGGTAAGCTGTGCAGGAAATATCATGTGACCGTGATTTCCGATGAAATCCATTGTGATCTGACCAGTCCCGGTCAGGAATATATTCCCTTTGCCTCGGTTTCAGAAAACTGTAAGAATACCAGCATCACCTGTATGGCTCCCACAAAAGCCTTTAATCTGGCAGGGCTGCAGACAGCAGCAGTGGCCGTTCCAAATCCAAACCTGCGGCATAAGGTCTGGCGGGGACTGAATACGGATGAGGTGGCAGAACCGAATTCCTTTGCAGTGGAGGCGGCTGTGGCTGCATTTACGAAAGGGGAGGCGTGGCTGGATTCTTTAAGAGAGTATATCCAAGAAAACAAAAATTTTGTGGAGAATTTTTTGAAGAAAGAGGATTTGCATATCAGGCTGGTTCCTTCACAGGCCACCTATCTTTTGTGGCTGGACTGCCGGGAAATGCATGGGTGTGCTGCTGAGCTTACACAATATTTGAGAGAGCATACGGGATTGTATTTGTCGGAGGGACAGCAATATGGGGAAAATGGAAGTTCATTTATAAGAATGAATATCGCCTGCTCACGCAGCCGGTTGGAAGATGGACTGAAACGGCTTGCAGAAGGAGCCAGAAGTTATGAGGAATGGACACTTGCCCAATGCTAATATGCGATTTCAGCATTGGGGAAAAAATCTTTCATCTTGTTAAAGAGAGAAGGTGGTAGCTTGGTTTACCTGTTTTTATGCACGGTTTGAGAATTTTTAAAAATAGTATTGACAGGACATTCTATGGCATGATATTCTGCATATAGTTAGAAATAACTAATCCGAAAAATTAGATACAGAATGCCGAAGGGCATTTTTCTTTACCGCAAAGGTTAGGAAAGACTAACTAGAAAGGAAGAGGATGAATGGAAGCTGTGGATACGGAAAATATATCGGAGGAACTGGTGATATTCTACTGTTCGCCGACAATGGCAGGTCTGAAAACCGGAAATCTGTTTAATTGTCCCGTTAAGAACAACAGGACATTCTTGGAAAACATCCGGGAGATGAACAGGCGTCTGCTTCCGCGGGGCGTGCGGATTGTCCCTCTGAAAAACATGGGAAAAAGCGTGTTGGTTTACATGTACCGCCCTGACAGGCTTCGGGAGGATTTGGGCGACAGCGAGGCGAGGAAGATTTTAGCGGAGCGGGACTATCCCGTGGGGGAACCGGAGAAGTGCATTGTGTGGCTGGTGCGCCGCCTGAAGGATGAGGAAGCATTTCCGCATGAAATCGGACTGTTCCTCGGCTATCCGCCGGAGGACGTGGATGAGTTTATCAGAAACGGCGCGACGGGGGCAAAGTATATTGGGACATGGAAGGTGTATGGAAACGTGGAAACCGCACAGCGTAAGTTTGCGCAGTACAAAAAATGCACACGCCTGTACTGGGAGGCATTCCAAAAACACCGTTCGTTTGACAGGCTTGTTGTGAGGTGTTCGTAAATGCTGTTTGTTCGGGGAACGGTTTTATGATTTATGTTGCTGCCCATTTTTTTTGACTTAAAATTGCTCTGATTGCCTGTCATAGAATT
>CANDZL010000136.1:0-4871 GCA_947425205.1 uncultured Hungatella sp. | reverse complement strand
TGATGGAAAATGCGATTTATTCCATTTTGTCGCCAGAGGGATTTGCTTCTATTTTGTGGAAGGACAGCAAAAAGGCGCCAGATGCAGCACGGGTAATGAAGATTACGGCTGTAGATTTGTATGAGCAAGGATTTATTGAACAGATTATTCCAGAGGAGGAACCGGCAAATTCAGATACTTTGCCTGTTCTGTCAGCTATTCTGAAAGGAAAAATGGAAGAATTTTTGTTGAAATATGATGTGATGACAGAGGATGAAATCGTGGAGCAGCGTTATAAACGGTTCCGGGTTATGTGATTGAAATTTAATAGATATAGAAGGGGGAGACAGGCGTGAGAAAAATCAATCCGTTGGTGATTGGAGATTTGATTGCAAAGTATCCTGTCATACAAGGTGGTATGGGAGTGGGCATCAGCCTTTCTTCTCTGGCAGGGGCTGTGGCAAAAGCAGGTGGTATCGGGATTATTTCTACGGCGCAGATTGGGTTTCGAGATCCGGACTTTTTAAAAGATCCCATGGGAGCTAATATGCGTGCCATAGGAACTGAGTTTGAAAAGGCAAGGGCCATTGCTCCTGATGGAATCATAGGTTTTAATATTATGGTGGCTACGAAAAATTATGCCCAGTATGTGAAGGAAGCGGTTAAAGCAGGGGCGGATTTGATTATATCCGGAGCCGGACTTCCAGTGGATTTGCCAGGGTATCTGGAAGAGGCAAAGCGTATTGCCGGTGAGACGGTGCGGACAAAGCTGGCTCCTATTGTTTCCACGGCGAAATCAGCCATGGTAATCTGCAAAATGTGGGATAGAAAGTATAAAAAAGCTCCGGATTTGGTGGTGATTGAGGGACCTCTTGCCGGGGGACATTTGGGATTTTCCAGGGAACAGCTTTCCGAATATAGGGCAGACACGGACAATGTGCCAGAAACCTATGATGCAACGGCTTATGATGAGGAAGTCCGGGGGATTTTAAAAGTAGTAAAGCAGTATGAAGAAAAGTATGATAAATCAATTCCTGTGGTTCTTGCCGGGGGAATCTACACCCGTCAGGATGTGGAACATGCTTTTGATTTGGGTGCGGATGGGGTGCAGGTGGCTACCCGGTTTGTGACAACGGAAGAATGTGATGCTCCCATGTCTTATAAGCAAACTTATATTGATGCAAAAAAAGAAGATATTGTCATAACGAAAAGTCCGGTGGGAATGCCAGGAAGGGCAATTCGGAATCGTTTTCTGGATTATGTGGCAGACCATAAGGCAAAGATTGAACATTGTTATCAATGTCTGGAACACTGTGATCCGAAAAACATTCCCTATTGTATCACAAAGGCATTGTCCAATGCAGCAGAGGGAGATTTGGATCATGCATTGCTGTTTTGCGGAAGCAACGCTTACCGTGCAGACAAAATAGAGACAGTGGAGCATGTAATTTATGACCTGATGGGATTGCCATCAGAGGCTTAGTATTTTCATCTGGCCAGAAATGAAGCAGACGATAAGCTTTATTTCTGGTCAGGTAGAACTTCGGAGAATTTCATCATATTTTTGGAATCCTGTCCATAGATTAAAACAAAAGAGTGCAAAGAGAGCATGAAACATGTTGAATTATCTGTGGAGCTTTATGATTCTGGCAGGAATTATGTGGGGGGCAGCCAACAATACTCTGGATTTGGTGACACAGAGTATTTTGGATTCTGCTGGGGATGCGGTGAAACTGTGTCTGACTATGGCAGGAATTATGTCTTTCTGGTGCGGGATTCTGGAAATTGGAAATCGGGCAGTATTGATTGAATGGCTGGCAGAAAAGATGAGTCCTATTTTATCTTTTTTGTTTCCTGAGCTGGAGAAAGATCATCCGGCCCGTGTGCCGATTGCAGTGAATATGGTGGCCAATATGCTGGGGCTTGGCATGGCGGCTACGCCAGCAGGACTTTTGGCTATGAAGCTTCTTGGTCAGGAGACAAGGCAGAACAGAGCCAGTGATGCTATGTGTACATTTCTGATAATCAATATTTCTTCCCTACAACTTGTGCCGGTCAGTATGATTGCGTATCGCAGCCAGTATGGTTCCGAAAATCCTGCGGCAATTTTAGGTCCGGCGTTGATTGCCACAGGCTTTTCTACTTTGGCTGCTGTGATTTTCTGTAAGTTGGTTCGGCTTTGGAAGGTGGTGGCAGGAAAATGATTTCGTGGATATCCCGAATATTAGTGCCACTGGTAATCAGTTATATTGTGGGGTTTGGTGTATTGTCAAAACGTCCGGTATTTGATGATTTTTTGGCAGGGGCAAAGGATGGAGCAAAGACGGCAGCAGAGCTTCTTCCTACGTTGGCAGGACTTTTAACGGCTGTGGGAGTGATTCGGGCTTCTGGGCTTTTGGAGGCAGTCTGTGATTGTCTTTCTGGTCCGGCCCAGTGGCTTCATTTGCCGACGCAGCTGATTCCCTTGACTTTGGTGCGTCTAATCTCAAATTCGGCTGCTACAGGATTGGCCCTGGATATTTTTAAAAGCTATGGCCCGGATTCTTATCTTGGCATGGCGGCATCGGTTATGATGAGTTCTACGGAAACGGTATTTTATTGTGTTAGTATATATTTTGGTTCCATACATGTTACCAAGACCCGCTATGTGCTGCCAGGAGCGCTGATTGCCACTGCTGCAGGCATAGGGGCGAGTGTTTTTTTCAGTAAACCAATATAAAAAGAATTTTTTTCACAAAATAGACACAACCTTGTAAGAATTTTCTAAGGAATTGCAGGTTGCCTGACTGGGTAAAATCATGTATAATCATTGGGAAGCTTTTGTCTTCCGAAAGAGTGAGGGAGATCTGTGGATACTTATGAGACGCTGAACAGCATATTGGTCAATCTGTTTCGAGACGTGATGGATCTGGAAGAAAGGGCGATCATCACTTCGGAATACCGCGATATTACCAACAACGACATGCATGTAATTCAGGCTGTTGGACTTGGGAAGCCGAAGAATATGTCTGCTATCGCCAAAGCGCTTTCTGTGACAGTGGGTACACTGACCATTGCCATGAACAGTCTGGTTAAAAAAGGGTATGTACACCGGGAGCGGGGGAAGGAAGATCGCAGGGTTGTATATATTTCTTTGTCAGAAAAGGGAAAGCGTGCATACCGGCATCATGAGGATTTTCATCGTCATATGATTGACGAGATTTTGGAGGATCTTACAAAAGAGGAGACAGGAGCGCTGGTGAAATCACTGACTAAACTGGATCGGTGGTTTCGGAGATTTCAGGAGGATGAATAAGGAGGCAATTTTGATTATGAAGAAAATGATTGCAGGTAAAATCCGGCCAGCTCTTTGTGTGGTTGGTATGATGATGATTTGTTCTTTGGCGGCTTGTACCCCTACGCCTCAGAAGCAGTTGGCTGAAGAGGAGAAGAAGATGCAGCAGGTGGATGAGAAGCTTCCCGACGCCAATGCGCCAGAGCTGGATGTGGTTTCCATTTATAGTGTAAGCGAGGATGGATCGAAGCTGGAAGGAACTATGGATGCTGTGGAAGAACTGACTCCGGAGGTGCTGGTACAGCTGTTGATTCAGTACGGCGTGCTGGAAGAGGGAACGGAGCTTGTGAGTTTTGAGGCAGAGGGATCACCCAGCAGCGGGGAGGCAGGACCTGGCCAGGGAGGCAGCACCAAAGAGTATGGTGTTTTGAATTTAAGTAAATTCCCGGATAAGGGGAATAACATGCTTCTTCAGGCTGTAGCCAATACGTTTTTGGAGAATATGAATGTGGTTTATATGACGATTCAGGTGAACGGAGAGACAGTGGCCGAGAATTTGTCTATGGTAGACGCGGGTAAATAAAAAAATGGGAATCTGTTTTCAGATTCCCATTTTTTATTACCCGCCCCGCAGTAAGCCAGACAGCCATACTTGTTACGATTATATGGCGGCTGTGGTTTGCTGCGTTGCAAATTGGATATATGGTCAGGCTTGCTGCGGTGTATCTGACTTAGGCCATCTGACTTAGGATTTCTGGTTAGAAAGCCAGGTAGTAAAGTATGCCTGAATGACGTCAAAAGGGGCGTCTCCTATGTTCAGGAGGAACGTATGGAAGGCTTTTGGATCGAATTTTTCACCCAGTTCTTTTTCGGCTGTTTCTCTCATGTTGAGAAATTCCATACAGCCTACATAGTAGGAAAGATAGTTGGAGGGATTTTCAATCATGGCATTGTACATAGCATCAGTCAGTTCTCCAGGATCTTCATAGTATTTCATAAGATATTCCCGAACCTGGTCTTTGTTCCATCCCATGTAGTTGATATATACATCCAGACAGGCGTGGAGTCCAAGGGAGGCCATGGAGTTGGCAGCAAGGAGTTCTCCCATTTCTGGCGACAATCCATTGTCCATTGTGTAGGAGAGATGTTCCACATAAGTTGCCCACCCTTCGCTGTAGCCTTTAAAGGAAAGGAGGTTGCGGATGTTGGAATTACAGTGGGTATGGAAGTATACATTTTGGTATAAGTGACCAGGATAGCCTTCGTGGGCGATTGTGTTGTACAGTTCATTGTTGGAAAACCTTGGATTCTGATTAATAAAAATCACATTGTTCTGGTAATCGTCAATGGGGGAAACCAGGTAAAAGGCAGGGCTTAAAGACGATTCTAAAGATTTGGGAACGGTCTTTAAGGTGTAACTGCATTCTGGAAGGGATGGAAATTCTTCCAGCGATAAGGTTTTCAACTCTTCCATTATATCTCCTGGTTCGGTCTGACGGTAGGAAAAGGTATCCAGCTGATCGATTAATTCCGGATGAAAACGGAGAAGAAGGGAAGTGGTTCCCAGCTGTTTGTTCATCATAAGTTCCATATCTTTCAGCAAATCTTCTATGGAAGC
>CANDZL010000135.1:0-5013 GCA_947425205.1 uncultured Hungatella sp. | reverse complement strand
GAGATCGATCTAAAATACCGGACTTTCAAACGAGATGGCATCTATGTTGAATTGACCAATTATGAGTTCGATATCCTCTACTTATTAGCCAGTCATCCCAAACAAGTATTTTCTAAAAAGCAAATCTACGAACAGGTATGGAATCTGCCCTACCTGGGTGCAGAAGACAATGTGGTAAGTCTGATCCATAGAATCAGAAAGAAGATCGAACCAGATCCGGCGAGGCCAATTTATATTTTGACGGTATGGGGGATTGGTTATAAGTTTAATGGTGCGTTGGATGGATAGCCAGTGTATCAAACAATTTTAAGTTATTACAAAAAATAAGCAGCATATATCGCGGAAAACCAATTCAGCGACAATGTTGCTTATTCTTTTCCCTCAATCCCCAAAAGATAATCCGCAGATACATGAAAGTAACTGGCAATCGCCACAATCTCATAATCCGGCACGAACCGCTTCCCCTGCTCAATCCTTAAAATTGTCAGATCTGTAAATTCAAACCCTTCCGTTTGCAGCCGTGCGGCAAGCATTTTCTGAGAAATCCCCTGGGCCTTCCGCAATTCTTTCACTTTGTTTCCAATAATGTTCTTCGACTCA
The DNA here is from genome assembly GCA_947425205.1 of uncultured Hungatella sp. Taxonomy (GTDB): domain Bacteria; phylum Bacillota; class Clostridia; order Lachnospirales; family Lachnospiraceae; genus UBA3402. The sequence continues at coordinate 4,413 of CANDZL010000135.1, read as the reverse complement.
CCGTTCCAGTAAATCTTCATTCCTTCCCTCATTTCTAAAGATGAAGTATCTAGGATTGATTTTACCGAATCAAAATGGTAATATACTTCTAAAGATGAAGTTTGAAGAAAAAACCAAATTCTATGAATTGATTACAATAATTAAGGTATCTTTATCATATAGAAATGGAAGGAGAACTATGGAAATGCAGAACATTGTCTGGGAAAAAATAGGAACGGTTCTGAATACCTTGCACTGTGAGGATGTGAAAAGGGAAAGCTATATCCGGCTGCCGGAGGCAGAGGAGGCATTAAGGCTTAAGAAAGAGGCAGAAGAAGAGCTTGAAGATGTGTTGGAGGTAATGACATCTGATCAGAAAGCATGTATTGAAAACTATATCGACAGCCTGAACCACCAGGCCTTTGTAGAAGAGCAAACGGCATACTGCCAGGGATATGTTGACTGTATCCAGCTGCTTGCCGGACTGGGTATCCTGAAAAGCAACCCGAATGTAGAAAGGATGATTGAAAAAATCAGAAGTTGATTCTCTATAGTTAAATGGCTCACTCCCCATACGGAATGAGCCATTTTCAGATAGGATTATGACAGTTGGGCTTGTCAAATCATGTAGAAATATAAGAATTTATCAGACTTTTATCATAAACGGTACAGATTTATTTGGTAAAATGATTATTAAGTTCCAGAGCCGGCTGCAGCAGGGCTTCCGCAGTTGCCAGCAGTACCCGAAGTTGGTGTTCATCACAGTGGGTCAGTAAGCGAAGCAGCTGCTTATATGTAGTACTGTTGTCATTCCCATTGGGATAGACATAATCATCGGCGGAAAGATTCAGAATCCGCATAGCGTTGCAGAACACCGGAAGGCTGGGTGTATTTTTGTAGCGTTCCAGATCGCCAAGGTAAGCAGGAGAGAGACCAAGCTTTTCCGCAAGCTCCTCCTGCGTCCAATGCCGGTCCATCCGGGCGTTTCTGATCATGGTAGCAAAAAGCGTTTTTGGAATATCCATGTTTATTCACCTCCATAAATATAGTGTAATGCCCTATATCGCAAAAGTGAAAAGGGCGATACTATACCTTAAAACGAGGGTTTAAACCGAGATAGGCATACAATCCCTTTTTTGGATAAAAAAAACAGATTCTGGAGAAGGAGATTTGTATGCCTGTTCTTGCTTCCGGAATCGGTCAGGAGTATATGGTGATTCTAAAGCGTGGAATAGACGGAAAGAAAAACCGGTTAACAAGTATCCGGTTAAAAAAATCTCTGGCAATGTCGCACAGTCAGACAGCCTGAAATCTTGGGTAAAACCCTATATTAGAAATAAGGATAGAAGCGGTATCCGATTACAATATGTCCGATGGTTCTCTGTTTCCATGGGCATTTTTTATATTCTTCTAAGTTTTTATAAAAGACATGTTCTGTTGTTTGAATTTCTGACAATCAAAAGCACATTCCCTTTAAAAACACATTTTCCTATGATTTTCAGGCTTGTTTTGCCTGGTGAAAGGGCTTTGGTAAGAGGGCCGCCCTTTGAATGAGAGGCTTTGTATGAAAAGCCGGGAAATATTGGATTGCACCTTAAAAAGAGAATAGAGAAATTCTGTAGTCCATGGGGTGTTTACCTTCTTATCTTCCAAAGTCTTACCCCATAATTCCCATAGAAACATAAAACAAGGAGTTGAGGACATCGTTATGGAATGCCCTTTGATTCTTTTTATCTGGAACTGGAGGAGAAAGATGGGATTAAAAAAGGCTTCGGCATGTTTTCTTGCTATGGAAAAACGTGCCTTAGAGGACGGACTGTTTGTGGATTATGAGGCAATCACAGCTACGGAAAACTACTCGGCCGTGACCTGCACGGTATCTGAAAAGCAGGGTATCCGGAGGATTGTACGGATGGCGGCGGATAAGGAACTGTCCATTGCCCAGCAGTGCGCAGGGTATATGGCTTTGTGTGACTTTTATGGAAAAGACATGGAAGAGGCGGATAAAGGTTCCGGTGGAAGGACGGAAGAGGGAACGCCGCCTGCTCAGACAGAAAGAAAAGGCCCATCTGGAAATGGCGCAGGAGGCGCGGCAACCAGCAATACCAGGGCAGAGGATTCCTTGCCAAACACGGCCACAGACAAAAGCAGGAAGATGGAAAACACGGCAGGTACTGCTGGAAATTCTCCAAAAGGCGGGGAGAAATCCCAGCAGCAGCCACCTAAGCCTGACGGACGGGAGGCGGATGATTTCCAGGTTCCTGTGGGGAAATACAAAAACAGGAAGGACAACTGGATCTCGGATATGGTAAAGAGCGCGGATGGGCGCAGGACTCTTTCCATGCTCTATGATGTTACCAATCCCAGCGACAATATGAAAGAAATTGTCATGTCAGCCAAAGATTATATTAAGCGTCACAACATCAACTTAAGGGAGTAAGACAGAATGGGAAGAGAGTTTTACCGTTCAGGGAACACAGCGGAAAAATTCTTGCGTTTCCTGAAGGAAAATATGGCAGCCGTTATCTATGACTGTGAGACAACCGGGCTTTCACCGGAGAAGAACCATGTAATCCAGATATCCGCCAGGAAATGTTTTGTCTGTGAGGATGGTTTTGAGGAGATGGAGAGTCGGGCCTGGTATATCAACCCTGGCTACGCCCTGCCGGAAAAAATCGTGGAACTTACGGGAATCACCGATGATTTCCTGGTAGGAATGCCAAGGGAGGCAGAAGTAATCCATGAGATTGCCGGCTTTTTTAAAGATATGACGGTGGTGGGATACAACAATCTCCAGTTTGACGACCCATTTATGGACGCCATATATACACGGAATGGCTTAGTCTTTGCACCTCAGGAATCCATTGACATCTACAAGGTAGTAAAAGCAGTAATCCTTCCGGGGGAGACCGTGAATTATAAGCTTGGCTCTATCACCAATTATCTTGGTCTGGCTGATGGAATCACCCAGTTTCATAATGCGGAGGGTGACACCATGGCCACGCTTCTGGTGGCAAACGGCTGTATTGACCGGTGCCGGGAAAAGTGCCGCAAGTCAGCTCAGCGTCTGATTCGGACAAAGGTAGTACGGATAGCAAGGTGGGAGAATCCACGAAATCAAAGGCAGAAACGGATTTATGTGGAGACAGAGGACACCACGCTGTATTTTGACTGCCTTACCCATGTCTGGTCCACAAAAGAGATTTCGGACATGATTTCCAGGTATGACATGGAGTATGTCATTCTACAGGTAATGAAGGCGACCAATTGTCATTCGGAGACAGACCTTGCCAGATGGAAAGGCAGCATACAGATTTCTAAAAAATGAATCAAGGTATCATAACGAAAGGGAAACAGGCGGATACTTGTTTCTCTTTTTTTATGCACAGGCCCATGCAGAGGAAGTGTGCCACTAAAGTGGTATACGGGCCGTGTGCGAGTAGGGGGAGAGGCCTACCTTACTCGATTGTACACAGGTACCCAGAGGAAATATGTCAGCCAAGCTGACGGGTGTCTGGGCGTGTAAGTGGAGAAGCCTCCTCTACTCGATTGCGCAGACCCACATAGGGGAATATACCGCTAAAGCAGCGTGTAGGCCGCATAGCGAGCAGGGGAGAAAAGACACACTCGATTCCCTATAAACAGTGTTCTATCCTCATAATTCCCATGAAACCCAGAGAAAGGATGGAGGACAGAGATGGCTGAGAAAAACAAAATTTGAAAGGATCTTAGAAACCCATACTTCCATGTGCCAGCTGGCCACTTTCGTTTAAACAGGCCAGGGCTGGCGCCATGGACTGTTATGCCCGGTATGCCAGAAACGCGCCAGTGACGTGTTTTCTGGCTGGAAAGGAGTAAACATATGAAAGACGCCAGATTTCTGTTGGACGATTATGAAATCAGCGGAGAACAGGAAGACGATTTTGAAGCAGCGGTCAAGGATATTGATACCCACACCTATTACACAAAGGTGTGCTTACGGTCCTTGTCCCTTTTAAGCATTATGAAGGAAGAAAAACAGGATCAGGAGCAGTTTCCCGGTATCTTACGTGCCTGGAGGTTGGACCCCGGAAACTATTGGCAGGACGGAAAAACAGCCCAGATCCCCGGATACAGCTTTCCCACCCAGAAGCTGCTCCCGTTACAGACAGGCGAACTGCCTGCGGATTCGGAACTGATGAGAGAGACCATGGAACAAAATCCTACCATGGTAATCAACCGGGAAAGCGCCAGCGGGGACGCGGTTTATTATGTGTCCTCCCTTGCCGCCAATACCATGGCCCAACGGCTGGGGATTGCAAGCGATATCATGCGGGAACACAGCCTTGCCAGGGATATTTTCATGGCCCAGCTTTTAGACCGGGAGGAGGAAGTGACCCTGGTGATTAAGCAGTACCGGCAGGTAGGGAAGATTTTCGCCATGATGAGCAGCAG
>CANDZL010000134.1:0-5206 GCA_947425205.1 uncultured Hungatella sp. | reverse complement strand
ATTATAATACCAAATCATTTTCCAAATGTCAACATCTTTTTCAAAATTTTTACAAATTTTTTTTGCCAACTCTTAACTACCTGACAAAGCTTCACGCTATTGCAGAATGCATGCAGGATTTCTTTATTGCAGGATTTCTTTATTTCATTTCATTATCCTTCATTTTATGATATACTAAATTTCAATCATGCAAATAGGAGGTCTGATCATGGAAATAAGAAAAGCACAAGAACAGGATATGGACGGAATCAATAAACTATTGCTTCAAGTCTGTCTGGTACACCACAAAGGACGTCCGGATTTATTTAAGTATGGGGCCAAGAAATATTCTGACGATGAATTAAAAGGGATCATCAATGACAAGTCCCGCCCTATTTTTGTAGCAGTAGATGAACATAACACGGTTTTAGGCTATGCTTTCTGTATCTTCAAACAGTTCATTGGAAATAATATTATGACAGATATCAAGACTCTATATATTGATGACCTTTGTGTGGATGAACATTTAAGAGGCCAGCATATTGGAAAACAGATATACCAGGCTGTCATCGATTTTGCCAAGGAAAATGGCTGCTACAATGTAACCCTGAATGTGTGGAGCCTTAATGAATCCGCCATGAAGTTCTACGAAGCCTGTGGGTTGAAACCTCAAAAAGTGGGTATGGAAACGATCTTGTGACCAGTGTGCTGACACATTTTACTTTCAGTTAAATTATGCCCGTTAAAGCGAGGCATGCTGTTCGGCGGAGTTTTGCCAGATATAATCCGGTCAAGACATGGGAATCCCCTTACCAGAGCCCCGAAATTTTGATGTCTTGACCGATATCTATTTTGCAAAATGACTTGCCTGAATTTCCATCTGCAGCATTGTTATCGGTCAGCGATGTCACCGCAGAGTCTGTCTCAGAAAAGCGAGAGTATCGCCCTCCGCAGTGTACTTGGCCCAAATCTACTTAGCACAGCCTATTACGCTGTGTTCATTTGGGCCAAATCTTCCACAAACTGTGATGTCCAGCTACCAAAAAGCAATTTTCAAACATGCGCTATACCAATGTCAGTTAGCTAAGATTTTTGTTTGAGAAATGACGAAGAAGTCACCTGAACAGGGAATCTTATTGTATTCTCCAAGGCACACGGACACAGCATGAAGGTCTACGTTCCATATTCAGTCGTTGCTAAACAGATGTCACTGTCATTAAGCAACATACCTTGGCAGGAAGAAGATTATTGCTGAGAATAGACGAGAATAAACCGAGGCTCATCCACCGCTAGTTACTCCTGGCTCTCCTCCGTATCTTACTGAGCTTCCATCCGGATTATTGATGGTACTGATTCCCATAGTACTGCCACTGTCAGATGGGAAGAACCAGATCATACCTTCTCCAAAAGATATCATACCATCTCTGCAGAATAACTCCTGTTCAGCCTGCCGGTCCAATTCCATCTTGAATGCTTCTGTAAAAATCTCATCATAGTATGCCAGGAAGCTTACTGCATCCTGAACCTCATAGGAACCCGAAGCCACTGTCACTGTTCTGGGATAGGAGATACGGGCTGCAACAGCATCTTTGCTGTCGTTCATGACATCTTCAATAAAGCTTGTCCGGCCATATTCCGCCTCTTCCCGCGACATACCACATTGCTGGTAAAACAGTTCATCCTCCGATACAGACTCTACAGCCTCGCTTGACAATAGTTCCTCTGTCTGACTGGTCTCCGACTCATTTTCCGTTAGTTCCGTCGATTCGGTTCCCATGGAATCAGAGAGTATATCTTTCTCTTGTACAGCTGAGTTTCCTTCTTTTGTCTCTCCCCCCAGAATCACGTTTTTTTTCTCTTCCTCTTTCTTTGATTCGGATACACTGCTTCTTCCGGATGTCTGCGGTCCCTCTTCCAAAGAAATCGGCTCATATTTAGGCCCGCACCCTCCGCAAGATATCGCCGCCCAAAGAGCCAGGATCCAGATCCAGGACACTGCTTTTCTATGCCTCTTTCTATCCATCCGTCTTTCCTCCCTGTTGTCCATTTATAAAATCAGCTGCCATCTTCCGCCCCAGCCAATCAGCCCACCCTTCTGCAAAGCAAAAAGAATAAGGAACCCCATATGTTTCACGCAGTCTTCTATATTTTCTGCCATTGGCCCATATGGCAGAAGGAATTCCTATCACAAGCAGATACAGAGGTCCCAGCATAAGTGACTGAAAGGTATGTCCATATTCGTGGATAAACAGCCGGTTCTGCCATTCTTCCTGGCTGTTTACCTCTGCAAATTCCGGTGAAAAAATAAATAGTCCCAGAGAAACACCGTCATTCCGCCCCCACTTCGTATGGACAGAGCCGCCAAAAAATGTATGTGGACATTTCCTGTATCTCAAAAACAGGATTAATCCTGCACTGGTCTGTAAGAATCCCCATGTACACTGAAGAAACACATATAGCAGCATACCTGCCTTTCCCATAATTCTCCCTCTGCCAACAGCCAATCCCCAACATTTTGATATGTTATGATACCAGGGCCAAAAGGTCTAAAATTCGATGCAAGCTTGCTTACAAGAAAATTTTTGACCTTGGAGATCCGTCAAAACCATGAAAAAAGTAGCCCGATTAGGGCGGATTTTGAATGTTCTTAGAATTGCGGGAGCACGTAGTGCGGAGCAATTCGCGGTATCATTGGGGACAAAACACCTTTGACTCCAGCATCATATTATTACAAAAACAAGGCGCCTAGCCGCTGCTCTTTTTCAAATTCTGCTGCAGCTGTCACGCTTTCACAGTAATTGTAAAGAGACTGCCGGCCGCAGCGCCTTTTCCATGTTACGATCTGTTCCTCTTCATGCAACCTAATAGGTTACACAACCTGATGCTTTGCAATGTATACTGGGAATGTATCGGTTCCTCTTACTTCCTTATCAGCTGTAATGGTTACCCGCTTATCAGAAATCACATATTCCACAGATGCTCCGGCTTCTACAACGGTATCCTGCATGAGGACACAGTTCTTTACCTTAGCACCTTTGCCCACTTTCACTCCGCGGAATAAAATGCTGTTCTCCACCTCGCCCTCGATCACGCAGCCGTCAGAGGTCATTACATTCTTAGCTGTGGCTGCTCCGATATATCTGGTTGGATTATCATCTCGAATCTTGGTGTAGATAGGGTTCCCAGAGAATAAGGCATCCAGGTTCTCCTCCTCCAAAAGCCTCATATTCTCGTCAAAGTAACTCTTTACATCTGTAATCCTAGCCACATAACCATCATACTTAAAGCCCTGTACATTCAGCTTATCCAGCTGCGGCATCAGGATATCCCGCTCAAAATAGGTATATCCACGTACAAAAGCAGTATAAATCTGGTCAATCAAAAGTTCTCTGCTTGTAATGTAAATATTCATGGAGAAGTTCTGCTGTCCTTCCCACTTCGGATTGACATAGATCTCATTGACCCGGCCATCCTCAATGCCCAACGTATAATACAGATCCCCATTCATGTCCTTGCTCTCGATAAAGGATTTCGGAAGTTCTTCCCTGGAATACGCAATGGTTACATCCGCACCGCTGGCAATATGGGCATCAATCAGCGCGCCAAAATCAAAATTCACTGCAATGTTGGTATCTGCCATCACCACATATTTTTCCTTCTGTGATTTCAGAAAATCGATAATACTGGCCAATGCTTCCACACGGCCATTGTAAATCTTTACCGTCTTCTGCGCAAAAGGAGGAACAATATTCAGTCCGCCGTTTTTACGGGTTAAATCCCATTCACGCCCGGCACCCAGATGGTCCATCAAGGAATGATAATTCTTACGGACAACCAAGGATACGTTGTCAATTCCACTGTTTACCATGCTGGACAAGATAAAGTCTACCATACGGTAACGGCCTGCAAAAGGAATGGAAGCCATCAAACGCTCCGCCACCAGTTCAGGAACCAGAGAATCATAACTGTTTGGGAAAATGATTCCCAATGCATTTGCGTTAGAATTAGTCATTTACCTCACCACCCTCTTTTACATTATTGTATACCATAGCTTTGGGACCAATCTTAGCATTGTCGCCTACAAAAACGCCAGAGCCTACTGTGGCAACTCCCTTCTCGTTGTCTGTAGGCATTGCCCCTACCACTGCATTCTCACCGATCTCCACATCCTCAGCTATAATACAATGCTTCACAACTGCACCGGCCTTGATGGTGGTACCGCCCATAACGACTGCATCCTCCACAACCGCCCCCTTCTCTACCTTTACACCTGCGAAAAGAATGGAGTGCTTCACCTCTCCGGAGATACGGCAGCCGTCTGTGATCATGGAGTTCTCCACAACCGCATCTGCACCAATCCTGTGTCCGGTCATACCGCTGTTACGGCTGTATACTTTCCAGTTCTCATCAAACAAGTTGATGCCGCTGTGTTCTGGATCCAGAACCTCCATATTAGCTTCCCACAGGGAAGAAATTGTCCCAACATCCTTCCAGTATCCGCTGAAATGGTATGCATACATATTGCGGCCATCTCGTAACAAATTAGGAATAATGTTGTTTCCAAAGTCATTCTCTGAATTGGGATCTGCCTCATCCTCAACCAGATATTTCTTAAGAACATCCCAGTTAAAGATATAGATACCCATAGAAGCAAGATTGGACTTGGGCTCCTTCGGCTTCTCCTGGAACTCGGTGATCTTGTCATTCTCGTCCGCTACCATCAGGCCGAAACGAGAAGCTTCATCCCACGGAACCTCCATGACAGCCACACTGAACTCCGCATTCTTCTCCTTGTGGAACCGAAGGAAATCGCTGTAGTCCTGCTTGCAGATCTGGTCGCCGGAAAGGATGATGACATACTGTGGATTGTAGCGCTCAATAAAGGAAATATTCTGATAGATGGCATTGGCAGTACCTTTGTACCAGTCTGATCCGGAGGCCTGCTGATATGGAGGCAGCACATGCACTCCGCCGTAGAGACGGTCCAGATCCCAGGGCTGTCCATTTCCTATGTACTCATTCAGAACCAATGGCTGATACTGAGTAAGGATTCCTACCGTATCAATTCCTGAATTGACGCAGTTCGACAGAGGAAAATCGATAATACGATATTTTCCGCCAAAAGGAACTGCAGGTTTTGCCAGCTTCTGGGTCAACGCATAAAGGCGGGACCCCTGTCCACCGGCAAGAAGCATAGCAATCATTTCTTTACCCATTTTTTATCTCC
>CANDZL010000133.1:0-5268 GCA_947425205.1 uncultured Hungatella sp. | reverse complement strand
CCAGAGAGATGTAGAACTAAGTCTTTCATACTGACTTTACTTTTTCAATTCACGCACAAAAGTCCTTCCATTTTACAATAATGCAAAAGGAGGGCTTATTTTTATGGTAGAAAAGGTGATTAATGAAATGGCACCACACCTTGATAATGAACAGCTAGAGCATCTAAGCAATGTTTTATACGTTAATTTCCATGGTTTAGAGATCAGGGAACAATCCACAGAAATAGCAGCTACAGGCATAGATGGTGATACAGCTAAAATTAAGATGTTTGTAGCCAGTAAAAAGGCAGTAAACTGGCAGGATAATACCTTGAAACAGTACAGCCGGGAAATTCTGAATATATTGAATTTTCTGGGAAAACGAATTGAAGACATTACCGGCATGGATCTGAGATACTGCTACGGGGTAATGCGGGAACAAAGGGGTATTATGATGTCCACTATGCAGACCAGGCTACACTATCTATCATCATTTTGGGATTTTTTAATAACGGAAGAGTTGGTGCATAGTAACCCGGTGCGAAAAGTAGGACTATTAAAGCTGGAGAAGGTGATAAAGAAGCCATATTTGGCTGCGGATTTGGAAGCATTACGGGTTAATTGCACAAATCTTCGGGACCGTGCATTGGTAGAATTTCTTTATTCGACCGGAGTCAGGGTGGGGGAGCTGACAGCTCTTAACGTGGGTGATATTGAAATGGAAAAGCAGGAACTTATTGTATACGGCAAAGGTAGCAAAGAACGAAAAACTTATCTGACAGATGGAGCAAAATTTTATTTGAAAAGATATCTGACAAGTCGTTGTGAAGGCGAAAAAAGTATGGAGGAATTGGCAGAGGAGCCGTTGTTTGTAACACTGGATTATCCTTATAACCGATTAACAGTGGCAGGGATACAATATACGCTTAGGGAGCTTGGTAAGCGTGCGAATCTAAAAAACGTGCATCCGCACCGATTCAGGAGGACGATTGCTACAGATTTACTAAATCGAGGGATGCCGATCGAGCAAGTGAAGGAGTTTCTTGGACATGAAAAATTGGACACGACTATGATATATTGCTCGGTTAAGGAAGAAAACGTACAATCCTCTCATAGAAAATACGCATAAAACAGTTTAAAGATAGGGATAAAGCGGGCAAAAACGGTCGCTTTATTAAGTTTACCCTGATGCAGATGATTCGCTTGAAGATTGGTGCAAGAGTATAGATTGTATGTCTCAATGAAATAGCAAAATTCGTAAATATTGAAAGGCTCCATGATGTTGACTTAAATACAATAACAGAACCTTGTATCGTATATGCTGGCAATTTAGACCAGCCAAAGAAATATAATTTTCCAGAAGATATCGTAAACGGATGGCTATGGACAATATCCATGTATGACGCTAAAAACATGTATATTTAAGATATAGCTCTCCTAATACTACATCAAATTATATCGATATAAGATCATAGTTTAAGAGTTCCGGATGGTCTAATTGGGCCAAAATCACTGCTGCACAAATCTCATAATATATGTAGCGAGAATGGAGAAACACATAAAAAAAATAATCCTATTAAATGATCAAATATTTTTTCCCCTGCCCCTGGAATCATATAATATCTGGACGTAATAACACCATCACCATTTTTGGTAGAAAAACCAGTGTATTCCTTAATGAGTGAATACCGATTTGCCAGTTTCCCTTGTCCGTTGGAATTGACATAAATGAAAAAAATGCGTCTCCTTTCCTAAAATTTGAGAATTTAAAATAAGCATCGTGGTCAGCATAATCCCAAGCGGTCGAATTTAATATATCTTCACAGTTCGCTTTTTGCTATATAAGTGACAAAAGCAGAAACATAAAGTATAATGATTACATGTAATCAGAAAAAGGAGGGAGAAGATGGAGACAGAGAATTTAAAGAGACGTTGTACATATGCCAGAGAACAATTAGAGGGGATTCCAAAGGCGAGGCTGGGATTTTTTCCCACGCCGTTTTACAGGCTGGACCGTTTGTCCGGGGAATTGGGAGTGAATCTGTATATCAAGAGGGATGACTTTACTGGAATGAACCTTTTCGGTGGAAATAAGATACGTAAGCTTCAGTACCTTATAGGAGATGCCATGGAAAAGGGATGTGAGTATGTGTTTACCTTTGGTGCAACCCAGTCCAATCATGCGATGCAGACAGTGTCGGCCTGCCGTCGGTGCGGCTTAAAGCCAGTTTTATATCTGGTGGCGGTGGTGGAGCCGGATGAGGGGGATCTGCGGTCCAATCTGCTTCTGGACAAAATTATGGGAGCAGAGGTTCATGTGGTAAAGATACAGCCTGGGGAGAAGGAGGAAGATGCAGAAGTGCGTTCGGTCCAGATGGCAAGGGAGCATATGAAGTGTCTGGAAGCAGAGGGACACCGGTGCTATGAGGTGCCTATGGGCGGTGCCAGCCCAGTGGGGTCTGTAGGGTTTATTGAGGGGTATGTGGAATTGATAGAGCAGACTGTAGAGATGGGGCTTTGTCCGGATTACATCTTTCATGGAACAGGGACAGGAGGGACTCTGGCTGGCCTGGTGGCAGGAAGGGAACTTATCGGATGGGGCAAAAGGATTGTTTCCATCAATGTAAGCTGGAAGGATGAAGGGTATCCGGAGAGAGTACGGCAGCTGGCCAATGAAAGCCTGAAGCTTGTGGGAACGGATGTAAGGGTGGAGGATTGCAGGGATATCCATACGGATCTGAATTACTATCAGCCTGGCTATGAGATGCCAAGTGAGGGCGCTACAGAGGCGATCCGCCTTCTGGCAGAGAAAGAAGGCCTACTTGTGGATCCGGTGTATACAGGCAAGGCATTGGCCGGGATGCTGGATTATATCCGCAGCGGCCGGGTGCCTGAGGGAAGCAATGTGGTGTTCTGGCATACAGGAGGGGCTACAGCGTTGTTTGCGGAAAAGGAGATTTTGGGTGAGATTGTACTTTGATTTATGGGTTAATGAAAAGTAATGTTACTGATCAGACAGTAATGTCACTTAGTTAAGATCCCTCACTCGGCTGCGTTATCTCGTCGGGCGGATCTTGAATGTTTTTGAGGATTGCGGGAGCACAAAGTGCGGAGCAATCCGGTATCAAAGGGGTCAAAAGACCTTTTGACTCCAACATCATGACATTGCACATGAATAGTAACAAATCAATAAATAAATGGACAGACAGCCATCAATTTAGTTGACAATCCCTCCTTTAAACAGTAAGATAGTCTTAAAGGAGGGATTTGTCATGGCATTTTTAGATGAAATTGGAAAAACCCTTGCGGACAAGAGCAAGGAGGCGGCCCAGAAGGCCAAAGGTGTAGCGGAGGTTCTGCAGCTGAAGGCGCAGATCAGCTCTGAGAACAGCAAGGTAAAGGAACTGTACGGAGCCATCGGAGCACTTTACTTCAAGAATAACCGTGAAGAACCGGCAGATGACTATCAGATGTTCTTCCCGGAGATTGAGAAATCTTTGGCCCATATCGCAGAGATGGAGGCAAAGGTGAAGGAGCTGGAAGGCATCCACTGCTGTGATGTCTGTGGAGCGCCGCTGCGGAAGAACGATGTGTTCTGTAGCAAGTGCGGGGCACAGGTGAAGGTGGAAGAGGAAGTCGTGGAAGCAGAGGTAGAGACGGCGGAAGCAGAGAATGAGGCAGAGGACGTGATTCAGGCCATTGCTGAGACGGCAGACGATATGGAAGATGCTCCAGAGAGTGTCTTTGTAGATGACGACGAAGAGTAAAGGATAAATTCAGATATTAAAAGTACTGTTTTGCAGACAACTGGATATGAGAAAGAGTGTAGATCTTATCTAAGATTTAATAAGGTCTATGCTCTTTTTGCTATATTAGCCTGGAGTTAAAGGGACTGCCTCTCGCCGAAGGCGACTATAAATAGGTAGTCCAGAAGAATGGGGGATGGAATGATTCTTTAGAAAGGGTTTACATATAAGGCATCATTGATTATAATGTAAAAATAGTGGATAACTTATTCTATGATTGGTAGAAGAATAAAAGAATAAAACGCGGGAGGTGTTACGATGAAGGAGTTATTTGCTTGTGCAGATGAATATTTACATAGATGCAGCTGGAAAGATATGGCATTGCTTAAGTTCTGCCTTTTTTCTATGGGAATTTTGGCAGGTATGCAGGTGTTGAAGAAGGATAAAAAGAAGGTGCGAATCGCTGCCTCTCTTATTTTTGTGGTTACTTATATTCCACTTATGACAAAGTTTTTGAGGGTTGTGGTGGACAAGAGAAAGGGATTGTAGGAAAGGGAGTATGTAGAAAAGTGTCGCTTAACAGCCAGTTAAGCGACACTTTTTATGGTAACAAATCTCAAAAAGTCTGTTTTTATCTGTTACTCTATAACGGTTTTGATTATATCATCATTTCTTATAGGTGTCAACCGCATCAAATTGTCATTTTATCCCTTAAATTCGAAAAAAATCCTTAATATTATTCAAACAATTGTTATATTGTTCAAACATATACTATGATCAGATGTTAAAAAGATTCGCTTAACTGGCTGTTAAGCGAATCTTTTTCGGTAAATCGAAAAGGAGATGAGAGGAATCTGGTATGTACTGAGATGTCCAGAAGGGAACGAAGCAGACTATATAAAAGAATATCAGAAATCTGTAACGAAAAATGGTTTACAGGAAATTCTCTATTTTCAGTATCAACGTATGATACGGTATGGAGGCCATTGGCATCTGGAGAGAAGAACCGCTCTTCCAGGATATATTTTTATATCAGGAAATGAAAAAATGGCCGGGAAACAGCAAAAAGGAGAAAACAAAAAAGATGAGGAAGAGGAAATCTCACTGAGTCCCTGTGAAATTCCCTATTTGAAAACGCTGTGTCCAGAAGGTAATTTGATAGAAATATCGAAAGGTATGATCAAAGATGGAGTGCCGATTGTAACCAACGGTCCTCTCCAAGGGAGAGAGCAGTTGATAAAGAAAATTGACCGCCATAAGAGAACAGCGGAAATTGTGATTCCTCTTGAGGGGTGGGAAAAACGGATAACCGTAGGTCTGGAGATTTATGATAAGCAGTGATAGAAAGCAGAGACAAATATAACAGATACAGACATAACAGATGCAGATATAGCGGATCCATGTATAACGAATACAGGTAAAGCAGATAGAGACAGGATTAAGAATCAGGTCGCTGAAGCATTGGCACAGAGATTTGGGGCTTATGGTCATATTGGCAGAAGAGAGTCACAGGAAAGATTTCATCCGAAACTGTGATATGGCG
>CANDZL010000132.1:0-5274 GCA_947425205.1 uncultured Hungatella sp. | reverse complement strand
ACCATGCTGGTTTGACATTTTAATTCTATTGGTGCTTTCACCATAATCATGGCCTCTCTCCTTTCTCCGGTTTCATTCTCTCTATCCGTAACTCCTTATGCCAGCCGTCTACTTGCTTCCCTTCTTCAAAAATGCCGCCACATCCGCCGCACTGCGGGTGGGAGGCCACTTTTTGGCGCTGCTTTCCATAGCTGATTTAGGCTTCTGGCCCTCAGGCTGCACTGCCGCCATAGGCTTTGTTCCTCCTGTCTTGAAGTTCCACTTCCTGGCCTTCTTTTCCATATCAGCTTTTGCCGCCTGTCCCACTGGCTGTACTGCCGCCATAGGTACGGCATTGCCCGTTCCATCCTTATCTTTAAATTGCCACAGCGTTGCCCGTTCCTTGAAATCCTCCATAATCGGCTCTTTATCATCCACATCGCCCGCCTTATAATAATTGGCAGACTGATTCCCATTCCCCTTTTTCTGCGTTCCGTCAAACTTCCAGGGTTCTTCCATCAGGAAGCTTCCGGCAATATTTTCCATACACGCCATCTCCCTGTATGCGATGGTGGTGGTCTCCGTCAGAAGCCCGCTTTTCTCCGCATTTAATTCCCCATATTCCTTTGACATTACCGTACATCCCGTAAATACATACATTCGGACCGGAAGAAAATCCCCATATACCGAATACCGGTTAACAAATAAAATCACCGGCAACACCAGATCCGTCCCACTGGTCAGCGGATCCAAAATATCTACCCCCACATATCTTTCCACCTGAAAAGTAAACGGTTTCGAAATAGGCTTGCGCCGCATATGGACATAATCATTAAGCCCGCCCTCCTGAATCAGCTCATACTCATTCTCCCTTTGAAACGCACGCACTGACTTACAAGGCAAGTCATATATTCCCTCTACACGAAGCATAAAATTAAAATTTACCGCCGGATTCCTTCCATAATTACGGACAAAAATATTCCCCGAATCTGCCGTCGCATACGCCATATCCCATCAACCTTTCCAACTCCAACCTATTTCTATTCTACCGTGAAGCCTTCATCTCCAAAATACTCTTTTCCTTCTCTTTTTTGGAGGGATTCAAACTCTGATTAATCTGCGATATCTCACTGCACCATTTTCTCCTGCTCATATGGTCCAGCCCCATCACTTCCTCACTTCCCCAGTGAAAATAATACGAGATAAACGCCATCTCCCGATACAGCTCCTCCTTGGGATACAGTTTTATCCCTCCCCGGTAAAATTTAGGGGCGCCTTAAAAATCTTTCCGCAATCCGGACACACCACTTCCATAACCGGCGGCTCAATATCATTAATCCTCTGGTACATATCTTGCAAAAAAGCCAAATCCGCTGTAAACAGCTTCTCAATCACATTCGCTGTCACCATCTCCAGCCCCTCCAGTTCCGTCACCACCTTACCCAATATCACAATTGTAAGATAAGAAGGATTACTCAAAACTCTGGGATCTCTGGTAGCGCTAATCTCATCCCCCGCCGTAGCCAGGCGCATCTTCCCTCTCCGATGAAGCTGCCCCGTCCCATCCATATACCCCTTCGGCAAGGTAAACT
Source organism: uncultured Hungatella sp. (assembly GCA_947425205.1). Classification (GTDB taxonomy): domain Bacteria; phylum Bacillota; class Clostridia; order Lachnospirales; family Lachnospiraceae; genus UBA3402. The sequence goes on along the minus strand of CANDZL010000132.1, from coordinate 3,703 downwards.
CAAATACTGTCTCCATCCTCTGCTCCTTTCCAATTCCTCACCTCAACTACCATCAACCTCTCTACCACCACCCAATTGGATTTCTGTCAACCTCTTTCCACAGCCTGTCAACGGCCAGCTCCGGAAAGAGAACTCTTTCCGGAGCATCCCTCTTACAACCATCTCTCAACAGCAACCCCTTAGTTCGGAATCACCAACTCCTCATAAGCAATCTCCACACTCTCAATTGCCACATCGCTGGTCTTAGCATCCAGATCCGGCGCATTATACTTTGTCACCCAGGCATTGGTCAAAATCCACACCCTGGTCCCGCTAATAGCCGTAGCAATGGTCTGAGGAGCCCCACCGTTAATATCGATCATCTCAATCTGCACATTATTCCTGGGAATCTCTCCACGCACCTCGCTAACGCACTCCTGGATCCAGGTCTTAAACGCACTATCCAGCGTATACCCCATCTTCAGCGTCACATTCCCATGCTTCACCAATCCCGGAATCTTAACCGGAGCCAGACTGTTGGCATTGCCCTGGCGGAACTCGATCACGTCGACGGATGCTTCCACCCCAGTCACTTCACTGAATGCCGCCGTACCGGAAACTCCGTCCACGGTAACCAGGAAGTTCATCTTTGTCAAAGGATAGGCAAGGCCCTTACTATTTTCATATGTTGCCATTCTTCATCTCTCCTTTATCTAAAAAATCATAACCTTTCAACGAATCCATCAACCCTCTGCCTGCGCCTCTCCGCCGGCCTCAGCCGTATGCTGTGTTACACGGAAGATGACAAACTCAGCCGGACGTGAAGGAGCTATCCCGATATTGCAGATCAATCTGCCGTTCATAATATCATCCCTACTCATGGTAGACGCACCAATCTCTACAAAATACCCTTCACCGGGAGTTGCACCTGCCAGCATCCCTGTCCTCCACATGCTGTCAAGGAAGGAAGAAATCGTCAGGCTGACTCTCTGCCAAAGCGTAGCATCATTGGGCTCAAATACTACCCAGTTGGTATTGGCCTTGATACTCTCCTCCACATAGATAAAGAGCCGTCTCACATTCACATACTTAAACGCTGTATTGCTGCTGGCCGTCCTTGCGCCCCATACACGGATTCCCTGTCCCGGAATGGCCCGAATCAGGTTAACTCCTTCCGGATTCAGAATGTCCTGCTCTGCTTTGGTATAATTCACCTTAAGCCCGGTACAGAACACAATCTCATTGGCCGGAGCCTTGTGAACCCCTCTGTTGATATCCGTTCTGGAATAAATCCCCATAACGGCTCCGGACGGCGGAACAAAGTCGCTTTTGTTGGAAGAGCGGTCAAACACCTGAATCCACGGATGATACATAGCCGCATAAGAAGAATCAATAATCCCTCTGTACTCAATCAGATCCCTTGTCTTGTACATATCCTTCGGCATATCAAACACTGCAACCCTGCTCTTTAAATTCTCGCAGTGGGCTGTCAAAGATACGATAACCTCCGGATCCGTAATCCCCGGAATGGCCATCATACTCACTGTACTGTTCTCCAAAAATGACTGAATTCCCGTGCGCTTCCCCGGACCATTATCTGTACCGATAAAGGTAATAGGAGTCACCTTTTCCATGGTACCGTCAAAACCGCCCTCCAGTGTCAGCATCCCCCTCTGGTTCCCTTCACCGAAAATGGCCTCCACCGGATTGCCCAATTCCTCCAGCTGCCCTACGGAAACCTTCACCAACTCACTTTTTGCCAGTTGGAAAGCTATGTAGTTGGGAGCCGCCGTATTGAAGCTTAACTCCCCGTAGTTCTCCACCTCATCGTTGTAGCGAATGCTTACGTCTACCGTCACCAGGTAAAGCACGGTCTTGGGAATAATCCCCTTATCCACCACATCCTCTTTAAACGCAGCCTCAAAGGTCACTGTGTTATCATAAATGGTAACGATACGGTTATATTCACCATTTACCTCCACCAAATCGCCTTCCCGGAAACCTTCCACACTTTTTGCAACATATCCTGTTCCAGACTCAGCGATCAGCTGCATTTTCCGTCTCTCAGCTGTACTTAAGGAAACCTGGACACGGTTGCCCCATTTGCCCTCATTGGCTGCTTCCACTGTAAGAAGCCCCATCTCCTTTTTCGCTGCCGCAGCATCTTCAGGAATCACACGGGACACGAAACATCTGGTTCCTCCGTTGATAAAAAACTGCTCCACACTATTAGCCAGATAGCGGTATTCCCCATGAGTAAACTCACTTAAGAATCCTCCAAACTGTTTTGTAAAGCTTTTAAAGCTTGTTACCAGGGACGGTGCCCCTATAGTAGGACCCTTTTCCGCAAAGCCGATAAATCCGGCTGTGCTGGTCCCCACACCTTCTATGCTCCGCGGAGAATTGTCATATTCTTCCACGTATACGCCCGGTGTAAAATATTCTGCCATAATAGTAGTTCTCCTTTCATTCTCTTTATAGCCGTTTTTTCTTACTTACGATATCACTGCCTTCACCTGTCCCGGTGAGACAATGCTTATGTTTCCCATTCCGTTTGAGCACATAAGCTTGCAATCATTGGTCAGACAGGGCTTTCCTCCCACCAGTACGGTTGGCTTCGTAGGAATCCAGGTTCCTGCCGGCACCAACATACAGGGCTGGGGTGTCAATACTCCCAGTGCTGCCGCTGTAGCCGCCGCCACCTGTGGATTGGCCAATGACGTACACATCCCAAAAGGGGTGATATTGAATGCCTGGCAGTCCTGAATCGTGGCCGCAGGCTTTCCTTCCGCCATACACACTGCCTGAGATGTGGCATTCACGGTTCCCGGTGCTGTTCCGAAAGAACACATGGCCGATGCTCCGGTTACTACGATTTGCGCCATACTGTCTGCTCCTTTTCTTCCAGCCTGTGAAAGTCTACCACCTGAAAGCTCACATCCCCCTCTGTCACATACCGAACCAGATACAAAAGACGAGATGCGTCGTTTCTGACCCGAAGCACATAGTCTCCTTCCGGTGTCACCCTTCCAAAGACGATCCGGGCAATGGGAGAATTTACGGAAAATGGTTCCTTTAACGGCTGGCTGATCTTTATGGAAGATTCCGATATCTCTTTTACCACGGTAAACGGCTCATAATCCTGTCGTTCCGGGTGGATCAGTCCATAATACACATGATCCATGCCTGACCTGTGAGTTTTAAACAGCTTCATAATGCGTTTTCTCTCATCAAATTCGCTGATACAACAATAGGCCTGGCCTAAATTAACTGCCTGCACACTTTCCAGACCAGGAAGCTTTCCTGAGTAAGTGATGACCGGCGAAAGACTGGCTGCGCTCTCTGACGGTATCAGGAACGCTTCTAACACAGGCACCTGGCTATCCAGTTTCTCATACTCCACAGACACCTGGCATGGGTCAAAGCCCCAAACCTTAATATCCAGGCTGCCATCCTCCCGCCCACAGTTTAGGAATACGTAGTTACCGTTTCCTCTGGGAACAGGCTGTACTGGCTTGTGATCTCTGAAAAACTGCACATTTCTCTCTTCTATCTCTGCGCCGGTTGTGGTATCGATCAGACGAACCAGCAAATCCAGCCTGCAGCGAATGACAGATGCATCCACCTGTTACACTCCCCCTCCTTCCTAGTTGAATCGGCACGCTCCGTTCCACGTCGCCTGCCAGGTCGTCGGAGCGATTCCAGTTGTGAAACTTACGTTTCA
>CANDZL010000131.1:0-5299 GCA_947425205.1 uncultured Hungatella sp. | reverse complement strand
AGCGGATCCCTTGGGCCTCCAGATACCCAAGAAGCGTCTCCCGCGTATAGCGGTGGTTTCCTTCAAAAGAAATGTTCCACACAAATAAAGACAGGATGTACAAAAGGAGAAAGAAGGATAGGATTCCCAGAAAAAGCCCTGTCCGTTTTTTGTTTCTCTGTAAAAAAAAGGGGAACCCCTTCCGCTCAAGGATCCGGATGCGCACCTTTGCTTTTCTGGCCAACGGCCGAAGGGTCTTAAAGGCTGGAAGGGTAATATGGCACAGAAACCCGCCCTTTACCGGTTCCAGATCCCAGATCTCAATCCGGTTGGCGCTGCAGATATTTAAAAATCGTTCTGAAAAAAAACCGGAGACCCGGATCTTAAGAGAACCTGCCCTCCAGTGGTTTACGGTCCGAAGCAATGTAATCAACTCCTCCAGCTAAGATTCTATGGCAACACAGCCAATCTGTCCTTGGATCATCATATCGTCCTTGGTGTAATATTCGATCCGAAGCCCCTTTCCCTGAACCAGAATCCGGCATGTTTTGGCCTGAAGCTTGATCTCTTCCTCCTGAAAGCTGACGATCCGGTGATAATTCTCAATATAGACCTTCTGCCGCCCCGTTATGGTAACCATAGGCTCCCCCGGTACGACATCCATGGGAATGCCTAAGGCAGAGGCTGTCTGATCTTTGACATGTTTTAGCATAATTCCGGCCTCCGGCTGAATTTAGTTATAGTAAATCTATGCTTTTTGGACAGAAAAAAGTCCTTAATCTTCCGACTAAGGACTCTCCGAACTTCTTAAAATTAGTTGTACTTGCGCTTTCTTGCAGCTTCAGACTTTTTTTTGCGTCTTACGCTTGGCTTCTCGTAATGCTCTCTCTTACGAATCTCCTGCTGAATACCAGCCTTTGCGCAGTTTCTTTTGAATCTGCGTAAAGCGCTGTCCAATGATTCATTATCCTTAACGATCACGTTTGACATAGCTCACACCTAACCTCCCTCCAGTTGTGTACTTGTGCATAATACAACTGTTTGGGTATTTTATAGCACTGCAGTAATTATAACATAAAATCGCCATTCGTCAACTGATTTTTTCAAAGATTTCCAATTTTTTTGCTGCACCGCCCTCCATAAGCGCCGCCAATTCCCTTCCCATCCGGATATGCCCCATATCCGACGGATGCAGAAGGTCCGTGCTAAGCCATGTTAAGCTCTTTAATATACAATCTCCATCCAGGTATACCATACGCTCATCCCCCCATTGGGCTGCCTGCTCTTTCACGATTCTTCGAAATGCCTGATAGTTCCGATACCGCCGATCCCCATGATCTGTCAAAATCTTTCCCCGGTTGCCAAACATATCAATCACAAAAATTTGTTTGGCGGGGCTGTTTCTTGTCAAGGTTTTTATCATATGGCTTACCCTGTTTGAAAATGTGTCCGGCTCCAGAAATGACAGCATATTCACCCCTAATTCCAGAGAAAGAACATCCACAGGAAGGAAAGCCAGATACTCTGCCATGATCCCTTCTCCCATACAGGAACCGGACAGCCCTTTGTTAAGCACATCGTATCCAAGGCTTATGGCCGCCTGTTCCACATAGCTGTTGCCATATAGATTGGACACATAGCCGCAGGTGATGGAAGAGCCGTAGGCAGCCCAGGTCACAGAAGGCTTCTCCTCTTTTTTGGGCGGCCTTACCTTCTTACCATAGGTATCCAGATAATGAAAATACCCATATCCCCCATTTCCAAACTGAATTCTCCACACACAGGGGGCAAACCTGCCTCTTGGAATCTGGCTGGCATCCACCTGTTGAAAGGCCTCCGGGTAATCGATATGAAGCACCGTACAGGCTCCGACAGGCAGGACATGCCGGGAATGCATCATATCGCCATAGTAGACCGTTATCTCCTGATCCCGCCAGGCTGCGGACAGCCCAATCTCAAAAAAGCTGGCATCTGTCACAAACCGGATCTCACATCCCTGGACAAACTTTGACCGAAACCGGCCATTGTGATTCCCTGGAATTCCCAATTCCTCCTTCATCTGCTTGGGAAACCGCTCCAGCCTCCAGCCTTCCATGCCGGGAACCTTCTCAAGATGATCCACATTGTGGAACTCCACTCCAAATTCAATCACGCCATTTCCTCCATTTTTGACAACCATCCCTATCAACCATCCCTATCCTCCTATCTTAAGTAACACCCCTGGCTCTTAAGCTGTTTCCTCAGGGCAGCAGGTTCCACATCGCCAGCATTGGTTTGTTTTGCCACCGCCATGGCCGCCGCGGTTCCCGCAGCCTGGCCGGTGAGAAAACATGCGGGCATGACCCGAAGGGATGCCTGAACCTGCCGGTCGCAGCTTACGATCCTCCCAGCTGTCAAAAGATTTGACATACCCTCCGGCACCAGACACCGGTATGGTATCCCGTAAGATTCTCCTGGCCGGTACGCGGTGTCCCGATACTGCCGCTCCAAATTTTCATCCGTTCCTGCTGCTCCATGAATGTCTATGGGATAGGAATAATAACCAATAGCATCTGGAAAATCTGCCCGTCTCACATAATCCTGGATGGTCATATAGTATTTTCCCCGAATTCTCCTTGACTCCCTCACCCCCATATCTGGACCGCTGGAAACCAATACCCCATGCTCTCCGCCAGGGACATAGTTTCTTATGAATTCCATCAGTCTTGGCAGCTGCCGTCTGGCCTTCACCTGAGCCTGGGTCATAGATGATGCGTCCAGGGGATCCAGATCATACACATGACCGAAATTAAAGGACGCGGTTCCGGGAGAGGCCAGGGCGATTCCAGCCACCTTTGTCTCTCCCTCCGGAAACGCCCCGTGCTCCTTTGCCTTGCGGACCGCATTCATCAGATTGCCGTTTTCCCCTGTAGCTGCGGCGTATTCCAGAAACCGCTCTGTATCAAAATTAGCCACTGTAAAACATAAGGTTCCAGCCTGGACCTGCCCTTTCTCATCTCCAACCTCCGCCTTACAGCCAGACAAGGCAGCCAGATCTCCGTCTCCCGTACAGTCAATGAAGGTATGGGCCTTTACTATCTGAAGGCCGGATTTGTTGTGGATGGTTAAGCTGCGGATCCGGCCGTTTTCCTGGCTGCATCCGATTAACACGGTGTGGAATAACAGATGGCAGCCGCAAGCGTCAACCATGTCATCCAGTACCCGCTTCAATGCCTCCGGATCGATGGGAAGCCAATCCAGTCCTTCCACCCGCCCTTCTTTCCTGTCATAAAAAGGACTTCTCCAGGTAATCTCTTTCAGCGCGTTTAGGATCTCCAATCCGATCCCGCGAACTATGATTTTTTTCCCGTCTGTAAAGGTACAGAATGCTGGCACGGCCCCGCCTGTGGCCATTCCTCCCAGAAAGCCGTTTTTCTCTATCAGAAGAGTTTTCGCGCCGTTTCTTGCGGAAGCCACAGCTGTCGCCACTCCTGCAGGGCCTCCGCCCACCACTGCTACATCAAACTGTAAGGGAGTTGTTTCACATGACAAGGTTATGGACTGTCCCATCTGCTTTTACCACCTCAATCCTTAATTCTTTTCCGGTATCTCCCGGTTGAAACGTTACCGTTTTCACTTTGCAATCCCTATCACTGCTGGTGATCACATGGGCGAATTCCCCGCTTCCTCCAGTCATCCGCTCAATCTGCACAGGAATCCTGGCAACAGACGGGTTATCTGGGCCATTTCCTCCCAATAGCGTCTGCCCCTGGCAGATGCCGAATACATGGGTGGTCACTTCTCCATCTCTGTAAGCGGTGACAAAGGTGCTGCCGTCTCCTTCCATCTCCCGGGAAACAACATCGGAGAGATGTTTATACGGCTTTTTGTTGGAGAAGCATACCACCTTTTTTTCTTGTGGAAATGAGACGGTCTTTCCCGAAAAATGCATCACCCAGTCAATGGACAGCCTGGGATCCGCTCCCTCCACCACAAAGTGTTCTGCAAAATAATCGTCAGCCCAGGCAATCCTTCTCACCATCTTCACCGGGCGGTAATTCTCCTGACTCCACTGGACAATATAGAAGCTGTCTGGCATTTCAAAGGCTTCCGTCCAGTCTGCCTCAGCTTCCACGTAGAGAATCCCATCCTTTTCTTCGTACCGGGTCAGCCTTGCGTTGACCGGAGCCTGGTTTTCCTCTCCGATGTTCACTGTATTGTGGGAGCCTGTGTTCTTATAGTAATCGTAGTGGAGCAAGGCACCGTAACCAGTGGTGCCCAGATCCGCCGAGATCCGTTTTCCATAGGCCAGGTAGCTGATACCCAAACGGTCATAATGATCATGTTCCCCGCCGTAGCAGTCATGCTTAAACAGCAGGTATCTTCCGTCTTTTCCCCTCAGTACCGTGCTTCCGCTGTTCCCTGGCTCTACATGGTAGTTGGTAAGTTGGAGCTGGCATGCTGGCAGTTCATCCACGCCGTAGATGAAGGCCTCCTGGGAAGTCCTGTCCATTGTCTTATACAGTTCATTTAATAGATAGCACAGCTTCTCCCCTCCCAACTCCCGGTAGGCGAATTCATACAAAAACAGGCAGGTGCTGGTGTGCACGTAATTGGTATCGTTTAACATAGGGATCCGAAATCCTGGCTCCAGATAAGACACCAGAAGCTCCATCATAGCCCGGTAGTTGGGATGATGGATATGGCTGTGTTCCGTGTGGAGGGCAAATTTTTCATATTCAAAAAAGCTGGTAAGGGCATAGAAATGGTAGCCGAATGCCCCTTCAAACCACATATGGTCCTTTAACATACCGTGCTCCAGCTGATACAACAGGCCGTACGGGCCGTACACCCCCATCTGCACATACTCATCTCTGTGAAAGATCAGGCCGATAATTGCGATAGCCGAGTTGATGATCACCTCATGGTTGTGCAGCTGCATATGGCGGTGGTCCGCCAGAAACTCCACCCCTGGCAGAAGAAGCCCGTCCCGAATCTGTTCTTTTTCCTGCTCCGTCATGGCATCCTCTGTTAAGTCATACGCCATGGCAAAGGATCTTAGGAAATTGGCTTCATCCAAGGTCTGGGCGCCGGATTTGCCTGGCCCGTTGTAAGGAATGTCCCCATGTATTTCATAATCCTTATAGTACCGGGAATACTCCAGCATAATCTCCGCCGCTTTTCTGGCATAAGACTTGTCTTTTGTGATCTGCCAGACCAGGCCCGCCCGGTAGGCCCCCTGATAGTTCCGCGAATTTACGGTTGCCCACCAGCTGCTGTCGTAGGGTTCTCCTTCCAAGAACTGCCCGCAGGAAGGACACCTGTGATGATGGGGATCATG
>CANDZL010000130.1:0-5548 GCA_947425205.1 uncultured Hungatella sp. | reverse complement strand
CAGGGGTAAACTCCACTCCCCATTGAAGAAGTAGAATTTAAAATTTCATTTTACGAGGACTTTTGTGTACACAAAAAGTTCTTGAAACCATACCTCAAATATGGTATAGTCTATATAGAAGGGAAAGCCAGAGAAGTGGCCTACCCTCAAAGATTAAGTCAAACTTTTATAGTCTGGCCGTCACTATTGCAGTAGTGGCGGCTACTTTCTTCCCTTGAAGACCGTATAACAAAGGCCAACAAGGGCAACGATGAAAATACAAAACTGAAATAATTCAGCATATGTAACCATCTGCTTCGCCCTCCTTTCTTTCGTACCCAATGGGCATGATATCTGGAGGGTTGCCCCTCCGAAGAGGAGGGTAAGCCGCCTTTTGCTCTCTGACTTTCCGTATCTGGATTGTATCATAGTTTCCATTATTCGACAATATCTATCCCATTTCTACACTCAATAAAATAGCAAAATATTTTTAGTTTCGTGTAACTATCTTGCAATACCTTCATGTCCCCATCGCAGATACCACCTCAAAGGAAAACGAGCCTTCGGAAAGCCTCTTTGCCTAAATTTCCATCAGACTGCGTTGGTCTATGCTCTGCTTCGGCCTGTGCTAAGGGTGTGCCACTGGCACACACCACCGACAGTCAACGATGCCACAGCAGAGTCTACCTCAACGAAGCAAGGGAATCCTCTCTCTCCTCCGACTCGCCGATAAAAAATATACCCATTAAAGCAGGGCGCGCAGTCCTTTCCAATTCTCAATGCAAAAAGCCCGCATCCCTCAACAGATACAGGCTCTTTACCGTTCTTACATCCCCCGCTCAATCATACAATCCACACATTTCATACAAATCAAAATGATACTTCTTCATCTCCTCCTCAGACAGTTTACTCTTATCCAGGCAGAACCGCAGTGAGCCGTCCCTTGTAACGTCTTCCCCCCGGTATCCGGCTTCTCCTGCTCCATTTTCCCCGTCCTCTTCTGTCAGAGTCACCGCCACATTCAGGTAATTAACCATATCCGCCTCATAAAAACTGTTATAATTAAAATAATCCTGGAACGCAAGGGCCGGAACCAGTTCCTTTATATCCTCCGATTCCTCATACACCAGTTCCTTGCCCACAACTTCCTCCATCTCCTGGGCCGGGACAGACTGTAATGCCCCATAGTCAATATTGTCATAGTAGATAGCAATACTGGACACCGTATCCTCACGGATCTCTGTCCATGTGGCCCCGGCCTCCTTAAGAAGCTCCAGCGTCCTGGTGAAAGATGGGTAAACCGGATAATAGCACCGGTTCCACATGCCATAATACCTTTTATCTTTTTCCTGCGAGCAGGCCTCATAATGTTCCCTGGTCATAAACTGGATTGTCCCCATAGGAAGCTCTTTCCTTCTGGTATCCATGGTAAGGCCCTCAAATTCCTTCTGATATACATTGAGAAGGCGGGTCAGCTGCTCATAGTCCAGATCCAAAGGCTGCTGCTTATCATACTGCTGGAACGATGCCTTAACCGTGTCCGAAGCCGTCTGGGTAAGAATCGGATAAAGCCCCTGCTTGTATTCCACGCTGTCATGGATGGTATCCCGGACCGCCGTCATCTCCTCATCCATAGGGATCGAGTAAGTTCGGTAAACCACCTTCCCATTGTTCATCCGAAAGCAGATAACCCATCGCTCCCATTCCTCAGCCTCAAATGCCACGGAGTCATAGGCATTTTTCCGCTTTACCTCACAAGCCCGCACACCCTTTTTCGCTGCCTCCATGACCGAATAGATATCCTTCACCTTCATATGCTCAAAGGCATACTGATCCCCGCTTCCATACATCCAGGAATAGTAATCCCTCTCCTCCCCCGTATCCAGATCTGTCACCGTATCCTTCCGGGGTCCTCCGTAGGTCACCCAGTTGTCTTGATACCCCATAATCACAGCCGCATCCGACACCTTAGCCGGATCAGGAAGCCAGGAATCATAGCCATACCAGTCATAATACCCTGCCAGCGACAGAAGAACCGCCACTGCCATACAAAGTCCCAGATGAACCCTGTTATGAAACAATTTCCGGAAATCAAAATGATAGATAATCTCCATCATACAGTGAATAAGCAGCGCCCCAAACACCGTTCCGAACACCAGCCAGAAAGCCTTGTCACGGATAGCCTGGAAAAACATGCCAAAGGCCAAAGCCGTGGGAATGGTTAAAAGCACCTTTATAGGCATTTCCGTCTTGGGAAAAGCCATGGCCTTCCTGGCTGCCTCCGAAGGACGGATCTTATACAGCGAAAATGCCAGCACAGCCAGAGCCGCTGTCACCGCTGCCGCCCCAATCAGATCAACCACCCGCCACTCCCCTTCCGCCAGAATCTGAAGCGCATACATGTAATCCGCGAAAGGAGACGAATACCGAACCATACGGGAAAAGTTTAAAAGCCCCTCCTCCGTCTCATAAAACGTGTGAAACCACTGATAATACAAATACCGCAGAGCCGCCACCGCCGGACCGTAGGCCCAGAATACCAGATCCCCCAGCAAGGCAATCACCACATTGCCAGTCATCATCATAGCCAGAACCGCCGTCGTGTAAAGCATGCTGTAATAGACCATGTTCAACACATAAAACTGTACCGGAATCATACCGATATGGTTGATTCCTACCTTGGCATGGACAGCCAGGGCTGTTGACAACACCTGCATCAGAAGATAGATCAGCCCCGGCACCAGAATTCCGTCCAGATACACCGACAAAAACAAGGTTCTCCGCTTCACCGGAATGCTGTGGTAGAAATCCACCTTCTTACTGTTGTGCAGATAATGAAACCCAGACACCGCCCACAGAACACCAGCCGCCAAAAGAACGCACACAGCCATCCCATTGGCCCCCAGAAGCTCCACCACATTGGCAGCCATCCGCTGCCTCACCGAATAATTCCACGCGGCACTTTCCTCCATAAACTCACTACACTTGATCGCAGTGGGAACCAGAATCGTAAAGATAAACCCCAGAAACGTCAGGGCAATAGTCCACACACGCCTTTTCAAATCCTCTCTCATCAGCCTAAAGCACAAGCTTTTTGATGTCATACCCAGCCACCTCCGTCTCGCTGATAAAGATTTCCTCCAGAGAAAGGGGAATGATCTCCGCAAAGATAGGATGATAGCTCTCCATAGCTGCCTCCACATCCTCTCTGCTTCCCCGGACTGTCAGAGTACACAGACTCCCCCGTTCCTCCACCTTTACCTTATCAAATGCCGTCAAATCCTCCACCTTTGTCTCCGGCCTCAGAACACACTGAATCTTGTGGATATTTAACTTCATGTCATCCAGATCCTTAGACAGAAGAATGCCCCCCTTGTGGAGAAGCCCCACATGATCGCAGATATCCTCCAGCTCTCTCAAATTGTGGGAAGCAATGATGGGAGTCAGATTCCTCTCCTCCATATCCCCCACAAAGATACTCTTCACCGTCTGCCGCATCACCGGATCAAGCCCGTCAAAGGTCTCATCACAAAACAGATAATCCGTTCCAGCACACACGCCGCAGATCACCGATACCTGCTTTTTCATTCCTTTGGAAAACGTATTGATCTTCCGCCGTTTATCTAAATCAAAAGCCTTCATCAGATGCTCAAACCGCTTCCGGTCAAACCCCGGATAGACCACAGCATAGAAATTCATCATCTCTTCCGGTGTGGCATTATTGAAAAAATACTGATCATCAGAAATGTAGAAGAACCTGGATTTCACCTGGATATCCTCAAACACCTCCTTCTCATCAATGGTCACCGTGCCCTCATCCGGTTTCAAGACCCCACTCAACATCCGAAGAAACGTGCTCTTGCCCGCCCCGTTGGTTCCGATCAGGCCGAACACACTGCCGTCCCGAATGGTTGCATTGATGTGGTCCACAGCCACCAGGTCCCCGAACCGCTTCGTCAGATTCTTCGCTTCTATCATCTGTCATTCCCTCCCATAAATCTGATGAATAATACTGTGAAACTCCTCTTCCTCCACTCCCAGAAGCAGGCCCTCCTTCGCCAGCTCCTCCTGCCGCGTGTAAAGCCCCTTTTTCTTGCTCTCCTTGATGTGGTCATTATCCGCCACAAAATTCCCCTTGCCTTTTATAGAGTAAATATATCCCTGCCGCTCCAGCTCCGCATACGCCCTCTGAATTGTGTTGGGATTGATGGACAAGTCCATCGCCAGATTGCGGACAGACGGCAGCTTGGAGTCCTTCTCCATGATTCCAGCTATCATCAGTTCCTGAAACCGCTCCACAATCTGCTCATAGATTGGACGCCGGTCCTTATAATCGAGGATAATCATAATCCGCTCCTTTTCTTGACATCAAATCATCATCAACTGTTCAGGCAATCCTGAACACTTCCATCATCCAGCTATCTAAAAACTCCGCAAGACCCTAGTGTCACCCTTCCGTCCCCCTATGCAGGCCATACCATTCTGCTTCCTTAGAAGACAGCCGGTTCAGGTCCAGGTAAAACCCAAAGGTCCGATCCGAATCCTCCAGATACACCGTCACCAGAGTGTCATAATCCAGATTCCTGCTATAAAAACCGCCTCCCATATTGGAATAATTCTGATAGCAGAGAGCCGGAATCAGGATATTTAAGTCTTCCTCATCCTCATAATCCCGGACGCCTCCCTCATAGAGAACCGACATCTCCCCGTCATCCCCCACATATCTGTCATCATACACCGTGAGACGCTCTATACGGATCTTGGATACCTTCCATTCCTCCAGCGGAACAAACGTATATCCTGCATCCGCAAGAAGCGCCAGCGTCCCGTCAAACGAAGGATAGATGGGATAATAGCACCGTTCCGCCAGATCCACGTCGAAGTAATAGCTGGTCTTCCCTTCCTTCTCCAGCTGCGCCTTATACTCCTCTCTGGCATTCACCATGTCCACAGTGTTAAACTGGATAATCCCTATAGGGAATTCCTTTTCCCTGGTCTCTGCCGTCAGGTTCTTCCACTCCTCCTGATAGGTCTCCAGAAGATGTCCCCTGGCCTCACTGTCAAGCAAGAGCTCCTCCGTCTGGCCAAACTGCTGGACAAAGACCTCCATGGTGTCTTCCCTTGTCTGTTTCATAACAGGGTAAGCGCCCTGTTTATATTCCTCATTGTCATGGATAGCACAGACAAGCCTGGTCTCCTCCTCATCCACAGGAATCGAGTACCTGCGCTGAACCACCTTCCCGTTCTTCATACGGAACTGTACCATAAACACATCACTATTGTATGCCCTGTAATTCTTATCCCTGCGTCTGGCCTGATCAGCCTCCGCCCCTCTCCGGGACACTTCCATAGCCAGGGAGGCATCGGTCATGTTCATATTCTCATAGCAGTAATCCGCCCGGTGCTTATAATTCCAGTAATAACGTACCTTTCCATTCCCAGACCGTATGGTATCCGCCTGTCCATAGGTAACCCATTCATCCTTATCATACAGGCAGATGGCTGCGCTCTCCACCTTCCCTGCATCCGGAACCCAGGAATCATACCCATACCAGTCATAATACCCTGC
>CANDZL010000129.1:0-6082 GCA_947425205.1 uncultured Hungatella sp. | reverse complement strand
AGAGGAACAGAAAAAGAGCGGAAATATGGGCTTTAAAGAGTTTCCGAGACCGCTCAGCAATTAGATTGGAGGCAGAAGCTAAATGGGAAATTTTGAAGACGACTTTATGGATTTACAATCAAGTTTAATTTCATTGTGTTTAGAGGTTGCTGGGCAAAAAGTAGATAAAGTTTATGTATATTGCTCTATTGAGAAAAAAAGTAAAATGTTTAATGCTTTTTTTGTTATAAACAATAAATTAAAAATGTTGAATCAATTAGGCATCAATAAAGCATTAATAATGCAGTTTTTGAAATTAGGAACAAATGATTTAGAGAAAGTAAAGAATATATGCATAAATTACGATATGCCTATTCCGACAGAAATGAAAATGTATTATGACGCAAAAACAGGAAAATATGATGCACAATATAAATATGAAGAGATATGCTCAGAAAAAACAGGAAAAAATGCAGGAGAAGTTTTTTTAGATTGGGTTTCAGAGTGTAGTTCTGGAAACTAATAACCTAAATTCTGTAAGGCAGGCGATCGGGGAGCCGGTCATCCAGTACGGGGAGACAGACTGGCAGTTCCTGAAACGTCTGGGAAGCCATCTGCACATCCCGCTGTATGCGGACAGCTTTTCGAAGAAGAGGGTGCTGTATCTTGGGATGGAACAGGGGATACCGCTCAGACAGGGAGCGGAGACATGCAGCGTGGGGATCAGCCGGAAGTACCATGAGGCGGATCATAGGAAAGACAATGCCGCGCGGAAAGAGTATGTTTATCACAAGATAAGGAGTAAAGAGAACGGCAGATCGGCGATCTCATGGATACCGACTCCGGCGCCTGGCTGCCGTGTCTGACGGAAAGGCGGTAATGTTTGAGAGCAGTAGCAGGATGGAGCTGACGGCAGCCGGGCCTGTAAGGCTGGAGGCCGCCAGGATCCATGCGTATACACCGCAGGAGATCAATATGTTCAAGTCACCTGCGTACTGTGAGGAAAGAGAGAAGGATATCATTCCCAGCGGGACAAGGAGCAATCCGCCAACGGGGACAGAGGATGCATGATTCGCAACCAACTATGAATCTAATACAATATCCGACGTGAGCATCCTGTGAGGGCAGGAGTTTACCCGTTATAGATCCTATAATGATGATCCGGAAAAGACGGAGTGCTCAATGATTACCGCTGGCAGGAAGTGAGCGGCCTTGGATCCTATGTGTTGATAGTGTATGACCAGTTCTGCAGAGGGAGCGATGGCGGGAGCGGCTTTCTGTATGATGCTATATGCATCGGAAGTAGTGATGGCACAGGCTGCGCAATATGGGATGACGGGTATCATGCTGCCGACAGGGGCGTTTGTGAGCGGCGAGACCATCATGACAGCGGCCATGACGACAGGGTATACGATGACTGGCAGCAACATGTTGGTCAAAGTGAATGATTCCATGGCAGGCCTGACAAGAACCAATATGATGGCGGGCGCTATGGGACAGGCGAATTATCAGTTGGTCAAAGAGACATCAGCGCAAGCCAGTAATAAGGTGATGGAGTTTGGGTTGTCAAATCCGAGATTATATGGTACAAATAATAATACACAAAGAAAAAGTGGTAGTATTAAGAGCGAAGAAACTTATAAACAGCATACGGATGGTACAGGAGTAAGAAATAGAAAAGGTCAACCAGTTCCGGTAACGGAAAAAAACTTAGATATGGCATTGGATCCAGAGACGTATGCCAATACCATTGCTGAAAAATATGGGATTAACCTAAAAGGATCTGGTCAAGATATAACTATCAAATATAATCCAGATCTGAGACCAGGTACATATGGAAGAACGACAGCAGTAAATCCAAATGTTATAGAAATTGGACCAGACGCTTTGATGAGCGAGACAGAATTAGCGAATACAATTGCCCATGAGTTAAATCATGCGAGAGATTTCATAAGGGGAGGAATTGCACCCGAACCATCAGCTTATAGTGCGGGTGACGCATTAGAGGATTATATTAATGGAGGAAGATAGAGTGTGGCTAGATAATGATGATAAAATAATGGACATTTTGGATAATATTGAAACTGAAAATAAAGGATGTTTTCCAGTTGTTTGTCCTATTTGTGGGAAAAAGGAGGGACATCTATATTTTCATAGAAATATGGAGGGAGATGAACGAGGAAGTATGTGGGTATGGTGTAGTGCATGCTATCATTTCTCACACGCTATGTATCGATTGCCGAAATGGTGGCAAAATTCTAAAAAAATAAATTTTGAAAAATTAACAAGTTTTCCTAATTATCTAGAAGAAAATAAAGTTTGCATTGATCAATGGATTAATGAAATTTTATTTTTGGATTTGGCTAGTATAGCTCCCACTAATTAGAGTAAACGACATTAATTTTTGTACTCAAATGAGCAGAGCGAGGAAAATTTCTCGTTTGGTTCCCTGTATTGGGCATAATAGTCATCCAGAGATTTTTCAAATTCGTTTTTGTTTGCATAGTATGTATTATGGGTCATCTCACGCCTCGTAATCCTCCAGCACTGTTCAATCGGATTTAGAACCGGTGAATAGGGCGGCAGGAATAACAGTGTAAGTTTATCACGGATATCCTGATATGCTTCAAGGGCTTCTGTCTGCACAAGTCGTACCGCTTTCTTATGCCACGGTGCGTTGTCCAGGACAAGATAGATGCGTTTCCCTTCCTGGACAGGGTAAGAGCGGATGAAGTCACGGAATGACTGGATGACTGTCTCAAAATTAAACCAGGAAGGCTTTGGTAGCAAAAGCTCCCCGGTGGAAGGCACCACATATCCGCTGTATGCAATGCTTTCCCGCCCAGGTGCAGACTTCACCTGCGGGCAGGAACCCTTCAGGACCCATTTCCTTGTGACAGAGACACTTACCTGGAAATGGACTTCGTCCTGATATACAACAACAGTTTCTCCATCTGCTACAGCTCCTCTGACACAAAATCAAAAAAATGCTTTTAAAGAGATAGAGGCGAGCGGAGGCATTGTGGTTGGAGCGGGTAAAGATATTTTTACTGGAGGTTATCAAATTCCGGCCGGAACGAAAATTAAAGTTATTAGACCAGATTAAATAAGCAGGAGGAACATATTATGTCGGTAGTAGAGAGTGGAGCAGTAGATGGGATCGGATTGGCAGAGAATGAGACAATGAAAATGTTGATCACAGATCATCTGGATTGGCAGGATGAATATAAACATTTATTGATTCTGCAGGAAAAGATCAACGCCTATATTGGATTCTGCGAAAGCGGGCAATATAAAGAGATATATACGGATACACCAATAAACCATATAATCTTTGAAATTCATTTTATGTTTGAGCCAACACAGAATACATATCGTTTTCTGGAACAGATACCTGATCGCATCAATGAACTTGATCTGTCAATAGAATGCCATATAACGGAGGAATCGGAGAATGAAGATAGATAAGCAGCTTCGGAAGGAATATGTAAAGCGGATTCAGCAAAAGGCAAAGGAATCCGGATATAAAGCTCCGCCAGGGTGAATGGAGCCTTTGTGTCTCCTGGCGTATCCATATCGAATGGCAAAATACCGCTGACAGAAGATATTGATGGGATATCAAATGATTTTATCGATAAAGCAACGAAGGACTTTGCTGTTTTTTGTGAGAATAATGATATTATCGATTATATTTTTTCTGGTAAGCAGGTACTGGCCTTAGAGACATTAAAGTGCCTGGCTTATATTGATTCCGGGCAGGAATCAAAAGCTGTTGAGCTGGCGACAAAGCAGATCGAAAAAGGTGATACAGGACAGTTTGTTAGTGCGAATAAAGGTTTTTTTGAACGTGTAGTGATCAAATATGCCTGATCATAGGATAATGAGTAAAGTATTAAGTATACAGAAGGCATATTTTAGGAAATTCTAATAAATTTCCACCACATTAAAGAGAATCACGTTTTTGAACATGTTTTCGAAGTGATCATCGAAATGGTGAGTGATATGAAGGATTCTGCCGGAAATACGGTAGTCCCCCTTATCACTCACTATTTTATTGACTTGAGATAATGACGGCTCCGACTATTTTCCAAGGCACCGGCATTACGGGAATTTCAGCAGAAGAAGAGGAACTTCATGACAGCAGCTGGTAAGAAGATGGAGCTGCATCCGGAACATCTGTCCCTGCAGAGGGCTGGCGGCCGCCAGGATCCATGCGTATACACCGCAGGAGAGCAATGATACCGCAGGCAGGAGGGTTTGTGAGCAGTGAGACCATGGTGTCAGCGGCAATATTGACAGGCTATACGGGGACAGCCAGCAATATGTTGGTCAAAGTGAATGATTACTCGGCATGTCTTACAGGAACCAATATGATGACGGGGGCTATGGGACAGGCGAACTATCAGTCTATCAAAGGGTCATCAAAGGCGGTCACTAATTGGGTAATTAGCATGGGATTGTCAAATCCTAAATTGGATAATATTGTTTCACAGTCGCAAAATGTGAATCTGAGCACGTATAAAAAAATAGAGAACCAATGGGCAAATGCTATAAGTAATGGACAGGAGGTTACAGTAAAGGTTGATATAAAATATAGTGGAGATAGTTTACGTCCTACAGAACTTGATGTAGAATATACTATTGATGGAGAGTTTTTCAATCAAGATATTTTAAGTTAATGGGGGAAATATCTATGGATAAAGTCTTTGAAGATTATTTTTCGGAACTACAGGCTGATATGGTGTCTATTTGTATGGAATATGTTGAAAAAAGGGCAGAGAGAATTTATATCTATTGTTCTTTTGAAGATAATGTGATATCCAGTGGGTTTTTTTATAGGATAAATGGCAAGGTTGTTAAAAAAAATAAGCTGAATGATGCCATAAAAAGTGGGGAAAAAACTTATGATGTTTCAGTGGCCAGACAAAAAGGTGCAGTTAAAATTATTAATGAGGATATAAAGAAGCTTAATAGAATATGTCAGGAATACCAAAGGGATATGCCTACGCAGATTAAATTGGTGTATGATATTGTGGAGAATAAGCTAAACGCAGATTATAGCTATGATTTGATTTTTAGCAATGACAAAAGCAGGACGGCATATGATGTTTTAGAGGAATGGTATCAATCAGAAAAATTGAAAGAATAGATCAGTATAATAAAAATAATCAATCTTTTTTATCATAAGTACAGTCGCGAAATGCTGTAAGGTGCAATCCCACGAAGATAAGTGGTCTTGCATGTAAGGAGGAGAGATTTACCATGTAATGAAAGGGCTTGTACATTAACGTACAGGTCTTTTTTTGTTGCAAAATTTGAAAAGGAGGAGGGTAAGAGTTTGGATCTATATGAACAGATGGATATTTTTGAGCTATTGGATACATGTTTTCGGACATCCATGCAGACAGCGTTGCCAGTGATGGAAGATAAAGCAGAGGACATGCAGGAAGAGATGAGTTTCTATCTGCGCAGAGAAGAAAAAATCCTTTCTATCGCACGTGAAAGAATGAAAAGGATGGAATCTGGATGGAGTATCACGGATCTTGAGAAAAAGCTATTTGTGCTCACTTATAGGTGTGAAGATTCTCTGGATGTTGTATTACAGAAGATGGCCAGGGGTGTTCGATAGACTCTCAGCTTTAGAGGGAGAGATCAAATCTGTGCCAGGTTTTCATACCCTGCTGGACAGGCTTTTTGCAGCTGACTGGATGGATGGAGTATGCAGGAACAGTTGGAACATTTTACAACCCTGATACACGGGAATCTTTTACAAAAATCGTATGAGATATAGGCGATATACGTCTTAACGACCGTGAACCTGTAACTGTAATTTAGGAGTTTAATCTGTGCAACACCTGCATCATATTGTTGGAAATGTTTTTTTGTGATATAATTCAAACATACAAAGGAGAGGATATGAAGGAGACAAAGATACAATGGCATCCAGGTTTTGTGGCAGCGATGAATCTGGAGTTTGCCAGGAACAGCGAAGGACTGATCTTTGAAAAAGAATACAATCTGAACACAAAACCGCTGGAGATCGACCTTCTGGTGATCAAGAAGGAGGCGTCCGTCAGGATAGAGAATGAGATCGGTATCCTGT
>CANDZL010000128.1:0-6126 GCA_947425205.1 uncultured Hungatella sp. | reverse complement strand
AGATACGAAACCTGTTTTGAAATAATAAAATTACTATACCCCAAATTCTTGGAATTGACAAGCAGCTTCCCTAGCCTTTTATATTTTTTTCACAAAGTTAACACCATCTTTATGAATTTGTCTCTTACTTGAATAAAGGCTGAATAAAGATCGGAATTGGCTTTACACATTTCATGCCTTTTGTTATAATAAATATATCAAAATCCTATCAGACGATCCCATAGAAAGCAGGTGATATCTATGCCAAATAGTGCAGAAATTGCTAAAATTGCCATAGACGATTTCAAAAAAATACAAGATTATATGATCGTAGCCAAAGAAGAAGGCGCAACAAGAACTTACGCAAAATTAAAAGATGAATATTTGTCAATAAAGGCTATATTGACGGTTCTTGGTGTCAACCTTACAGACATAGATAAGATGAAAGAGTAATCAAACATTTTAAATCACAGGCCATAATGTCAATAAAAAGGTGCAGAACCGCCCAAAAGCTTTGCACTTTTTTCCTTCAAATGCACATGCATTCATCCCACAGTTAAGCGTTCCTTAGCAAAAACTTTTTTCTAACGCAAAAAGGACTGGAAACCCAATCCTTTTTACATGAAATGTAATCTATCCTTTTCCGTACTCCTATTGTCTCTACAACTTTTATCCCTGCAGCATTCCTTTGCGCGGCATTTCCTATTCCCTCACAATCTTAACCGCTGCAGTGATGCCCTCGCTTAATTCCACGCTACAGTTCAGCTTCCCGCTCATATTGGTCTTCATGCCGCCTACTGCTACTCCATCCACAAATACCTCATAAGCCTTATCATCCTCCAGCTGCACCGTAATCTGCACATCCTTGGCACCTTCTACCTGGAACTCCACGCCCCAGTCCTCCGCCACAAAATGTTTTACAGCTGTGCCGGGAACCGACTCATATACGAACATTCCGTTTCTCTCCAGCTTGGTAATTTCATGGAATGTCTTAATCTTATACAAGTCCCCATTCTGCTCAAAATTGTCTAATTTTGTCTTTTTCTCCAATTTGTAATTTCCAAAGCTTAAGCTTCCGTCTGCCTCTGCACGGATCAATTCTTCAACCACCGGCATCTTTTCAGTCCTCCTAGCGTTCTCATCGTCACTTATCCTCATTTTAATGCTGCTGTTTTCTTTCACCGGGCAGTTACTCTCTCCCGGCTACTATCACAATTATACACAAATCCTAGCCAAATAGCCAGCAGATTTTCTTCCAAAACCCTTTTTATTTTGGGGCAACGCAAACCTTCCGATTACTCCTGGACGGTTACTTGGCAGCAACCGCCCTTTCTTTCTCAGCTAATCTCGTCACAAAACCCAGTTCTTCACCAGACTTCACCACATCCACCTCGTCGCCTTCCTTCACCTCTCCATCCAGAATCTTCTCTGCAAGCTTATCTTCCAACTGATTCTGAATAGCCCTGCGCAGCGGACGGGCTCCGTATTTCTCGTCGTATCCTTTTTCAATCAGGAACTCCTTCCCTTCTTCGGACACATGAAGAGTAATTCCCATCTGCTCCACGGTTCTTTTGTTGATGGCTTTCAACATGATGGATGCAATCTCCTTCATATTCTCCTTATTCAGTGGATGGAACACGATCATCTCATCAATACGGTTTATGAATTCTGGCTTGAACAGCCGCTTAACCTCTTCCATAACCCGTCCCTTCATGAACTGATAGCTTTCCTTCTCATCATTGGCCGACATAAATCCCAGACGTTTGGGAGAAATGATATTCTCCGCCCCTGCATTGGATGTCATGATCAGAATGGTATTTTTGAAGTTGATCTTGCGCCCCTGGGCATCTGTGATATGCCCGTCATCCAGTACTTGCAAAAGAATATTGAACACATCCGGATGGGCCTTCTCGATCTCATCAAACAAAATTACTGAATAGGGATTCCTACGCACCTTTTCACTTAGCTGTCCGCCCTCATCATATCCTACATATCCTGGCGGCGAGCCGATCATCTTGGACACACTGTGCTTCTCCATATACTCCGACATGTCAACCCGGATCAAGGCGTTCTCCGTACCGAACATGGCTTCCGCCAAAGATTTACACAGTTCGGTCTTCCCCACGCCAGTAGGCCCTAAAAACAGGAAGGAGCCAATGGGACGCTTGGGATCTTTAAGCCCTACCCTGCCGCGGCGGATCGCCTTGGCCACCGAAGACACTGCCTCATTTTGTCCTACGACTCTCTCATGAAGGATGGATTCCAACATCTGAAGCCGCTTGGATTCTTCCTCCTCCAGCTTCCGAACCGGGATCTTGGTCCATCCGGAGACCACATCCGCTATCTCATTCTCACCTACAATCAGCTTCCTGGTATACTTTTCCTTCTGCCATCTGTCACGGATCTTGGCAATTCTATCCCGCTTCTTCTCCTGCTTCTTCTTAATGTCCCCGGCTTTCTCATAGGCCTCGGACTTAATGGCCTTTTCTTTCTGTCTCTCCAGCGTCTCAATGTCCTTCTCCAACGCCTTAATCTCTTCCGGCTCCACAAAATTAGTCAGACGCAGCTTGGAAGATGCCTCGTCGATCAAGTCAATGGCTTTATCTGGAAGGAAGCGGTCATTGATATACCGGGCAGACAGCTTTACCGCCGCCTTCAGGGCCTGATCCGTAATAGTCACCTTGTGGTGTTCCTCGTATTTCTCCCGCAGCCCCTTTAAAATCTCATAGGACTCCTCCTCCGAAGGTTCCTCCACTGTCACTGGCTGGAACCGCCGCTCCAAGGCGGCATCCTTCTCGATATGCTTCCGATATTCCTCAACCGTAGTGGCACCGATCAGCTGGATCTCTCCCCGGGCCAGAGACGGTTTCAGAATATTGGAAGCGTCAAGAGCCCCTTCTGCACCTCCTGCGCCGATGATGGTATGAATCTCATCGATAAATAAAAGAACGCCTTTATCCTCCATCACTTCCGCCAGAACCCGTTTGATCCGTTCCTCGAACTCTCCCCGGTACTTGGAGCCTGCCACCATACCAGACAGATCCAGGGTCACCACCCGCTTGCCCAGAATGGTCTCCGGCACATCTTCCGCTGCGATCATCTGGGCCAGGCCTTCCACCACCGCAGTCTTTCCCACCCCAGGCTCTCCGATCAGGCAGGGATTGTTCTTCGTACGCCGGCTTAAAATCTGGATTACTCTCTGGATCTCCCCTTCTCTTCCAATCACCGGATCCAACTTTCCTTCCCTGGCCAGGGCTGTCAGATCCCGGCTATAGTTGTCCAACACCGGGGTGCTGGCCCTTCCCCTGGAATTGCGGCTCTGCAGCTCCTCTCTTCTTCCAGCTGGGGCATCCTCCCCCATGGCGGATAACAGATCCGTATACAACTTCTGAATGCTGATTCCCATGGTATTTAAAAGCCTGGATGCCACACAGTCATTCTCTCGAATAATGGCGATCAAGATATGCTCTGTCCCAATTAAGGGTGCCTTGAACCGTACCGCCTCCCGGTAGCTGTTCTCAATCACTCGCTTTGCGCTTGGAGTGTACGTATTCTGTTCCACCAGACTGACTGTCTGGTTGGGAGTGATAAGCTGGCTCACCAACTCCATCACCTTATCCTCCATCACACCGCACTCTTCCAAAACCTTTGCAGCCACGCCAGTTCCTTCCTGCAAAAGTCCAATCAGAAGATGCTCTGTCCCCACATAATTATGGCCCAGAGTCTCAGCCGCATCTACCGCCAGACTGATTGCCTCCCTGGCCTTCGCCGTAAACCGATCTATCATTCTTTGTCCTCCTGATTCCATTCGTCTATATTTCCCATCCTCCCCAACCCCCTCATACACGATCCTTCTCAACGTATTGGTCTCTTGTTCCTGCCTGGACATACTGATAGATACAGCGTCTCCCCTTCCTGCACCAATACGGAAAGCCCTTTCTTAAGCAAGCTTTGGCAGTTCCTCCCTCAGGTACTGGGCCCGGGCCACATCCAACTCTTCTTTTCCCAAGGGCCGATCCGACAGCTTCTGTAAGTTGGCTGTCTGAATCCCCAACATCAGACGGTACACTGAGCAAGGCTCTTCTGTCCGGATCACTCCGTCTGTTATCCCGGACATCAGCTGGGACAGATAAGTCATAGCCTCCTTCATAGCCAGCCTCCTGGCATATTTTAGTACCCCATAGGACTTATACACTTCATCCTCCCGCTCCAGCCGATGGTTTTTCAGAGTCAGATCTCTCACCTGATTCTCCTGGTCATTTAACTGCTGAGCCACTTTCCCCACCAGTTCCGCCAGTTCTTTTTCTGTCTGTCCCATAGTCTTCTGGTTAGTTATCTCGTAGACCGACCCAAAATTTTCCCGGCCTTCCCCGTAAGCGCCTCGTATGGAGACTCCAAACCGTCCCATATTACTTAAGATGGTAGAAAACCGCTTTCCCAAGGACAAGCTGGGCAGATGCACCAGAACCGATGCCCGCATCCCCGTTCCCACATTGGTGGGAAAGGATGTCAGATACCCGTATTTGTCATCGAACGCATAGGAAAACCTGGCGTTCACGAAATCATCCACCCGGTCGGCTGTCTTTAACAATTCCTGAAGATGAAGCCCCATAGAAAGCGCCTGGATCCGGATGTGATCCGTTCCATTGAAGACCAGGCTTACATCTTCCTTCTCCGATACCATAATCGCCATAGGCGCCTTTCTGTCCAGGACTGAGGCATTCAATACCCGCCTCTCCTTCAAAGCCCGAAGATCCAACTCACTTAAATCATCTACATACGCCGTCACATAAGTCCTTCCATCCTGCTCCCCCAGATCAGCCAGGCCATCGCATAGGCGCCTCACCATCTCCCGGCTGTCCTCATTGGACAGCTTGGAAGGAAAGACATACTCACTCCAGTTGCGGGCAAGGCGGATTTTGCTGCTGATGATATTCTGCCTGTTTTCTTCCTCACACTCAAACCATTTAAGCATCTGTTCCTATCCCCTCTTTCAATGCCCTGATTTTATCCCTGCATAAAGCAGCTGTCTCGTAATCCTCGGTCTTCAAAGCCTCCTTAAGCTTCCTTTCCAGGGAACGTATCTCGCTCTTGGTCCCGTCCTTTTCCATGATATCTGCTGCCACCAAATCCGCTGTCTTCTTCTCTTCGCTGTCCTCTGCAGCCAGCTCCTCCTGTATCAAAGGCCGTTTTCCATTGTGCCGGTCACTCCCCTGAAGCTGCTTGATATTGTCATGGATCAGCACATCGAACACACTGTAGCAGTCCGCACACCCAAAACGGCTGTTCTCCACAAACTCTTCATACGTAGTACCACAGGAGGGGCATACCACCTGCTGAAACTTTCCCTCCTTTTTTACCGGCTCTTCCCATCCTAAAAGCCCGGACAGAAGCTTTACCAGAGGAAATTCTCCGTCAAAAATCGCGGAGTACTGGCCGATATCCAACTCCTTTGCACACTGGGCGCAGAAATTGTGCTCTGTCTTCACGCCATTAATAACCTCTGTATATTGAATACTGGCTTCCCGAATCTTGCATCGCTCACATAACATAGCTATCCTCCACTTATTGATATCCATTCTGGCTTCTCCCTGACGGATCTGGTTACATCTCTTCCTCCCAGTTAGCAAACAGATCATATATCTCATCTACCAGGCTGTGAACCTCTTCTCTCTGGACCCCTTTGCAGATTCCCTTGGCCATCACCACGGCGATCTCCTGCCTCATCTCCTCCAGCATCCGTTTCTTATCCAGATCTAAGGAGATCACAGCACCTTTCCTGCGGTCCAATTTCACAAAGCCTTCCTGCCTTAATACAGAATATGCCTTATTTACCGTATGCATGTTAATACTGATGTGATCTGCCAGCTGGCGGACCGAAGGCAGGGTATCCCCCTCCCGGATTCTTCCTGTGGCGATGCCGATGATAATCTGATTCCGAAGCTGCATATACAACGCCTCATCACTGTTAAAATCAATTCTAAGAATCATACTTTCACCGTCTTTCGTTATAACTGTTATAGATATAATATAACAAATTTCCCATTTCGTCAAGATGGAAAGGGCTGTCAATGTCTTTGACAACCCTTTTGTAACAGAATCTGCTTCCCAATGTCATTTAGATAAAGACTTGCAGTTTGAGATGTT
>CANDZL010000127.1:0-6351 GCA_947425205.1 uncultured Hungatella sp. | reverse complement strand
GCGTTGCTCCGGATCCGAAATCATTATGATTTCAGATCATTGTGCAACACTCCCTGGATATGCTCTCTTCGGTTCTGCAAAAAGTCTTCTATACTATCAACCTGTAACACTGCTGTGTATAATCCTTAAAGTGGGTAATATCACGCAGCAATCTATCTTTAAGTTCATCACATGTACTGACCGCAAGATCAAACTGCTCCTGCGTGATCTTCTTTTGAGACAATGCTTCCTCCAGTTCGTCCATATCATCAACAGCAATCCTACCGTCCGGATACACAACCAGATCCAGGTATAAATCATAGAAATACGGAATGCCGTCTGGGTCTGTGCCTTGCTCTCCAATCATATCGATGTACCAGAGTAAAATGCTGTCCGTCTCATCCATCATAGCTATAATACAATAAAAACTATTTTGAGGCAGAATCGACAGCCATTTCATTCCCTTGTCACAGACTATGATATCTTCCCCCTGAAATCTCCAGGTTTGAACTTTTGATACCTCCTTTATCCTAAGAAGCCCTATATAACCTTCCAACAAGTCTGTACACACTTGTTTTCCCAAACATTCCTTGGCTACAATACACGTCCATTCATCGAATGATACTCTTCTTCTTTTCAAACCACTTCTCCAAATTTCTTACCTTTAGAAACTATCTTTCGTTTTATATATGTTCTCAATAATCTCATCAATATCCGGCGTGACAATCCTAAAATCTCTTATTTTGTTCCTCTCCATAATCGCTTTAAGAATCTCCGCTGAACTTACTTTTTGTCCATACACTATTCTTCTGGAAAAAAGAGAAGAATTGCATATTCCATCAGACGGATCACCTTTCTTCTCTGGTCTATGGTGCATCGCTCTAAAATTGTGTCAACAACACGCAAATCCTCGTTCACATGTTCACTAGGCACATCTTCCATAAGAAGCGCAGATGTCGATACCTTCAAAACCTCTGCAATACGTATCATCGTATATACGGAAACCATACTTTCTCCTGTTTCAAGCCGCGCAATAGAGCTCGGTGAAACCATAACTAATTCAGCCAGCTGTTTCTGTGTAAGGGAATTTCTGACTCTCAATTCTTTAACCCGGCTTCCAATCATTTTATCACCATTTGACTTTTTCAACTCTTTTGCCATATGTATCCTCCACAAACTTTTCTTTTTCCATAATCATCCATTCCATCTTCTAATTTGTAGTTTACTAATACGCAAAAAAATTGTATAATGTTTAATACGCAATTCACTTATGTATCCGCATTTCACGGGATAAATATGGAAAACAAAGGCGATTTGTTTGGAAATAAAAAGAAAATCTGGTCTGAACGGAATGGTTCCGACAGTCCTGCTTCAAAAGTTATTGAGGATATTCTCTGTCATTTTATTCTATTATATTCCTCTATCCACCTGAAATCTGACATTACAAGAACCGCTTTCCAGTATACTTGGCCTATTTATAGCCGAGCTTTCTTGTGCAAATCCCATACCATTACATTATCTATAGAGGAATCTATCCCATATGGCACGAATAAGGAGAAAGGTTCCCATCCATACAGTACACCAAAAAGGACGGTTCTTATGCCGCCCTTAAGCAATTGATTGTAACTCTTCCTTATACCCAACTATGTATCTCTTCTTGTTTCTTTCGCGATATCAACGCTCTCTTGCCCCAGTCTCCCCATCACAAAAACATCTGCTGAATTTCCGTCCTCCCATCTTCCTCCAAAGTCATGATCATATAAGACGGCCTTCTTCCCTCCTGCCTGGGATAGGACAGGCTCCCTGGATTCAGCACCGTCACCCCCTCAATTTTCCCCAGGAACGGCTTATGGGTATGGCCGTACATAGCGATGTCGCACCCTCTGCTTCTGGCCTCGTCTGCCAGCCCTTCCGGGCCCATGGAGACTCCGTAGTAATGGCCATGGGTGATCAATGCCTTGTGGCTTCCGATCTCGATCTCCCTCTCCCGATCCAGGTTGGAGAAGAAATCGTTGTTCCCCAGCACCATCTCCATCTGGCACTCCGGGTTCACCCACTCTGGGATGAAATAGTCGCTTCCCTCTGCGTCTCCCAGATGAATCAGCATGTCTATGGGAACCTGTTGCCCTATTACCAGCTTCAGATTCTCGTCTCTGCGGTGCGTGTCACTGACAATCAAGATCTTCATTGTGCTCCCCCTGTAAAAATTCCGTTAGTTTTATCTTCATAGCCTCCAGGGCCTTCCCTCTATGACTGATCTCATTCTTCTTTTCGATGGGAATCTCTGCGGAGGTCTTGCCGTATTCCGGAAGATAGAAGATGGGATCGTATCCGAATCCTCCTGTACCGGCCGGCACATGGGCAATGATGCCTTCCACCGTTCCTTCTGTGTGAATCACAGAGCCGTCTGGCAGGACTGCTGCGATGGCGCTTACGAATCTTGCGGTTCGTTCCTCCTCCCTGGCTCCTTTCAGCCGGTCAATGATCGCCTGATTTTTGATCTCATAGGAAGTGTCCTCCCCCATGTATCTGGCAGAATACACTCCCGGCTCTCCTCCCAGGTAGTCCACCACCAGGCCAGAGTCATCCGCCAGGACAATATCCCCGGTACACTGCCAGATAGCCTTGGCCTTGATCTGGGCATTCTCCGCAAATGTGGCTCCGTCCTCCACAATATCTGTCACAGCCCCAGCCTCCTTCATAGACAGGATCTCCAGCCCCAGATCAGCCAGGATCATACGGATCTCTCTCATTTTTCCTTCATTTCCAGTTGCAAATATGATTCTGTGTTTCATCTTCCCTCTATCCTCCCATTATTTTCTATGGAATCTTTCCGCCATACATACAGTAACTTGCATAAAATCATTCCATTTTATGAACGGGTATATGCTTTCAGGCACAAATTGCACTGATACTGCTGCTCTGCAGATTCCCAGTTCTTCCCGTTGGGACTGATATAACCCTCCCCATCTGTCACATCCACAGTCTTGGCCACATCATCCGCCTGATATTCCACCGCCATAGGATGAACCGCCCCCGGCGTAGTGATATGAAGAATCACTGCAAAGCGCTGTCCCTTTTTCAGTGCCACTGGTTCCTCCCAGGATATGGTATAATATCCGGAATCCTTAAGCCTTCCCTTGGCTACCAGCCTTCTCTGGTTTAAGCTACCTATGTCTTCCACATCCGCAGCCACATAGAGCTCATAGGAAGTATTCCCTTCCGTGGCATAAAAGCCAGCTGCATACAGCTGTTCTTCTTCTCTGGCCTCATAGACATTGGCCCCATAGATCTCATCCTGTGTGTCATATCCAATCTGTCCCATCCACCCGCATAAGTCACTCTGATAGATGGATTGACTGATATCTGACTCCTCCACGCCGGTGTACACCAGATTGGTCCAGCCGATATTTTGGTCATCGTAAGACACATAGAAATATCCCTTTTCCCCGAATTCCTCTCCCCAGCTGTTTACACATAAAAACGCACCGTCGCCTTTGGCCTCTCCCCAAAAATTCTCCATAGGATAATGATCGTCCCATCCAACAATCACCACATCATGGTTGGGAAGCAGATCCCCGGTATAGCAGTAAGCGCTTTTGGCTTCATTATAATATGGAGATTCCTTCTGGCCATCAGCCATAGAGGTGTACAGAGAGCTTTGTACTCCTCCGTAGAGAAACACCGCCTCCTTGATAGCCCCATAATCCTTTTCCGGCAATATCCGGATCTCCGAAACATAGACAGAGGGCGACAGCCCTTCTGGAGAGACCCCGTCTCCATAAGGGTCTTCCTCCTCCAGCACCGGGCCCTGCCTGGCCAGCAGATAAGCCATCGCCATAGTATAGTCCCCGCCCTCCTCCTGCTCCAGCCCAAAGCTGTTGCGCAGAGACATGTGATCTTGAGAAAACCGCTTCTCCCACATAGGAAGCCCCGATGACTCCAGAGCGTTTAACGCGGCAAAGGACCAGCAGGTTCCATGTTCTCCCTGATTTTTCACTAGTGGCGCTCTCCCTTCCTGCCGGTAGTCATACCGGCTGGGAAGCCTTCTCCTCCTTCCCGATATAGAGAATATCTCCCCATCATAAGGGGATGTGACACGGATCTTATGGCTGCCCAGTATCCAGTCTCTCTCATATCCAAAAGCCAGTTGGGCTGCCTGAAGGGGAAGATACAGTCTTCCGTCCCTCTTCTCAGGAGCTTCTGTCAGTGGGAAATACTGTTGGCCTATCACCATCCCCTTCTCCCCCACCTGCAGCTGCGCCCGGATGCGTCCCCCCTGAACCAACACACGGGAATCCGGATACTCCAGCACTGCTGTCCCAAAAGCCTGTTTCCATACATCTGCTGTAATCAGAACTTCCAGCTGGCGGGTGACAATCACCGGTTCCTGATACCGTATGCCGTCAACTTCCAGATAGGGCCTCCCTGCCTTTCCCTCCACCTGCTGTCTGTAGAAATTCAGAATGTATACCTTTTGAGCAGGAGATCCTTTAGCCAACACATCAAGGCAGCCTCCCGCTATGCCGAAGCTGCCTGCCAAAATCCCCACGGTTGCCACCCCTATAATCCACCTTCTGAATCCTCGCCCTCTTCTCACTTCTGTCCTCGTTTTCTGTCCGGAGGCTTGGGACCCATAAACTGATAATAGTATGTCTTGATCATTCCATTGTAAACCTTACGATTTTTATCCGCTTTTCTTCCGATATATCGTTCTGCGTCCTCATAGGCCGTAATGATATACGCAGACCAGTCATCCAATGCCCGGAACCGTTCTCCAATCTCCCGGTACAGTTCTGGGAGATTTTCCTTCTCTTCAATCCGTTCCCCGTAAGGAGGATTGGTGATGAGGAAGCCGTATTTTTTCGGATGGCTTAAGGCGCTTAAGGGTCTCTGCTGAAAATGAATCAGCGTTTCCACGCCTGCTGCCTCTGCATTGGATCTGGCTGCCTTCACCACCTCTCCATCGATATCGTATCCCTGAATATCCACCTGAATATCCAGATCTACCAGTTCATCGGCCTCGTCTATCGCTTCATACCAGCATTTACGGGGGATCAGGTTCTTCCAGTCCTCCGCCAGGAAAGAACGGTTCATCCCCGGTGCCATATTAGCCGCCATCATAGCCGCCTCAATGGGAAAGGTTCCGCTTCCACAAAAAGGATCCACCAGAATCCGGTCCTTCTTCCACGGAGTCAGAAGAATCAGCGCCGCCGCCAGAGTCTCCGTAATAGGTGCCTTGCTGGAAAGAGTCCGGTAGCCCCTCTTGTGAAGAGAATCCCCAGATGTATCGATGCCTATGGTCACCTGATCCTTGTAGAGAAAGACTCGCAACGGGTAGCTGGCTCCATCTTCAGGAATGACCTGGATGCCATAGGCCTGTCTCATCCTCTCTACCATAGCCTTTTTCATGATCCTCTGGATATCAGACGGGCTAAACAGCTTGCTTTTTATAGAGGAAGCCTTGGCTACCCAGAATTTACCATCCTTAGGAATCAGATCCTCCCATGGAATTCCCTTCGTGTTTTGGAACAGTTCCTCAAAGCTTTCCGCCTGGAAACTTCCTGCTTTCAAAAGCACCCTTTCCGCTGTCCGAAGGAAGACATTGGTCCGGCAGATTGCCTCGTCATCTCCCAGGAAGGTGACTCTTCCATCCTCCACCTGGGAAATCTCGTATCCTAAATCCAGAATCTCTTTTTTCAGTATGGCCTCCATGCCGAAATGGCATGGGGCAATCAATTCATAATATTTTTTCACGTAAAACCCCTTATCTCTTTTATCTGGGTCACGTTCTCATTGTGACCACTGCTTCCTTTATCTTATTCCCATCAAAATCATAGATCGTAAAGGTATCCCCCTCCAGCATGCCATAGCTGTTGGGGTTCCCGCCTTTCGGAAGAGAGACCGATCCTGGATTCAGCACGAAATAATCTCCCATGGCCTCGGCAACCGGAAGGTGGGTATGACCATGAACCAGAATGTCTCCAGGCTGCATAGGCGGAAGAGCCTCTTCATGATACACATGGCCGTGGGTTGCATAAAATGTCCTGCCACCAAACACCAGCAGCCCATAATCTGCCATAATTGGAAATTCCAGCACCATCTGGTCGATCTCCGCATCGCAATTTCCACGAACTGCATAAATCCTGTCTTTGTATGCATTTAACATAGCTGTCACCTGTTTGGGATCATATTCCTGTGGCAGGTCATTGCGTGGGCCGTGGTACAGAATGTCTCCCAACAGAACCAAGCGCTCTGCCCCCGAATGATCAAAAACCTCCAATGTCTTTCTGCAGTAATATGCAGAGCCGTGAATATCCGATGCGAACATAACCTTCATGATAATTACCTCCTGGGCGTTGTAAGCCTGTT
>CANDZL010000126.1:0-6386 GCA_947425205.1 uncultured Hungatella sp. | reverse complement strand
CGCGGCATGGTATATCCTGTCCTCTGTTAAATTTTTCATGGTGAACCTCCGTCCTGTAAAAAATCCTCAGCAAAACTTTTCACAATGGGCTTCACCGTTATGCTTATTGCCTTGAATATATCACTTTAAAGTGGTAAAGTCAAGCCCAACTGTCAATGAATTGAATTCATACCATTTTTCTCACCTATAGTGTTTTCAGATAATGCTCCAGGCGGTCCTCCAAAGTTACACTGGTATCCGCAAAGCTTACTTTCACCACAACTTTTCCGCAGCGGTAACAGTATGGGTTTCCAATCTGGCCCACAAAATCCGCCAGCCTCTGCTCACGGGGCATTTGGGGATTCATATGTATCCCGCTGATGTCCACCAGGCTTTCCCGGTCAACTGTCCTTACATCCACATTCCTCATTTTTTCAAAATCCATATTTGGGATCCGTCCCATAGGCAGCACCTCCCCTTTCAAGATATGTCGTCCCTGCTTGTCTGAATGTCATGGGATTATGCCAAACATGACACGCCTTCTTTGGCCTGTTTTCTGCTTTGCCTGTTTTTTCACATCCTCTCGTTTCTTCCTATGATAAGTTCCTGCAGACAGCTGTTGGGAAACAGCCCCAACCGGAGCAGCTTACCTCCGGAAGTATAATGCCCCCATTTTATTGGGCGGCATTATCAGAAACGGCATCATGGCCGCAAAGTTCCCCTTTCTTTGCCTACAACCAGATAGTTTTCGCTCGTGCCTTTACTTCAATGCCCGAAACAGCATTTCATCGTTTTCAATCCCCAATCTTTATAGCGCCATATCATAAGCACCGTATCGTAAAATTTAAGGGACAGACAGTCCTGGCGTATCGGTTATACGGCTCCGCCGTTTCCTATGTCCTGCAGGATTTCCATATTCACCTGTCAAGGTACGCCTGTCTGTTTCCTTTCCGGAGAGCAGAAAGGGATACTCCCCTGAAAATCATCAGACCCGAATCTTAAAATCCAGAATTTTTGTTATCAGCTTTGTCTCCACCCGCCTTTTCATATACTCGTCCGTCACAAACTCTGCCACGCCGAACTCATTGATAAACTTTCTCCGGCTCCTGGCATTGATGTATGGCTGAAAGTAGGCAATAATCTGATTAATCGAATCCACGTCCCCCTGTATCGCCGCCTGCACGGTTTCAAATGCAACCGGCTTCCCATGCCGCTTTTCTCCCATGTATTTCGTTTACCTTTACTCTAAAAACTCCTTCAGCAGCCGCAAGGACTCGGCCTTGTGGTAATGTATGGTGCTTTGTACAAGTTCCATACACTGGGCAATCTCAGCCTCTTTCATGTCCAGAAAATAAGCCATAAGTATAATCATTCGCCTTTTCTCTGATAAACGGCCAAGTGCTTCGCTGATTTGATCGTCATTTACCTCCACGTCCATGTCCATCACCTGGAAATGGGTGCCTTTCAGAATTTCATCATAGGTATAAAGTTGATTCTGCTGTTCTTTGGTAAGGTCTAAAAAGCAAACTTCATGTTCCTGTTGTCTCTTTAGTTCATCAAAGTAGTTCAATATCTCTCCGTCAATCACTTTTATACAGTAGCTGCAGAATTTCTTCCACACAGTCTCCTGTTCCTGACTGGTCAGCTTCAAGGGAATCACCTCCCTTCTGCTTGACAGCCATAGTAAGAAACGCCTGATTCTCCCTTTCATATGGAAGACAGGCGTTTTTAAAGAAATAATCGAAAAATCAAAACAATTTTTAAAAATTTTTTATTCCCTATCCCACAAAATGTTTCATAATATTCATATTAAAAAATAGTAATTGCCATAGCTTTTAATATCCATAAATTGATAATAAAAAACCACACCCCCATATATACTGGGGTTGTGGTTTTTGTAAAATTAATTTATCTATATTTGTTCTTTAATATATAAAAAATATAGCTGACCAACCTTTTATATATTATTTTTGAAAAATACATTACCATATAGGCTAAATCATATTTAAAAAAAGCAGATTAACTCCTATTTTCTAGAATGCTGTATTGCTTTATTTGTCTCTTCAGTTATTACCTGCGTTCAATAATCAAACTTACATTTTAAAAGGTTCCCCGACTAGTTCAAGATGACTTTTGCCGGAATTTGAATATATTTCTAATAAGAATAGTATCTTGGCCAACATAAAAATTTATGGTAAAACAAAAGCCACATTCCTACTTCCAAAAGGAATATGGCTTTTGGTTTTTACCATAGAAGCATAGGGATATTTATCCCATCAACAAGTCCCGCCTGTTGCTCAAAAGAAAGCTACACGAAATAGATTAGACTTCTCTTATTTTTCATAACGCATTAACCCTTTTACTTTGGCAGAAAATTGGATTATTATATCATTCCACAATAGAAATCTTTCCTAAATTCCGATATCCCCCTTCCTATCCCTGCCTCCTTGTTTCTTCATATAATATACTATTTAATAAAACTTACATGTTTGCAGATTTCCTGAATCGCCTTTTCCTTCTTCTCATTAAACATTACTTTGTTTTCTTCAAAAAGATTTCGCCCCTCTGTGTCAATGGACACGATCAAAGGCCCAAATTCTTTCACACGGCAGTGCCACAGCGTCTCAGGCATACCAAGATCCCTCCACTGAGCCTCCACGATCTCCTCAACTTCTGTAGCCGCTACCACCGCATTGCCAGCAGGGAACACGCAGTGAATCGCCTTATAATTTTTGCAGGCATATTCTGTGTTAGGGCCCATCCCCCCCTTTCCAATAATAACCTTCACTCCTGTCTTTTCCACAAATTCTTTCTCAAATTTCTCCATACGCATGCTGGTAGTCGGACCTACGGACACCATCTCAAAGGTATCATTATCCAAAGGACGGATAATTGGACCAGCATGGAAAATAGCTGCATCTCTCACATCTACAGGAAGTTCTCTTCCACCCTCCACCAGACGCCTGTGAGCCACGTCCCGGCAGGTTGTCATGCTTCCGTTTAAATATACGATATCCCCGATATGGATATCAGCCAGATCCTCCTCTGATATAGGGGTTGTCAGTATTTTCTTTCCGTCTTTTACTTCCAACATTATAACGTCACCTCCGAATGTGTAGTAATAGTATAATTCAAATCCTGATCAAAAATAATATGGCCACGTCTGTGAGACCAACAACCCACATTAACCGCAACACCGATGGCAGAAGGATGCCTTGCTGTATTTTCAATATGTACGCCCATAACAGAATACTTCCCACCCATGCCCTGAGGCCCAAGGCCGATGGCATTGATTCCGTCTTCCAGAAGCTTTTCCATGGAAGCCGCACGCTCATTTTCATTGTGGCTTCCCAGCGGCCGCATCAGCGCTTTTTTGGAAAGCAGAGCCGCCGTCTCCACAGACGTGGCTACTCCTACTCCCACCAGAAGAGGCGGACAGGCATTGAGCCCATATGAAGTCATCACATCCATGACAAATTTTGTCACCCCTTCATATCCTGCTCCTGGCATTAAAACCATAGCTTTTCCTGGAAGGGTACAGCCACCTCCTGCCATATAAGCATATATCTCACACTGATCGCTGTTTGGAACAATATCCCAGAATACCGTAGGCGTTCCTTTTCCTACATTTTTACCTGTATTATACTCATCGAAAGTTTCTACACTGTTATGACGCAAAGGAGCCTCAAAAGTGGCTTTCACAACCGCATCTTTTAACAATCCCTCCAATTCTCCAATAAGAGGAAACCCTGTTCCGCATTTTACCCAGAACTGCAGCACGCCCGTATCCTGGCAGCTTGGCCGGTTCAGCTCCTTGGCCAGTTTCTGGTTTCTCTTCATGGTGTCATAAATAACCTTTGACAGCGGACTGTCCTCCTTTGCTGCCAACTCATCCAACTTGGCAATGATGTCATCTGGCAGCACTTTACCGATATGGGACACAAAATTTGCCATATAATTGGTAAGCTGCTCTACCTGTTCTTTCTTACCCATTTCTTTACCTCCAATATTTTTATAGTTAAATAATAAAAACTACCAGCTTGTTATTAATCAAGGAAAAAACGGAAACGCAATTGGAAGAATCACCATGCTCACAACCGTTGCAATTATAATCAGCGGAAAGCCTGATTTCACATAATCCATAAATTTGTATCCTCCTGCGCCTACCACCATCGTGTTGGCAGGCATTCCAATGGGGGTTGCATAAGCGCAAGAACCTCCGATTACGCAGGCCATCAGCACCGCCCTGGGGTCAGCCCCCATCCCTTGAGCAATAGACAGACAAATCGGAACCATCAGCGCCGTAGTCGCCGTATTCGACATAAAATTCGTTAAAACAACGCAAAGCATGAATACAACGAAAGTCAAAACCATTGGCGATGGATTTTCTCCCAACGCTCCCACTACTTTATTGGCAATCATTTCCCCTGCCCCCGTAACAGAAAGAGCCGAGGCCAGGGACAATGTCCCGCCAAAAAGAAAAATGGTCTTTAAATCTATGGACTTGAGGGCATCCTTTTCCGAGATAACTTTTGTCAGGATGAGAGCCAGCGCCCCAATTCCTCCAGAAACACTCAGCTTAATGCCAATCTTATCTTCAAAAATCATGGCAAGCAGCGTGAGTACCAGGATGATCAGAGATAACCACTGTTTCCACGGTGGAACATCTCCAAAATCTTTTTCCGTATTAAAAGCTCCATCGTCCTGTACCTCATGATCCGGCAGCAAGCGATACCCGATAGTGGCGTAAAAAAGAATACCAGCTATAAGAATGGGAAGACCTACAACTGCATACTCAAAAAAGCCAAAAGAAAGTCCGATTTCCTGAAGACCGCTTTGAGCAATCAAATTTCCCGGTGCCCCGATCAGCGAAAGATTTCCTCCCATAGCCGCCGCAAAAACCAGCGGCATAAGAAGTCTGGACCTTTTATAACCGGATTTTGCGGCGATACCAATCACCACCGGAATGAGAACCGCAGCAGTTCCGGTGTTGGACAGCACTCCGCTCATTAATCCTACAATCACCATAATGGCAATGATCAAAATCCGTTCTGTCTGTGCAAATTTTGCGACAATTCCGCCTATCTTATTGGCCATTCCTGTCTCAAACAGCGCCCCGCCTACAATGAACATTGCTACAAATAAAATAACGTTGCTGTCAATAAAACCTGAAAATGCAGTTTTTACATCAAGCACGCCTGTAACAATCAAGCCAATGCAGACGATCATAGAAGTAACTCCCAAGGGTATCTTTTCAAGAGCAAACATTACCACCGCAAATAAAAGAAATAATAGCGTAATCGTTGATGGACTCATTCTTTTTCCTCCGTTTTTATTCCAAATGCTACATACGAGTGTTTAGTCGACTGTTTGATTACTTCGTTGTGATACTATTATACTAAAATGCGACAGTCCTGTATATTTAGTAAAAAAAATACCCCTATAAAATTTAATTAAGCTATAAAAATAGCAAAATTCCCAAAAATGTGTTACAATCCTTATAAGCGCAATTCAAAATTTTACCTTTTTGCAGGAAATATCTCATAAGTAGAATGGAGCAAGGGAATCTATGAAGATCAGTCAACTGGAATATTTCTGTGCCGTAAGCCAATATCACAGCATTACTCAGGCCGCACAAAAACTTTTCGTTACTCAGCCGGCTATTTCCAATGCCATTCGGGAATTAGAAAAAGAATTTTCCGTCAGCTTGTTTATCCGATCAAAAAATCATCTGACCCTGACCAATGAGGGTGAATTATTTTATCAAAAAGCCACCACCTTGCTTGCGGCCATACATCAGGCATCTTCCCAGTTCTATGACCTGGGTAAACAGATTCTTCCTGTGAAAGTTGGAATCCCCCCCTTGTTAAGCACTCTTTTTTTTCCTGAAACGCTGATTGCCTTTCATGAACGCTATCCCCAGATCCCTGTAGAGCTTTTTGAATACGGCTCTATCCGGGCCGCATCCTTAGTACAGGAAGAACAACTGGATCTTGCATTCGTAAATATGCACTTTTATGATGCGGATAACATGAACACCTATCAGATTCTTTCTGAGCATATCGTATTTTGTGTATCGCCTGAGCATCGCCTGGCTGATGCAAAGAATGTGTCTGTAGAAATGCTAAAAGACGAACCTCTGATCATGTACAATACGGACTCCGTACAGAACGCCACTCTCCGCGCACTTTTTGAAAGTAAGGGAATCAAGCCCAATGTCATCATGCATGCCAGTCAGCTTTATACCATCAAAGCGTTTATAAGGGAAAATTTAGGCGGAGCCTGTTTCTATTCCTCCATATTAGCTGATTGTCCTGTTTTTATTAAAATCCCCATTGTTCCCATTATCTACCAGGACATTTGTCTTGTATGGAAAAAAGGGAAGTATTTAAACAGCAGTGTGAATC
>CANDZL010000125.1:0-6420 GCA_947425205.1 uncultured Hungatella sp. | reverse complement strand
AGCGGAGAAGCAAAAAGTGGAGAAAAAGGCAGAGGAAAAGCAGGCAGAAGAGAAGCAAAAAGCGGAGAAGCAGGCAACGGAGAAAAAGAAAGCAGGGAAAGAATAAGACGAAAGGCTGACGAGGGCAAGATGTATATAAAAAATGAGATCTACAGAAGGGAACTAGAGAGCGTATGGAGAGAGATTCCGGGGGCTCAGAAACTTTGTCACAAAAGCATTCTGATTACTGGAGGGACAGGGCTCATAGGATCATTTTTGGCAGATCTGCTATTATATGCTAACAAGGAAAAAGATGCCGGGATTCAGATCTATCTGTTAGCCAGGAATGAAAAGCGGATAAAAGAGCGGTTTGCCTCAAGCCT
The DNA here is from genome assembly GCA_947425205.1 of uncultured Hungatella sp. Lineage (GTDB taxonomy): Bacteria > Bacillota > Clostridia > Lachnospirales > Lachnospiraceae > UBA3402. The sequence goes on along the minus strand of CANDZL010000125.1, from coordinate 6,058 downwards.
GGAAGAGGAAAGATTGCACTTTGTCATCCAAGATGTGGTAACCCCATTCGCATTATCTGTCCCCATAGATTACATCATTCACGCTGCGGGGGATGGTTTCCCCTCCGCGTTTCGGGAGCATCCGGTGGAGACCATGACACCTGCATTGTTTGGAACTTACCATTTGCTGCAATATGCAAGAGAATGTCAAGCGAAACGGTTTCTCTATATTTCCAGCGGAGAGGTCTATGGAAGAATGCCTGGGAATAAGACGGCATTTACAGAAGATGACTGTGGGTATTTAAACACCATAGAAGTCCGTTCCTGCTATCCCATAGCAAAACGCTGCGGGGAGACACTGTGCGTATCTTTTGGAGAGGAATATCAGATTCCAGTGGTGGTGGCCCGCCTCAGCCATATTTATGGAGCATGTGTTTCCAACAGTGATAACCGCGCTACGGCACAGTTTTTAGATTGCGTCTGTAGAGGAGAATCTATTGTCCTGAACAGTGCCGGAAGGCAGATGAGAAGCTATACCTATGTTGCAGATTGTGTGTCAGGTATTCTTACCGTTCTTTTAAACGGCACTGACAAAGAAGCATACAACATTGCAAATCCAATTTCTAGGGTAACCATTGCACAGTTTGCAAGGATTCTGGCTGATGTGGCTGGCAGTAAGTGTATTATGAAAATCCCAGATGAGAAGGGAAAAAAGGAACAGTCCCCCATTGAATATGCTGTATTGGATTCTTCCAAGCTGGAGAATCTGGGCTGGCAAGGTCAATATGATATATATAAAGGGATTGAACATATGTTTGACATAAGAAAGATGGTGCGATTGTGATGAATGCAGAAAAAATCATCAGAGATCTGCCCAAGGCTCTGATTAATTGGTATGATTTTAAGGAAGGGGCAAAAGCACTTTTTATTTCGGGAGGCAGACCGGAGTGTGAAGTGCTTTTTGACGTGCTGAAGGAAAGAAATTTGAAAATATCTGTCCTTTCCGTTGCCCAGCTGGAGGAAGCTGGTGCTTTTGATCCTGAATCAAAGGAAGCTGGTGCTTCTGATCCTGAATCTGAGGAAGTCGATGGTTTTGATCTTGAAGCGGAGGCAGCCGGTACTTTCGTTTCCGGATCAGGGGCAGCTGGCGTACCTGCTTCTGGATCAGAAAGATTCCGCGATTTTTTTGGGGGAAATGGAACATTAGATACAAATAGCCGTGATATTAAATTGAATGGAGATGACCAGACAGGGAGAGGTTATACAGGAAAAAATGTCATTCATGCCATTCGATTTGGTGGGTTCGACTATATCGTGGCAGCAGGTATTATAGAAAGAAGCAAAAGGCCAGAAGAAATTTTGACAAAAGTGAGACATCTGTTAAAGCCTTCTGGAAAGCTTCTTGTTGGAGCAGAGAATCGTCTGGGGCTTCGCTATTTCTGTGGCGACAAGGATGAATTCTCAGGCCATGTGCTAGATGGAATTGACGGCTACAAAAAGGTAAGTGACCAGAGGAAAGAAGTGATCGGTGGCCAGGCTTATTCCAAGGCGGAGTATGAAGCCATGCTTCAGAAAGCTGGTTTTCAGAAACACAAATTCTATTCGGTTCTGCCGCTTCTGGTGCGCCCGCAGCTTCTTATTTCGGAAGATTATACACCTAATGAAGCCCTTGATGTCCGGGTATTTCCCCAATACAAAAGCCCGGGAACCATATATCTTGAAGAGGAACAATTATATGCAGAGCTTATGGAAAATCATATGTTCCATCCCATGGCTAATGCATTTTTTATAGAATGTTCCATAGACAGTCCTCTTTTGGACGTGGATCAGATAACCGTACAGGGGGATCGTGAACGGGAGGAAGCCTTAGCTACTATGGTAAAAGGCCTAAAATGGGTATACAAAAAGGCCCTGTATCCGGAAGGACAGCACAAAATAGATGAGATGTTCCAGCATATGATGTATTTAAGGGAGCATAAGGTTCCTGTCGCAGAGGGAAGGCTAGAGGGAGGCACTTATGCAATGCCTTATATCCATGGGCAGATGGTAACAGCATATTTTAGAGAAACGCTACGGCGTGACAGCCAGGAATTTATAAGGGAATTGGAAGGATTCCGGCAGATCATTCTGAACTCATCCCAGCAGGTTCCCTATGAAAAAATCAACTGGCGGCAGTTTGAGCCGGGGTGGGAGAGGCGAAAAAAAGATGATCCCAATATTGATGAATGGGAGAAGCGGGCTTTTGGAAGCGAGGAGGAAAAACAGGAGATCGGTGTTATCCTAAAACGGGGTTATATCGACATGGTGTCCATCAACTGTTTCCATACAAAAAGCGGGTTTGTATTTTTTGACCAGGAATTTTTCATAGAAAATTTTCCGGTAAATGCTATATTTATCAGAACCATAGATTTTATTTACAGGGATAGTCCAGATTTGGAGATGATTTATCCGCGGGAAGAGGTTCTAAAGCATTTTCATCTTTCCAGGCATCAGAGAATCTGGAGAAAGCTGGGAAATGAGTTCCTGGAGAAATTGAGAAACGATAAGATGTTGGCAGAGTATAATCGGATGAACAGGAGAGATGGGAAGACCGTTGTCTCCAACAGGCATCGTATGGATTACAGCCAGGAAGAATATGAAAAATTATTTACGGATATTTTTAAAGGCCTTGGCAGCAAGAAGATTTATCTGTTTGGATCCGGCAGGTATGCGGAACAATTTCTGGAACAGTTTAAGGGTTATTATGACATTGCAGGGATTCTTGATAATAACAGCAGCCGGTGGGGAGAATGTATCGATGGGATTGAGATCTATCCGTCTTCCGTTTTAAACAGCGTTGACGTACCTTTTAAGGTGTTTATCTGCATTAAGTTCTTTGACCAGGTGCTTGGGCAGCTAATGTCTATGGGGATCCGGGATATCTCTGTGTATGATCCAAGGCTTGAGTATGACAGGCCGTTGAAAGCAACAGACCTTCCGAAGGGGGACAAGCCGAAAAAGTACCATATCGGCTATGTGGCAGGGGTATTTGACTTATTTCATATTGGCCATCTGAACCTGCTTCGGCGGGCTAAGGAACAATGCGATTATCTGATTGCAGGTGTGGTGTCCGACGAGCAGGTGATAAGAGGGAAGAAGACGCGGCCTTACATTCCTTTTGACGAAAGACTGGCAATCGTTGAGGCCTGCAGATATGTGGATGAAGCGGTGAAAATACCAGAAGACAGGCCAAACACAGAGGATGCTTATCACATGTATCATTTTGATGTCCAGTTTTCAGGAAGCGATTATGAGAAGGATCCGGACTGGCTTGCCAGAAAGGTTTTCTTGCAGCAGCATGGGGCGGACATGGTATTTTTCCCCTACACGGAGACCACCAGTTCGACAGAGATTAAAGAACAGATCCGGGGAGAAGATGGTACATAAAATATAGCCCCCTATGTGTAGAAGGGCTATATTACTATTGTGTATCCATCTGTGATATTTGATGTAACTGGTCACGTTTTCCATAGATTACAGCAGTTATATGGACGTTCATATTCTCTTCATCAATCCAGAAATATACAAGAAAGTTTTTTACTGGCAGACAATGTATCCCTTTTGTATGCCATAGCTTTTTCTCCACAAGAGCTACACGTTGTGGAAAATGTGCAAGGGAAATAAAAGAATCTTCCAAAGTATCCAAAAGAAGAAGGGCGGCTTCTGGTGCTTTCAATTCATGGGTTATATAGTTTATGATTTCTTGAATTTGGTCTTCTGCCTGGGAAGTGATTTTTACATTATAAATGTTATCCATTATTGTAGTTCCCGTCTTAAATCCGTAAATACATCAACAACAGGGCGTGACTGATCTGATTTGGCTTGTGCGAATCCCTTTTCCATTATAGAGTCAAATTCTTCTGTGGTCATAGAATCCAAAGTAGTGAGTTCTTTAGGCAGTGATAGCGAGAAAGGGATGCTCTTGGTCATAATGATCTGTTTATATAAGGCATTGATAACGACGGAAGCCGGTAAACCGAGTTGTGACATAATGGATTCTGCCTGTTTTTTAATTTCTGGTTCGACACGGGCAAGTACATTTGCACTTTTGGTAGCCATGATTATGCTCCTTTCCTATTTGAATTGGTGCTATTATTATACATTATTGTATATCTATTAGCAATACATAAGCGGAAATATTTTATATTTCCTGGAATCATCATCCCAACTCTTTTCCATGTTTCCATATCAGGTTCAGAAAAGTTCAGAGTAGCAGAAGAATAAACACTTCGTTTGGCTCGAATGAAATAGTTTTTCCATGATTGTGCATGATATCTTTATGCTATCTAAAAAACAGCGATAATGGACGAGAGGGGGAACGTAGTGGACACTATAATAGGTGGAGGATATGAGAAACCGGACATTGAAAGAGGGGGCAACCTATTTTGCAAAGAGAATACTGGTAGATGGGATTTTGACATTTGGAGAAATTGCGGAATATGCAGGGCTTCCACTTGACGAAGTAAAAACTGAAAGTAGAGCGGACAGCATAAGCGAAAACGTAGGCCGGGAATCTAAAAACAGGTTCCCGGCTTTATTATTGCCCTGAAATGTTAATTTTTTGTGAATTCAGCTATTGAAAGCAGATAATATGAAAGAGCGTCCTGTGATACAAAAACACTCTGCGAGGATCGCGCTGCGGCGGAAAGGAATCATGTTACTGAAGCGACCCGCCGTAGGCGGAGAATCCTGTGGAGCAGGATTTTAAAAAAATTATGCTTTTTTTCTACGGTTACGCTGGATAGCAGCGCTTTTGAAGGCCTTCATCATTGCAGGCGATAATTCTTCACAATCTTCATCAAAGACGATAGGGTGTTTCTTGGCCTCTTCAATTTCTTTAAGCTGTTCGCTTGTTAATTTTTGACCAGGTTCAATAGTTAATGTCTTGATCATAATAAAGTCTCCTCTCTGAGATAGTAGCAAGCCTTGCTGAAATCAATCGAATAGCTTCTTTGCGTTCAGTGAAAACAACAAACAATATATCTCCAACTCTTCCTAAGGCAATGTATCTGTCTTCTTCTAAACTATGCTCGAAATCATACATTTCAATGTATTCAGGGTCATCAAAAACATGTGCAGCAGTTTCAAAGGATATTTGATGTTTTCTTTTATTTAGAGTATTTTTTTCTTCATCCCACTCAAATTTCATTTGTGATTTCCCTTCTATATTTGGGGCCTTTGGATAGATACATAAATTCTCTTTATTTATCATAATACCATTGAATGAAGGCTGTTGCAAGTTTCAAAGTAATTTTTCCTCTGGAAACTTCAATTTGTCTTACTTCTAAAGTGCATTCTGCATAGAACTGTAGAAATTCAAGAAAGGGAAAAATGTCAAAATACTGTCCAACATAAATCATGACTGCTTTGGTCCTGGTTTCTTTATAGTTCTTTACTACAATCGGAAGGGATTTCCCCACATGGTTCTTTCCAGCGTCCAGTTTCTTGTATACCTGGAAATAAAGGCAGCCTGTCAGCGTCATGGCGATGTGGTAGGTAACATAGTTGTACTTTGTTCTTTTGATATTCTCCTGTTTCCAGAAATCCTTCATCAGACGGTAAATTTTCGGCCGCAACCCCTAGGTATTTACGATCTGACGGGCAGTTCTGGCTGTATCCGTTGCCATAAATACGAAAACTTTTACAAGAACAGAATTAACCGATTCTCTTCACGAAATATTCAACTTTCGCACTGACTTTACCCGGGAATATAAATTTTTTGCGAATTTAGCTATTGAAGTCAGATAATATGGAAGCCTTCCACAACAGTAGGAGGCTTTTTTAGTGAAAATAGCTGTGGACAGGGATTCTATTGGCTTTAAATCCTTGTCAACAGAGGGAGTTTCTAATAAAAAACCATTCTCAAAAAGTGTAGATTTTGAGAATGGGCTGTGACACACAAAAACATATACATTCTATTATATTATCGTCAAAAAATCAAGAAAATTAATTCCTTTTTCTAGTAAATTTATACCATGGAATTTTATTCTCAAAATCTACACTTTTTGAGAATAGGCAACATTCAAAGGCCTGACCAGAT
>CANDZL010000124.1:0-6477 GCA_947425205.1 uncultured Hungatella sp. | reverse complement strand
CTTCCCCTTACCTGGCCCTTTGCCATATTCAACGGCATCATCTGTTTTGCCAATGGGATCGGCGAGGTTCGTTTTCCAACCATGGTCAACATTCTGATGCTGTGGGCGGTGCGGATCCCCACGGCTCATCTGATCGCCCGCTACATCGACGGAAGCTATCTGATGGCCTGCTACCCCATCAGTTTTATATTCGGAATGCTGGTGATGTTCACCTTCTTCCGAACCAGGCGATGGAAAACTATCCGAAAGCTGGCACACAAACAGGAACAGGACATGGCTTAGCCACGTCCTGTTTTTATATTGCTTTCCCTTAATCTACATTGATTTTTACCAAAACCGGTGTGAAATTGTCTACCACATTATAATAATACCCTTCCAGCACACTGACAACTTTCTGGCACAGCCCCTCATCTTCCTCCCCTTCAAGACAGATTAATCTGCGGATATAAAATGATAAATACGCTTCCTTGGCTATCCTTTTCCCCTCTTCACTCAGATACCGCCTCACCAGCGCCGGCTTCAAAGCCAATAGGTCAACTGCCATAAAGATCTTCTCCACTTCTTCTGCCTGAAAATGGCTGCATGCTTTCTCCTGGAGACACTCCTGTATCCTGGGCTCGTTATGTATTTCAATAAAAAAGCGGGCAAAGGAACTGCTCTCAAAGCACAGCTGCAACTCAATGGTTTCGCTTATAAGATGCTGCACTTTTGCATCAAATCCCTGAGTATGAACCCATTGAATAAGAATTTTCTGAAAATCCAGATAGATTACCAAAGCCATATCTGATTTAGATCCAAAATAATATTTTAGAGATCCCAGATTGAGGCCGGACAATTTTGCTATGTCACGGACAGTGGTTGCCTCATAGCCATCTTTATAAAAAAGATGCTTTGCTGCCTTTAGCATATTCTTTTTTGACTCAGCACCCTTTTCATATTGGCTCATCGTTTCTATCCCTTCTGCTTTTCATGCTTTTATTATAAATACTTCCTGTATTTACTGTCAAGTTGTACGAAATGTATTGCGAAACCGGATAATTTGATTCCAGTCATCCCGATTAATCCCGTGGGTTCCATAGCGCAGATGATATCCGATGGTTCCGTCATGGAGACAGGATCCTGGAAGCGGATACTCATCTTCTGTCACAAGTCCAGGCACCCCAAAAAGCTCATAGGTTTTTGACGTTGCATACGCACCTAAAAATTCCGACTTAGGGTCAGACCAATCATCATCCTTTGCGCTGCAGATATAAAGGGGTCTTGGGGCAATCATAGAAAGGAGGAAATGGCTGTCCACAGGCAGCATTTCATGTTTTCCTGCGTACTTCTTAAAATTCCCACAGAACCAATAAGGAAAACGCTCAGGCTTTACCAGTTCTTCGATCCCTTCTCCCGTTTTTCCCCGATACAAGGCAGCCCCTCCGGCACCAGAGTCCACAGATATGACAGCAGAGAAACGTTCGTCCATTGCGCCTGCCCATAAAGCCGTCTTTCCAAGCCTTGACATTCCCATGACCGCCACTTCCTTTTTATCTATGTCATCTGCAGTCTGCAGATAATCCATCACCCGGCTTGCCCCCCATGCCCACATGGCAAGTTTTCCCCATCCATTGTGGGGGTTACGTGCAAAACTGGAGCAGATTCCATTGTTAAAATAATCAAAGATGTCCGGTACAACCTCCTGATAATAAAAGCTAATCAACCCATATCCCTGGTCAATAATTTCCTCCACAGGCATGCACTCAAACTCCGCCCCATAGAACATGGAGGCAAAGGACAAGTATAAAAAACTTGGCGGATTGGAGTTATTCTTGGGCAGCGCCATATAACAGGGATAAGCGTAGTAAAAGTTTTCTCCAATAATCCGTATTTCTATTTCCTTAAATATCGCCTTTCCGCAAAAGGCGTTCTCATGATAACGTACCTCTTTTCCCTCCACCAGATAGGAAGCCGAAGGCTCATTGCCATATATTTCATTTGTAAGCAATTTCTCAATCTCTTTTTTTCTTTTGTACCAGTCATCCGGAGACAATACAGGTTTCCCATTTTTAAACTGTAGCACATCCGGCAGGCCTCTCTCCAATAATTCTTCGTTTAACATCTTTTATCCTTTCTATATGCCTGTTTATTTGATTCCTGTGTTTATATTAGAATTCATAATCTGTTTCTGAAAGACAAGAAAGACAAGTAATATAGGCAGCATTGAGGTCACAGAGGATGCCAGCAACGTCCGCCATTCCACATTCAAAGCCCCCGCCAGGTTGGCGATGGCAAGCTGCAACGTATACTTTTTGGGATCATCAATTGAAATCAACGGCCATATATAATCATTCCACCTCCAACGAAACGAAAAAATTGTCAAGATCACAATAATCGGTTTGGCCATGGGCAGCATGATGGTCATAAATATTTTCCCTTCATTGGCTCCATCGATTCTTGCCGCCTCCGCCAGAGAATCTGGTACGCCTGCAAAATATGCCCTCATCATCATAATCCCTGCTGGTGTACACAAAGTAGGAAAAATGATTCCCCATAACGTGTTGTAAAGTCCTAAACGGAAAACCACTTCAAAACTGGGGGCCATGATCACCTCCGTGGAAAGCATCAGCATAGACAGAAACACAATATAGGAAGCCTGTACCCATTTATAATGGTATTTTGCCAGAGCAAATCCTGACATCGCACTGATGATAACCGTAATCACTGTTGCAGTAATTGTCACAAACAAGGTATTCCATGTATACCGAATCACATCAAACGTATTCCACGCCAGCACAAAATTGTCAAGTGTCGCATGACGCGGAAGCAAGGTCAGGGGATAAGAAAATAATTCATTTCCCGGTTTAAACGCACTTATCACCAACCATAAAATGGGAAAGACAAAACATACGGCGATTAACACAGTCAGCCCATTCAAAAGAACCGTAAATGCTGTGGGCTTACGTATCCCTTTTCTCAAATAAACTCCTCCTTCACACAGCGCATCTGTATCAGCGAAAGAACCAGAAGAAATGCAAACAAAATCATGGAAACCGCACTGGAGTATCCTACATCCATCTGCTTAAACCCTGTTTGATAAATGTATTGTGTAATATATGTGGTGGCAGATGCCGGCCCTCCTCCTGTCAAGGTTTTTACAACGGCAAAACTGCGCAGGGAACTCATCATCGCAAGCAGAATAACCATATAAGAAGTAGGCTTGATCAGAGGAAGGGTAATGTATCGAAAGTCCTGATAGCGGTTAATGCCATCTATGTTTGCCGCCTCATGAAGCTCCGTGTCAACTTGCTCAATCGCACCGATAAACAGCATCATATAAAACCCTGTATCCATCCAGACCTCAGCCACAATGGTTGTCATAAATGCGGCTACAGGATTGGTAGACCAGGCAATCCCCTGGAATCCCAGCTTTGTTAAAAAATAGTTAACCGCCCCAAAATTCTCTCCCAAAAGCCATCGCCACGCAAGGCCAATCATAATCGTAGAAAGCAGCGTAGGCCAGTATACGATCAGGCGGGCCATATTTCGAAAACGCACTTTTTTGGATAGCAACAGCAACGCCAAGCCGAGAGACAAGGCAAACAGAACGATCACTTTTATAACAGCAAAAACAATTGTCCGCCCCATCACCTGATAGAAAACTGGATCAAGGAACGCTTTCCTGTAATTCTCAAGCCCTAGGAAATTCATTCTTCCAATTCCGTTGTAATCAGTGAAGGAAAAAGAAACTCCCACCAGCGCAGGCAAAAGAAAGAACAAGAAATATAAAACAAGATTGGGCAAAAGAAAAAGAAACGCCCATTTATGATAATTCCCAAGCTTCTTTTTCCTGGTCATTTTTAAACCTCCTCCTAAGGGCTGTCATTTTGCCGTGGCAGCCCATTGGTCTCCCTGTATTTAATAGGCCGATGTCAAATCCGGATACAGTTCCAGCAGTTTATCTTCCCATAGCTGAAGACATTCCTCGGCAGTGTGCTTCCCTGCTACCGTTTCTTTTAAGATATCTGTAAGGGCATCTTCAAAATACTGCTCATAATGAACGGCCTTCATTTTATCAAATGTATTCTTGATGATTTCAGAAGAAGACGAATTCATCTCCTCCACAAAGATCTGAATCTCTGGAATGTCATATGCTACGTCTACCCCGGTTCTCCCTGGCAGATAGTTGGCCTTTTCACAATATTCATGATAATTCTCCGGTGCATAAAACCATTGAAGGAATTCCTTGGCCTCTTTCTCCATCCCGCTGTCCTTACATGCAAACAGATAGTTTCCTCCGATATGAGACGTTCTCTCTGCTTTATATGGCATCAAGCAAGGCGACCATTCAAAATCCGTAATGTTTTTCTCATAATCTCCTACTTTCCAGTTCCCGCACATATACACTGCCACTTTTCCTGTCATAAACATAGTTGACGGATCTTCCGTCCCCACCCACTGGGATTTGGGCATCAGCCCTTTATCAAACAGGCTGAGAAATGTTTGGACGCACTCAAGCATCTCAGGACTTTTACAGGTAACCTTTGTCAAATCTTCACTAAACAAACTGGCTCCAAATTGTCCTGCCATATCAGCAAACCGAAACAGATAAGGATCCCACACAATCCCGTATTCCGCATCTGACTTTTCCACCACTGTCTCCATAGCCTGTATGAATTCATCCCATGTCCACCGGTCACTATCCTTTACCGGTGCCGTCACACCAGCCTGATCAAATAAGGTTTTGTTGTATATGAATCCATCCGTGGTGACATTGGCCGACAACCCATAGGTTGTCCCGTCAAAAGTTGTCAGAGAAAACATCTCTTCCGGTGCAGGCGCGATATCTCCTATATCCAAGAGATAATCATAGTACTTTCCGATCTCTGTGGATCTGACAACTGCAGGCGCATTCTTTGCTTTGATCATATTCAACAATTTCGTCTGAAAATCATCAAATGGAACTTCCACAAACTCGATTTCCACACCCTTTTCCTGTGTGTAACGTTGGCACATATACTTCAATGCGCCTCCCTCCGCAGTATCATCGCTACAAAAAACGGTCAATGCCTTCTTGTTACCTGAACACCCTGCCAGTATCCCCATAACCAGTACAACTGCCAACAAGAAACTTAACGCTGATGCTTGTCTCTTCTTCATAGCTTTTCTCCTTTTCGTTTTATTTGATCTGGGAAATCCCTATTTCAATTTTATACTAGTATATTTTTATTATAGCAGTACAATATAGATTATGCAAGTTATATCTGAATATTTTTGATGTTTTCCATATATATCCAAATTATTTCTAATATTTTACCATATTTTTTATTCTTATTCTTTCTTTTTGTTCTACAAATTTTATACATGTATTTTATTTATATCAATCCCCATAACAAGTTCCGGTGCCTGACAGGGTTTCAACAAGGTCTCTGCTGATTGTAGTGATTGTTTGTTTTATAACGATACGGATCCATGACTAATCAGAAACATGATTAGTCATGTGCGAACAGTAGTGATTGTTTCTTTTAGCTGCTTGATCTGTCCATTGTGTAGCTGCTTGATCTGTCCATTGATACTTGATTTGCCCATCAATGCATGATACAATGAAACAACTGAACAATCATCATAATCGATAACATTGGAGGAAAGTATGGAAACACAAGTAATAAAAGAATTGATCGCGCGGAAATCGGTTCGTGTCTACACGGATCAGCCGATCTCAGAAGAAGACAAACGTCTAATCCTTCAGGCTGCCATGGAAGCGCCTACAGCAGGGAATCAGCAGTTATACACGATTCTGGATATCACGGATCAGGATTTAAAAGACAGACTTGCCATAACCTGTGACAACCAGCCTTTTATTGCAAATGGAAACATGGTTCTGATCTTCTGCGCGGACTGCCAGAAATGGTATGATGCCTATCTGGAAGGCTCCTGTGAGCCAAGGAAACCAGGTGTGGGGGATCTGATGCTTGCAGTGAGCGATACGGTAATCGCCGCCCAGAATGCGGTGACAGCAGCCGAGAGCCTGGGAATCGGATCCTGCTATATTGGGGATGTGATGGAACAATGCGAGACCCATCGGGAATTGCTTCACCTGCCCCCCTACGTATTTCCAGCTGCCATGCTGGTGTTCGGCTATCCTACCGAGCAGCAAAAAGCCAGGAAGAAGCCAGAACGGTGTAATCTGAATGACATTGTCCATGAGAACGGATATCAAAGGAAATCCGGAGGAGAATTGAGGGAGATGTTCCGGAAAAATTATAAGGAACGTGATTTTGAAGGATGGATCCAGGCATTCTGCAACAGGAAGTACAACAGTGATTTTTCCAAGGAGATGACCCGGTCCGTCGGGGAGTATCTGAAGGTATTTGAAGAAGATATGCCAGAATAAAATCGTAGCTGTTCAGTCATCAATATTATCAATGTCATTAAGTTAAGGGTTGGCTGGTTGAAAAATTACAGGAGGGCCGCCCGACGAGAGATTGGATATGTTTT
>CANDZL010000123.1:0-6543 GCA_947425205.1 uncultured Hungatella sp. | reverse complement strand
TATTTTTTTGCATAGAAAAGGAGCTGCGCACTAATTACTTAGTGCGACAGCCCCTATGCACTATAAAGCTGTGCAGAAAGGGAGGAAACAATGAGCAGCGCGATACAAGTTCGTGGATTAAAGAAGAGTTATGGCAGTCATATTGTCCTCAAAGGGCTTGATTTTCAAATTGAGCAGGGAGAGATTTTTGCCTTGCTTGGCGTCAACGGGGCAGGAAAGACGACCGCGCTTGAATGCATTGAGGGTTTGAGAAAATATGACAGCGGTATGGTTGCCGTAAACGGAAAAAAGGGTATTCAGTTACAATCGTCGTCATTGCCCGCCCATATCAAACCGATGGAGGCCGCAAAACTTTTTGCGAAGTGGAACAAGGTAAAAATGGACGATTCTATGCTGGATGCTTTTGGTATAAAAGAAATGGAAAAGAAGCAGTATATTCAGTTGTCAACGGGGCAGAAAAGGCGGCTGCATCTGGCTCTTGCGCTTATCAGCAATCCCGATATTATTTTTTTGGATGAGCCAACGGCGGGACTTGATGTCGAGGGGAGATTATCGTTACATGAACAAATCAGAAAACTCAGATCAGAAGGAAAAACGATTGTTCTGGCAAGCCATGATATGGCAGAAGTGGAAACCTTATGTGACCGCATTGCAATTTTGAATAAGGGAAATATTGTCTTTTGCGGTACGGCTGAGGAATTAACAGATAAGGTCGGTAAAAAATATTGTATCCATATTAAAACGCAGCGGGGAACCAGCGATTTTGAAACAGATAATATAGAAGATACCTTGCTTTCCATGCTCGGTGAATTAAAACATAAAGGAATCCATGTATTAGATATTAAAGTTGACAGGGGTACACTGGAACAGCATTTTATCCAAATGGCAGGGAGGGCGGAAGAATGAATGGTTTTTTCTATGGCGTGGCATTACAATGGAAATTGGATATAAGAAGCAGATCTTTGTTAGTTACCTGTTATATTGTTCCTCTTATTTTCTTTCTTCTCATGGGCGGCATTTTTACTTCTGTTATGCCTGAAATGAGAAGCACATTGATACAGTCCATGGCTGTGATGAGCGTTTCGATGGGAGCTTTTATCGGATTGCCTCCGTCGCTGATGGAAACTTATGGAAGGGATGTAAAAAAGGCCTACAAGGCAAACGGAGTGCCTTTGTACCTTGGTCTGATTACCATGTTTCTTTCGTCATTTGTTCATCTGATGCTTGCCTGCGGCATTATATTTCTGTTTGCCCCTGTGCTGTTTGGGGCAGTTTTGCCGGGCGATTTACCGCTGTTCTTTCTGGCGCTTGCCATATATATTATTGTGTCGCTGGGCATTGGAAGTATATTAGGGCTGACGGTAAAAAATCAGGCAAAGCTGACGATGATAGCGCAGCTTGTGTTTCTGCCTTCCATTATGCTTTCCGGGATTATGTTTCCTGCCGGATTGCTGCCTGATTTTCTTGAAACAATCGGACGTATTTTTCCGGCTTCCTGGGGATACCGTCTGATGGTGGACAACGGGTTTGAATTTAAAAATTTGTGGTATTTGATATTTGTGTTTTTTACCTCTGTAATTATATGCGTAATACTTCTGGGCAAGCAAAAATATAAATAGTTTTTATAGGTGGGGATCCATTGAAAAATCAACCGATAAATTTACGTCAGTTCTCCCGTACCGGAGACACAAAGCGGATAGTGGATTCTCTGGCAATGACACGGGATTCCAGTTCATACATACATGGCTTTGTGTTGTTGTTTATTTGATCCAGCAGGATTTCCACAGATTTTTTTCCAATCTCATCCAAAGGCTGGGCCAGGGCAGTGAGTTTTGGGCTGGTTTCTTTCGCCAGCAGGGAATTATCAAAGCCGGCAATGGCGATATCCTGTGGAATTGCATAACCTAGTTCCCGAAAAGCGGCGATGGCTTCACAAGCGGTGATGTCATCGTTAGCCAGATATGCTTCGCAATGCAGCCCTGAATTGGCTGCATATTGTTTTACCAGCTGATAGACGAGGCTGGCGTTCATATTCTCAGGGGCCGGACATTCGATGACATCGGTCAGACTGATCCGGTTTGCAGACAAATACTGCTGGAACCCTGCGTATTTCAGGGCGGAAGTAGACCTTTTGGTGGGGCCGATATATCCTATTTTCTGAAAACCCATGTTCAGAAAATGTTTGGCTATCTGTTGGCCTCCATTATAATGAGAGATATATACGCTGCTAAATCCTTCCATCTGTTTAGTGATCATCACTGCCGGAACCTGCAGACGCTGATAGGCAGACAGACTTTGCTCCGTAGAAACAGGAACTGCGATCACGCCGTCCACTTTCCGCTGGCGCAGCTGGGCGAGAATATTTTTCTCTTTGTCCAGGCTGCGGTGTGTATTGCAGATAATCACACTGTATCCTTCATAAAATGCCTGGTTTTCGATAGATTCTATAATTTCACTGAAAAAGGGATAGGCAATCTCAGGAACCAGCAGACCAATGATATTCGTCCGGTTTCCTGCCAAACTCTGGGCGATGAGATTCGGTTCATAATCCAGCTCTTTGACCCAGTAGAGTACCTTTTGACGCGTCTCCGCCTTGACGGAGGGATTTTTCTTCCTGTTTCATCTGTCACCTCCATAAAATAAACCGTTAGTCGGTTTTGTTTAAGAATAGCATATTCATGAAAGATTATCAACTTCGCTACGCCGACAAAATATGAATATATGTTGACATATTAATATAACTGTTTTTAGGTAAATGTGGTATACTATGATAACAGAAATGTTTTCAAGGAGGCTATCAAAAGAGGCGGTATGATAGATTTGAATGAAGGAGGATACACATGATTGTTTATTTTTCAAATATCAGAAGGGGTTTACTAAGAATATAGAAGGAGAGCAAAACATTGAGAAATGATATAATAATACGTCCAGAAACGCATAAAGATTATAAACAGATAATTTCGTTAATTTTACGTTCATTTAGTGAGGGGACAGATTATTCTGATGGAACAGATATTGTTGCTTTAGTGGAAGAGATAAGGGATTCAAAATATTATATTCCTGAGTTATCATTTGTTGCTGAAATAGATGGGAGAATAGTAGGTTATTTTATGTTTTCAAGATTCCCGTTATCTTCCACACCAAATGGGACACATATAGATGATGAGCAGGAAAGCAACATCGTTATGCTTGCACCAGTGGCTGTTCATGCAGACTATTTTCATCAAGGAATTGGTTCTGCAATGATTACCCAAGGGATTGAAAAAGTCAGAAATGCAGGATATCAAGGAATTACGGTTGAGGGTGACTATCATTTTTACAATCGTGTTGGCTTTAAAACGTCCTCAGAGTTTAATATTAAACCAACGAGTGGAATACCAATGAATGAGCCACGTTGCATGATGTGCCAAGAAACTTATGAAGGAGCATTGAAAAATGTACAGGGATATGTTGTCTATGATATGTATTTCAATGCCTGAAACAAGTTCGTAGATTAGCAGAAATTCCAGTTTATCAACAACACTACCCAAAAAGGCAGCCGCTCCGTTAAAGCGTCTGCCTTTTCCTGTCCCAGTCCTCCTACTTGTCCCTGAAAACCTCTGCGATCATCTTTGCCCTCAGCTTAAAACCGTCAATGAACATTTCCGAGAACTCAAACGGGATTACGACAAGAAATAGAGTATTTAGGTTGAATTTATCCTAAAATGTAGTATATACTATTATTACAGACAAAAGGAAGGGAAGTGTGTGTTATGCATATTGATTTAAAGAACTTAGTATCTATTTCAGAAGCAAACCAAAATTTTTCAAAGGTTGCGAGGATGGTGGATGAGAATGGGGCTGCTGTGATACTAAAGAATAATTCACCCCGATATGTTTTGATTGATTACAGCAAATTACAGGAAGATACGGACGCAGATAATGAAGCATTGGAGGATGTTGCGGCTCGCATATTGCAAAAGCATAAGAAAGCGTTTGAGGAATTGGCAAAATGATTTTATTGAATAAGGAACAGATTAAATATCTCCATAGCAAGATGATACAAGAAACTGGAGGAAGTAATAGGATACGTGATGAAGGCTTGTTGGATTCTGTATTGTTAATACCTTTTCAATCTTTTGAAGAGATGGAACTTTATCCGTCCATGATTGGAAAAGCAGCCAGATTGCGTTAGGTTTGGAGATTGCATCTGGAGAAATTGAAGAAAAGGATATTGGCATTTGGATTGTGAAGCATAATAGAGGAGAATGAGTTGGCAAATATTGGGGAAAAGGCTTACAACTTGTAACCTGATTTATTAGCATATAATTATATTGCTATATCAATAAGGATGAAAATAATGAGTGAGTTTAGAGAAGTTTTAAATGAACAATTGCAGGATGATGAGTTTAGAGAACAGTGGGAGGATGGTAAAGGAAAGCAGCATTACCGGAACTTTCAAGGCTTTCTGCAATTATGTAGGCGTGGAATATAAACCATCCCACACATGCAGAAGGAGCCTTTAAAATATATGATTTCGATTTTGGCGGTGGGCAAGTGGAGACGATGTTTGCATAAAATTATCAAAGTGATTTGATGGTAACTGTTGCGGGAAACAGCAGATTTTTTGATGATATAACAGAAAATGAGAACATATGTTTAGTGGTGACGTTTAGAGAGAAATTCATGAAGAAAGTGCCTGAAATACTGGCATTGCGGACACTAGAGCAAACATTATGTAAAATCATAGAAAACCCGCAAACCTAGATAAACACTGGATTTTGAGCGTCCTCTGAAGGTGTTGGTAACACTTGGCAACATATTTTTTTGCCGGTGTGGAAGAGGTTAAGTTTTGGATTTGTTGGGGAGAAAAATTGAACATGTAATAGCATACCGGAGTGGATAAAGTGGAGAGGAACAGCAATTCTCTGGTGGTATGTGTAAAGATGAGATATTAATAAATAGGGTACCAATAATAAAAGAAGGTTGTGAATAAATGAAAAAGTGGATATAATAATAGTGAAACAGATTCAGAGGTTTTTTATATTTGGAAGGAGGTAAATCGCATGGAAGTTGCAGTTAAGAAAATTTATGCGGAAACCTTGGAACAACAGCAGATAGAAGTAAGGCAGAGTGTGATAGATGGATTAAGGCAGGCAAGAGAAGGAAAGACGAAGGATTTTAACACAGTTTGTGACAGATTGGAGAAAAAGTATACGAATGCAAAAGTATAAAATTGAAATATCTGGTTTGGCAGAGCAGGATTTGGAGTTTGCTGCTGACTATATTGCATTTGATTTAAAAAATCCTTCTGCGGCAGTCAATATAGTACAAGGCATCCGTAAGCAAATAAACAAACTACAGAATTTTCCAGAGCGTAATGAGTTAGATGATGATCCAGCATTGGCGGATTTGGGGGTTCGTATGGATTATTATAAAAATTATAAAATTTATTATGTAGTAGAGGACAATTCGGTAATAATTGTAAGGATTTTACATATGCTGGTGGACAGTAGAGGGTGGTTATATCGGACATTTGGAATGAAAGATTAAGCTGCGGCGTTTATTGATAGAATTTGATAGAGAAATTCAGGGCATGGCGGATAGCCATGTCTTTATTATTGTGTGCCGAGCATGGCGCTAATCTTACTGGTGAAAGTCCAGTCACGGGTATTTACCGCCAAGTGTAGCGAACCACAAGTCGGTATCAGTAATGGTATGGATGAAGGAAGTGGTGTAGCAAAGTTCTTGAGCCTACGAACAGAAACTTGATAAGGCGATTAGGTGGGTAAGGTTGCAATACAAACCGAAGCCCTAAGGGTAAACGTAAACCGAAATTGTAAATCAAGAGGTTGTGGAACGAAAGATTAGTGTCTTACCTCGGGAGACCCTACTCACATACCTAAGGGTATGGTCGAAAAAGGTTTGGAGAGGGAGTCAGATGATGTCATAGTAGGCGAAAGCTGAAGGACTGAAACGATTTATAGTACGAATCGTTATGTTTAAAATAATATATGAGCCAGAAATCGGGTGGGCAGGAAGGGTAGGAACGTAACCGAGAGGAACTGCTTATACTTAGAGGGGCGATATGTATGAATTTTGGGATAAGCCAGAGGAGTAACAACAATGGAATTGATTGAAGTGGTTTTATCAAAAGAAAATCTGAACAGAGCCTATAAAAAGATAGTTGCCAACAGAGGTGCAGGCGGGGTAGATGGAGTTACGGTAGAAGAACTGGGAAGTTATATAAGGGAGAACAGGGAGAAGATAGTTACATCTCTTAGGAATAGAACTTATATACCGAAACCAGTCCGGAGGGTATATATTCCAAAAGATAATGGGAAACAGCGCCCTTTGGGAATCCCAACAGCACTTGACAGAACCATACAGCAGGCAATAGCACAGCCCATATCGGATATTTATGAAGAAATATTCAGTGACTACAGCTATGGTTTCAGACCAGGGAGGAGTTGTCATGATGCCATCAGACAGGCATTGGAATACTTAAATATTGATTTGCACTTTCACATCACCGCCTGAACGCGGATTATTATCACCGGATAT
>CANDZL010000122.1:0-6841 GCA_947425205.1 uncultured Hungatella sp. | reverse complement strand
TGATTCAGTTTATTAAGGCCTCAAGTGAGATTGATTATCTGGTGTTTGGGGTAGACAACAAGGAACAGCTATTGGAAGATTTCACGGCATTTGCAGAAGGGCAGCCCATAGAGGGAGAACTATTAAATAGTATAAAAGAGTATTATGAACAAGTGGACGAGAGCATTATTCTGCCTAGCCTGTGGTCTAATGGGAAAAGGGCAGGATGAGGGAAAAAATGAAGATTTTATCAATGGCATGGACGATATATGATAAGAGAATTACGGAATTTTCTAAAGATTATACAGGCGGCGGCCTGATGATAAAAAATATTTGCGAGTATATAGGGCGGATTCATGAATCCTATCTTTTTATTGGCCGCTTCAAAATTTCAGAGCAAGACCTTGGCAATATTCATATTGTTGGAACAGATTGTTGTCCGGATACGAAAGAAGTGTGTACAGATGCCAGCGAAAAGCACTTAAAAACAATGACAGATGCGTTTCGGATTGCAATTGAGAAGATCAATCCGGATATTGTGAATTTCCATGGGATTGGGGAATTGATGCAGCGTTGTATAAACGTATGTATTGACAAGAATATTCCATATGTATATACAGATCATTTATTTGTAGGGACAGATGCGAATATAAAAGGCTATAGTGCGAATGTTAAATGGGAAAAAGAGGTTTATTGTATTCCAAATTTGAAGGTAATTGCTGTAAGTACTGGCATGAAGAAAAAGATACTAAAAAACTATCCCTATATTTTACCTGAAGATATAAGCGTTATCCAAAATGGAACCGATTTTATTGCAGAATGGAAGGCCGGAGACTTACGTGAAAAGGCAGGACTGGAGAATAAAAAAGTTCTTTTATGCGTAGGAACAATCAATTATAGAAAAAATCAGTGTCAGATTGTAGATGCGTTTCAGTTATTGCCCCTTCAAGTCCAAAATGGGATAAAAGTTATATTCTGTGGTAAAGATGGCTTGGATGGAGAACTGCAGGAACATATTGCTGCCGCCGGGCTGCAGGATGAGTTAATCTACGCTGGAGCAGTAAGCAGCGAGGAGATGAAAACATATTACTCTGTAGCCGCCGGACTGATTATGCCCAGTTATGCCGAAGGGCTTAGTATTGCTGCCTTGGAGGCAATCGCGTATGGGTTGCCGGTTATCATGTTCTCAGATTCGGAATGTGCTGATGATTTAAAGGATGAACAAGTTGTTTGTTTTGCAGTAGAGAGAACAGATGCCCATCTTGCACAAGCAATAAAAAAATGGTATGAAAAAAAATGGGATAATGATACTATCATAAAATTTTCTAAGTTTTTCAATATGGAGAGGGTGGCAGACGATTACATAAATTATTATAGGAAATGCCTAGCAAGGGAGAACGAATAATTGGTGAATATAAAATGATATCAGAACAAAGTGTTAAAGTCAGTATTATAACGGTTGTATTTAATGGCGGGAATACGATAGAACAAACCATCAACAGCGTAAGAACTCAAAATTACGAGAACATAGAATACATTATTATAGATGGAGATTCTACTGACAATACAAGGGAAATTATTCAAAGATACAGAAATGATATAGATATATTCATTAGCGAAAAGGATGAAGGACTGTATTATGCCATGAATAAAGGGCTTATACTGGCATCTGGAGAAATAATAGGAATCATTAACAGTGATGATTTATATGCAGAAGAAGCAGTTTCTAAAATTGTGGAATATTACAATAAAAATAATCCAGACGTGATTTTTGGAGATGCGATTTGGTTTGATCATTCTGAAAAGACCAGCCTGTATACGTGTCTGGATATTGAAGAGTTATGGTGCAGAATGGCTATCCCTCATCCAACCGTTTTTATAAAAAAAGAGATATATAAAGAATATGGATTATTTAATACTAGCTATAAGATTGCAGCGGATTATGATTTGATTTTGAGATTATATAGTGAAGGAATTCGGTTTGGATATATTAATGAAACATTGGCATATTTCCGAAGAGGAGGAATGAGCGCCCAAAAGCAGGATCAATGTATACGAGAAGCTATGGAGATCTCTTTATCCTATATTCATAAATGTAAAAAGAAAAAGAAATGGCTACCTAAAATATATGAACAATATATAATTGGCAAATTTGTACAATTAATGGAAGAGAAGAGCGAAATTTTACTTCAATCTTTAAGACAGATTTTGTTTAAAACGGCTAAGGAAAATCATGTTGTGATTTTTGGGGCAGGAATATATGGGGAACGCTGTGTAGAGATTTTGGCAGAGACAGATATAGAAATTGACTTTTTTGTTGACAATGATTCGCTAAAATGGGGAAAGGATCTAGCGGGTAAAGTGATTAAGGCGCCAGACGAATTATATGGTTATAAAGGCTGTATTTTAGTTGCCGCTTTAAAATATGAAAAGGATATTAGACAGCAATTAGATGGGATAGATACTCAGCTTAAAAGTATATCATTGCTGGATTGGGCTAAAAATGCTGTATATATTTGGGAAAAATGCTTTCTCATACAGCAGAGGGGGAAGAATGAATGAAAATGATAATGGCAGATACCATCGACGGAATCGGAAGAAGGCAGGAGAAGGTATCAGACTGTAGAGAAATGATAGGAAGGTGTGGAGCTAACACAGGAAATGTTTGCTTTGTAGATGCCATATCAGAGCAGATAAGGATTGAAAAAGAAATTTTATGTACCCGAATAGAGCCAGAAAATGATGAAGATTTATTTATTCTGCCGGCTTCCAATTGGATTAATGAAAATGGCAAAGTTCTTCATGAGATTTTCTTTCGCCTGGCGAAATCCAAGGTAAAGCTGTTGGTTTTAGGATTAGGGATTCAAATGGGCTTAAATCAAAAAGTTTCAGATTTTATAAAAAGCCTGTCTGATGAAACCATTACTGCGTTGAGGATTATGAGCGACCATTCGATTTGTATTGGAATACGAGGGGAACGGACTGCAGAAGTTTTAGATAAATTATCGATCCATAATTGGCAGGTTATTGGATGTCCTTCTTTTTATGAACCATATAGAAAAAATCAAAGTGCGAGACTGGGAAATGCAAGTTGTGAGAATATTTGTTATAACACAAGACCTGGAGAGTTAAGAGAATATAAACTGATGGAGATGGCGGTATTAACCGACTCTCCCATTGTATTACAGGCAATGAGCGACCTGCCTTTGACTTTAACAGAAGGAAAAAGAATTGAGCAATCTGTTTTGGATAATCGATATCCAGGATCTAACTTAATGGCAGAGCAGTTTGAAAATTATATTAGAAAGAACGGGCATATTTTTTTCAATCGAAAAGAATGGAGCGAGTATCTTGTAAAAAGCGGTGTTTCTTTTTCGGTGGGTGGGAGATTTCACGGAAATATGATGGCGTTTTCTAATGGGATACCAGCATTGTGGCTTGTATGTGATGGGCGTATAAAAGAGCTGGTGGATGCGATGAGACTGCCATATATTTTTTACGAGGAATTAGATCATATAAATGAACCAGAGAAATTTTTAGAGTTTTTGAATTATGACAAAGAATTCGAGAAGAATTATAAGAAAATGGCTGAAGGCTATGTGGAATTTTTAAATCGAAATAAGGTTCGACATACGTTCCAGACAAAGTGACATAAAAAAACCTACAGGATAGCAAACTTTTTAGGGAGAATAAATTGATGAAAAAGGAAGTAGCTGTTGTAATTCCTTATTACCATAATCAGTTGACAGAATTTGAAACGCTATCTTACCGTAATTGCCTGGATACTTTATATAATTACCCCATTATACTTGTAATTCCAGAGGGAATGTCAATAGAAGAACACCCTTTAAAAAGCAATATCATATATGAGGTAGTTCCAAAGCAATGGATGGAGAGTGTGGATTCCTATAATCAGACGATGCTTTCTAAAGAATTCTATAATCGTTTTGTTCAATATAGATATATTTTAATCTTTCAATTAGACGCGTTTGTTTTTTCAGATTCCTTAATGCAGTTTTGCAATTATGATTATGACTATATTGGAGCGCCATGGCTTTTCGGAATGAAGTACTTAAAGACACTAAAAAAGGGAGTTTGGTATGTAGGAAACGGAGGATTTTCTCTTAGAAAAGTCTCTGCCTTTTTAGATGTGTTAAATAAGGAGAACACAAGCTGTGTCAATGTTCATGAAGATATTTTCTGGGCCAGTTGTGACTCTAAGGACTTTCGCGTTGCTCCAGTGGAGATTGCTCTAACATTTGCTTTCGAAAGGGATGTTCGGAAATGCTATTTGTTGAATAATAATAAACTTCCATTTGGATGTCATGCCTGGGAAAAATACGATTTCCAATTTTGGAGGCCGATATTTGAAGAGAGAGGATATTATATACAAACTCAGCTGTCAAAAGGAATGGATTATTATGACAAGACTGCCGACATAGAACGTTACTATTTAGATGCAAAAGGTGAAACGGTTCAATTTTGTCTGACACAATTTACAACTCAAAAAGAAATCCCGATTTATGTTTTTGGAGCGGGAAGGATGGGATGTGAATGTTGCTGGTTATTGCAACGTTCGAAGATACACAACATTATATGTATTGATAATAACAGAAATGCTTGGGGAGAGGTCTTGTGGGGAGTAGAGATACGGTCTCCGGAAATATTAGCAAAGAAAAAAGATAATTTGATTGTAATAATAGCAGTTGGTGATAGAAAAAATGAAATTGTAAACCAGTTAGAACATTGGGGATACCAATATGGACAAGAAGTAATCCTGTACAGTGATTTCATAAATTGCATAAAAGAAAAAATGGCTAATCTGTAAAAGATAAAAGGAAGTGGGAAATTGAAACGTCTAGGTATTTTTGTGTTTTTTGATAGAAAAGGAATTGTTAGTCAGTATATAGAATATTTGCTTGCAGAATTAAAGTCAGTGATAACATATCAGATTATAGTGGTAAATGGATTGTTACAGCCATCCTCAAAAGAAGTACTTTTGAGGATGGCAGACAAATTGGTGATCCGGGAAAACAAAGGCTTTGATGCAGGAGCCTATAAGGATATGTTTCAAAGATATGTGATGCCACGTGAATTGGAAAAATATGATGAGATCGTGCTTTGTAATGATTCCTTTTATGGCCCATTTTTTCCTTTTACAGAGGTTTGGGGTCGAATGGAGCAGAGTCAGGCGGATTTTTGGGGGTTTACACGGCATCCTGGAGGCATATTCAAAAATGAAAAACCATTTCCCGCGCATATACAATCCTATTTCCTGACGATTAAAAAGAGTTTATTTTTAAATTATGAGTTTCAGAGATTTTGGGATAAGGAAATCGCCTATGAAACCGACATTCAAAGTGTTGTGGAAAATTTTGAAATAAAGTTTACCCACTATTTTGAAGGAAAGGGATTTATAAGTGCAGCAATGTCAGAACTGCCAGGATATGATTGTATAGAAGCAGATTACAATGAAAACCCATATCTGGTTCATAGTTTTGAATTGATTAGCAGAAACGTTATTCCTGTTCTAAAAAGAAAGAGGTTGCTTTTATGTCATGGACATATAGAAGATGCGCTGCAGGCATATGAATATGTCTGTAAAAAAACAAGATATCCTGAAGACTTAATAAAGGATCATCTTCAAAGGCTGAGTAAGGATGGAAGTTGGGAAGATGAATGGGATTTAGTAAAGCTAGAGGAATTTTATCGGCAACATAGAAACATATATCTTTATGGGGCAGGAACTTGGGGTATGCGGTTACAGAAATATTTTCAATATCGTGGCTGGAATGTAGCAGGTGTTTTTGTATCTGAAGGAGAAAGAAAGGTAGGTTCTGAACAGATATTTGATCCGGATATGTTGACAGATACAGATGGTATTGTGGTTGCTCTTGGAGAGAAACATGTGAAAACAGTTGTCAAGAGATTAAAGACGGTCTTAACAGAAGAGCATTTGTTTATACCAGATTATAAGTAAACCTCCATGTTAAGAGATAAAAAGGCATTAGGAATGGTGAGTATATTGGAAACGCAGGAAAATATAAAATATGTATCAATTATAGTACCCACATATAATAGAGATTGCTGTCTGTTGGCTGCTATCAACAGCATATTGAATCAGACCTACCAATATTTTGAAATTATTGTAGTTGATGACGGATCGACGGATGATACGGAACCGCTTATCAGAAGAGTTCATGATGCAAGGATTACCTATATAAAATTAGAGGAAAATTTAGGGCCTTCCCATGCAAGAAATGTAGGGATTAAGCATAGCAGGTATGAATTCATTGCATTTGAAGATTCTGATGACATATGGTGTGAGAATAAGCTGGAGAAACAGATTAAGAAGCTTGAGAGCAATCCAGATGCAGCTATGATTTATTGTGCGTATGAATATTCAATTGAAGGCAAGGCAATCAAAATTCCTTCTGACAGTTATAAGAAGGAACAGCTGGAAGGGTACATTTTTGAATCTCTATGGGATGGAAATAAAATAGGTGCTCCTACCATACTTGTAAAAAAAGAATGCATTGAAAACGTAGGGGGATTTTCAGAAGAACTGAAATCTCTGGAAGACTATGAATTTGTTTTGCGCGTAGCAAAAGAATATGCTATTGGATATGTAAATGAGATCCTGGTGAAAGCATCCTATTCGGCGAGCGGGGTTAGTTCAAGATTCGCAGATCAAATCGACACTCAGATCCACATATTAAAGAAATATCGAGCATGTGAGGTTCGGGTTGTAGATAAAATGAAGCAGATAATGGAAATGATTGTACAGATGAAAGGAAGTACGCAGGAAAGATGGAAAAGGAAATTAGTACCTGATCTTATTAGCACAGAGTTGGAATTTGAT
>CANDZL010000121.1:0-7085 GCA_947425205.1 uncultured Hungatella sp. | reverse complement strand
ATGGAATCAGTCCCATTAAAGCGTCGGATGCATTTAAGAACTATATCTGGAGCTCCAGAGCAAAAAATAATGAGATATTTGAGTGGGGAGATTCCATCAAAAATTCCAAGATGAACTTTGTGAGCGACGATACAGCAGAAGTTTTAGAATATCTGACTGCATTTAAGGATTATACCAGCCCGGATTATATCGAAGGCCTTGATCTGGCTACGGCATATACAGAGGATCATAACATCGCCATGGTGGTGGTGGAGAACCCATACAATGTGTATAACACGTTGAAAGCCAATGGACTGGATGACCAGTATATGTTGGCAGCCCTTCCCAAGATTGAGGATGGTCCGTATAAGGGTGTTACATCCAGCCATTTTGGAGACTGGCATATGTCTATCTGCAAAAACAGCAATAACAAGGAACTGGCATGGGAATTTTTAAAGTTTATGACCACAGATCCGGTGGTTCAGCAGTGGATTCTGGATACATACAGCATTCCAACCAACATTGCAGCCAACAGTACCCTTGGGGATTATATGAGTGACGATTTTGCAGAAGCAATCAAATACGTGATTGAGACCTGCCCGGACGGTTTCAGCTGTTCAGAGAATGAGTGTTATGACAGCGGAAATTTCGGCACGTTCATGAATGATTTGGCTACAGTATTAAACGAGATGTACCAGGGCAATATGGATGCCAAAGAAGCCATGGATTTTGTTCAGAAGAATGTGGACGATTACTTGAGCACCCTTCAGTAAGTTATAGCTGATAAATTTTTGCTGATAAATATACGTACATCTGACAAAAAACATCTTACAAAATCAGGCATAAAAGACTCTAAGAGTACCAAGAGTCCATTAGAAAGACAGGGAGGAAGCATTGAATGAATCGTCAAACACTGAAATTAAAGCTGAAAAAGCAGATGGTCTGGTATTCTTTTTTGATCGTCAGCATTCTGACCCTGCTGATCTTAACGTACATTCCTATGCTTACCACGATCAAATACAGTTTCCATGATGTAGAAGTCCTGGGATACGGTGACAGCCGGTTTGTAGGCATGCAGAATTATAAGACCATCATGAGCAATGCCTCTTTTCTGAAATCGACAGCCAACACATTATTGTTGGCTGTCATGAGCCTGATTTCCATCCCCATAGGGTTCATCCTGGCCACTCTCATCAACAACGTCCACTGGGGTAAGCTTCAAAGTTTTTTCCGTGTAGGATTTTATTTCCCCAACATTATTACAGGAGTCAGCGTGGTGCTGATCTTTCAGGTAGTATTGAAATCCAACGGAGGCCTTCTAAATAACGCCCTCTCCTTTTTGACAGGACAGAAGGTAAGCATCGGATGGCTGACAGATTCTCACTATTCCCGGTTTGGTGCTACGATCTTGAATGTATGGTCAACCTTGGGGTACAACATGCTGATCAATCTGGCAAGCCTCCAATCTATTCCTACAGAGATCTATGAGGCGGCGGAGGTGGATGGGGCCAATGCGTTTAAGCGATGGGTCTATATTACGATTCCGCAGATGACATCCTGTTTCGTATTTTTGTTTATCACATCGATTATCAATGGACTGGCTAGATTTACGGATCTTTTTATCATCGGTGGAAATACGCCCATCGGAAGGCCTGGGGGAACGCTGCAGACAATCCTTATGTACATTTATCAGTTCAGCTTTGAGACACCTAGATATGGGATTGCCTCTGCCGGTGCTATGATCTTATTTTTACTGACCTTTGGAGTCACCATGGTGAATTTGAAGATAACTGGGTTTTTCAAGGAAAAATGATGGAGGTGGAATATGAAGTCAAGGAAAATAAAGCGTATCTTGCTGGTTGCTGTTCTGGCTGTGCTGCTTGCCATCACCCTGATACCGCTTCTCTGGTGTGTGTCCCTGTCTTTTGACAGAAAGGCTCTCAATGCCCTACCCCAATTCTCATTGATTCCTCATGAGTTGTCAGGGTTTAACTATAAGGTAGTGTTTAACACCATACCATTATTCCGGTACTATGCCAACACCATCTTTATCACGGCGGTTCATACGTTTCTGGCTGTATTTTTCGCTTTGGCCTGTGGATATGCATTCGCCAAGGGAAACTTTGCAGGGAAGAAATTCTGGTTTATCTTTATGCTGGCTGTCATGATGATTCCCTTTGAATCCAGGATGATTCCTCTGTACCTGCAGTACAAACAGTGGGGGCTTTTGGATACGTACGCACCGCTGCTTCTGGGAGCCTGCGCATATGTGTATGGGATCTTTTTTGCAAGGCAGAATATCAGCGCGATTCCAGATTCCCTGAGGGAATCAGCCTATATTGACGGGGCCAGTGAGTGGAAGATCTTTTTTGGGATTATCATTCCTCTGTCGAAACCATTGATTGCAACATTGTCGATTCTTCAGATTTTAAGTAACTGGAACAGTTATTTGTGGCCCCTTGTAGTTATTAAGAGCCAGAAAAAGCAGGTGATCTCCGTAGGAGTATCCCTGTTCAATGCACAGCAAGGAGAGATTTATTATGGCCCCCGGATGGCTGTAGCTGTGATCAGTGCAATTCCATTAACCATCATGTTCTTACTGCTGCAGAAGCATATTGTGCAGAGCATTGCAGTAAGCGGAATCAAACAATAACCAAGGCATTGACAGGAAGGACAGGAGATATTCATGAAGGTGGTACTTATCGGTGGAACCGGGCGGATTGGAAGCTATCTGGTGCCAAGGCTTGTAAAGGCAGAATATCAGGTTATCAGTGTATCAAGGGGCTTAAGGAAGCCTGTTAAAAAAAGTCATGCCTGGAGTGATGTGGAGACGATCATTCTGGACAGGAATAGGGAAGAAGAGCGGGGAACATTTGGAAAGAAGATTGCGGCATTGAATCCAGATATTGTGGTGGATCTGATCAATGATAAGACAGAAAGCACCTATCAGATCATTGATGCCCTGAAATATACGAATATCAGCCACTATCTGTTTAATGCATCCATCTGGGTTCATGGGCATGCCACAACGGTTCCGGCCACGGAGGATCTTCCCAGACATCCTCTGGAAAATTACGGAATGAATAAGGCAGGAAGCGAGGCATTTCTTCATGAGCAATATAGAAGAGGAGGGGTTCCGGAAACAGTTATTATGCCAGGGCATCTAACAGGGCCAGGCTGGACCTGCATCAATCCTACCGGCAATCTGGATCCTCTTGTCTTTCAGAAAATTGGAAGGGGAGAAGAGATTGCGCTTCCTCATTTAGGGATGGAGACAGTCCACCATGTTCATGTGGACGATGCGGCTCAGGTATTTATGAACGCCATTACACACCGAGGCCAAGCCTTGGGGGAGAGCTTCCATGCCACGGCTCCCTTTGCGATGACGCTGAGAGGCTTCGCAGAGGCGACATATCAATGGTTTGGGCGGGAATCTTGTATTCGGTATCTTCCGTGGAAAGAATGGTGTGAATACACCGCTGTGGAAAGCTATATCAACAGTACATGGTCTCATCTGACTCATAGTGACAACTATAGCATTGAAAAAGCGGTTCGTCTTCTGGGCTACAAGCCAAGATACACGATTATGGAGGCAGTGGAAGAATGTGTGCTCAGCATGCTGGAAAGGAAAATCATAACGGTTTAACATGGAAAAGAAAAACATACAGGGAACCATCTTTGACATTGACCATTTTGTGGTTCATGACGGAAAAGGAATACGAACCTGCATCTATGTGAAGGGCTGCCCCCTCCACTGTGAGTGGTGCCATTCTCCAGAGTCACAGAAAACGGATCCACAGATCTTATTTGCAGCCAGTCGATGCAGCCTGTGCGGGCTTTGTGTATCGGAATGCGGGAATGGCGCCCAGAGGATACAAGATGGAAAAAGAATGTTCTACAGGGAGTTGTGTAGTGAATGTACAGCTTGTACGCAGGTGTGTAACCAGGGGGCACTTACAGTATCAGGGAAACGCTATACACCCTCCCAGGTTGTTAAAGAAGTGGCAGCAGATAAGCCCTTTTTTAAAAACAGTGGCGGAGGAGTGACCATAAGCGGTGGGGAGGTATTGACTCAGGCGGATTTTGTCACGGAGATTTTAAGGCTGCTTAAGAAGGAACAGATCCATACCATTATAGAAACCTCCGGATATGGAGACACAAAAAAATTACTGAAGATGGCGGATTATACCGATATATTTTTCTACGATTTCAAGCTGGGAGAAAAGGAACGCTTCCGTCGTTACATTGGGGGAGATGTAGAGGTGGTGCTGTCTAACTTAAAGCAGTTAAGGAAGGTGACAGACCATATTGTACTTCGGATTCCCATTATACCGGGAATTACGGATACGC
The DNA here is from genome assembly GCA_947425205.1 of uncultured Hungatella sp. Taxonomy (GTDB): domain Bacteria; phylum Bacillota; class Clostridia; order Lachnospirales; family Lachnospiraceae; genus UBA3402. The sequence continues at coordinate 2,756 of CANDZL010000121.1, read as the reverse complement.
CGGAGAATATCAGCTCCTTGTATGAGACAGCCTGTGAAAACAAGATTCATGAGATTCATTTCCTTCCATACAACACATCGGCCGGGGCAAAGTATGAGTGGTGCGGGAGGACCTATAAGCTGGGGGAGCGGACTATGGATGCAGAGAGACTAAAACGGTATAAGGAAAATGCTCCAAAAGGGATCCAAGTATTTATCATGGGGTAAAAGAAGGACAAAGGCAGGAGAGAGACAATGATTGATATTGAGACATATGCAGAGCAAATTGTAGTGAGCGTTCCGTCGAAACGAGTCGCATTTTTAATTGATGAAATACGGGACAATATGTTGTCGGTCAATAAGAAAACGGAAAAAATGGAACCGGTTTTAAATGAAGAGACCGGAAAACTGCCAGTAATCATCAGAAAGGCGATGGCTGAGAAGCGAAAATTGGAGTGTGCTCCCTGCGGAATCTGGGAGGAGCAGATATTCGCCGGGTGTTTTACGCTGAGAGAAGAAAAACTGGTAAATACCTATGATCTGCCGGAATTTGCATTTCCCCAGGAGAAAGAGGAGGGGGAAAGGTATGGTTTCGGCATTTATTCCATGTTCGGCCATATTTCCCCGGACTATAACCGGCTTTTGAAGCTGGGGACATCCGGGATAAAAGAGCGGATCGACAGGCAGCTAAAACAGACGGAAAACAGAAAAAGCAGAGACTTTATGACCGCTGCCAGGATCTCCCTGGAGGGACTTGAACAGTTGGCGGCCAACCATGTGGCTATGCTTCTTGATAAGGCAGATCACTGTCAGAATAAGGAGCGAAGAAATGAACTGCTGCGGGCCGCCCAGGCGCTTAGGCAAGTTCCAAAGAACCCTCCCAGAACATTTTTTGAGGCTTGCCAATCCGCGTGGCTATTGCATCTGGCCTTTCAGCTGACAGATAACTACCTGGCTGTTGGCCGCCCGGACCAATACCTGTATCCGTTTTTAAAAAAGGATTTGGAAGAGGGAAGGTTGTCTGTGGAAGAGGCGCAGGAGATTACGGATTGCTATATGTTGAAGTTCAATGAGCGGTCTCAGGATAATGAGACTGCCGCTCAAATGATGGATCTGGAGATGCGCCAGAAAAAGTTCGACAGACAGTGGGAAGAGCGGAAATTGTATGATATCGGGCATCAGAGATACAATGTGCGGGATACAGTAGATGCCATCAACCACTGGAACCAGAATATCATGGTTGGCGGCCTGATTCCAGAGACAGGGGAAGACGGGACAAACCTGTTGACTGTAATGATGATTGAATCATTCCGGCGGATGCGGATGACGAATCCGGTGTTGTCGGTAAGGATCCATAAAAAGACCCCGGAATTCCTGAAAAAACAGATCGCTGTCACCTTGAAGACAGGTGGCGGCCTGCCCTGCCTGTATAATGATGAGACTGTCATCAAGGCGTATACCCATTTTGGGGTGGATCTTGCGTCTGCCAGGGATTATGCCAACAACGGGTGCTGGGAATGCTTGCTTCCAGGGAAGACCGATTTCTACTTTACTAAGCTGAATACACTAAAATGCCTGGAATGGGCTTTGAATCACGGCAGATGCCATATTGACGGGAAGAGAGAAGTGCCGGATCAGGGAGATGTTAGAGAGATCAAAACTTTTGATGAGTTGTATCAGCGAGTTCTTCACAACCTCCAGCTAGTGATGGAGAGTTCAGCACAACATATGGTGGAGACGCAGCATCTTCGATCGATTGTGGCGCCGGTTCCACTGTTGTCTGCCTTCTTAGACGGCCCGGTGGAAAAAGGGCTGGATATGACTGAGATGGGAGCCCGTTTTATTCTGGGCGGAATCATCGCGGAGGGAATCAGCCATACCATTGACTCCCTTACTGCCATTAAAAAGGTAGTGTTTGAGGAAGCCTATTGCAGCTTGGAGACGGTGGAGGAAGCCATAGATCACAATTTTATAGGTTTTGAAAGGCTGAGAAGCAAACTGTCATCCTGTCCCAAATACGGGGCCAATGAGGAGGAGGCAGATGCAGTGGGAATGCGGCTTACGAAAGACTATTCCAGGATCATGGAGGAGATTGATAAAAAGTATCCTGAGATGAAGTTCATGCCAGGAATCGGAACCTTCTCCTGGTATATTGCCGTGGGCAACGGAACAGGAGCCAGTGCAGACGGAAGGCTTGCCGCAGAGCAGGTGGCAAGCAACTTTTCACCTTCGGCAGGTGCCATGACAAGGGGAATCACCGGAGCTCTTTTATCTTTTACGAAGATGAATCTGGATGTGATACCTTTGGGTTCTCCTTTGGATCTTGGAATGTCGGAGCAGTATGTGAAAGGCCAGGAGGGAACCAGACGGCTTGTAGGGATCATGGATACCTTTGTGGAGATGGGAGGCAATCTTTTGACCATCAGTGTGGCGGATGCCCATATTTTGAGAGAAGCCCAGAAGAACCCGGAACAATACAAGGATCTCAGGGTGAGGATGGGAGGCTGGTCTGCCTATTTTACTATGCTTAGCCCAGAGCAGCAGGAGCATCATATCAGGAAAGCGGAGGCCGGCTTTTTCTAAATTTGGAAAGGAAGGATAAACCACATGAAAAAGTGCATGAATCACAGTGACGATTTTGTAGATAACAGCCTGGACGGGATCTATAAGGCCCATCCGGGATTTTATGAGAAGGGAAACGGAAATACCAGGGCACTGATCCACAGATGTAGGACGGATTTTGCGGACATTCAAAATAAAAAAGAATGTGGAGGTAAC
>CANDZL010000120.1:0-7618 GCA_947425205.1 uncultured Hungatella sp. | reverse complement strand
AAGGAGCGGATTGAGCAGACTTTTGCAGTGACCAATACCATGGCCATCGTGGTTCCCAAAGGGGATTATGAGAAAGAAGGGAGGATCTTAAAGCGCCTGGAATATGTGGATGCTGTGGATACTGCATTGGGATTAGCCAACGTGGAAGTAACCGATGATGGAAAATACATTCTGGTGGATAAGCTGAATCCCAGGGAGTTTTCCGAGGTGGCCGAGGTGGATCTGGATTTGGTGAGGGCGCTGTATCAGTTCTACGCTGTTGATAAGGAGCAGTACAGTGCGTTTATGAAAAACTTAGATGACTACCAGATCTCCATTATTGACATGGTAGATTTCATCTATGAGCAGAAGGAAAAAGGTGGCATTGAGTTTGATGAGGAACTGTCTGAAGAGATCGATGATCTTCACAAGGCAGTCTGTGATGCCAGGGAACAGCTGGAAGGAGAAGGGTACGACCGATTGGTGTTTACGTTAAAGGGGCCAGTGGAAGGTGCACAGACATTCCAGACTGTGGATCAGATACGGGATATTGCACTGGAATATTATGACGAGGTATATGTGGTGGGAGATGCCACCAGCAATTATGATTTAAGCAGTTCCTTTGAGAGGGACAATGTGATCATCAGCGTCTTAACGGCTCTGTTTGTAGGGATCATCCTTTTATTTACCTTCCAGTCTGCAGGCCTGCCGTTTTTGCTGGTCTTAACGATTCAGGGCAGCATATGGATTAATTTCTCCATGCCCTATTTAACCGACTCCACCATGTATTTCTTAAGCTACCTGGTGGTTAGCTCCATACAGATGGGAGCGACGATTGATTACGCTATTGTGATTACCAGCCGGTATCTGGATCTGCGCAAAACCATACCAGACAAGAAAAAGGCAGTGGTGGAATCCCTGGATCAGGCATTTCCCACGATTATTACCTCAGGAACCATCATGACATCTGCCGGATTTGTGATCGGCTCCCTGACAAACAATGCGGTGATTGCATCCCTGGGAAAGGTGTTGGGGCGGGGAACCTTGATCTCTATTATTCTGGTGATGACTGTGCTGCCCCAGCTGCTTTTGGTTTGTGATAAGCTGATCGACAAGACCGAGCTGACAAGAGCGATCAAGAAAGAACAGGATAGAGAGGAGGCCAAAGTAGCATGAAGAGAACACAAAGAAGGAATTGGAATCAAAAAACAGCGGCCATGCTGGCGGCGGCTTTCCTTTTGGTTCAGATAGACGGAAATCTGTTATGGAGCATCAATGCCCTGGCAGCTCCAGACACCAAAGGAATGACAGAACAGGTACTGCCAGAGGATGACAAAGAGGCAGAACCGGAGATGATGTCAGAGGAAACGACGGTGTTGGAGACAATCTCCATACGCACACCAGAAGAATTGGTCACATTCAGCCAGAATTGCGTCTCGGAAACCTACTCTAAAGGGAAACGGTTTGTGCTGGAGGCGGATGTGAACCTGCAGGGAACCGATTTTAACCCCATTCCGGTCTTTGCCGGGATCTTCGACGGAAACGGCCATACCATCATTGGACTGTCTATCCAGAAGGCAGGTTCCGATTTGGGATTCTTCCGATACGTAGAGGAAGGAGCTATCGTAAGGCAGCTTACGGTACATGGAACCATCACCCCAAAAGGAAGCTGCATTCATATTGGAGGAATCGCTGGAGTCAACAGGGGGACCATTGAGGAATGTTCCTTTTCCGGCCAGATTATGGCTCAGGATACATTGGGAGGAATCGTTGGATACAATGAGGTGACAGGAATCGTGGACGGTTGTGCCAATGAGGGGCAGCTGACAGGCAACCTGAAGACAGGTGGTATTGTGGGGGACAATGCAGGCGTAGTGCAGAACTGCAACAACCAGGGAATGATCAACGCCACAGATCAGGGCGTGGAGATCGAGTCTGAGACGTCCCTTTCCGTAGGAAGCGTGAATCTGGAAGAAACCGTTCGGGTAGAGAAGGTAAATGATGCCGGAGGAATCGCGGGTTTCTCCCAGGGAGCCATCCGAAACTGCCGTAATGAAGGAACCGTGGGATATCCTCATATGGGATACAATATCGGCGGTATTGCAGGGCGACAGAGTGGCGTGGTGGAGCAGTGCCAGAATGCTGGAGAGATCCGGGGGAGAAAAGATGTTGGCGGAATTGTAGGGCAGTTTGAACCTTACATAGAGATTGCCTATGATGAGGATACGTTAGGCCAGCTGGAAGACCAGTTAGATCAGCTGTCCAATATGGGAGACCAGCTGTCAAGACTTATCGATCAGACCGGCGATACAGCCTCCGGCAATTTAGACCAGGTAGGCCGGCGGATGGATCGGGTAAGGGATATCGGAGAATTCTACAGGGATGTGTTCCGGAGGGACAATGATGAGCTGAACCAGAATATTGACACTTCTGTCGAGGACATTCAATATCAGCTGGATCGGATCAGTTTTGATTTGACAGACAGGGAAACAGAAGTCCAGTACCGTCAGGCCCAGGAGAAGATCCGCCTGATCAAGGAATTGTCCAAGGAACTGGAGCAGGGCTATCCAGGAAACCCAACGGACATTGCGGCTTTGAGGGCATGGCTGCAGGATCGCTACAATAAGGTATCCCAGATGTATCAGTATACGACAGAACTGGCAGGTAACCTTGCCTATCTGGCAGCCCATGTTCCGAAACATGCGGTGGATGAAGTGGAGGATGTAGGCTATCGGCTGGAGCAGGTGCAGATAGAGGCCAGCATACTGGCGGATACGCTTCAGGTAAACCGGGACTCTATACGAAGGGATCTGGAAGATATGGGGGATGAGATGACCGATGAGCTGGATCAGCTTTCCGGCAATGTGGATACGTTGACGGATGACTTAAAAAACAGCCGGCTTCAGATCCGTAACCAGAAAAATCAGATCCAGGATCAGATTGACCAGATGCGGACCACCATCTCAGATGGGATAGACCGCAGCAGAGAGGAACGGGATCTGTTTGAAGACATATCCGATACTGATGAAGAGATCAATGAGGGAACGATTTTCGCTTGTGAAAACCAGGGAAACATCCTGGCCGATTATCAATCCGGAGGAATCGTAGGGATTATCGGTATGGAAGTCAGCCTGGATCCGGAGCAGGATCTGGAAGCGGAGGAAGAAAAAACGCTGAATGCGGTAAGAAACGCCAAGGCGTTGGTAAAAGACAGCATAAACAGAGGGGAAGTCTGTGTAAAAAATGATTATGCGGGAGGCATTGTCGGGAAGGCTAACTTGGGAGCATTGATCCAGAACCAGAATTATGGAGACATTGTGGCGGAAGACGGAAGTTATGCAGGCGGTATCACTGGAAGTAGCGACTATGTGCTGCGGCAGAATTACAGTAAATGCAGCGTTGACGGCAACAATTACGCAGGCGGCATTGCCGGATGGGCAAACGATCTGAGGGAAAATTACTCTATGGTTTCTATCCGGAATATGGATTGTGAATGGATTGGCAGTGTGGCGGGAGACGTGGATCCGGAAGGGCTGGTAGAAGGAAATTTCTATGTAGACGAAGGGATAGGTGCCATAGACGGTATTACCCGCGAAAGCCAGGCTCAGGGGCTTCCCTATGAGACATTCCGAAACCTGGAACAGGTTCCAAAAGAATTTGGCAGATTAACCGTTGCCTTTTGGGTGGAGGGACAGATCATCAAGACCATTGATTGCCAGTATGGAGGCAGGGTGGCAGAGGAAGACATTCCCAAAGCGCCTCAAAAGGATGGATATTATTATCAGTGGGAAGAGAAGGATCTGTCATGTATCAAGGGAAATGAAAATGTCCATGCCATTTACAAGGCATGGAACACAACAATTGCATCATCTGGAGATAAGATGCCTCTGATGCTTGCGGAGTCCAACTTCTATCCGGGGACTACCCTGGCAGCAGGAAAGAATGAGAATGTGGAGGAAATTACAGTGCAATGGGAGGCAGAAGGTATCCAGATACCGGAAGGATATAAGCTTCAGGGAAAATATACCTACAATATTACCCAGCCAGAGGGAGTGGAGATGCCGGAAAATATAACGATACATGTACTGGCGCAGGATCTTCCAAAGCAAGCGATGGTCTGTGTGACGGACAATGGAAATCTCCAGGCATTGGAAAGCCGATGGGATGGCTCGTATCTGGTTGTCCAGATGCGCGACAGGGGGGCGTTTTTCATCCTGACACCAAGGGATCCTGTACTCATCATGATGCTGCCTGTAGCAGCAGTGCTTTTGGCAGCTGCAGTGGCAGTATGGCTTGTGGTAAAAAAGAAGAGCAGGAAAGAAAAGGCAGATGGAGAGGAGGAAAAACAAGACCAGAAAGGAGTCATAGAAGAAGCCCAGGAGACACAGATACAGACAGAAGAAGAGGATGACAGTGACAGGCTAAATACCAAAGAGCAAAGTCAGGAAGCCAATAAGGCCATACCAGAAACCGGGGTGGAAGAAGGATGAGAAAGGATGAGCATACAGACATAGGAAAGGAAGGCCTTCCGCCAGAGGAAGGCCAGTGGGAGGAAATTGATGAGGCGAAGCTTACTATGGCTGAGCGCTGCGTGTACCGTAACCGGAGACGGGCCCTGGAGCTTTTTCGAAACGGCAGTCCGTCAAACGATATTTTTCGGCTGACTGGGATCAGCCATGGGGCTTTGGTGCGCCTCTGGAAGCGATGCTGTTCCAGAAATCCGGAAACTGGGGACAGCTATGGATACGAGGGATTAATTCCCAGATCCAAAATAAAGAAATTTATTCGCTAATAAGGTGGAGAACCGAAAGAATATGTGATAAAATAATCCTGTATTGATTTCTACAACATTTGGAGGACAAGAGGATGAAATATCGTATTATTGGCGACACAATGCCAGCAGTGGAAGTCATGTTTGACGCTCCTGGTGAGGAGATGTACACACAATCCGGTGGCATGGCGTGGATGACAGAGGGAATCGAGATGGCAACCAACACCAAAGGCGGGCTGATGAAAGGACTTGGCAGAATGTTTTCCGGCGAGTCTCTGTTTATGGCAACCTATAAGGCACAGAGAGCAGGGAGTTCCATCGCTTTTGCCTCTACGGTAGCTGGTCGGATTCTTCCGGTGGATGTTACGGCCACAGGAGGGATGATCTGTCAGAAGGGAGCATTTCTCTGCGCGGAAAATGGCGTTGACTTAAGCATTACGTTCAGCAAGCGGTTTTCAGCAGGCCTGTTCGGCGGTGAAGGGTTTATTCTTCAGCAGTTAAGTGGACAGGGAATGGCATTTCTGGAGATAGACGGCGATATGGTAGAAAAAGAACTGGCTCCAGGAGAAGTGTTGAAAGTCGATACAGGCAATGTGGTTGCATTTGACCGCTCTGTAAGCTATGAAGTGGAGACCGTAAAAGGGCTGGGGAACATCTTCTTCGGCGGTGAGGGGCTGTTCTTAACCCGGCTGGTAGGGCCAGGCAAAGTTGTGCTGCAGACACAGAATATTGCTGAATTTGCAGGCAGGATTGCCCGGTTTATTCCAAGCAGCGGGAAATAGATAATACCTGTCAGAACAGAAAGGAGAAAACCAATGAAAAAAGTAGAAGATTATGTGAGAAGCATTCCGGATTTTCCAGAGCCAGGAATTATTTTCCGCGATGTTACCACCATCCTGCAGGATCCGGACGGACTTCATCTTGCTATTGACAAGATCTTAGAGTCTCTGGAAGGCGTTGATTTTGACGTGGTGGTGGGGCCAGAATCCAGAGGATTTATCTTTGGTGTGCCGGTGGCTTATGCACTTCACAAGGGATTTGTCCCTGTGCGCAAGAAGGGAAAGCTGCCATGCGAGACCATATCCGTAGAGTATGATCTGGAATATGGAAGCGCGGTGATTGAGATGCACAGGGATTCGATCAAACCTGGGCAGAAAGTGGTGATCGTAGATGACCTCATTGCTACCGGAGGAACCACAGAAGCCATCATCAAACTGATTGAGCAACTGGGTGGCCAGGTAATTAAAATCTGCTTTGTCATGGAACTGGCCGGTCTGAAAGGCCGAGAGAAGCTGTCTGGCTACGAAGTGGATTCTGTGATTACATACGAAGGAAACTAAAAGACAGCGCTGTCTTTGTATACTGAAACCGGGTTGGGAACGATGTAAGGTTCCTGACCCGGTTTTTTCTGACAGACCGTTCAGAGTTGTGAAATGTCTGTGAACCTATGGAAAACCATAAGATTATTTGATAGAATAACCGTAACGCAATCAGACAATGATAAAACAGGAGACATGGAGGATGATCATGGAACAGTTAAACGTGTTGATTGTAGATGATGAGGCAAGAATGCGCAAATTGGTAAAAGATTTTTTGACCATAAAAGGCTTTCGGGTTGTGGAGGCTGAGGACGGAGAACAGGCGCTGGAGATTTTTTATCAGCGGAAGGACATTGCTCTGATTCTTCTGGATGTGATGATGCCGAAACTGGACGGTTGGCAAGTGTTAAAAGAAATCCGCAAACACTCTGCTGTGCCGATCATCATGCTGACAGCCAGGGGAGAGGAGCGGGACGAACTGCTGGGATTTGAACTGGGGGTGGATGAATACATTTCCAAGCCATTCAGCCCCAAGATTCTGACGGCCCGCGTGGAAGCAATTCTAAGGCGGAGCAATGCTGCTATCGGTGACGTGGTAGAGGTTGGAGGGATTTCCATCAACAAAGGGGCGCACCAGGTGACCATTGACGGAGTCCCTATTGAGTTAAGCTACAAGGAATTTGAACTTCTGACGTATTTTGTGGAGAATCAGGGACTGGCTCTTTCCAGGGAAAAGATCTTGAATAATGTCTGGAACTATGATTATTTTGGGGATGCCAGAACCATTGATACCCATGTGAAGAAACTGCGCAGCAAAATGGGGGAAAAGGGAGACTATATTAAAACAATCTGGGGAATGGGGTACAAGTTTGAGGTGAGTGCATGAGACAATCCATTCGGGTTCGTTTTACCTTGATTTTTATCAGTCTTATGGTGATGATCCTTGGAGGTATCTGGAGTATCAACAATTTGATGCTGGAAGGGTTTTACATCGATCAGAAAGTATCTACCCTTCAGCTGGCTTATGACCAGATGGATATGTTGGTCATCAAAGGGCTGGAAGAGGGAAGAACCATTGGGGATGAGTTTACGGGAAGCAGTTCATTAGACAGCGGGGAACAGACAGCGGCGGTAGAACTTCTAAAAAAGCTGAATGACAAATACAATATTATGACGGTTCTTGTGGATGGAATCAATGACAAGGTGGTGGTCTCCTCTGCCAGAGATGCCAACTTTATGTTGGACAAAGCCAGACAATATATCCTTGGCAATAACAACCACCGGGCGGAGACCATACACAAAGAGGAGAACTATACAATCCATAAGACATATGATGCCCGCTCCAGAACATTTTATTTAGAGTGCTGGGGATTTTATTCGGACAACAATACCATATTTATCATGTCCACTCCTCTGGAAAGTATCCGGGAGAGTGTGGACCTGGCTAACCGTTTTCTTGCCTATGTGGGGATTGTGGCCTTGCTGCTCAGTAGTATTATCGTGTTTTTTACTACCAAGCGGATTACTTCTCCCATCTTAAATCTGGCCC
>CANDZL010000119.1:0-7904 GCA_947425205.1 uncultured Hungatella sp. | reverse complement strand
CCTCGATAGCTCAGTCGGTAGAGCACGCGGCTGTTAACCGCGCTGTCGTAGGTTCGAGTCCTACTCGGGGAGTTAAGCCAGGCGGCCGAAGAGGGGCTGTGGCAAGAGAGAAGAAGGCCCCATGGTCAAGCGGTTAAGACATCGCCCTTTCACGGCGGTAACACGAGTTCGAATCTCGTTGGGGTCATTGATTGGACCTTTAGCTCAGTTGGTTAGAGCAACCGGCTCATAACCGGTCGGTCCTGGGTTCGAGTCCCCGAAGGTCCATTAAAATTAAATACCAATGTATGGCCCGGTGGCTCAGCTGGTTAGAGCGCCGCCCTGTCACGGCGGAGGTCGTGGGTTCGAATCCCATCCGGGTCGTTTTAATATGGCAATCAGCCAAGTATGCCGCAGTGGCGGAACTGGCAGACGCACAGGACTTAAAATCCTGCGGGACTAATCTCCCGTGCCGGTTCGATTCCGGCCTGCGGCATTGAAAAGAAAGTCTTGAGGTTTCAAGGCTTTTTTCTTTTGCCCATCTTGCAATCTAAAGTAAGATATGGTAACATATGTTACAAAAAAGAAGGGAAAGATTCTCTTGATTTTGTGAAGTGTGATGGAGGTTACTATGGAGAAGTATGTAATTGCGTTAGATCAGGGAACAACCAGTTCCAGATGTATTTTGTTTGACCAGGAAGGAGACATTCGGAGCGTAGTACAGAGAGAGTTTACGCAGATTTACCCTCAGCCAGGATGGGTGGAGCATGATCCTATGGAGATTTGGTCCAGCCAGTTAGGCGTGTTGATGGAAGCGGTGAGAAGCATTGCTTCCATGGACGATATCGCAGCCATCGGTATCACCAATCAGAGAGAGACAACTATTATCTGGGATAAAAACACCGGAAGGCCTGTCTACAATGCGATTGTATGGCAGTGCAGAAGAACGGCAGACATGATTGAGAAATTGAAGGAAGACGGAATGGAGGAACTGGTGAGAGAGAGGACCGGTCTGATTCCAGATGCTTATTTTTCCGGAAGCAAGATTGCCTGGATTCTGAATCATGTAGAGGGGGCCAGGGAACGGGCTAAGAAGGGGGAACTGCTTTTCGGAACCGTGGATACTTGGCTGATCTGGAATCTGACGAAGGGACAAGTCCATGTGACGGATTATACCAATGCGTCCAGGACAATGTTGTTTGATATCCGAAAGCTATGTTGGGATCAGGAGATCTTAGATTATTTTGATATCCCATCTTGTATGCTGCCGGAGGTGAAGCCATCCAGCTGCATCTATGGGTATACGTCCAAAGAAGTGGTGGGAAGCAGCGTCCCGATTGCAGGGGCGGCAGGAGACCAGCAGGCTGCACTGTTTGGGCAGTGTTGCTTTGACCCTGGAGACGTGAAGAATACATATGGTACAGGCTGCTTCATGTTGATGAATACAGGACAAAAGGCCATGACTTCCAAGAATGGCCTTCTGACAACTATTGCAGCCGGTTGCGGCGATACGGTGGAGTATGCACTGGAAGGAAGTGTTTTTGTGGCGGGGGCTTCTATTCAGTGGTTGAGAGATGAGCTGAGAATGATCAAAACCGCCGCACAATCCGAAAGCTACTGTAAGGCAGTGGGAGACACTGCAGGCGTGTATGTGGTTCCAGCATTTGCAGGCATGGGGGCACCTTACTGGAATCAATATGTGAGAGGGACCATTGTGGGGCTGACCAGAGGCGCCAGCAAGGAACACTTTATCCGTGCGACGGTGGAGTCTCTGGCTTATCAGGTGTATGATGTGTTGGAAGCAATGGAGAAGGATTCCGGAATCGCTATGCATATGCTAAAGGTAGACGGAGGGGCTTCCGCCAATGATTTCCTTATGCAGTTCCAGGCGGATATTCTGGGAATAGGGGTGATCCGCCCACAATGCATCGAGACCACAGCTCTCGGGGCCGCTTATCTGGCAGGCCTGGCAGTGGGATATTGGAAGGATAAGGAGGAGATCCGCAAGAACTGGAAGATCGACAGAAGATTCCATGCGTCTATTGATGATGACAGGAGAAAAACATTGGTAAAGGGCTGGAAACGTGCAGTAAGATGCGCCATCAGCTGGGCGGAGGATCAGGAAGAATAAAGTGTAACAAGCAATAGTGAAAACGGGCTGTCGCAACATGCGGCTTATATACAATATATGGATGAGACACTTTCATCGCCATAGCTTATATATAGCGGCTATTCTGCGATAGTCTGTTATAGCTTTTAGAATAATTTTTCAAAAGAGGATGGAATTCTACCATAATGATGAAATCTATAGCAACAGGTATAGGCGGATCATAGGCGGACCATCAAAAAACTTCTTGACAGAATGTGTCTTATGGATTATAATTAATAGCGTTGCAGAAGAAATGATGTGACAAAATGAATACGTGTGCGTAGCTCAGCTGGATAGAGCACTTGGCTACGGACCAAGGTGTCGGGGGTTCGAATCCTCTCGCGCACGTTAAGATCCTGGAGATGAGTCTGGGATCTTTTTTGCTGCTTAAATAAGGATATTTGGTTTATAATAGCAAAAAAGGTTGTATGGTAAACTATTACAATAAAGAATAAAAAGGATTTCAACTATGGATAACAAGACTTCGACGCGCAAAACAGAAATTGATGTGGCCAAGGGATTTACGCTGTTTTTGGTGGTATACGGACATATCTTGAACTCGACATCCCGTTTGTTCTGCTGGATTTTCATGTTTCATATGCCTGCTTTTTTCTTTCTGTCTGGTATGACATTTCGCCCTGAAAAATATAAGAATATGGGACAGTTTTTTAAGGAGAAGTGGAAGAAGCGAATCGTACCATATCTGGTGATAACAGGGATTGGACTTATCATCTGTATGATCTGGCCTCCCTACCGGCAGCCTGTATTAAACCGGGGATGGGGAAACATGCTGATGTGGATATTTTATTATGGGCAGCCAAAGGAGATTTACATCGGACAGGTTTGGTTTTTGGTAGGTCTTTTTATGGCGGAGGTTATAGCATATCTGTGGTTTCGCTTTCTGGGGAATCGGTCTGTAACAGTAAAGTGCTATAGCTTAGTGATTCTGGCCTGGGCAGCAGTGAATATCAATCGATTCAATGATGTGTTAAGTATGGTTTTTCCGGCGGTACACCGTCTTCCGTGGAAGATTGATACAGGACTTGGTGCTGCGATTTTCCTGATCGCCGGATACTATACCACAAAATGGAATCTTTTGGAACGGTTAAAAAAGGCAGTGTGGTTCCTGATACCGGCATGTATCTGGCTCAGCTATTATTATGGGCCTAGGCAGTATGGATATGTAAATATATGCGACTGCATCTATTTTCCGGGGCCGTACTATTTTCCGGTGGCGTTCTTTGGAATCGGCGCCCTTCTTCTGATGGCAGTGGTGTGTAAAAATTGGAGATTCTGGCAGTTTTGCGGCAGGAATTCCCTGCCTATGTTTGCAGCCCAGACATTTGTGATCTATTGGCTGATGGACGCGATTGCTATGGTGACAGGACGATACTATACGCCTATGAGAGATGTGCCCGGAAGCAAAGGCTGTCTTTTGATGGCTGTGGTTGTATTTGGGCTGATGGCAGTTGCCATGTATGGGAGGCAGGTACTTCTTTTGCGCAAAAACACTAAAAAATAAACGATTATTTAGAGGAAGTGCATATTGCGGAACCGGGTGAGACGCGGTATAATGAAAGATGTAAAATTTGTATACAAAAAATACAAAATATTTTATCAGGAGGGTAATGCCATGGATGTTCGCTATTCTGCAAATCAGAAAGATGTAAAACGCTACACTACAGAGGAACTGAGGAAGGAATTTCTGATTCAAGATCTGTATGCGCCCAATGAGGTACATGCGGTGTATTCCCATGTTGACCGTATGGTGACACTGGGATGCATGCCCACTACAGAGACTGTTTCCATTGATAAGGGAATTGATTGCTGGAAGAACTTTGGTACGAATTTCTTTTTGGAGAGAAGAGAAGTTGGTATCTTCAACATCGGAGGCCCCGGAAAGATTCAGGCAGATGACGAAACGTTTGAGTTAGGGTACAAGGATTGCCTGTATATCACCAAGGGAACGAAGACCGTTCTGTTTAGCAGTGATGATCCAAAGAATCCCGCTAAGTTTTATATGGTAAGTGCACCGGCGCATACCTCTTATAAAACCACATTTATCTCTATCAAGGATGCTGCCAAGAGAAACCTTGGAGATCAGAAGCTGTCCAACAAGAGAACCATCAATCAGTTTATTCACCCTGATGTACTGCCAACCTGCCAGCTGTCTATGGGAATGACCGTTCTGGATGAAGGAAGCATCTGGAATACCATGCCCAGCCACACCCATGAAAGAAGGATGGAGGTTTATATGTATTTTGAGGTTCCGGAGGACAATGTGGTGTTCCACATGATGGGAGAGCCCACGGAAACCAGACATATTGTGATGAAGAATGAGGAGGCAGTGATCAGTCCATCCTGGAGCATTCACTCAGGAGCCGGAACTTCCAACTATACGTTTATTTGGGCTATGGGCGGAGAGAATCAGGCATTTGATGATATGGATAATCTGAAAGCTACGGATTTAAAGTAAGACACTAGACAAGGCAGTCACCAGCTCCGGAACCAGCAAACGAAAGGAAGCTGGTTTCGGAGCGTAATATATGGAAAAAATACTTGTAGAAGAACTGGTTTCGGAGCATAATGTATGAAGCAGAAAGAAAACTCATTTTGGAAAACATTGCAGAGAGGGGATCGAATAATTGGAAGAGGTGACGTTTAAAAACCGGGAGGATATGGTTTATCAGGTTTTGAAGAAAGAGATTCTGGATCTGGAACTGAAACCAGGACAGCTGATTAAGGAAAACGAAATCTGCGAACGATTTTCTGTCTCCAGGACACCGGTGAGGGATGCTTTGCGGATGCTTCAGGAACAAGGATTTGTGATTACGGTTCCTTATCGGGGGATCTACGTGACGCTGCTGAGTTTGAGTAACATTAAGCAGATGATCTATATGAGAGTGGCTGTGGAGACTATGGTGATGCGGGATTTCACGGAGATTGCCGGGCCTCTTATTATGGAAGACATTTATTATATGTTGAGGAAGCAGAAGGCGCTTATTCAGACTCCGGATTTTAAGCCGGAACAGTTTTACAGGCTGGATGCAGAACTTCATGGGATCTGGTTTGAGGCTACAAAGAAGAAGAAGCTTTGGGAACTTCTGCAGGAGCAGCAGCTTCACTATACCCGATTCCGGATGTTGGATTTTGTGACGGAGACAGATTTTACCAGGATCATCGGGGAGCATGAAGAACTGGTTCGGTTGCTGGAGAAGAAGGATATTGCAGGGATGGAAAAGGGGTTGAAAGACCATCTCTATTTTAGTATGAAGCGAATGCGACATCAGATTGATGTGGAATATAGAGAGTACTTTGAGGAAGAAGATGGGGAAGGGAAGTTTGACATTTAAGGAACGATAGGGGATTCTCTTAAAAAGGCCTGGGCATTTGTCATGCTGGCTAAAGAAAGGTAATTATTCTGAAGTGTGTGGGCTTTTATGGGGGGTTTTAAAAATTTAGGCTTGATTTTTTGAGAGAAAGCATTTATACTATACAAGTGTCAGCGCTTAATTTCAGAGGAAATCAAGCGTTTTATTGTAACAACCGCATAGGGACAGAGGAAAGACAGGTGCAATGAGGTAGCTGCAGGGTATGGGAGCAGTGCCTCTTTTTTTAACTCCTGGCTGCGCTTAAAACGGTACATCAGAAATTCCATGGCAAAGGGGACTTAGAGACGATGAAGATTGCAAAGATTGAGACCGGAGAGGTATGCATCCCGTTAGTTACTCCTTTTAAGACAGCGCTTCGCACGGTAGACAGTGTGAACGACATTGTAGTCCGCATAACGACAGATGACGGACAGGAGGGATTCGGAGAGGCTCCGCCTACGGCAGTGATCACAGGAGATACAAAAGGGTCCATAAGAGAAGCCATTGAAGAATACATTGCTCCTAACCTGACCGGTATGGAGATCGACAATCTGGATGGAATCATGAAAAAGCTGCACAGCTGTATCTTGAAGAATACATCCGCCAAAGCGGCGGTGGACATGGCTGTCTACGACCTGTTTGCAAAGTCCTGTAAAAAGCCTCTTTATAAGGTACTGGGAGGAAACCGGGCGGAGATCGAGACCGATTTAACGATCAGTGTCAATGAAATTGGCGAGATGGTAGAAGACAGCTTAAAAGCAGTGGACCAGGGCTTTCGGATTTTGAAGATCAAGGTCGGCAAGGAAGGGCTTAAAGATATTGACAGGATAAAAGCTATCCGACAGGCAGTAGGACCGGACATCAAACTGAGGATCGATGCCAACCAGGGGTGGAGTCCGAAAGAGGCAGTGCGGATCATCCGTACGATGGAGGATATGGGAATCCAGATGGATCTGGTGGAGCAGCCAACCAATGCTCATGATTTTGAAGGGTTGAAGTATGTCACCAGCCAGGTACATACGCCGATTCTGGCAGATGAAAGCGTGTTTTCTATGGAGGATGCCGTTCATCTGATACAGGAGAGAGCGGCAGATCTGATCAATATCAAGCTGATGAAGACTGGAGGAATCTACCAGGCATTGAAGATTTGTGGTATTGCGGAGAACTATGGTGTGGAGTGCATGATCGGATGTATGCTGGAGAGTAAGATTGCGGTCAGCGCGGCAGCACACCTGGCAGCCGGGAAGGGAATCATCACCAGAGCGGATCTGGACGGGCCATCTCTGTGTAGGGAGGATCCATATACCGGGGGGCCAGTGTATGAAGGAAATTGGATTTTGATGAATGAAACCCCAGGGCTTGGGATTACAGAGGTGCCGGTCTTTGGAACATGCCGGTAGGTTTCATCGGATTTGCGTTATTCCCGAGGGCGTCTTGGAGGAATTTCAGTAATTTCAGCGAGACGGTACGAAGGTTTAGCAAATAAACAAGTTTGCTGCCTTTCTGGAAGAGGCGGGGGCAGGCAAAAAGGAAAAGAAATGGAGGAGATTTTATGAAAAAGAAGAACGTGGTAGCTTGGATGCTTTGTGCGGCTATGGTTGCTTCTGCGGCGCTTACAGGCTGTGGAGGAAAATCAGGCAGTACAGGAACACAGGCAGCAGGTGAAAGTACCAGTGCCGGAAGCCAGAAGGACGGAGAAGGCGCATCAGACAGTGGGGATCCGGTTGTATATAAAAGGCTGTATTCCAGTGAGTCTTCTACTTTAAACTATCTGGTGACTTCTACCATTGAAGAGCAGCGAGTCGGGGCAAACTGTATTGATACATTGGTGGAATATGATTCCCAGGGCCAGTTAAAAGAAGGATTGGCTACAGAATGGAATTATGATGAGGCCAGCATGACCTGGACCTTCAAACTGCGGGAAGCCAAATGGGTGGACAATACCGGTGCAGAAGTGGCGGATGTGACAGCCCAGGATTTTGTGGATGCGATGAAATACGAGTTGACACCGGAGTATGAGAGTGCCAATGCCCAGAACTTATTTGGAGTGATTGCCAATGCCAGAGAGTATTATAATGGCCAGGTTTATAATGGCGGCGCTGATGAGGACGGCACCACATGGCCGGCTATTGATTTTTCAGAGGTAGGCGTAAAGGCTGTGGATGAGCATACGTTGACCTACACTCTGGCCAAGGAGGTTCCTTACTTTATTTCTTCCTTAGTATATGTGGTTTATATGCCGGCTTACGGTCCGCAGCTGGAAGAGATGGGCAAGGAGTTTGGTACTGCTGCTGACAAGATGTACTACAACGGCGCATTCTATCTGGCAGAGTTTTCCCCTCAGGAGAGACAGGTATATAAGAAGAATCCGTCTAACTATGATGCGTCCAACGTATTCATTGATG
>CANDZL010000118.1:0-7943 GCA_947425205.1 uncultured Hungatella sp. | reverse complement strand
TTAAAAATCAAATACTTTCTAAAAAAGTTTGGATTTTATAATGGTTTGGATAGCTATTGAAATCCAAAGATTTGGATTTCTATCAAAGCTTAATCGATTTGCAGCTGATCGATAAGGGGCAGACCTATCGAAAGCTGAACCGCAGTTTTATTATCTTTATCTGCCTGGAAGACATTTTTGGATATGGGAGGCACATTTATACATTTGAAAACCTCTGTAAAGAAGATACCAGGATTTCCATGGGAGATGAAACTGCAAAAATCTTTCTGAATGCAGACAGTAAAATGGACGATGTCAGCAAAGAATTGAAAGCATTTTTAGATTATGCTGCCGGAAACGATATAACGGATACGTTTGTGCAGGAACTTGACGAAGCGGTAAAAGAAGCAAAACGGAATCGGGAATGGAGGCATGAGTATATGACGCTGTTGATGAGGGATCAGATCAATGTTGAGAAAGGGATTGAACAGGGAATTGAACAGGGAATTAAGGGAACAGTTTCTATTTTGAAAAATTTAGGTGTCCCATTACAGACAATTCTTGTTAAGATCCAAGAGCAATATAACTTAAGTCCGGAAGCGGCTAAAAAGTATCTTTAAACATCAAGTTTGCAGTCCTGTCATTTTATAGTGACAACAATCCATCAAGATGTTATCTTTGATACAAGCCTGATACGTACGGCCAGCCTGGAAATTCCCCAATTTCTGGGCTTTTTTGTGCAGTACCGATTTTCATTTATTACTAAAAGACAGCACCGTTTCCACGTCATTGAGCCTGACCTTCCTTGGATTATGTTTCGCAGTAACCTTATTCCACAGTCCCTTGGCAGCGGCATTTTTTTCATTGTATTTGACCTCCCAGCGTCCGTTGTATTGGCTGAAGATCATGTCTGCCACCTTTTCCGCTATATGTTTCTTGCGATACATTGGAAAGATCGTGAACTCAGCTAATACATGGTCTGGATTCTCGTGAATGTAAGAATATACGTTAAGCATTGCAAAACCCACAAGGCTCTGTTCAGCATATATGAGCAATGCTTTTCGTTCCGGTTCAGTAAAATAAGCATCAAAATAGCCGTAGTGGTAATTTCCTGCCGCATCCATTTCATCGTCATAGAAACGGGTCATTTCATAAAGATACTTTTGGTGTATATTCCACAGAAGTTCCCTGTCCTCTGGCCTTGCTGTTTTTAACTCAATCATTCTGTAATATTCTCCTACAAATTCTTTCATATACCATCAATGCTCCCACAGTATTCCTTCGCTTAACTACAGCCTTTCGGGAAAGCAGCCGTCTCAAGTTCCTCTAGGGTGGTATCGCTGAAGGTTTGTCTTTACAGCAACACATAACCTTAACATGCATCCATTTCATGGGGCATTGAATGTCATTTTCTTGCTCTTATTTTTGATACTTTATCATAGCTTTCTCAGAAATACAAGGAACATTTTCAAAGACACCCTTGAATTTGTCAGCCCTGTATTTCATCTATGGGGCTGACAATTTTTTTGAAATCTTAACGACACCATTTTTTATGCCATCTCTTCGCTGCATCCAGCGTCTGGCAACCGTTTCCATACACCTTGAACGGTTCGTCCATAAACATCCATGAATCCCGTTGAATTGCCCTTGACAGAACCCTTTGGGGGGGTATAATTTGCTGGAAATGAAAAAGAACATGTGACAGTGAGGAGGGAGGAGTGTATGTTTAGCCGAATTAAAGACAGCATTGACAGAGGGATTGTCTCTGTAAGCGTAAAGTCCAGCACCTATCTGGGTGTGGAGAAGCTGAAGACAAAGGCGGAGAACGTTTCAGCGGAGATAGGAAACGCCGCCGCAGAAATGGGAGCGGCGGTCTATGAGCAGTGGAAGGCAGGAGCTGTCTCTATGGAATATGTGGAAAATGTCTGCGGTCATATGAAGAAACTGGAAGAAGAAATCCAAGAGTATCAGAGGCAGATTCAGGAGTTGGAGCAGGAAAAACAGAAGATTTTAGGCGGAGAAGGGCAAGGAAATCATGTCTGTGCCTGCGGTTGCAGGAACGAGGCCGGAGCCAGATTCTGCATCCAATGTGGGAAGCCATTGGAGTGAACAGGGATTGGAGTTACGTAAAAGACGGTTTATTGGGATAAAAAACAGAGGGAGAACAGAAGAGTTATGTTTTGTAAACAGTGCGGAAACGATTTAGGAGAGAATAAAGTATCGTTTTGTCCACATTGCGGAGTGCGTTTGACGGACGAAGTGCAGGAGGAAGGGAAGGATCGGGAACATACTGCAAAGAAAGCGGGGGCAAAGGAAACGGAGTCTGAGGGAAAAGAGGCGCAAAAAGAGGTAATACAGGATTCCCAGGGGATAGCAGCCCGCGCCGTCCGTTCCGGCGCCAGAAAAAGAAAGCAAGGCCGTACGAAGAAAAAAAGAAGGGCAATTTTATTGGGAATCACAGCGACGCTGATTTTTGCCATGGCAGTCATATGGGTTCATGATACAAGTTTGTATCGGACGCTTAAAAAAGATGAAAGAATTACGCTGCTGGAGGAGCCATGGTGGAATTGGATCAGAGAGGCATATTATGAAGAAAATTTGGTGGTAGCGAAAGTTGACCAGCAGGGGGGAATAGGGGTTTTTCGATATGATGGGCAGGAAGTCATACCGCCTGTATATCGATCTATAGAGATCAACATAGAATCTGCCAGAATCCTGGCTGCTTCAAACAGCAGCATTGCTCTGTTTGATTTTGAAGGAAATGTGTTAAAAGAAATCAATGGGCTTTCTTCACCAAGTATTTATATGATGGAGGAAGAAGGAAACATTGGCTACGGAAGCAACACTGGTTTTGGCGGCATTATGGATATCAATGGCAATGATATCCTTAGAGAAGTAAAAAGTTTTGAGGATTTGCAGGTGATAGAAGGAATTTGCAGGCGTGTGTATCAAAAGGGAGGCGTCTTCGGCGAAACATGGGGAATTGTAGACGAGACGGGAACAGAGATTGTTCCGTGCCAGTATGAAGACATCGAAAACTATTGCGATGGGGTTGCGGTTGTAAGAAAAGACGGATTGGAAGGCGTGATTGACCTGGAGGGAAATGAGATTTTGTCATGCCAGTATGAGTACGTAGATAATTATAGAAACGGCTGGGCCAGGTTAAGAGATCAGGAAGGCAACATATATTTTGTTGATACACAGGGAAATATAGTGATCGATGCCAAAAGGGGGCCATGGCGGCAAATATACGGATGCGCAGGCGACGATTACATAAGTGTAGGCAAGAATGAGGAGACACGTTTTTTGGTAAGACGGGACGAGTATTATTCAGGAAATACGGTAGTTCCTGACGAATATGAAGCTGTGTATTATGCCGGAGAAGATATGTTTCGTGTTTGTAAGGATGGAAAATATGGAATTTTAACTGCTGACGGCAGACTGCTGGTTCCCTGTGAATATGATGACATAAGTTGGATGGATGGATGGTTTCTGGTTTACAACGAGAACGAGGACATTGTTGATGATGGGGGGACGTATTCTATCTATAAACATGGATTGTTGAGTGCATCCGGAGAGGAGATACTGCCTGTAGAATATGATTATTGTAATAGAGGAGGACAAAACGGAAAGGATGATTACTATGTATTTTCAAAGGAACCCAAGGAAGGTGAAGATACACAGGTCATGGTGTCCCTGGCAGGGGAAAAAATAGGGGAGTATATGGGAAACTATCAAACCGTGTCATTAGAAAGTAAAAATGGGAGAGAGGAGCGGGCGTATATAACCGGGGATCAGACGTTTACCTTGTTAGGAAAGGATGGGCATCCCTGGCAGCAGTGGAAATGCAACAATTATAGTATACGAAAAGAGTATATCTGTCTTTCTTTGGAAAATGGAGAGGATATCGTGGTGAGTATGAGAGACGGACTCCAAATCGGAGAGAGCAAAGATGGCGGGATTACGCTTTATGATGATGGTTTTGTGGCATGGAACGAGGAGAAGGGAAGGCAGCTCTTTTATAGTTATAGCAGTTGGGAACTTTGGAATTGGGACCCATCAAAAGGAGGGGTAAATGCATGGAATAATGACCTAAGCTTATATTTCGGAAATGCAAACAATGACAGATGGCTTCCTTTTGATTTGCTTCCATTTTCAAAGTCAAATTATTGGTTTAATTTGAAAAGATAGAGATGTTCTGTAAAACTTGGGGGAATCAAATTTAAGTGCAACATGCGGCCTGGTATTTGCACTTGACATAAATGTGGCTGTTGATGTAATATCCGTTAAGACGCGGTGACGTGCACCGGGAAATCCATTGGAACCCTGGTAAATCCAGAATAGGCCGGGGACTTTACCAAAGACAGTTTCTGCTTAGGGGAATCAGGGGAAGGATAAAGGAATATAAAAATCAAGGAGATAATCAGGAATGAACAAGAAGCTGACAGCCGTCTGTGTGGCGGCGGCCAGCCTGCTGACCGCCGGCGCAGTGGCAGGTACGGTGACATTTGTAAGCAGGTATGGATATCTCTGGGGATATGAGGACTCCCTGGAGACATTAAAGGCCCAGGAGGCGGAACTGACCGCACAGCTGGCAGAGGAGGAAACCGCCTTAAAGGAAGCCCAGGCAGCTTATGATGCCATGGCTGCCGCCAG
Source organism: uncultured Hungatella sp. (assembly GCA_947425205.1). GTDB lineage: Bacteria > Bacillota > Clostridia > Lachnospirales > Lachnospiraceae > UBA3402. The sequence continues at coordinate 3,308 of CANDZL010000118.1, read as the reverse complement.
GGAGGCGGACACCTGGGAGCATCATATCCGCCAGGCATTTGCCGCAGGCGAGGAAGCCAAAGCAGAAGCAGATATGGTGATGCTGTCGGCTTTGGAACAGGTAAGTATCGTTACGTTCGGAACCGAGGATTTCAATGAAACCATGAAAGAGGCTTTGTTGGATGAGGTGATGGGGGCGGCTTCTGACAAGATTCCTCTGGATTACATCATCACAGGAGTTACAGAAGGTGTGTCGGAAGGTCTCTATGGATATGCACAGAGCAAGGCCAAAGACTATGTGTCAGACGTGCTGGGGGGCGACATCTTTCAGGTGGCAGGGATCGTGGACCAACTGGTAAATGCCAACAGCGTGCCGGCAGTCCTGGCCAACCAGATGGCAGAGAAGCAGAGAACCAGAGCCGCGGGTCTGGTGGAATTTATAGGAATGGAGAAACACAGCGTACAGGATCAGAGGCGGTCGGCAGACTCCCTGTACCAGTTAATGGATATGGAAGAGCAGATCGGGGCAGCTACGGGAAGGGGCACAACCCTTCAGAAGATCCAAATCTATGAACAGGCGGTGGAATATGCCAGACAGTACGGGGCCAGCCAGTATGCCATCAGCCAGATGGCCCAGTGGAAGGAGGAAACCCATGAAAACTAAAAAAGGGATCCTGCTTCTGATTTGCGGCATCTGTTCTGCAATATCCCTTGCCCTTCTGGTCTTTGTCAACGTGCAGACCGCCAGAATGAAGGAAAAGGCCGCCTTGTATGAGGAGGAACAGCAGGCCATAGAACGGATCAGCCAGCAGCAGGTGCGTCTTGGGGAGTTGGAGGCGCAGAGGGCGTCTGTGGAGGCTGACCAGGCGGTGTTTGACCAGGAGATTTCCGCCCTTCGGGACAGGCAGGAGATTCTGCGGCCGTTTCTGGAGGAGGATCGGGGCCTTTATGATCTGGAGATTGGGAAGTTTACGGACAATTACGATGTGGATATGTTCCAGAAGGTGCAGCGGCAGTCCAGCCAGACTGGAACCATAGGGAAGTTTATATTTGGAGGCGGCCTGTTTGGCCAGGCATTCCAGAGCAATGAGCAGTACAATATGGATCAGGCCTACCAGAACCGAATCCGTTTTGGGGAAGCAGTAAGGACCCTGACAAACAGCAGCAGAAAGCTTGCGCTGGAGGCAAAGGCTGATTACGACAGCGCCTATGGTTTCTGGCTGTCTCTTCTGGATCTTAAGTCTGGCGAGGAGATTCTGGCCAATGGAAAACTTCTGAAACAGGCAGGCCAGACGGCCGGCTGGGAGGAGGAACGGATGAGGCTGGTGGACGCTCTGGAGAAGTACGCATTCGACCTGTCTGTTCTGGTAACTGCCTATGGTACGGTCTTAAGCACCTATGAAGAAAGTTTTCTCTCGGAGCTTAGCAGCCAGCAGGCGGCGGTTCAGGCGGCCATTGACCGCTATGATCCCCAATGGAGCATGGGTTATACCCAGGAGGAAAAGAAAGAGCGGTATCTGAAATTCCTGGAAAATTACCGCAATACCATAGATACCATGGCTACCTTCCATTCTTATGACGAAGGTCTGGCCTTTGCAGGGGAAACCACCGCTTATCATGAATGCTATTTCCGGGCTTACAAGAACAAGGGAACCATTGTCTATCTGAAGGCTTCGCCAAGCCACACCTTTACTGGCTTTGTGGGCAAACGCTATTATGACCAATATGGGAACCCCCTCTACATCTCCTTAGATCAGGGAATGGTTGCCATTCTGGACGGGGAGATTGTGGACTTTACCTGTGAGAGTCTGGAAAAAGCAGAAGCGCTGGTTCAGGAAGCCAGAAGAATCTGGCAGGAATACGAAACGGAAGAATTTGCCCATGGTTACACCAGCTATGCGGTACATTAAGGAAATCAGTGTTTCAGGGGAAACGTGGAGCCGGGAATCTGTCTTTTCAGCTTCCCGGCCTGTGAACCAATTGACGTTGCTATCGGAACCGTCACAAAAAGTTACAAAAAGCATAAGAATTCAGGAAAAAAAAAGATTGACGTTTCCCATCACGTATGATATAGTAATGGAGCGAATGGAAGATATAGGTCTTTTTTTTATGCTCAAATTTTCTTATTGGCGTAAAAAGGAGATCCACAAAGCACAACAGCGAAATTTTAAGTGGAGGTGGAAGTCGTGCGCACAAGAATTACACTGGCATGTACGGAATGCAAACAACGTAATTACAACATGACGAAGGACAAAAAGGCCCATCCTGACAGAATGGAAACAAAGAAGTATTGCAGGTTCTGTAGAAAGCATACTATGCACAAAGAAACGAAGTAATCAGGCGATAGTAAAGGACGTGAATGTATGGGAGAGACAACGGGCAAGGAAAAGACTGCAAAGAAGAAAAGCTTTTACAAAGGCTTAAAGGCCGAGTTCAACAAAATCATCTGGCCTAATAGGGAGACCGTGGGCAAGCAGACGATCGCAGTCGTCGCATGCTCCATTGCTCTGGGTTTGATTATTGCGCTCCTGGACCTGGTTATCAAGTTTGGTCTTAGTTTCATTCTATAGTAAGGGCAAAGGTGAATCGTATGGCAGAAGCAAACTGGTATGTGGTCCATACCTATTCAGGCTATGAGAACAAAGTAAAAGTCGATATTGAGAAAACCATTGAAAACAGAAATCTCCAGGATCAGATCTTGGAAGTATCGGTTCCCATGCAGGCTGTGGTGGAGATTAAAAATGGAGTGGAAAAAGCGGCAGACAAGAAGATGTTTCCAGGTTATGTGCTGATTCATATGATCATGAACGACGATACTTGGTATGTGGTGCGCAACACCCGTGGCGTTACCGGCTTCGTAGGTCCGGGCTCCAAACCGGTTCCTCTGACAGAGGCGGAGATGGAGGGACTTGGATTTACGGTCCAGGATGTGGTCGTAGGCTTTGAACTGGGAGATACCGTAGTCGTGACTTCCGGTGCATGGAAGGATACCGTTGGTGCCATCAAGACCATCAACGAAGGGAAAAAGACCATCACCATCAATGTCGAGATGTTTGGCCGTGAGACACCGGTTGAACTGGCGTTCACTGAAGTGAAAAAGATGTAGCAGGAAGCTTGCGGTAGATTTGTAGTTTGTGGTTTTAAAGATATGCAGGTTTGCGGATATGCAGATCGGCAGGAATACGACATACGAATGATACCCGCAGCGAGAAGGAACAAGTGGGAGGGACATCCCCCGACATTACCACATTATTTAGGAGGTGCCTAATTATGGCAAAGAAAGTAACAGGTTATATTAAATTGCAGATTCCGGCAGGAAAGGCTACACC
>CANDZL010000117.1:0-8186 GCA_947425205.1 uncultured Hungatella sp. | reverse complement strand
ATCATAATATAATTTACCATTCACTCTTACCATAGGGATTCTGTCATACATTGCACCAGCTTCTTCCTGTTTAGGTAGTTGCTCTTCATCCTGATTCAGTCCCAGCATAATTCGTACATTGCTTATATATTCTGGGTCTTTCACCATATCATCCGTGACCATATAACTGGAAATGGGATTCTGCCATGGAATCACAAAAATATCTTTGGCTTCTATATCAAAGGTAGACAAAATCAATGCCATTTCCTCTGATGTAGCACCTTTTAATGCCAGTTTCTCTTCCAAAGTTTTCTCACGATTCGTTCCTTGCATTAGCCCAAAGCGATAGTCACCCTCTGCCATTTGCCAAACATAAACCTCCAGTCCCTTGAAGGTTCCGAGCTCAAAGTATTCTGGGTATTTTTCACGCAATCTCTCTATTTCAGGAGAATTCCACTCATATTCTGATTCAAGGCCATCTGGAATATTGGTGACATTTACTTCCTTAAGCAAGATTGCACCACCATCTACTGTAAGGTAATTAGCAATCCACTGGTCTGTTGGATAATCTTTATATTCACATATCCTGTCATCAGTCTCTCCATTTAGATAGCCGATTTGTGTTCCACAATCGTTTTTAGATATCGTGCAAAAAGGCACGTATGTCCTATCTTCCCACATAATAGCCGTATACCCATTACCTTCAACAGTATTCATATCAATTAATTTTTTGTTTTTTCCGCATGCAAACAACATAATTGAAACAAAACTGCATATACAAATAATACTGTATAATTTCTTGTTCATGGTTATCCCTTTCAAAAATATATTTTATATCATACTATATTTTACTGCATATTTCAATACAGGGTAAATAGTCGAAATTGTTTCCGATTACTCCCCATCGTCTAACAGTCCTGTCTAAAAGAATCCTTTTGTGTCTATTAGTAATGGTCTGCCCACCACCAGATCATGGACAGGTTTATTCAAATTATCTTGTGATTCTAAATCTAGAGAATAATGAAATCATTAGAATGTAATTTTATTCATGTAAAGTGCGTATTTATAAGTTTGGTTTTAATGGGTAAACAATTCCGAAAAGATAGTATTGTTATTCCTCTTGATGATGGAACACAGTTTGCCGTTAAGAGTGTTGAAAGTATTATGGACGAAGCAGAATACCCGGGAATCCGTTTTAAACTAGAGGCGGCACTGAATACCATGAAAACACCTTTGAAATTTGATATATCTGCGGATGATGTAATTACACCAAGGGAAGTTTATGTCAATTACGGGCTGCTGACTTTCGACAGTATTGATGAAAACAACGGATATAGATATTATTCACGTTGAAATTTATAGCAGCTTGATATTATCACTATATGCCACAAATTGAGTATTCCACTGGAAAAGATTAAGCAAATTTTATCTTCACATGATAATTCAAAATAAAAGAATGGTCATAACGGGTAATTAATGTAGAAAAGAAATTAATAATAACCACTTGGCATTCCCATTGATGTGCCCTATAATAAGAAGAGATAACCACGTAGATGTATGGAAAACAAAGAAGACAGAGGTTTATATATGAGATATGCCAATCAAATTTCTGACATCATCAATGCATTTTCACCAGCGCCTTTGCAGATCCAGGAGATGGCGGAATTTTACTGTGAAGATACCATGGAATACCGCACAAGTGATAAGTACGATTCACCAATTGAAGATCTCTATGATATTTGCCGTGACTCAAAAGAACATGGCGCATGCCTTTTACTGGGGCACAGAGGGTGCGGAAAAAGTACAGAGCTAAACCGGATGACACAAAGGCTGACGGCTGATGGGTATCATGTGAAAACAGTGAAATGCGGTATGGATTTGGATCTGTTTAACATAGTATATTCCGATCTGTTTATCCTGATGGGAGAGGCCCTTTTAGAGATCGCAACAGAATTAGAGTGTGAGGTTGATGGGAGAGTTCTTAAGAAGATCGAGAACTTTTGGGGTGAAGGTACAGAGACTTTATTGACTCAGGATATAACGGCGTTTTCAGAAGAAATCGGGATGTCTGCCGGGACGAAGGGGATTTTTGCCGGTATTTTGGATATCTTTGCCAAAATAAAAATGGATCTGAAGTTTAACGAAGAGACAAGAAAAGAATATCGGAGAAAAATAAGTATCCGTTCCAGTGAGTGGATCGAATTGTTGGGAGATGTGGCAGAGGAGATTACCAGAAAGGCGGAAGGAAAGCGCCCTATTCTCATCTTTGAGGATTTGGATAAACTGAATCCAGAGGACGCATGGAAAGTATTTTATAATTATGCGGCAATCCTTTCCGGGATGGTATTTCCTGTGATCTATACGTTTCCCATTGCACTTTCTTATGATACAAGATTTTCGGCTATGGAGGCTTATTTTATAACCAAAACCCTTCCCATGATCAAGATTGAGACAATGGAAAGCCAGCCTTTTCAAAAGGGCATTGATGTCATAAATGAGATTGTGAAAAAACGGGCGCGGTTGGAATTGTTTGAAGATAGTGTCCTGGAACGGTTGATTCGGTATACAGGAGGCTCTCTCAGAGACTTATTCCACGCCATCAATTCGTCAGCAAAGAGAGCAGAGCGCAGAGACAGCCAGACAATATCCATGGAGGATGCAACCCGTGGACTGGAAGAGTTAAAGACATCTTTGACAAGGCGGATTGAGAAAAAGGATTACGATTTTTTACTGAATATTTATAGGGGCAAAAAGGAACTCATAGAGGATAAGGCTATGCTTCTGAAGATGCTCCAGGCTTCCGTTGTTCTTGAATATAATGGGAAGCGGTGGCACAATGTGCATCCTTTAGTTGCCAGATTTTTTAAAGAACAGGGGCTTATACAAGATGTCAGAGAGTAATCAGGATGGATACCGATCCCTTGGATGGATCATCAACAAGTCAGAGCAGGGGCTTTTCCTGGCGGTGGCTGATGAAGCGATTCAGCAGGAACTTATCAATACGTACAGACAGGGAGCGGTGGAGGTTTATGATTATAAGCGGCATCCGGGAGAGTACTCCTTTCCTGTTCTGGGAGAATGGGTTGCAGGCTTGCCGGAAACCCATGTTTTTATGATTGCAAATTTCCAGCTCGCACTGCAGGATGAGGACAGTTTAAAGCGCCTGAACTTCAGCAGGGACATGTTGGAAGGATTGGGAAAAAATCTTATTTTTTTTGTCACTCCCTATGGGGATAACCGTTTGGCTGTGGGGGCGTATGATTTTTATTCTTTTGTGAAGCTTCGGATCCTGTTTCACGATGATATGAAAGAAAAAGAAGAGAAGCGGGATGATGAGAAGGGATCTCATAAGCCATTGGAAGAAAGGGAATGGAGTGCTGATGAGTTAAAGCAAAAACTGGAAGAGGCATATGGCTTGATAGAACAGGCAGAAGAGAAGACTCGTAAGGCGCATTATTATGAGAGTGAAAAAATATTACTGAAAGCGCGGGATATCAAGGAACGAATTCTGGGACCAGAGCATTTGGAGATGTCAGAGATTGATAATGCACTGGCAGGGGTGTATAAGGCTCAGGGGAACTATAAAAAGGCAGAAGAACTGTATAAAAGGAGCCTTAAGATAAGGAAAAGGATACTTGGGGAGGAGCATCCGGGCACAGCAGTCAGTTATAATAATCTGGCAGGTATCTATGAGTGCCTAGGAGAGTATAAAAAGGCAGAAGAACTGTTTAAAAAGGGCCTGACAATAATGGAAAGAACATTGGGAGAGAATCACAGTTCTACTGCAATGGGGTATAATAATCTGGCATATATATATGAGAATCAAGGGAAGTACAGACAGGCGGAGAAACTGTATGAAAAGAGCCTGGGGATCACCAAAAAGATACTTGGAGAGGAACACCTGGATACTGCAACCAGCTATAATAATCTGGCAAGTTTGTATAAAAGCCAGGGAGTGTTTGATAAAGCGGAAAAACTGTATGAAAAGAGCTTGGGGATCATCAAAAAGATACTTGGAGAGGAACACCCAGATGCTGCAACCAGCTATAATAATCTGGCAAGTTTATATGAAAGCCAGGGAGTGTTTGATAAGGCGGAAAAACTGTATGAAAAGAGTCTGCGGATAAGGGAAAAGGTGCTTGGAGAGGAGCACCCATATACAGCAGCCAGTTATAATAATTTGGCAGGTATCTATAAAAGTCGAGGAGAGTACAAGAAGGCAGAAGAATTATATGAAAAGGGTCTGCAGATACAGAAAAGGGTATTTGGAGAGGAACACCCAAGTACTGCAATCAGTTATAATAACTTGGCAGGTATCTATAAAAGTCGAGGAGAGTACAAGAAGGCGGAAGAACTGTATAGGAAGAGCCTGCATGTAAGAAGAATGGTACTTGGAGAAGAACACCCTTCCACAGCAGCCAGTTATAATAATCTGGCAGGTGTATATGTTTATCAAAATAAGTATGAGATCGCATTAGCCTATCAGATGAAAGCGTTTAAAATCTTTATCGATATCCTTGGCTTCGATCATCCCAACACCCAAGTCTCTCTTCAGAATATGAAGATAACATATGAAAAATGGAACCCTGAAGGTGATTTTGAACAGTGGTTAGATAATAAGATGAATGAACAAGCATATATGGACTATCAGATTCGCCAACTGCGAGAATGTGAATACCCCATCCTGTCTGACTTTCTGTATGAAGCGATTTTTGTCCCGGAGGATATGGAGAAGCCACCAAAATCCATCCTTGAGCGGCCAGAGTTGCAAGTATATATTGCAGATTTTGGAAAAGAGGATGATTGGTGTCTGGTTGCCGAAAGGGACGGGAAGATCCTGGGGGCGGTGTGGGCGCGTATTATGAATGACTATGGGCACATTGACGATGAGACGCCTTCCATTGCCATATCCCTATATAAGGAATACCGACATGGAGGAATCGGTACAGCGCTTATGAATGCCATGGTTCAACTCCTGAAAGAGAAAGGCTATAAGCAGGCATCTCTTTCGGTGCAGAAAGCCAATTATGCGGTTCATTTGTATCAAAATGTAGGATTTCAAATCCTTGAGGAAAAAGAGGAAGAATACCTGATGGTATGTACATTGCAATAGGAAAGAAACTTTGTCTGGCTTACCCAATCGGGGAACTAGTTAAATTTTGTGGAAAATATTTAACAATGGTTCACTTGTTACCATGCTGTTTATCTGTTATGATGGATTGGAAACAGTCAATACAACAAACAGACAGGGAGATGATTTCATGTCGTTAGGAAAAGTGATCAGAAAGTATAGGAAAATCCAGAATATGACTCAGGAGGAGATGGCAAGAAGGCTTGGCATTAGCGCTCCGGCAGTAAATAAATGGGAAAATGAAAATTCTTACCCGGACATCACCCTTCTGGCACCTATTGCAAGGCTTTTGGACATTTCACTGGATACCCTTTTGGCCTTTGAGAAGGAGTTGACCACAGAGGAAATCAATGAGATGGTTCAGGAGATGGATGGGATGTTAAAGGAAATGCCCTACGATGATGTGTTTCGGTGGGCCAGGAAAAAGCTGGAACAATACCCCAATTGCCAGGAGCTAGCTATGGATTTTGGGGTTATTTTGGATGCCCAGCGCATGATACAGGGGATTTCTGATAACGCAGGGTATGAGGATTATATTGGCTCTCTCTATATCCGGGGGTTGAACAGCAGCGAGGAGGCCTTGCGGATTCGGGCGGCGGATTGTCTGGTGGGATATTATATGCGAAAAGGGCAGTACGACAAGGCGGAAACGTATTTGGAATACTTTTCTGTTCAGAATCCGGAGAGAAAGCGGAAGCAGGCACAGATCTACAGTGAGACAGGGCGGACGCGGGAGGCCTACAAGGCCTATGAGGAACTTTTGTTTTCCGATTATCAGAGGGCCAGTATGGAGCTTTATGGAATGTTTATGCTGGCGCTTAAAGAGCAGGATATGGAACGGGCCCGCAGGCTTGCCATCAAGCAGGAGGAACTGGCAACGTGCTTCGAGATGGGACCATATTATGAGGCTTCCAACCGGCTTGAGATTGCCACCCAGGAACAGGATGTGGATGCTGTGCTTGCGGCAATGGAAGAAATGCTTCTGCATGTGGATCAGATCGATGCTTATCGAAACGCGCCGCTGTATGAGCATATGGAGTTTCGGGAAATCAGCGGTGAATTTTTATCAGAGCTAAAAGAAAAGCTGAGGAAGAATTTTCAAGATGAGGAGGCGTTTGGATTCCTGAAGAATGACAGGAGATGGAAGGAGCTGGTAAAGCCTTAAGGCCTGTTTTGGATGCAAATTTTCCTGGAGAATCGAATTAAAAAAACAGCTGACAGGAGGTGCAGCAGCATGTCGTTTGATTTTAAGAAAGAATATAAGGAATTTTATATGCCAAAGAATAAGCCGGAGATCGTCAATGTACCGAAAGCCAATTACATTGCGGTAAGAGGAAAAGGCGACCCCAATATTCCAGATGGCCAGTATCAGAGGGCGATCGGCATTTTGTATGGAGTCGCCTATACCTTAAAAATGAGTTACAAAACCGACTACCAGATTCAAGGCTTTTTTGAGTATGTGGTTCCGCCGCTGGAAGGGTTTTGGTGGCAGGAAGGAACAGTTGGAGTAGATTATGGAAGGAAAGAGGAATTCCACTGGATATCGGTGATCCGCCTTCCGGATTTTGTCACGAAGAACGATTTTGACTGGGCAGTAGAGACGGCATCTAAGAAGAAAAAGATGGACTGTTCAAAGGCTGAGTTTTTGACGGTGGAGGAAGGGTTATGCGTACAGATCATGCACATAGGATCCTTTGATGACGAACCGGAAAGTGTTGAGCGGATGAATGCGTTCCTTAAGGAGCAGGGATATCAGAATGATCTGGGAGAAGAGCGTCTGCACCATGAGATCTATCTGTCTGATGCAAGGAAAGTCGCCCCGGAGAGATGGAAGACAGTCATAAGGCATCCCATCAAGAAGAAGGATTCCTGATGTTTGTACAAACACATTGACACTTCCGCTACGGGGCGCGGCACCCCATAGCGGAAGCAGACATTGTCAGCCTTTTTGCTTCTCTACTCCATCAGACGATCCAATCCGGTGTATTCCAGGAACTCGTCAATCACTTCGTTCTGTAAAAGCTTCCGATTCTCCGGATCCTTACCACCCACGGGATGCCCGTCTACTTTGGTGGCATAACGGTAGAAATTAGATGACGAGGTGATGAGAATTTCATCGGCATCCATCAGTTCCGCCAAGGTAAAGGGACGTTCCACCACCTGGATTCCCAGACGATAACATGCCATGATCATGTGGGTCTTGGCAATGCCTCTGAGAATCATGTTGTCATTGGGATGGGAGATGAACATACCGTCTTTTAAGATGGATACATTGCTATGAGAACACTCGGTGACTGTCTCTCCCCGATGGAACACCGTCTCTCCTGCACCGGCCCGTTTGGCATCCTGGGAAGCCATAACAGAGGGCAACAGATTCAATGTCTTTATATTGCAGTGATAGAAGCGGGTATCTTCCTTGGTGATCACGCCAATCTCTTTTTCCGGATCCTGCATAGCAAAGGGACGAATGGAAACCCACAATTTCCCTGTGAGATCATCGTCGTAGGTATGGTTTCTCTGGGCAACTCCCCGGGTGACCTGCCAGTAGACAAAATGAGTCCTTCCCTCCACCTTCTGCAATAGATCTGTCAGAAGCTGCCCAAGTTCCCCTTTGCCTATGGGAATCCGAATCTCCAGAGCCTTGGCGCTGCTGTAAAATCGGTCTAGATGTTCTTCCAGCAGAAAAATCTTGTGGTTTCCGCTTAAAGTAGCTTCATATACCCCGTCTCCGAAAAAATGTACTCTGTCCCCAAAGGGAATCATAACTTGATCCGGGCTGCCTATTTGTCCATCATAGTATGCAAGTTCTTTCATAATTTTCCTCCATGTCAGCCAAACCGCAGCAAAAAACGAATTTCCGCCTGAACGGTGTTGGTGTCTTTGTCACTACTTACTATTAACATAGTACCTTATACTGCTTTTGTCCAGTCTATTTTCCAAAAAACCGAAAAATGTAGTATAAAAACCTCTTGGTTTTTACAGGTATATAACCTATAATAGAAGACAGTATTTTTGTATGTAAGAATCACAGGAGGAAAGAATATGTGGCAATGTCCCAAGTGCGGGCGCACATTCA
>CANDZL010000116.1:0-8521 GCA_947425205.1 uncultured Hungatella sp. | reverse complement strand
CTGTCTTTTAGCGCCTTACGTACCGCTATGCTCTTCACGTAGCGCGAGCGTGCCCAGGAGACAACAACATAAGTCCCTCACTCGGCGGACCTTAACTAAGTGACATTGATTCACATCTACTCCGTGAATAGTAACCCCCTAACTAAATAACATGATGTGGGGGTCAAAAAGTCTTTTGACCCCTTTGATACCGGATTGCTCCGCACTTTGTGCTCCCGCAATCCTCAAAAACATTCAAAATCCGCCCTAATCGGGCTACTTTTTCATGTTTTTGGCGGGTCCCAAGGCCAAAAATCCTCTTGCAAGCAAGCTTGCATCGGATTTTTGACCTTTTGACCCTGGTATCATAACATTAATTATCTTCCCCTACCATATTGACTATCCTCCCCTTCTGCCTTATACTTTAATCAATCAGCATTGCATCTCTCAAAAAAGCAGACAGCACCTATGCAGCTGTTAACCTGTTTTTGAAAGGAGATCGCATATGAACACTGATTTTAATGAAATCGAGAAAACCTTGATTGTTGATGGTTGGATTCTGATCCGTATCTGCGGTTCTCATCACTGCTTTAAAAAGCCTGGTAACTCTGAGATTGTGGTGATTCCTTATTACAGCGATAAAGACGTATCCCCCATCCTCATCCCAAACCTCGAACGAATCACAGGGCTGTCTCTCAAGAGATAGCCCTGTGACTTTGTCACAGAACAATTCTCTTTTTTTCTGTATAGTAAAAGCATAAGAGAAAAACAAAAAGGAGAGTTATCATGGCCAAAAGAAAAGCTGTCGTGAATATTAAGGAATGCGTGGCTTGCGGATGCTGCATGAAGGTCTGCCCCCGAAACGCGATTGACATCCCTAAGGGTATCTATGCCCAGATCAACCGGGAACTGTGTGTCGGATGCGGAAAATGTGTAAAGGAATGTCCTGCAAGTGTTATCGGTCTGGAGGTGATTGAATGAAACAGAAAAAGAAATGGCATGATTATCTGTGGATCGTTTCCCTGACCTATCTGATCCTGGGATTTTTTAATATTCTTTTCGCCTGGCTGGGACTCCTTTGCTTTTTCATCCCTCTAATCATATCCACCACAAAGGGCACCAAAGCCTACTGCAACAAATACTGCGGCAGAGGACAGCTGTTCTCTCTCATAGGCGGCAGATTCGGCCTGTCACGCAAAAAAGATGTTCCTGGATGGATGAAATCAGGCTATTTTCGATATGGGTTTCTGATTTTTTTCTTTATCATGTTTTTCCAGATGTTGTGGAATACCTATCTGGTTTTTGCCGGAGCAAGGGATCTTCGTATGGCCGTAACTCTTTTGTGGACCTTTAAGCTTCCCTGGCACTGGGCATATCACGGCACCCTGTTTTCCAATGGCGTTGCCCAATTCGCCTTCGGCTTTTACAGTGTCATGCTCACTTCCACGGTGCTGGGCCTGATCACCATGATCCTGTTTAAACCTCGTTCCTGGTGTGTGTATTGCCCTATGGGAACCATGACTCAGCTTATATGTAAAGCAAAGAATGTGACTTCATCACAGAAAAAATAGCGGATACATCGTATACTAAGATTACAAAAAACAAAATAATGTGCAAAGACCTTGGAGAGGGTCTGTAAACACTACTACTATCATATAAGGAAGGTAATGATCATGTCAGTACTTAAAGTAAATAAAAATAACTTCGATTCCGTTAAAAACAGTGGGAAACCTGTTCTCCTGGATTTCTACGCCGACTGGTGCGGCCCCTGCCGCATGGTATCCCCTCTGGTGGATCAGATTGCAGAGGAAAATCCTCAGTATGTAGTAGGCAAGATCAATGTAGACCAGGAGCCGGAACTGGCTCAGACATTCGGGGTTTTAAGCATCCCCACCCTGGTAGTGATAAAGGACGGCAAGGTAGCCAGCCAGGTGACCGGTGCCAGGCCAAAGGCGGAGATCCTGGCTCTGTTAGAAAAGTAATGTTGTGACCGCAGCCCTAACGCGCCAAGTTCCTAAGGCACTTTTTATCAAGAATCCTTACGCCTCCCCGCAAGACTTCCACGATTCCCTCGTTGGCAAAATACTTTAACATTCTTGACACTACCTCACGGGCAGATCCCATATAACGGGCAATCTGCTCGTGAGTGTACATGATAACGTCAGTTCCGGTTCTGGCAGCTTCATCGGAAAGAAAAATGGCAAGCCGCCGATCCATACTCATAAAAAGAATCTGCTGCATGACCCACATCACATCCGAAAACCGGCTGACCGCCGTCTCAAGAGCAAAGATCTTAATCGCCGGATTCCGCTCCGAGACCGCTGCAAAGGCAGGGCCACCGATGACATAACATTCACTATCCTCCTCAGCATCGATAAACACGTCAAAGGTGATGGCAGACAGCACACAGGAAGCAGACAACATACACATATCTCCCCTGTGCAGCCGGTAAAGAGTGATGTCCTTTCCCTCATCGGACATGATCGAAAGCCTAAGGCTTCCCGAACGGACAAGAATCACCCCGGAGCACTCATTGCCATCGTGAATGTTCTTCCCTTTCGGATACATTACGGAACGGGAATTCTGGCAGATATACCCTCTGTCCACATCCGATATCTCTTTCCAGAACGGAAATATTTCTTCATAAACCGTTTCAAACATATTCTGAAACATGTATCCACATCCTTTATCCTGATTTTTCTTTCCTGATTTGCCCTAACCATAGCTTAACATACTACAGAACTGAAAACAAGATTACCTTTCTATCATTTTGATTCCCAGACAGTCCCTTGCCTTCTCTGCTTTTCCTGTTATTGTCTTTTTATTCCTATATTTGTACAAATTATCTTCAATACCAATAATAATATAGCAGTCCCTATTCACCGGACTGTTTGCCATACAGATAATATCATGGAGCAGGTCTGTATTATGTAAATACTGTTTTATCTATCTTAATCGTAAAAAGGTGATCATCTCTGATCACCTTTCTGATTTCGCATTACGAATCTGCCTGTTCAATCTTTTCGAGCTTTTTCAATACGAATGCCGCTCCCTTCCGGGTATCCTCAATAATCTCTCTGGGAGTCATCTGGATATGGCGCAGGGAATTATATTCCCGGATCTTCCGGATGTCCTCCAGATTAAAATCCTTACTAACTATCGGTTTCGTCATCATCCTCATCATCTTCTTCCAACAGCACAGAGGGCGGATAGATCAGCAGATCCTTGTAACCTTCCAATGTCGTGATGGTCTTGACTCCCCGCACTGTCTTTACATTTACGATATGTTTAAAGTTCCAGAATGTAATGATATCACATCCGGCCAGGATCGCTGCCGCGATATGCTGACAGTCGTCAAAGCTCTTTTTCTTCAGAATACCAACAAAATCAATGAATTTCTCCGCCAGCTCCACCGTATCCTCATCCGTGTGAACCATATGGTACTGGACCTGTTTCAGATAGTCAAGAAGGATATCCAGCTTTTCCTGGCTGCAGCCGCTTATCTCATTCAGCACGATATCAGAGATGTATACTTCATAGCATCCCTGTCTGAACAGCTCCCACAATTCCAGCGTATCCTTCATTTTTCCGGTGTGTCCAGCTGATACAGGCAGCTGACCACTGAGGTATCCAGATAAACCTTTAATTTACGCATCGCATGCCTCCCGTCTTTTATTCTATTCTACCATGAAACACTTGAAAAGTCATTCCCTGTATTTTGAACTTTATCATCATCGTAAAGCCAGGCAGTGTACTGCTCCTTCCTGTTACAGCACACCCAGCTTCTTCAGCAGCACCACGCAGTCCTTCGCTCCCTGCTCATACAGATACAGGCAGTCGTGATCCGCCGCCAGCAATGTCGCCTCCACATAATCCGTGATGGGATTTCTTCACATCCTCTCACCATACCCAATCAATCCCTTCTGCTACGGTATATTACATCCTTATCTCCCCAACAATCCTCTCCACAGCCTGCCGCACATAAGCCGGATCCGTGGCAAGGTTCATTCGGATAAAGCCCTTATATCTGTCGCCAAACCACTCTCCATAGTCCACAGCCAGACGGCATCCCTTCTGGACAAAATCCTGCACTTTATCCGGCTCCACATACGTCCTGAGGTCAATCATTGGCAGATACGTCCCCTCCAGGCCGCACACTCTCACTCCGGGAAGCTTTTCCTCCAATGTTTCCTTCAGGTAATCATAATTATCCCCAATCACATCCAGCACATGCCCAAGCCACTCTCCGCCCTTCTCATACCCGGCCATGGCAGCCGTCATGCCCATAATGCTGATCTCCGTACGGTTCAGCCCGGAAGCAAATCTGTCATTTGTCTCCCTCAGCCCCTTGTCCGTAATGATGATGTGAGAATGTATCAGAGTCGCCAGATTAAAGGTCTTAGAAGCCGAATTCAGGGTCACCACAATATCCCTGTACCTTCCTCCGGAAACCACAGCCGCCGGAACAAACCGATTCTCCCCAAACACAATATCCTGATGAATCTCATCGCTTACCACCAGCACACCGTGCCTTTTGCAGATAGCAAGAACCTTGTCCAGTTCCTCCTCCGTCCATACCCTTCCCGCCGGATTATGGGGAGAACACATAAGAAACAGCTTCACCTTATGTTCCACAACTGCCCGCTCAATCGCCTCATAATCCATGGTAAAATATCCGTCGCTGTAATTCAGATCCACCTTCACCAATTTTCGGTCATTATTGGTCACCACGTTATGAAAGGGATAATACACTGGTGTCAGAATCATACAGGAATCCCCAGGCTGGGTAAATGCATGAATCATCCAGGAAATCCCCGTCACACATCCTGTAGAAAACCTTACCCATTCCCTTTTTACAGGAAACCCATACCGCCTCTCCATCCAATCAGAAAAAACCTCATAATACCGGTCTGGCACAACGCTGTACCCAAACACGCCATGACGAACCCTTTCCTCCAGCGCCTCTGTGATGGCATCACACGTCCGAAACTCCATGTCTGCCACCCACATAGGAAGAAGCCCTGTCTCCCCGAACTTCTCCATAAGCCCGTCCCATTTAGAACAGTCCGTTCCATGGCGGTCAACCAGATACCTTTGCAAAACTCCTGTTTATTCATTCCGCCCCTCCTTATCAAATTTTCTCTTCTCATTCAGATTCAGCCAGCCTTAAATCACACCCGACCACCCGGTTACTGTCAGCAAGAAAACAATCACACAAGCCAGGGCAATAAATATCAGCACCTTGGGCAGTACCCACTGAAACCACTTGGCAAACGGTACATCTGCCATTACACAAGAACCAATCATCCATCCCAAAAGCGGCGAAAGCAGGTTCGTAAAGCTGTCTCCCATCTGATAAGCCACAACAGCCAGATTCAATTCCATTCCCAATGCCTGAGCCACCGGTTTCATAATAGGCACAAGGATTGCCGCCTTGGAAGTAGCAGATGGAATGAGTGGATTAATAATCGATACAATTAAGGTCAGACCGATACTGGAAACCGACTTTGGCAAAGCCAGCAGCGGCTTGGTCAGTACATAAACAATCGTATGAATTACATTTCCATTGCCCAGAACCAGAGAAATTACTTTGGCAAGACCGATGACAAAGGCAACAAACGCCATAGAACCTAACCCTCTGGCAAAACTCTGCCCCAGCTTCTCAAAACTCATCCCACCAATCAATCCTACAATCACCATGGTACACAGCATAACTGCAATCATAAAATCAAACGTCAGGCTGTCGTCCCCGCCCATCAACGGATACAGCGCTATCACCAGATACTGCAGGACAAAAATAACAATCACCGCAATCTTTCTCCAGTTCATCTCCACCTTTTTCAGAACCTGGGACTCCTCTGCACCAGAATCGGAAAGTTCCGGCCTCCATCCTGCCGAATACATCAGAGATGCCTGGGGATTCTTCCGAATCCTTTTCACATAGCGCATTACCATGACAATGGCTACAATCAGAAAAAAGTTCATAATCACCAGACGGGTAAAAAATGCAGAGTACGGTGTCACCCCCATAAGCATTTGGGTCGTCGCCTGCTGTGCAGGGCCTGTACCAAAGCCAATCAGTGAAGCAAAGGTCGTAACTCCCAACGCACAAATCGGGTCAAGCTTCAGTTTTTTTGCAAACAGCACACCAATAGGAACCACGGCAATCAGCGCATCTGTTCCACCAAAGCCGCCTAGATAAGCCATCAAAACCATCATCATGGCAATCAGGATTCCTGCGCCTTTATCTTTTAGCTTATAAACCCCCCAGTTCATCAAGTCATCCATCACGCCGGTTTCAATCACAACGTTAATATTGGCCCCGGATATCATTACAACAAACATAATCGTTGCAGCACCAATCATTCCTGATTTCATCAACATCAAAGCATCCCACGGGCTTACCGGAGTTTGATATCCCAGATACTGGAATTCGGTTCCCACGATTTCTCCTGCCTCATTCGTGGCAAACTGCCCGGCGGGAATCAGATAAGTAGCCAGACAGGAAACCAGAATAATTCCTGTCATAATCCATAGTAAATGCGGCATCTTAAACGCTTTTTTCTTCTCCATTGCTTCCTCCACTCTATGTACATTCTTTAGTTCAACACAAACCCAACCTCTGCACACACACCCAGGTACAGAGAAGTCTCGTCAATATCAAATTTCCCATTGTGGTGGGCTGCGCCACTACCGTAATCTTCATTTCGAATTCCTAAAAATCCCAATGCACCCGGATATTTTTCCAGATACATGCTATAGCACTCCGAAGCATACCAGCGGTCACATTCCCCCAGAACATCCGTGCCGCAGATTTTCCCGGTCATTTCCTCCACCCGTCCAGCAACACCTGCATCATTCACCACAGGAAGCAGGCTGATTTTATTTCTCTCTGCAAATTCTACTGTACATTTATGGCAGGCGGCAGTATTTTGGGCAACCGTATTGATGATGGCCAAAGCCTTCTCCCCTTCTTCTTTATTGAAATACCGCGCCGTACCTCCGATATAAGCATCCTCCGGAATTACATTGGTTGTTTCTCCCGCCTGAAATACACAAAGCCCTAAAGTAACGGTTTCCTCCGCATTAATCTGGTTTAAAAATGCCGAATCAATCTGGGTAACAATGTGGGCTGCCGGCACAATCGGGTTTGCCGCCTGATCCGGTCTGGAACCATGCCCTGCCTTTCCTTTTACATGGAAGCCAATGCCCACCGTTCCGGCCATCCTGGGGCCTGGAACAATGTTTACCTTTCCGGCATCCAGCCCACTGTATACATGGAGTGCAAAACATTCGTCAATCGGATATTCCTCCAGCATTTCCAGCATGGTCTCAATCCCGCAATTCGTCTCCTCGCCCTCCTCAAAACAGCAGTACACCGTACCCTCAATCTCATCCCGGATTTGAGTCAGCACCTTCATTGTCCCCAGAAGTACCGCCATATGGGCATCATGACCGCAAGCGTGGCATGCGCCGTCAACCTGGGACACACAGGCTTTCGGCTGCCTTAAATTACAGACCTCTTCTTTCAGCGGAAGCCCGTCAATATCCGCCCGGATTACCCTGTGCTTCCCAGGCTTTTTCCCCTCAATCACAGCGATAATTCCTGTACCCCTTAACAGCTTGTACGGCACCCCCATTGCCTCGATTTCTCTGACCAGAACCTCTCTTGTATGGTACTCTTCTCCAGAAAGTTCCGGATGGCGGTGAAATTCCCTTCTCATCTTAACTATGTAATCCTGATACCTTACAGCAAGCTCTTTTACCCTGGACAACTCCATTGTTTTCTCCTTCCCCCTTTTAATTTTATTCTATACCGCTGCATCACTTTTCCGCCACAGCCTCAATCTCACACAATACCCCCTTAGGCAATGTCTTGACCGCCACACAGCTTCTCGCCGGTTTTGATACAAAATATTTCCCATATATCTCATTAAACGCTCCAAAATCTCCCATATCTGCCAAAAAACAAGTAGTCTTAAACACACTCCCAAAGCCACAGCCTGCAGCTTCCAGGATTGCTCCCACATTTTTACAGCTCTGCTCCGCCTGGGCAGCAATCCCTTCCGGTATTTCCCCGTTCTCCGGATTTACCGGTATCTGTCCCGAAGTGTAAATCACCCCATTTACTTCAAATCCCTGAGAATACGGCCCGATTGCTCCTGGCGCTTTTTCTGTGTTGATTAACTTCATGTTGATGTCCTCCTGCTTTTTATTCTTTTTATTTCTCTCCCAGATACTTCTCCGTATGCTTTGTATTTACCGCCTCACAAATCCGTTTTAACCCTTCTTCCAAAGTGGCCTTAGGACAGGCTAGATTCAAACGGATAAATCCATCGGAACTCTGCACAAACATGTTGCCACCTTCCAGAAGCACCCCTGCCCTGTAAGCAAAAAACAATGGCAGGTTCTCATCCGGCTCAAAATAAGCATTCAAATCCACCCAGGCCAGATACGTAGCCTCTGAAATCCTGAATTTCGCTTTCGGCAGATGCTCTCCCAGATACTCTTTGGTAAATTGGAAGTTCTTATCCAGATAAGC
>CANDZL010000115.1:0-8579 GCA_947425205.1 uncultured Hungatella sp. | reverse complement strand
CCTATCCTCAGATGGGAAAGGCAGACTGTCGGATCTGGTATGCACCAGAAAGAAGTCTTTATGACATCAATATTGAGACCAAAGAATACAAAGAGGTGGAAATTCAATTTGACTATGAAGAACTAAAGGAGCATGAGCCTGGATATATGGAGGAGTCCCAATGGCTGCAGTACTGCCTCTATGAGAATTCGTTTAATTCCCTGAAAGATTTCCTGGATAGCGATGTGACAGGAAATCCATTCGATAGGGAAAAGCAGATAAAATCCTTTTCGAAGATTCATGCCAGCACCGATGGAAGATGTGGGGAGAAGGTCCACGAGAGAGTATGTGGTAAATCTGAGTAATGGAAGCATCTTGATAAAGGACCTTTTGTGAGATTGAAAACTCTGTATCTGGAATTGGTTCCGACGACTTGACAGGCAGCACGAAGAGAGTGGCGTGACATGTCATGATACCAAGGATATAAAGAGTGACATTGGTGCTTAGAGGGAAAATACAGGGAGAGGAGAACTGTAACAATATTATGGTAAAAGTAATTACATATGGAACCTTTGACCTCTTCCATGAGGGGCACTACCGGTTGCTGAAAAGAGCCAAGGCATTGGGGGATTATCTGATCGTGGGAGTCACCACGGAGGCTTATGACAAGGCCAGGGGGAAGTTGAATGTGGTGGATTCCTTAATGACCCGCATTGAGAACGTGAAAAAGTCAGGGTTTGCAGATGAGATTATCATTGAGGAAAGCCAGGGGCAGAAAGTAAACGATATTAAGAAATTCCAGATTGATATCTTTGCCATTGGCTCCGACTGGACGGGATCCTTTGATTATCTGAAAGACTACTGCAAAGTGGTATACCTGGAGAGGACCAAGAATATTTCCAGCACCATGCTGCGGGAGAAGAACAGCCCGATTCACCGGATTGGAATCATCGGTTCAGGAAGGATTGCAGAACGGTTCATCCCAGAGGCAAAGCTGGTCAGTGGGATCAATACCCAGGGCGTTTACAATCCCCATGGAGAGAGCGCCCTTCGGTTTGCAGAAAAGTGGGAGATCAGCGCCTATACGGATCTGGAGGCGTTTTATGGCGCCGTCGATTTAGTGTACATCGCCTCGCCCCATGAGACCCATTACGGGTATATCAAGTCGGCCCTGGAGCATGGGAAACATGTGCTCTGCGAAAAGCCTATGGTTCTGAAAAAGGAGCAGGCGGAGGAGCTGTTTGCCTATGCCAGAGAGAAGAACCTGGTATTGTTTGAAGGGATTAAGACAGCGTATTGTCCGGGGTTCCATAAGCTCTTAGGGTTTGCCGGCAGTGGAACCGTGGGGAGCATCCGTAATATAGAAGCGTGTTTTACAAAGCTGGAGAAGCCGGAAACCAGGGAGATGACAGACCGGGTGTACGGGGGCAGCTTCATGGAGTTGGGAAGCTATGTGCTGCTGCCGATCCTGAAGCTTTTTGGAAAGGAGTTTGAGGAGCTTCGGTTTGACGTGATAAGAGGAGAGAACGGGCTGGATCTGTTTACGAAGGCTTCCCTGGGGTATCCCGCAGGGATTGCCACGGCGACCTGCGGGCTTGGGGTGAAGTCCGACGGGCGGCTGTTGATTTCCGGCACGAAGGGATATATTGTGGCGGAGGCGCCCTGGTGGAAGACCGCGTATTTTGAAGTGCATTATGAAAACCCGGGAGAAGTGGAGAAGTATTCGGAACGGTTTTTGGGAGACGGGCTGAGGTATGAAATCAGCGATTTCCTGTCTACCATAAATGGAACCGGAAGCAGTGCGTTTAAGCTGACCCGCGGGGAGTCGGTGGCATTGGCCGGGGTGATGGAAGCGTTTATGGAAACGGAAGGTCGAGAAAGGGACGGTTAATATGGGATTCATGCTGAAAAAGTGTAACTCCAAAAGACGAAAAGGGAGAGGAAAGGCTGCCTCCCTGATTCCCATGGCTGCAGTGGCAACAGCACTGACCCTGCTCCCTATTCCTATGGAAACCTCTGCCGTAGAGGAACGGGAAGGGACTGGCGGGGAAACCGGAGCCATAGCTAGTGAGGCCCTGCAGGAGCCAGAGGCCACAAGGGAGTTAGAACAGGAAACATCAGCAGAAGAGGGAACCCAGCCCGCCTCGGTCGCTGCCTCTGAAGAAGCGTTAGAGACTTTGGAGGAAGCGGGGCAGGAGGCTGGGAAAGAAACGGAAAAGGAAACGGAGCCCGCCTCCACTGCAGCCCAGACCGAGTCGAAACCTTTGAAGGAGACTGAGCAGGAAACGTCTGTAAAAGAGGAGACAGAGTCTAAGCCCCTGAAAGAAAGCGAACAGGAGACAGATGAGAAGAAGGAGACGGAGTCCGAACCTCTGGAAGAAAGCGAAGAGGGGACATCTGAGAAAAAGGAGACAGAGCCTGTGCCTGCTACCGTTCCCCAGGAGCCAGAATCTCCAGGAAAAGAAGAGATAGAAGGCAGCGGGAAAGGGGAAAAGGATCCGACAGAAAGGGAAATTGATTCCAGCAAGGTTATCAGGAAGGCAGTGCCTTCTGCAGTAGAAATCAAAGTTCCTATCTATAAGTATGACGTGGTGAATATTGTCGCGCCTACAAAGTATGCGGTGGCGTTGAATCCTTATGGGCTGGCAGTGAGAACCGGAGAAGATGAGGTTTCCACAGGCCAGGTTGTGTCCAGGAAGTATGGGATTCTGAATAAAAGCTCTACAGATAAGATTGTAAGCGTTACCTTTATGGTAGAAGACTTAAACGGGGGAAAGATTGTATTTGTAGATTCCGAGGAAGAAGCATGGGAGGCGGATGAGGACACCTATGCGGTCTACCTTGCGGCAGTACCTGCAGATGACAGTGGGATCTGGATCAATGGGGAGCCTGTGGATTGCGACACGACGGCAGCAGAGCTGTCGGATGTAGAGATGGAAGAAGCTACAGACAGCGCCCTGCCTTTGGGGGAAGGAAAGAATACCCTGTCGTTCCTATTATCTAAGGCTGTGTACAGCTTCGGGGACGGCACAGAACTTACCTTGGGTGAAGAAGACTGGGAATATGAGGACCGTTTGGAGCTGTTAAGCCTGGCTCCCGGGGAGGGAGGCATAACAGCCTTTACATTTACCGGGGCGATGAACCCGAAAGCGGATTGGGGGAAGCTGTTATACGGGATCAAGATATCCGCGGTCTACACATATAAGACTGCCACAGGAGAGGAAGAAATCCTTGAGGGAACAGGCGCTATGATTATGGAAGAGTGATGCCGATAACTTAAGCTATCGTTAGATTCTATAAGTCAAGGTATGAATGAGAAACATTCATATAGAGAGGAGTTGTAATATGTCCAACCAGAGCGAATCTGCGGGGAAAGGCCGCAAGGTAATCATCATCATTGCATTTGTTGTATTGCTGGCAGCGTTGGCAGTATGCATCGCGCTGCTGTTATCCAAGGAAGATGCCAGCAACGACAATCCGGTTGCGGAGACGCGCCAAAGGAGCGAGGCGGAAAAGGCCCTGGAGAGAGGGTTTGTAAGCGAAGACAGCGCGGATGACATCATGGAGGAGATGGCCGATAAGGTGGCGGATGGAATGTTCGAATGTGAGATGACCATGTCCTGGACGTTCCAAGACGGGAATTCCGTAGCCTCCAATGCATATGTTGCCAATTCGGAGAACAACCTTCACACGCTGTATTTTGACGTGTATGACAATTCGACAGACGAACTGCTGTACTCCTCGCCGATGATGCCAGTGGGCTCAGAGCTTAGGGAGATCAAACTGGAAAAGGAGCTGCCGGCAGGCGATTACAGTGCATTGGTGATGTATACGTTGGTGGACGAGAACTATGAGGAGGTGAGTAAGGTAGGATTCAATATTACAATTTCTATTCTTCAGTAAACAAATTTAAAATTAGGAGGTCAGTGATATGAGAGACATGAAAAAAGTATTTGCAGTTGCATTAAGTGCATCTATGGTTGTGGGAATGTCTGTTACAGCATTGGCAGATACCACGGTAGATGGAGGAACTGGTGGGGTTGATGTACCGATTTATTCCCTTGACATTGACAAAGTAGTAGTGCCTACAACTTATGAGGTGGCATTTAACCCAGGAGGACTGGAGATTACCACAGGTACTGGTACTACATCCACAGATCAGATTTTGTCCAGGAATTTTGGTATTATCAATCAAAGCTCCAAGGCGAAGGTTGTGACGGTTGGCCTTAACATTGAGGACCAGAATACAGATTCGCCCATTAAGTTTGTTGGCAGCGCGGCAGAGATAGCCAGCGCAGATATGAATGACTATGCAATCTACCTGGAGGCGGTTCCTGCAGATGCCACAGAAGTGAAGGTTGGCGATACTCCGGCATCAGCAGATGATACTACGGCAGCGGCAGATCTGAAAAACGTTACTATGACAAAAGCCACAGCAGCGGCAGTACCCCTTAACGCCGGAGATAACGAGCTGCAGTTTGTACTTGGAAAAGCAACTTACGAGCCTATAAGTGGCAAAGAGGTTACGCTTGGGGATCCTAATACGAGCAACAACGATGTAGCAAGTAATTATGAATTAACTGCATTGGCGGCTGATGGTAAAGGAATCACAGCATTTACATTAACTGGTTCTATGAAAGAAACAGCAGAGTGGCATAAGTTAACTAGTGGTATTAAGATTACACCTACTTATACATTGAAGACTGTGGCTGATGATACGGTAACCAACATGGTGACCAGCGGTACTGGCGCGGTATATGCGAACCCAGTTCCGCAGTTTAGCAGCCGAGAAGTTGGTAAGATCGCGTATACAGTTGGTAGCGGGGATGACGCATTAACAGCTGTAACCAAAGTAGAAATGGTTATTGATGGCACATCCTATAACGGGTATGAAGCTTTGAGTGGAGCATGGGCTGCAGCGACAGATGAGAATAATACAATAACTCTTCAGGATGCCTTCTTAAAGTATTATCAGGATGCTTTACCAGATGCTACCACCACTTGGGAGGCCACTGTCACCTATAAAACAGCCAAAGATGAAGAAAAGACAGTAACTGTGGATGTTAGACTTAAATAAAAATTTGGCTTCATCAGTTTAGGAGACGGTTAAACTAAGAAATAATTAGATTATATCATTGGAATTTTTGATATACAGTTATGAAGCTTTCCCGATCTCCAGTTGTACTGGAGATTGGGATTCTCTGCTAGAGGATTCTATGTAATGGAAAAGAATGTTATAAAAGTTTCGATTTGAAATCTGATGTAAAATATGAAACTCCTATATTGTACTTAGTTTTTTATTTTAACAGGAGATAAGTAATATGGAAGATATGTTATCTTATATACAAAAATCATTCCCACTAATTGAAGGTAAAAAGATTACATCAGAAAAGTTGATTTTCGAAGAACGTGTAAAAATGAATTGCTTTTATTGTGGGAAGTATAACACAAATTGGAGATGTCCGCCTAAACTTCCTCAAATAGATTATAAAAATATGTTATCTGAATACGAAAATATAGCATTGATCTACGTGTGTATGCCCTTAAAAGATAGAGAATACAATATCGTGAGAAATGATTCATCCATATATCTTCACAGAGCATTGCTATTGTGTGAAAAATGGTTATATGAAAGCAATAATGTAATGGCGTTATCATTTATAGGCGGTTCTTGTAAATTATGTAAAAATGGATGCGCACCAGAAAAGTGTGTTAATCCATACCAGTCTAGAAGTCCAATGGAAGCATTAGGGATCAATGTACTGAAAACAGCAGAACAATTTGGTATTCATATTTCCTTTCCAGTGACAGATTCTATGGTGCGGATTGGTTTGATTGCATGGTAAAGAAAGGTGAATTATATATGACTTATATCTTTTTAGTGGCAGGAAGAGGCTCTAGGCTGCATCCACTTACTTTAAAATACCCGAAATCTTTGTATAAACTGGATAAGGATACAACTGTTTTAAACAGAATGGTAAATTTGGTAAAAAAGTATGATAAGGAAGCAGAGATAATAATTGTTATTGGTTTTATGGGACAGACAATTAAAAAGGAACTAACAGATGTGACTTTTATTTGTAATCCTTTTTATGATGTAACAAATTCAATTGCGTCTCTGTGGTTTGCAAAAAAATATCTTTATAGGGAAGATGTTGTTCTTATTAATGGAGACATTGTAATGGAAGAAAGTTTGGTGAGAGATATTATTTGCGTAAGAACAGAGATTCCAAAAGTATGTATTGATAGTAGTATAAAAAATAATGGGGATTACAATGTTCAAGTGAATGGTAGAAAAGTGTTAGTCATGAGTAAAGATTTAGATCAATACTATGGAGAGTATGCAGGTGTTACAAAGTTAAATAGGGAATCAGCATTAAAACTATGCCAGTGTATCTGCGATATGATTAATATGGGGATGTATGATCAATGGTATGAGAATGCTCTGGTTCAAATGATTTTTAATGAAGATTTCCAACTTTACTATGAAGATATCAGAGATTATAAATGGACAGAAGTAGATTGTGTTGAAGATATGTTATTGGCGAAACAAATACATATGGAGATGTAAATAAATAGAGATGATACAGCTTATGGAGGAAGAATTAGTACAATTACGAAAGATTCAGTTAAGTATGCTTCTGGAAGTAAAGCGGATCTGTAATAAATATGATATTAAATATTCACTGATTGGCGGCACTCTGTTGGGAGCAATCAGGCATAAAGGATACATTCCATGGGATGATGATGCTGATATTGGAATGTTGAGAAGAGATTATGAAAAGTTCCGTAAAGTATGCAGAAAGGAGCTGGATTCTAAAAAATATTATTTTCAGGATGATCGTAATACAGAAGGGTATCGTTGGGGATATGGAAAGCTACGACGAAAAAATACATTGTTTCTTAGAGAAAATCAGGAACACCTTGATTTTGGGCAAGAAATATTTATAGATATTTTTCCTTTAGATTATGCTCCGGATAATATAATTTTAAGGATGATGCATATGTTTTATTGCTTTTGTATTCGTAAATGTTTATGGTCACCAGTTGGTGCAAAAGTTGAACAGAATATATTAAAACGCTTTATATATAAGGTATTAGGGAAAATATCTAAAAACATAATTTATAAGCACTATTATAATTATATAAGAACAAGAAAAAGAAGCCATACAGTAAGAATTAATCTATTTCCTACACGAAAACCATACGGATTTCCAATTTATTATTTTGAGGAACTTATAGAGTTTGAATTTGAAGGAGAAAAATTCTTAGGAACACAGCACTATGATGAGTATTTAAGAATTAAGTATGGAGATTATATGAAGATACCATCAAAGGAACAGCAAAAGGTGCATCCTGTTGTTGCTATTAAATTTCTTTAGCAACATAAATATTAGTTGTAAGATACAGTAAATAAATTGAATAAAAAGAAATTCTTAGAACTACATATGGACTTTCAAAGACTTTTTGAGGTGGCAATATAGTAGACTTAAGTTTTATCTGTATAGATAATTCGGAAGAACATTTTTCAAATATGAAAGGAAAAATATAAATAGTGACAGATTATCAAAGGATAAAAAACGCGATAGAAAGTACACTTAATACATTTAAAAGAAGTTTTATAATTTATCCATATGGTGAATATGGTATGCTTACAAAACAAATTTTGAATGATTCTTTTGGTATTAAAGAGAAGTATATAATAGATAATAAACTATGTAAATATAACTGTAACATAAAAAGTTTGGATTTCTGTAAAAACATTGAGACTATAGAATATACAGTTTTATTTACTTGTGCAAATCCAAGGGTATATAAGGAAATCCGTGATAATTTGAAAAGATATTTTTTAGAGAGTAGTATTATTGACATATTTCCAGATGTAAAAAGCGAGAGCATGGCGAGTAGGCATACTCTATGTGGCAAATATAGTTATGGACCCTTATGCAATCATTGGCTTGTAGAATCAGTGGGTGCATTTTGCAGCTTTGCTACGGGAGTAGATGTTGTTGAAAATCATGCGATAGATTATATATCAACCCATCCCTTTCTATACTATGGTGGAGAAAACGATAAAATACATGATAGAAAATGCAATGAATTAGAAGGCGAGCAATGGTACTTTCCTGATGTCATACCAAAAGGCAATAATTATAAACTAGAGAAGATACAAATTGGAAATGATGTTTGGCTTGGAAAAAATGTAATTATTACTAATAGCGCCAATATTGGGAATGGCGTTGTTGCTGGAGCTGGAGCAGTAATTACAAAAGATGTACCAGATTATGCTGTAGTGATAGGAACGCCAGCAAGGATTATAAGATATCGGTATTCTGAAGAACAAATACAGGCTTTAAATAAAATTGCCTGGTGGGATTGGACAGATGAAGAAATCAGAGAACATTATGATGATTTTTATCTAGATATAGAAACGTTTATTTGTAAATATTTATAATTAAATGTTAATAAGAATAGTTTGCTTGGTGAACATAAAGAAAATGAGGGATTTATATACAGATATTAATTTAGTAGATATAGCGATTTTGATATATGTTTCTAATAATTTAGGTAAAGCAGGATAAATCAGAATGATCAAAAAT
>CANDZL010000114.1:0-8626 GCA_947425205.1 uncultured Hungatella sp. | reverse complement strand
CCTGCCGGGCTGCCGCTTCCTGGATTTCCAGGGTCACTGCCTCCCGCGCTTCCTGCTTCTCCCCCTCCGGGGCCTGCCGGGCTGCCGCTTCCTGGATTTCCAGGGTCACTGCCTCCCGCGCTTCCTGTTTCTCCCCCTCCGGGGCCTGCCGGGCTGCCACTTCCTGGATTTCCAGGGTTACTGCCTCCGGTACTTCCTGGATCCGCCGGGCTGCTTTCCTGAGGGATTGCCCCTGGATCTGGTGCTGGCGCTCCAGGCTCCGGATTCGGTGTTTGTACCGAAGAAGACTCGCCAGGAGATGCCTCTGAAGATTCCTGTGTCGGATTTTTTACCTCCACCGGATTCCCTGCGGAAGACCCTGTGCCCTCCGGCTGGCTTTCTGCCCCACTCTCCGGCTGAACAGGTGGCGCAGGCGCTGCTTCCGTTGGAGCCGCTGGCTGGGCAGAGGGCGGCGCTGCTGCCTGATTTGTATTCCCCTGATTGGAACCAGATGTCGGTTTGCCATCTGTTCCATCCAGATGATAACACAAAACAGGCATACCTGGAGAAATATTTTCAAATATAACCTTCGCCACAGAAGGAGGAAGGTTCACACACCCGTGAGAGCCATTGGTCATATAGATTTTACCGCCAAACGAGGCTCGCCAATTGGCATCATGCATGCCGATATTGCCGTTAAACGGCATCCAGTACTTCACTGGTGTCCGGTAGGTAGCGCCTTTTAGCACTGCATCTCTCTGTTTATACGTCAGCGGATAGGCTCCAGAAGGAGTATCATAGCCCCTGGCATGGTTGCCTGATACAAAATCTGACTCTACAACCAGATTCCCGTCTTTATAAAAAAATAAATGCTGAGCCGTTAGGTTAATCTCCACATACGTGTTTCCGTAATCGTTGGTTCCATGGCTGTTGGCTGTCTGAATATACACCGGCTCCCTTGTCTGGCTCTCCCCGGCCATAAGGACGCTGTACAGTTCTTCTGCTTCCTTTCCCTGGTCCATCCTCCATCCGTAGAAGCCTCTGCTGATAGTAACCGTTGGACCATAGGATGTCTTCAGTTTCTTTTCCTGATATGCCGTGTCATACTGAGAAGCCAGCCCCTTGACATAAGCGGCAATCGCTTCCGCCTGGAAGGAGACACTCCCGTCCTCTCCTATGGACATCCACTGGGCAATGGTATCTCCGTCCAGCACCTCCCGCTCATCTCCAAACAAGTAGGTCACCGTCATATTCACATACCGGTTCAATTCCTTTGCCCTGGCCTGCAGTTCTTCATTCTCACTGGTGACCTTTGCCTTCTTATATGCATCCAATTCCTCCAAATCCAAATCGGTCTTCAGGTTTGTGATGGCATCTTCGATTCCCTTAGCCACCTTATCCCGTTCAAGAATGGTTCCCGGCTCCTCCGGAACCACCCGATAGCCCTTCCCAGGCTCATATTCAGACAGATAGGCATCCTTTGGCTCCCTGGAATTTTCATCGGAAAAACAGGAAAGATCACGTATCCTCTCCTCCAGCAATTCTTCATCATAGGCAATCATCGTGGAAATCTCATACTCTGTTCCTTCTGCCTGCCACCATCGCATCGGCTGCTGAGC
This sequence comes from uncultured Hungatella sp., assembly GCA_947425205.1. Lineage (GTDB taxonomy): Bacteria > Bacillota > Clostridia > Lachnospirales > Lachnospiraceae > UBA3402. Next base: position 7,028 of record CANDZL010000114.1, on the reverse strand, counting down.
CTTCAGGTATTCTTCCAGGCTTCCGTCAAAGATGGAATGAAGGCCAATCTCCTCCCCGGTAATCTGTTCTGTATTTCCTCCTCGTTCATGAATGGTAAGGGTATATCCTTCAATACCAGCGGCAATCAGATCCTTTACTTCCTCCGCCGTCTTGTTGGAAGCATCGAGGCCATTGATCACCGTGTTAGGGAAAAAAACAGTCTCGTACTGCTTTCCCATATATACATAAAAACCGGCACCTGCACCTGCCGCAGCAAGGACAGTCACCATCCCAATCACAACCGCCTTCACAGGAAATGGCTTTTTCTTCCTGCTCCGCGCCTTTGGCTCTTCACTCATTCAACCGCTGTTTTCCTTTCTATCCTTCACCCACTGCCAACTTATGCTACTACAAAATCCGTCCTAATCCAGTTTTTCTTTCCTTAAAAGATCCCGGATCTCTGTCAGAAGTTCTTCTGCCGTAGGCCCTGCCGGTGCTGGTTCCTCTTTCTTCTCTTCTTCATGATGAAATCTGGAAGTCACCATGGCCACTGCCTTCACCATAAAAAACATACACAAACCCACAATCAGAAAATCAACAATATTCTGAATAAAGCTTCCATATAAAACAGCAGCTTCCGGCATCACTACGTTCTGTGCCTCATCCAGCACAGCTGGATGAATCACATATTTGTATTCATTAAACGAAGCACCGCCTGTCACGGCACCCAATAAAGGCATCAGGATGTCATTGACCAGGGAGGTAACAATCTTACTGAATGCGCCTCCGATAATGACACCCACTGCCATATCGATAATATTTCCCTTTAAGATAAAGGCCTTGAACTCTCCCATCGTTCCGCTTAGCTTTTTCTCTAATTCGTTCTTTTTGCTCATACTGCTCCTTCTTCTCATCGTTCTACGGATATTCCACCATATAATACTCATACCCATTGATGACTGTAGTAGTTCCAAACGTATCTCTCCGTTTAAAGCCAGTTCCATAGGTTGCATGAACATGCCCATGAACAAACAGCTTTGGCTTATATCGCTCCAGCAGGTGGCGGAAACAGGCAAATCCCCTGTGTGGCAGGTCCTCCAGGTCATTAACCCCAAGGGCCGGCGCATGAGTCACCAAAATATCGAAGCCTCTGTGTTTCCACAGCTTCCACCGCAGCTTTTTCACCCGCCACCTCATTGCCCATTCCGTATACTGGTTAGGGGCTCCAGGAATATACTCCATAGAGCCTCCCAACCCCAGAATCCGTATTCCGTTGTATACAAAAATGTCATCTTCGATACAGATACAGCCTTCCGGCGGCCTAAACTCATAAGTTTTATCGTGATTTCCCATAACATAAAGCACTGGTACATGGCATAGTGTGGCAAAAAAAGTCAGATAATTGGCATCCAGATCCCCACAGGAAATAATCAGATCCACGCCTTCCAGCTTCTGTGGTTCATAGTAATCATATAGGTATTTTGACTCATGATCTGCCAGCACCAGTATATTCATCGGGTCAACCCTCCGTATGGCTGTTTTCATCTACACTGGCCCCCTGTAATTTCTGAAGCATGCGGGCCTCGTCTGTAAGCTCCTCTGGCTCCGGAACCTGTCCTATGACATTCTCAGCCAGCCAGTTCATCGTAAGAATCCCTTCCGGTCCCAGGCTTTCTCCTTCTTTGCACCGAATCACTCCATTCTGGGAATAGATCAGGCCATCAAATGGATGAAAGCTGCCTGCTCTGATTGAATTTTTCAAAAATTCAATCAATCTGTGAGTGCCATGAGGCATATCCTGAGCACAGATCACGTCAATTACATCTGCGGACATTCCCCACCAGTAATTGACAGCCTTTTTGCCCTTCATGGCATTGGCCTCGCTGGCTCCCCGGCAGATATTCCTTATGATTCTCTCATAGAATTTCCCCCAATGCCAGATAGGAACCGCCAGGTTATCCACACTGCCGTCCTCCCGCTTCACATAAAGTCCATATTCCCTGGAGGCATGCTCTGGTGTGATCATATCCTCTCCGGAGATAAACACAATCCCTTCTTCCGCCAAACGCTGTCTGGCTCTGTGATTCTTCACTCTGGACCATTCCAGGCGGATCTTCACATTAGGGTTGATCATCCTGGCCCCCAATGCAAACGCATTGATATTGGCCATGGTTCCGTATATGGGATAATCTGCCACATACCCTAAGTGGTCTGTCTTAGCCATTGCAGCTGCAATGGCTCCCATCAAAAACTTACACTCATACATTCTGGGGTAGTAAGTACATATAGATGTATAGGATACCCCGATGGAACAATTATATATTTTCACCTCCGGATGCTGGATCGCAGACCGGACGCTTTGGCTAACCATCTGGGGCGTAGTTGTAAAAATAGTATTGCAGCCCGCATCTATAGCCTTCTCAATGGCTTCCTCCACCTGGCTCTCTGTGTTGGCCTGGTCAAAAGCCATGGTCTTCATCTTGCCCTCAAACGTCTGTTCCAGATGCATCCGCCCCAGTTCATGGGCATAGGTCCAACTGGAAGTATCCGCTGTTTTGGTATAGACAAAACCAATCTTCAGCATGGACGGCTCCACGGTTCCCGTGGGAAGCAGCCAGTTTAACAGAGAGGTCTTCTTCGTAGTATTCTCCTCTTCCTCCGGCTCCTCCACCAGTTCCACCTGGCTTCCGCTGGATGCCAGCTGAACCTCTTTCCACATCTTCTGGAGATCCTGATGCATTTCCCTCTCCGTCTTATCCTCCACTTGCTCGTAACCAGATATCTCCACATAGATCAGGAACGCATCCGAGCAGGTCAGATCCAACTTATCTCCTCCCGCCATCCGGAAGGCCTTGGCAAACCGGTCATAGGTGGTCTTAAATGACAGACGTTCCTCTTCATCCCAGACCCGCTCTGGCTCCTTGCCCATAACTTCCAAAAGTTTTTTGTAGCCGCCTTCCTTGCTGAACCACACATCACAGTTAAAGGACACCTGATAAAAATCCAGGAATTCATAGTACAGCCTGTTCTCCTTATCATCTGTCTTCTTCGGGATAAGACGGGTCACATTGCCAGCAATGCTGTAGGCACCCACATACTTCATGACGCTTACCCGCTTATTCCCCTCCTGGACATAAAACTTATTCATAAATTCATAGGCCACAATGGGGTCATGAATTCCCTCGTTGATCTGATGGTCATATAAAGAAGCCCACTTCGCCCCAAACTCCGATTTCTCCGGCAGAAGAGGCATAAAATTATTGGCAAATGCTCTGGTACGCCCTTCTGTCTTCGTTCCCACAATCTTAGACAAAGGGATGTCCATCACTCCCAGGCTTACCTCCGATACAATCTCTGTATAAGACAGAATATCATCCAATACCGGAAGGTACGGATACCTGCCTTTCTGCAAGGCATCCTGATACTGTCTGCGGCCCTGCTTCAATGCTCCTGAATAATCATATAATGCCATTGCGGTCCTCCATTTCCTTTTTATTTCTACTGCTACATTATTCTAACATTTTCTATATAAAAAGGAAACCCATTTTGTTGACGAATTTTTCCTTGTAAAACCTATTTTTTTGCCTTATAATAACCATATCCGCCAGTTCCGGGAGGAGTATGGCCCCAGGCTGTATCGGAGGTGTCCGGTCTCACACTGATTATCCCGGGAACACGCTCCGGCTGGCGGATTTATATACTATTCCTTGAGAATAAAATTTCAGCTTCTGAAAGGTGTACATAGACAATGAAACGTTCCCGTCAGCTTCTTAGCATCACCATTATCTTTTTCTGGGCATCGGAATACTGCCATATGCCATACTTCACCCCTTATCTGCAGACTCTAGGATTTACCGCAAGCCTGATCGGCATCATGACCGGAATGTATGGGTTTACCCAGATGCTGGTTCGGATTCCTCTGGGGATCATCACCGATGTCACCGGATGTTATAAAAAGACCATCCTGATGGGCACCATATTTACCACCGTATCTTCCTTCGGCCTGATCTTTGCCACCCATTCCGTGACTATCATTATCTGCCGCATCCTGGCCGGGATCGCGGCATCCTCCTGGTTGGCTTTCACCATCCTGTACGCTGCCTACTATCAAGCTGATGAAAGCGTCCAGGCTGTGACCAATGTCAATGCCTTCAACAGCGCCGGGAAGCTTCTGGCATTTATCCTGGGGCTGGCCACCGCCTCCCTTTGGGGCTACAAAATTCCTTTGGTATGCAGTTTCCTGACAGGAATCCTTGCCATTATCTGCGCTGTTCAGCTGAAGCCTATTTCTTTAAAACGCGAACCCTTTCAGCTGGGCCACGTGGTGGCCGTTTTTTCCAATCCGGCAGTTTTGTGCGCTTCCTTTTTTGCCATTATCATGCAAGCCTTTCTTCAAGGTACTGTATTCTCCTTCACCTCCACAGTGGCAAAGGAACTGGGGGCCTCCGCTTTCCAGATCGGTCTGAACACCGTGCTCTTTACACTGGTTCAGATTCTGGCCGCCGGCCTGATCGGGAAAAAAGTCCTGAAAAAACTAAACACCAGCCAGGCAGTGACCATTGGCTTTTTCGCCATGGCCTTCTGCTGCCTGCTGGTGGCTTACAGTAAAAACATGTATTATCTCTATGCTGCACAGATCATCGGAGGCATCAGCAACCTGATGGCCAACTCGGTCCTTATGTCTATGATCATCCGGTTCGTCCCTCAAGAAAACCAGTCCACCGCTATGGGGCTGTTCCAGGCCCTGTACGGCATCGGCATGACTCTGGGGCCTGTGATGACCGGCCAGATCGCTGGAATGTTCAACTACAGTACGGCTTACCTGGTAATGGGAGGCATGACCTTTGCTGCCGCCCTTTTCGCTCCGGTTATGCTAAGGAAGATGAACGAATTCCATTAAATATCCCTTGCAATTCTTTACGCCTGTTCCATTTTCTGCGCCATCTTCTGTGCAATAACGATCAGGACAATGGCTGCCACAGCCAGCACCGCAGATCCCACAAATCCCATAGTGTACTGCCCTGTCGAATCATAGAAATAAGCGCTGATCTTCGGCCCCACAAAGGCTCCGATTCCATATCCGATAAAGATCAAGCCATAGTTCCTGTTGTAGAACTTAGAGCCGAAAATCATCCGGACCATAGGTGCAAACACCACCAAAAGCCCTCCGAAGGAAAATCCTACCAAAACCACACACAGAATAAAGAACGGCAGCGTGGCAGCCTGTGTCAGCATCAGCATCGATGCCCCGTTGATAATCATCAGAAGAATTAGGCTCTTCCAGCCCTTCAAAATATCATAGATAAATCCGAATCCGATCCGTCCGCACATATTGGACAGTGTCATGATGGACACGCACAGCGCAGCCGTCATAGCCGTCTGCCCTACCTGGCGCTGGGCGATGGGGCTTGTGAAGGAAACCATCATGGTACCTGCCGCATTGGCAAAGATAAACATCAGAAGCAGCACCCAGAACACCGGTGTCTTCACCATCTGTCCTAAATTATAATCCTTCGTCTTAAGCACCTTCGCCTGTTCCGTAGAAGGTTTCCACCCCTCAGGAGCCCATCCTTCCGGGCAGGGCACGATCATCCAGGCCACAGCGCCTACACCGATCAAAAATACAATCCCCAAAATCCTGCAGGTCATCTGCGCCCCAAACCTGCTGATGAGAGACTGGGCGATAGGACTCATAAGAAACGGCCCGCAGGAAGCCCCTGCCTGCACCAGCCCTGAGATGGAGCCGGAGCGATCCGGAAACCATTTTAACGCCGTAGGAAGGCATGCCGGATAGATCATACCGCCGCCTGCACCGGCCATGAGCCCGTAAAAGATATACAGCTGAGGAATGCTGGAAGCAAACCCTGTCAGGAACCATCCCCCGGCAAACAAGGCCAGGCCTATGTAAATGGTAATTCTGGGGCTTAACTTCTCAGCCAGAGAACCGCCGATAAATCCCACGGCACAGTAGGTAAACATATAAATCGTGTAGGCCAGAGCAAAATCAGAATCACTCCACCCAAACTTGGTCGTAAGCGGAATACAAAACAAACTGAAATATGCTGTGGCAGAAGTAAACAGGCTCTGAAGCCATACTCCTGCAAACACTCTCCACCGGGTTGCCTTTGTTATCTTCATCTCACTACTCTCCTTTTATCGTTTTTTATAATATCCATACCTTTCTTTCCTCTCAAGCTCCAGCCTCCTGATGCCGCTTCTCCAGCACCTTCATAATGCCGTCATACTCCCTGTCCAGATGATAAAAGAGCAGAAGCAGCAGAAGTCCCACAAACACCACCATAGGCGCATAATAAAACATAATCTTGATTCCCTTTATGGCGCTTTCACTCTGAACCGCCAATTCCCCGTCATACCCAAAAGCGCCCAATACCCAGCCGATAAACGCCGAGGCAAAGGCAGAGCCAAACCGTACTCCCAGGGACGCCGCCGAGTATACAAATCCTTCCGCCCGCGTCCCGGTCTTATACTCTCCATACTCGATGCTATCTGCGATCATACCGAACTTGGTGGCAGAGATACAAGCCACACCCACGCCTCTTAAGATCAGCCCCATATACATACCGGCCAGAGAAGACTCCGCAGTAAAGATCAGAAGCACCTGCCCCAGAATCCCCATTCCTGCCCCGCCATACAGTGCTACATTCCGTTTACCGATCCTCTGAACAACCGGTATCACAAGAAGCGGCACCAAAATCGATGCAAACGTAGAACACATCATCATAGTCTTGTTATACCCTGCATCCTTTATCACATACTTGGCAAAATACAGGTTCATCCCATAAAGACTTGTCATAGCCGTATAAAAAATATTCACCATCAACATGATAAACCAATATTTATTGGCAAACAGGATCTTCACTCCCTGCACCAGAGTAATCGAAGACTTCTTCCCCGTCTTCTGCTCCATAACCCCGGAGCCCACCCGCTCCTTACATCCCAAAAACGTAATCATAAACAGGATAACCGACACAATGCCTATCATCAGAAATGTCTTCTGCCATCCCCCCGGCCCGCCGCCAAACCGTTC
>CANDZL010000113.1:0-9080 GCA_947425205.1 uncultured Hungatella sp. | reverse complement strand
CCAATGATGCTACCCAAAAAAAGCCTTTGGGGGTGTTGGGTAACAGCAGGGAGAAAGAAAGTTTTGATGACACGACTGTGATAGGAGCCATCGAGTATATCATTGCGTATGCCAACGAGACATGGGGCTGTCCGGTAGTGTTCTATACAGGAACCTATTTTGAGAATCAAGAGTATGGGAATATGGTAAGGGCTCTGGGAGAGATTGGGAGAAAATGGGGAATCGGCATTCTTGACCTGTGGAACGATGAAGAGATGGCTGCCCTTTATGGCACAGAACCGTATCAGAGGTACATGGGGGATGGGATTCATCCCTTAAGGGAAGGCTATGTGTCCTGGTGGACGCCTAAGTTTGAACAGTATTTAAGTGAATTTGTCAGGAAGCGATGAGAGATAAAAGGGGCCGCAGATCCTCCCAAAGGAGGAAGCGGCTCCTTTTAGAATCTTGTTTCACCTAAACGTTTGGCTGGATTCCATTGTCAGGGTGTCACTTTCTCAAAATCAGAGGCCGGATGCTTGCACAGGGGGCAGATAAAGTCCGCTGGAAGTTCCTCCCCTTCATAGATGTAACCGCAGACAGTACACCGCCACTGGGTCTTCCCGGATGGGACTGGCTTTTCTGGCTTTGGCTTGATGGAGGATTGGTAATACGTATAGGTTGCAGACGGGCTGTCTGACAGTACTTCCATGTCATCCACAGAGGCAATGAACAGAGTATGGGTTCCCAGATCTACCGTCTGTTCTACAGTAGCGCTTATATATCCATTGGTTCCAGCGGTTATATAGTAAAGGCCGTTTGAACTGCGTCTGCATTCAGAATAGCCTGCAAACTTGTCAGTATTGCGCCCGGACTGGAAGCCAAAATGGCGAAAAAGGCTGAAATCTGCCTGTTCACTTAAGATGGAAAGATTAAATTTTCCACTGTCTTTTACCAGGTCATGGGTAAAGTTGACTTTGTTGACTGTGATGCTGATCCGGTTAGGTTCTGAGGTCACCTGTCCGGCAGTATTGATGATGCATCCGCTGTCTTTTTCCTCCAATCTGGATGTAAGGACAAACAGGCCGTATGTTAGCTTAAACATTGTTTTTGGATTCATGATGATCCCTCCTTATAAGTATGTGCTCCTGAGCGTTCTCCGGATCCTGCCTTTGCGGCTGATGTAACATCAGGTACATACAACATCAGTACAAAGAGACTCCGAACGTACATAGGTGCCTTGGCAGGCAGCCTGGTTTTGGCAGGTCTGGAGTGCGATTCGCTTTTCCTTGCCTATGTGAATAGTATAACAGATTCGGATGCATTTTCAAGGGTTGAGGGAAGTGGATTTGGCAGATTGTTTTGTAATGATTCATCAAAGATTTCTGGAAAGGAGTTGTTGTGTTGGTGTATCCATGGTAAAATAGGAATCAAGTTAGAGAATGGCTGAGGAGGACACGATGGGAAGATTTTTCAGTGATGTGGTGGAACAGGCGTTAAAGGATATTTATTATGATGTGGCTGCAGGACGGGGAATGGAAAGCTTCCGGAGGCTGGAGCAGGCCTCGGCGGCTGGGGATGGGGATGCTACCTGTATTCTGGCCCGCTGCCTGTGCGGATATCAATATGTGTGGAGCGGTCACGGGTTTCCGGAAGATGATGCAAGGGCGGAAGAACTGATGCACAAGGCGGTGGAGCAGGGAAGCGCTATCGGCGTGCTGCTGGCCCTTAGAAGCGGCGAACTGTCAAAGACCGATCTTGCAAGGATGCCCTTTGCCAGCCTTCAGGAGGCGTTTGACGTGGTTCTTGAGAAGGCAGAGATGGGAGAGCCGTTTTGCCAGTATACCATAGGGAATTCTTATTTCTGGTGGGATTTTTTAGAGATACAGGGAAAGGACAGAAACTCCTTTTCCAGCGTTGAGGAATTTCGGGAATATTTAAAATCGAATATTGTGAAATGTGAGGATTGGTTCTGGAAGGCATTTCAGGGCGGAATCTACTATGGGGGGAATAACTTAAGGCAGTATTATGAAAAGGGCGATGAGGACTTGGTTCCTCCCCAGCCTGAGAAGGCGGCCGGAATTTGGAAGATGGGGGCAGAACTTGGATATCCGACTCATCAGTACTTATATGCCAAGGAACTGGAAGCGGCCGGAAGGAGCGAGGAAGCCCTGATGTGGCATAAAAAGGCGGCGGACAGCGGGGAGAAGGACAGCTGGTTTTATGTGGGCTTGGCTTATGAGGAAGGCAAAGGAGTGCAAAAAGATGAGAGGTATGCGGCTTCCTGCTATGAGAACGGCATCGGGGAGAACGTAGGCTGCCAGAACCGTCTGGGTGCCTTGTATTTTCAGGGGAAGGGTGTAGCTCAGGACTATGAAAAGGGTGTGGCCCTTCTTACCAAAGCTTATGAAAACGGAAGCAACTGGGGAGTTGTCTACCTGGCGAAGGCCTATTTTAACGGCTGGGGTGTGGCGAGGGACTATACCAAAGCCAGGGCATTTTTGGAGAAGGTAACCTGGTCCAACCTGGATGCGTATTACATGTTGGGAGTGATCTACGCACAGGGACTGGGGGTTCAGGAGGATATCAAACGCGGTGTAGAATACCTGCAAAAATCCGGAAACCGCCAGGACTCTAAGGCAGAACTGGCAAAATATAAAAAGACTTTGTTTGGAAAATGGGTGCGGAGAAAATAGGGGGCACAGTCCGCTTGGATAGGGGCCGGCCGCCTGAGAAGAGAATCCTATTGTATTCTCCTGGGCGCGCTCGCGCTACGTGAAGGTCTACGTTCCACTCCGGTTGTTGCTGAACAAGTGCCACTGGCACTTAGCATCATAGCAGTACGTAAGACAGCGCCTAAGTACTGATGTTGGAGTCAAAAAACTTTTTGACCCCAACATCATGACATTGAGGTACAGTCTGTACAAAAAGATAGGCATTTGTTATAATTTGTTTATATGACACGATACATAGAATCTGGAGGTATGTTATGAGAAAGAATGGACTTACTAAAATGGCTTTCGTGGTGGCTGCTTCCCTTGCTTTGACAGGGTGCGGCATGGGAGGAACCGGTACAGCAAAGACTACGGAGGCGGAGACTGAGACTGTGGAGGAGACCACCAAAGAGACTACGACAGCGGCGGAGGAAGAGACCTTTTCTCCGGAGGAGATGGATCTGATCAAGTACAATTATTATGTGGATCTGAATAATGATATTATTGAGATCATGGATTCCATCGGCTATTATTTTGAAGTAGTAGGCTATGAGGAGGAATTTACTCTACTGCCGGATACTGGTCTTACCTATGGATACCGGGTTTATGGAAAGAACTCGGATATCATTGATGACTGTCTGTATCTTGCAGATATGGAGCCGTCTTACGGCAAGATGGATGATCTGATTAAAGAGATGGCGGAGCCTTTAAGGAATGTGATGGATACGTTCCTTGAGATTGGCAGAAGCTATGACTATGCAGATAACCAGTACCAGAAAGCCAAGGAGTATCATGCAATTATCTATGCAAGCGCCGATACGGTGATTGATCTTGGATACCAGTTTATTGGCGAGATTGCTCAGATGGGTGAGGCAAAGATGGCCGAGGAAGAGGAGAAGATGAAGGAGGAAGGAAGACTTATCATCTACAATGCCAGCCGGGGCATCTCCATTGGTAAGGAAATATTGAATGAGATTGACAGGCAGGGGATCACTGATGAGACCATTACAGATCTGGATCTTACAGAGATCAAGAATCTTCATGATGAACTGGTAGCAGTTGTGGCGGATCTGGATGCCGCAACAGCGGACAACGACCAGATGATCAAGGAATCTCTGTCAAACTCCAGACCATTTGACGGTCTTTATGACTCCCTAATCTCGGCTTTGGAGTGGATGATAAAACAGGTGGAGAGCGGACAGCCTCTTGACCTGAGCCATTCTGGCGCGCCTCTTGGGTCTATTGGACATTTCTCAGAGACCTTAAGTAAGTGTGTTGACCGTTATAACAGTGTGTTTGGGGGCTGATAAGGCGGCACCAGTCATATATGGGTGCTTACCCTCATAACCTATATGAGAATTTTAGGGTAAGAAGAAGTTGGATGTAAGAGGGATTTGAGCATAAAAAGAATTTTGGTGTGAGAGGGATTTGAGCATAAGCGGAATTTTGGTGTGAGAGGGATCTGAGCATAAGCGGAATTTTGGTGTGAGAGGGATTTAAGCATAAGCGGAATTCTGGTGTGAGAGGGCTCTGAATAGAAAGAGGGATTCCGGTGTAAGCGAGATTCTAGTGCAAATAGGATTCCATATAGACAAGATTTCGGACGTTTCTGACGGCCTGGAGGACAGGCAGTTGGAAACGTCCGATTTTCTTTTCAGATTCTGAAACATTTCTTCTGTTTCCTCCGTCTAATAAGTAGAATGAAGCAAAGGAGATGAACCAGGAATGGATGAGTTGGTAAAATTAGCCCAGAAAGGGGATGGGGACGCATTTACCAGACTGATGCAGCTGCAGATGCAAAATATGTATAAGACAGCAAGGGCTATAGTAAGAAATGATGAGGATGCAGCGGATGCTATATCAGATACGATCCTGACATGCTGGGAGAAGATGGGACAACTTAGAAAACCGCAGATCTTCAAGACATGGATGACTCGGATTCTGATCAATAAATGCAACGATATCTTAAGGCGGACCAGAAAAGATTGTATGACAGAAAAGGGGGAGGAGGCAGCCGAATGTCTGGAACAGTATGAGAACATCGAATGGCTGGAAACATTAAAATGCCTGGATGAAGCCTACCGGCTGGTAATGGTTCTTTACTATGTGGATGGGTTTAATACAACTGAGATCAGCAATATATTAAAGATTCCGCCTGCCACCGTGCGGACACGCCTGGCCAGAGGAAGAGAAAAGATTGCAGAAATCTATGACAGGAAACCGGAAAGGAGTGCCAGAGGATGAGAGAATATGAGATGGAACCATTGCAGAAGGACATTGTGATCCCGGGTATTGTAAAGAAAAAGACGGATCTTGTGTTGGAACAGATTCGAGCTGAAAGCCGTGGGAAAGACAGACATCTGTCCGGTAGAACGATAAGGACAGAAGGTAGAAAATTCTGGACAGCCGTGGCGGTAGCTGCTGCAGCTATGGGGGCAGTCACGGCTTGTACGGCGGCCTGTCTTCACTGGAGCAGAGGTTTGGAGGAGGAACTTCACGTTACGCAGGGGCAAAAGAAATATCTGGAGGATAAAAAAATTGCGGCTCCGGCCCAGACTGGATCTGGAATGACTTCAGCAGGTGTGACTGTGACTCCGGTTCAGAGTATTGTGGACAGTCATTTTGCCTTCCTGTCATTCCAGGTGGAGGGATATGACCTTCAGGAGGGGAAGGAGCCTTTATTTGAGGATATAGAAATTACCGTGAATGGCAGGGATGACATCTCCTGGTCTGCCAGTTTCTTTGATGGAACCACTACTGATGACAGAGAGAGAAGAATCAGCAGAGACGGTACTCCTATTGAGGAACTTCCGGACGGCAGTTCTTGGGAACAGTATATGGCGGAGGACAATACCATGGAGTTGGATATTCTGATGATGTGTCACGAGGCGGGTGTGTTTATCAACGCTCCGGTCCATGTGAAATTCTCCAATCTGGGAACGGTGCATAAGGCTGAATTTTTCCCGGATTTGGAGGGGGTGTGGGAACTGGATGTGAATCTGGCAGGTTCAGATCAGGTGAGGCACGTGAAAGCAGGGAAGGAAATCGGGGACAGTAAAGTGATCGTAAGCGTTGCAGAGATTTCCCCTATCTCTCTGCAGGTGACATATGAGATTGAGGCGCAGCCGGAGAAGATCGAAGGCGTGGGAGAAGATAGTCTGCCAGTTTCTACAGGGAAATATAAGGAGCCACCGATTCTTACAGGAGTACGGCTAAAAGATGGAACACTGCTTATAGGCATCTGCAACGGAGGAATGGCTACGTGGGACGATATGGAAAAGGGGATTTACAGAGAAAACTTTGCTACCAGTAAGGTTATCGATATAGAGCAGGTAGACGGACTGCTGTATTTGAAATCGGATTTGGAAGGGGAAACCGTGATTGATGAAGAGCATCTGTATATTGTTCCGGTAGAATAGGTTTGGCATGGATGGTGACAGGATACGAGGTTATCTTTCCCAATCTGAATATCTTCTATGTCTTGCCTGCAGGAACATGAAACCATTATAGATGGGATCTGATGGGGAACTAGAGATGTGCTATGGTTCTGTCTAAAAGGGAAACAGGAAATCTTGCCCTGAGGATAAGCAACGGGAACGATTAGTGAATTGCATATAGGTAAATAAATTGCATATAAGTAAATGAATTGCAAAAAAGTAAATGAATGTAATAAGTGCATGTAATAAATTGCTATATAGTAATTTGTTGGATGAATTTGAACAATGGAAAAGTTGGTGGGATTATCCAGATATCCGTATTTTGATGTTGCTGCAGGGACGTAAACTACCACTCTTACTCTTGAAGCACATGATCAGCAATACGATCGATTAATAACGGAAAGGTGTAACGGAAAGGGACATTCTGGCTTGATTTATTTGTTGTCGTGTGATACAATATTTTCGACATATAACGGAAATGGAGGCGTTTTTGTGGCAAGGCCAAGAAGATGCAGGAGAGTTTGCCTGGAGCCGGCATATGATAGCTTTATTCCCAGTGGAATTATTTGCGGTAAAGAGGTTATCCTGACAGTGGATGAGTATGAGGCAATACGTCTGATGGATCTGGAAGGGTTTACTCACGAGCAATGTGCCAGTCAGATGGATATTTCCAGAACGACTGTGACAGAGATCTATGAGGCGGCAAGGAGGAAGATTGCAGACAGCATTGTACATGGCCGGCCTCTTACGATTGCAGGAGGAAGCTACCGGATCTGTGACGGGCAAATTAACCGGGATTGCAAAAAAACTTGCAGATGGGGGAAACATGCAGCTACAGACGGGAATGCTTACAGAAACTCCCATTTATTGATAGCAGATATGATTCACATGAAAGGAGAAAATGAGATGAGAATTGCAGTTACTTACGAAAACGGACAGATCTTTCAGCATTTTGGACACACAGAACAGTTTAAAATCTATGATATTGCAGATGGACAGATCACAAGAGAACAGGTGATGGATACCAATGGCAGTGGGCATGGGGCGTTGGCCGGATTTTTGGCAGAACTTAAGGTGGATGCTCTGATCTGCGGCGGAATCGGTAAAGGCGCACAGATGGCGTTGGCGAATGCCGGAATCAAACTGTATGGGGGAGTGTCCGGGGACGCGAATCATGCGGTAAAAGCATTGGTAGAGGGAACCCTTTCCTATGATCCGGATGCCCGGTGCAGCCACCATGACCATGATGGGCAATGCGGCGGTCATCATGGGCATGACGGTGAGTACGGCGGCCATGGACATGATGGTGAATGTGGTGGTCATGGCCATGACGGTGAATGTGGTGGCCATGGGCATGATGGTGAATGTGGTGGCCATGGACACGACGGAGTATGCGGCAGCCATAATCATGGTGGAAATTGTGGACATGGGTGCCACTGACAAGATACGTTTCGAATGTTTCGAACATTGATTTTTATTGTGTTTTCTCAAGATTTTTGTATAATAGAAGGAGAAAGATAACTATACAAAAAACAAGGAGAAAAGATCATGAAACAGGATATGATAGTAATTCTTGATTTGGGAAGTACACAGAACACTGCCATTGCCCGACAGATCCGGGAAATGGGCGTATACAGTGAGATTCATCCTCATGACATTACGCTAGAGGAACTGAACGCTTTGGAAAATGTAAAGGGGGTCGTGTTAAACGGCGGAGAAAATCGTGTTGTGGACGGAATCCCAGTGGATATTTCCCCGGAATTGTATACTTGCGGTTCTCCGATGCTTGCAATTGACCATCCAACAGCACGGTGCGACAGGCAGTTAAAGACGCTTCCGGACGAAAACGCTTTACGGGAATTTGTATTTGATATCTGCCATGCCCAGGCCAACTGGAATATGAAGAATTTTATTGAGGATCAGGTAGAGTTGATCCGCAGACAGGTAGGGGATAAGAAGGTGCTTCTGGCTCTTTCGGGCGGCGTGGATTCATCGGTCGTAGCAGCTATGCTGATTAAGGCTATCGGCCAGCAGCTGGTGTGTGTCCATGTCAATCATGGCCTGATGAGAAAAAATGAGTCTGAAAGCGTGATTGAGGTATTTAAAAACCAGCTTCACGCTAATCTGATCTATATTGATGCCACGGAGCGTTTCTTAGGAAAGCTGGAGCATGTCGCTGATCCGGAACAGAAGCGTAAGATCATCGGTGGTGAATTTATCCGAGTATTTGAAGAGGAGGCCAGAAAATTAGAGGGCATTGACTTTTTGGGCCAGGGTACCATCTACCCGGATATTATCGAGAGTGGAACTAAGACAGCCAAGATGGTAAAGTCTCACCATAATGTAGGCGGTTTGCCAGAGGATTTAAAGTTTGAGTTGGTGGAGCCGCTAAAGCAGCTGTTTAAGGATGAGGTGCGTGCCTGCGGTGTGGAACTGGGACTTCCGGCTTCCATGGTATACCGTCAGCCTTTCCCAGGGCCAGGATTGGGTGTCCGCTGCCTGGGAGCCATCACCAGAGACCGGCTGGAGGCAGTAAGAGAGTCCGATGCCATTCTGAGAGAGGAGTTTGAAAAGGCAGGGCTGGATAAAAAAGTATGGCAGTATTTTACGGTGGTGCCAGATTTTAAGTCTGTCGGTGTGAAGAATAATGCCAGATGCTTTGATTATATGGTGATCATCCGTGCCATCAATACAGTTGACGCTATGACCGCAACCATAGAGCGGGTGGATTGGGATGTGCTTGAGAGGATTACAGAGAGGATTTTAGCAGAGGTTGGGAATGTGTGCAGAGTCTGCTATGATATGAGTCCGAAGCCGCCGGCTACGATTGAGTTCGAGTGATGAAATGGGCTTTAAGAACCTAGTGTTTATGCGGTTTCCAAACAAATTTGTTTAGGCACTGGCAACGATTTGGCAACATTTTTCACATCACGCACTAAATAATTACATCAAT
>CANDZL010000112.1:0-9280 GCA_947425205.1 uncultured Hungatella sp. | reverse complement strand
CCTATCCTCAGATGGGAAAGGCAGACTGTCGGATCTGGTATGCACCAGAAAGAAGACTTTATGACATTAATATTGATACCAAAGCGTACAGCGAGGTAGCAATAGAATTCGACTACGACGAATTGAAAGCACACGAGTCGGGATTTATGGAGGATTCTGAGTGGCTGCAGTACTGCCTAAATGAAAATTCATTTAATTCCCTTGATGATTTTCTGGACGGTGATGTGACAGGGAATCCGTTTGATAAGGAAAGGCAGATAAAAGCTTTTTTAAGGATCAATGCTAGCACCGACGGAAGGTGTGGGGAGAAGATTCACCAGAGAGTATGCAAAACCACTGGCGCATAGCAGAAAAATACAGGGAGAGGAGAACTGTAACAATATTATGGTAAAAGTAATTACATATGGAACCTTTGACCTCTTCCATGAGGGACACTACCGGCTATTGAAAAGAGCCAAAGCACTGGGGGATTACCTGATTGTAGGCGTAACTACAGAAGCCTATGACAAGGCCAGAGGAAAACTAAATGTGGTGGATTCCCTGATGACCCGTATTGAAAATGTGAAAAAGTCTGGGTTTGCGGATGAGATTGTCATTGAGGAGACTCAAGGCCAGAAGGTCAACGATATCAGGAAATTTCAAATCGATATCTTTGCTATTGGTTCCGACTGGATAGGATCCTTTGATTATTTAGATGATTACTGTAAGGTAGTATATTTAGAGCGGACCAAGAATATTTCCAGTACCATGCTGCGTGAAAAGAACAGCCCTATCCACAGGATCGGGATCATTGGCACAGGAAGGATTGCAGAGCGGTTTATCCCGGAGGCAAAGCTGGTCAGCGGTGTGAACACTCAGGGGGTATACAATCCCCATGGAGAGAGCGCCCTTCGATTTGCAGATAAATGGGAGGTCAGTTCATATGGAGAGATTGAAGAATTTTTTGACGCAGTAGATATGGTGTATATCGCCTCTCCCCATGAAACCCATTACGATTATATCAAAGCGGCGCTGGAACATGGAAAGCATGTGCTTTGCGAAAAGCCTATGGTACTAAAAAAGGAGCAGGCGGAAGAACTGTTTGGCTATGCCAGGGAAAAGAATCTGGTTCTGTTCGAGGGTATAAAGACAGCGTATTGCCCGGGGTTCCATAAGCTTCTGGGATTTGCTGGAAGCGGGACAGTAGGAAATATAAGAAATGTGGAAGCATGTTTTACAAAGCTTGAAAAGCCGGAGACCAGAGAACTGACAGACAGGGTGTACGGCGGTAGCTTTATGGAATTGGGCAGTTATGTAATGCTGCCGATCCTAAAGCTTTTCGGAAAAGAGTTTGAGGATATCCGGTTCGATACCATAAGAGGAGAGAACGGATTGGATATCTTTACCAAGGTTTCTCTGCGATATCCTACAGGAATTGCCACAGCAACCTGCGGGCTTGGGGTAAAGTCGGAGGGAAGGCTTCTGATCTCTGGCACCAAAGGGTATATTGTGGCGGAGGCCCCGTGGTGGAAGACCACATACTTTGAGGTACATTACGAGAATCCGGGAGAAGTGGAGAAATATTCAGAGAGGTTTTTAGGAGATGGACTTAGGTATGAAATCAGCGATTTTCTTTCCATGATAAATGGCAACGGCAACAATGAATTTAAGCTGACTCGCGGAGAGTCGGTGGCGCTGGCCGGGATGATGGAAGAATTTATGAAACGGGAGTCGAGAGGCGGGTAACCATTCGTACCGGATAAGTGATACATGCACCTTGACAATTTCATACTTTACATTAGATTTGGATATGCTTTTGTTTACATGAAAGGCTTGAAATGATAAAATGACAGTATCAAATTGAGTCTGTGGATAAGGAGTGTGGACGGGCATGGAGCGGTATTTCAATACGGAAGGATTGTGTGAGCCTGATATTCATTACATGGTAAGGCTTGACGACAGGCTTGGTAAAATCAAGGAACTCTATGTGGACAGAGGAAAATATTTTGTCATCAACAGAGGCAGGCAGTATGGGAAGACCACTACGCTTAGAGCCTTGGCAGAGTACTTGAAAAACGATTATCTGGTTCTTTCCATGGATTTTCAGGAGATCGGCACAGCGGAATTTAAGAATGAAGAGGCATTCTCCCACGCATTTGCAGAAGTGCTGATGGAAGCGCTGGGACGTACAGAGACAGAGAATAAACAGGAGATGACAGAGTTGCTTTTCCGTTTTGATAAAGGAGAAGAGAGAACCTTAAGAGGGTTGTTTGTGAATCTCAGTGAACTGTGTGAGAAATCGTCAAAATCAGTTGTTATGATGATTGATGAGGTGGACAGTGCGGCGAATAATCAGGTGTTCCTTGATTTTCTGGCATTGCTTAGAGGATACTATCTGGAAAAGAAGAACAGGCCCACCTTTCATTCTGTGATTCTTGCGGGAGTGTATGATATTAAGAACCTGAAGCTGAAGATACGTCCGGAGACGGAACATAAGTTTAACAGTCCCTGGAATATCGCCGCAAAGTTCACTATTCGTATGGATTTTTCGGCAGAACAGATTGCTTCCATGGTGCAGGAATATGAGGACGATAACCAGACAGGAATGAATGTAGAGGATATCTCCCAATGTATCTATGAGTATACTTCCGGATATCCGTATCTTGTATCGGTTATCTGTAAGCTTCTTGATGAGGAGATTCCTGGGCGAGAAGGCTTTGGGTCGACATCAGATGTATGGACAAGGAATGGGGTAATGGAGGCGGTGAAGCTTCTCCTTAAAGAAAATACGCCGTTGTTTGACAGTATAGTGAAGCAGCTGGACATATATAAAGACTTGCGGAAGATGATTGAGGAAATCTTGTATCAGGGAAAGACGGTGCCTTATAGCCCCCATGTCAAGGAAATCAATTTGGGTGTGATGTTTGGATTTTTGAGGGAGAAGAATGGGCATGTTGAGATTTCCAACCGCATTTTTGAGATGGGATTATTAAATATGTTTATTACAGAAGAGGCGGTTAAAAGTGAAGTATATCAATACGGCCAGAGGGACAGGAATCAGTTTATCGCAAATTCAAGACTCAATATGGAGTTGGTGCTGAAAAAGTTTGTAGAGTATTTTACGGAGTTGTATGGTGAAAACGATGAAAGGTTTGTGGAGGCCTATGGAAGGAAGTTTTTTCTTCTTTTCTTAAAGCCAATTATCAATGGCGTTGGCAATTACTATGTGGAGGCACAGACAAGGGATGCCAGAAGGGCCGATGTCATTGTAGATTATCTGGGGGAACAGTTCATTGTGGAACTGAAGATCTGGCATGGAAATGAGTACAACGAGAGAGGGGAACAACAAATTATCAGTTATCTGGAGTATTTCCGGCAGGAAAAAGGATATATGCTCAGTTTTAACTTTAATAAGAAGAAGGAACCTGGGGTGAAGGTGATACGCCTGAGAGGGAAGACTATTGTGGAGGCGGTTGTCTGAAAACAGAATAAGGGTAGATTTCAAAAATCTGATGTAAAGTATGGGATTGTCATATTTTATGTCAGATTTTTTGATATTCAAAATAGTTTTTATGGTCATTATGAATCTGTTTCTTTTTTCAAAAAGAAGAGTAGCACACGAAATTCATGAAGGAAATGAAGGAAATGAAGACAATTCTTGTTTTAAATATGGGAATGAAGAGTATACGAAGCATGATTTTTGATATGGAGGGTAATAAGTTGGCTTCGTCGTCGCTTCCCATAGAAACCTCGCTAACCGGTGAGACAGTAACCCAGCTTCCCACGGAATGGTGGGAGAAAGCATGTAAGGTTATCAGAGAGACGGTAACGGAAATTGGCTGTTCCCCCATCGTTTACCTTACAGTTACCTCTTCCTCTTCGTGCCTTGTATGCGTGGATCAGCAGGGGGAAGCCCTTTTTCCGTGTATGATGGTATCGGATAAGCGGGCTCAAGAGGAAAGCGGTATCATTAAAAGGGCGGCGGCATTTTCGATTGTGGAAAGGCAGACTGGCCTGGGGGCGGATTCCTCGCTTATGCTTCCAAAGGCCCTGTGGATAAAAAGGCATCAGAGACAGGTGTTTGATCAGGTATATAAATTCCTGTCGCCCAACGATTACTTGATTGCAAAATTTACCGGCAGGTATGTGACCGACTACATGAATGCCCATAAATGGCATTATAACATGGAGGAAAAGAGGTACCCGTCGGATCTGCTGAATGAAGTCGGCATCTCGGAACATATGCTTCCGGAGGTCGTAGCGCCTGGATCATATGCAGGGAATATCCTGGAGGCAGTAAGCAGGGAGACAGGCCTTGCCCAGGAGACAAAGGTAATTCTATCAGCCTACGATGCAATCTGCTCCTTTGTAGGGAGCGGCGTGTCAAGGGAGGGGGAGGCCAGTGATGTGTCAGGAACGGTTACAGTGTTCCGGGCTGCAGCCAGGCAGAAGGCAGCCTTACACGGGAATAAGATACAGCAGGTTCCTTACTTTGAGGGAGGCTTCCATATCGTAGGAGGCTCCAACAATCTTGGCGGGGGGCTGATCGAATGGGTGAAACAGTGCTACTATCAGAATGAATTGCTGCCCTATGAGCAGATGGAAAAGGATGCGGGAGAGGCTTCCTTAGGGGCAGGCGGGGTCATTTTCCTTCCATACCTTCTGGGGGAGCGGGCCCCTCTGTGGGATCCCAATGCAAGGGGCGTGTTTTTTGGGCTGGAGAGGATGCATACCAGGAAGGAAATGACAAG
Source organism: uncultured Hungatella sp. (assembly GCA_947425205.1). Taxonomy (GTDB): domain Bacteria; phylum Bacillota; class Clostridia; order Lachnospirales; family Lachnospiraceae; genus UBA3402. The sequence goes on along the minus strand of CANDZL010000112.1, from coordinate 4,550 downwards.
GGCGGTCTTTGAAAGTACAGGGTTTATTGACCTGGACATGATCGCGGCCATTGAGGAGGCTGGTATAAAGATAGATTCTATCCGGATATCAGGGGGCCTTGCCCGCCTTCCGCTGGTGTCACAGCTGAAGGCGGACATCACAGGGCGGGAGGTGCAGGTCTTGTCCGACTTTGAGACGACAGCCACCGGAGCTGCGATGATGGCGCTGTACGGCCAGGGGATTTACGGCACGTTGCAGGAAGCGGCAGAGAGGTTTGCGATGGTGAGGATGATTATCCGCCCGGACAGGAAAAACCATGAAAAGTACCGGGAGCTGTATCAGCTGTATAAGGAGACGTACCGAATGCTTTACCCTTTGTTTCCGAAAAGGAGGGAGTTAGTAGAGCGCTTGTATGGGAATAGAAAAATAAAGGTGGAGAATTTGTAGGTGGAAAATATCGATAGCGGAGCAGGCGGCTGAAGTGGTTTGTTTTCAGTAAAAGATGCCTTATGACCTGTCGCTGGCCGGTGGTGATGCATGTCATGACATGCGTTTAGCACGGCTCGGAGCAAGGTGAAGGCTGACGCGCAGATGGAAAATCAGAAAAGACATCCAGCAAAAGGCAAACTGGCCAGAATGCTGCATTAGATTGAAGGGAGCCTATGAAACCATATCAGTTAAATATACCCACAACTATATATTATGGAAGAAATATCTGGAAGGAAGCATTGAAGGAACAGAGGGAGTGCTTAAAGGGCTCCGTAATGCTTGTGACGACAGGCCGCTCCTTAGCCCGCCTTGGGTATGTGGAGGAATTGAGGCACCAGATCCAGAAAGATACGGGTGCAGAAACGGTCATGGTGTTTGACTCTGTCAGTGCCAACCCCAGGCTTTCGGAGGTAAGGGAAGGAATCCGGCTGGGCCGCGAGGGACATGTGGATGCAGTAGTGGGATTTGGCGGGGGGAGCGCAATGGATGCGGCCAAGGCGGTTGCCGCCGGCATCGGAGAAAAGGAAGGGATTGAGGCCCTTTTCTACCAGGGGAAGGGGCCTGGGAAGGATACGCTTCCTGTCATAGCAATCCCTACAACGGCAGGGACAGGAAGCGAGCTGAGCAAGGCAGCCATCTTAACGGATGAGCAGAACAAAAAGAAGAGGGGGATCCGGGGAGCCGCCCTATACCCCAAGGTCGCCATTGTGGATTCTGCCTTCACAGAGACGGTCCCTTATACAATTACCATGGAAACAGGGTTTGACGTGCTTGCCCATGGAATGGAAACGTACCTTTCCAAGGCGGCAACCCCCTTTACAAAGATGCTGTCCGAATACGCCATCCGGATAACCGGGCAGTCCCTCCCAGCACTGTCAAGGGATCTTCATGATACGGAGGCAAGGGAGAGGATGGCATTTGCAAGCATGATTATGGGGATAAACCTGGGAAATGCCAGCACCTGCCTCCCCCACCGGATGCAGTACCCGCTGGGGGCCCATACAGGCATCAGCCACGGGGCGGGGCTTGCCGCATTGTACCCGGCGTGGATAGAAGAAGAACATGGTTATGATCCAGAAGAGGTAGAGAGTATGCTTAGGCTTCTTACCGGACGGCAGGTTCATGGAAAAGAAGCATGTGTGGAAGCCATACAGCAGTTTATAGAGAATATCGGCCTTCATGCCAGCCTTTCCGGGCTGGGAGTAGAAAAAAACTTATTGAAGGTTATGGCCGGGGAAGTTGAGGGGAACATAAAAAATGACCCGGCTGTTGATGAGGAAGACAGGGAGATATTACTAAGGCTGTATGGAGCCGCATGGCAGTAGGTAGTAAGGAGAATGGAATAAGAGGCCGAACCGGCGGACCATAACGGAAAAACGGAAAAGAACATAAGAGCATAAGGGAAAAAGAGATAAGAGGAAAAGAGGGCAAGAGACAGGATGCAGGCAATCATTATGGCAGCTGGAAAAGGCAGCAGGCTGGGGGATGTGACCAGAGATGTCCCAAAATCATTTGCAGAGATTAAGGGAAAAAAACTGATTGAGTATAACTTAAGGCTTTTGGAGAAATACGGTGTTGATGACATTATCCTTGTGGCCGGATACCGAAGCGAGGCATTTGAGGAGCTGGCAAAGGATCGAAGCGGAATCCGCCTGGTGTTTAATCCCTTTTATGAGATGACCAATGTGCTTGGCTCCTTCTATATGGGGATGGAGGCGCTGAACGATGATTTTATCTTCCTTCATGCGGACACCCTGTGCGAGCCGGAGATCTTTGAGAAGCTGATCCATATCCAGGGGGATGTGGTGCTTCCTGTTGACTATAAGCAGTGCGACGAGGAAGCCATGAAGGTCCGGAGCGAGAAGGGAAGGATAAAAGAGATTACCAAGCAGATGCCTGCAGACGCTGCGGAAGGCGAGTTCATCGGGATGGCGGCCTTCCGAAAAAAGACAGTCCCGTCACTGAAGGAGAAAACCAGGCAGCTTTTAAAGGAAAAAGAATTTGGGGCATACTTTGAGAGCGCCATCCAGCGGTTGATAGATGAGGAATCGTTTGATATCAGGACTGTGCCTACAGGCAGCGCCTTCTGGGCGGAAATTGACTTTCCGGAAGACTATGAGGACGCAAAAGCCAGGATACCGGAAAGCCTGACCGGAATATTTGAAGCACAGGAAAAGGAATGAAGTACATGGGCCGTGACCAGAGAATAGGCAACCAGAAAAGGGATTTGTCTGAAGATATTTATATAGCGAAAAGAAAGATAAGGGCATCGCTACACGGGTTGGCCTACAGCCTGTGTAGAGCCTTCCCGGTGGACCAGAAAAAGGTTGTGATGTGGACCTTTGAAGGGGGAGGAGGGTATGGATGCAGCCCAAAGTATGTGGCGGAGGAGATGCTCAAAAGGAACAGGGAAGGGAAAACGGCCTATAAGATTGTCTGGCTCTTAAATGATATGGAAAAGGAGTTTCCGGAAGGGGTTACAAAGGTAAAAAGCACCCTTTGGAGCCGGGCATACCACCTGTCTACCGCGGGAACCTGGGTAAGCAATACCAGGACTTTTTACGGGACCAAAAAGAGGAAGGGGCAGCGCTATATCCAGACCTGGCATGCGACGATCTGCATAAAGCCCATCGGGAAATACCGGAGGGAGCGCCTGCCGAGGATAGCCTACCTGGTTAGTAAATATGACTCGGGGCTGATAGACTATGTACTGTCTGGCTCGGACTGGTGCACCCATATGTACCGGAAAGGCCTGATCTATAAGGGAGAAATCATCAAAACAGGAACGCCCCGGTGCGACGTGCTGGTGAACCAAAGGGAAGAGAAGCGCCTGCAGATGAGGAGGGAATACGGCCTGCCCAAGGAAGCCAAAATCATGGTGTATGCCCCCACATTCCGGGGAGGAAGCCAGAATAAGGACCGCACGGTCAATACCGAGGAATCGGCGGTGGACTTTAAGCGCCTGATTGAAACACTGGAGAAGCGGTTTGGAGGCACGTGGTATATATTCTTAAGGCTGCACCCACAGCTGGCAGCCAATATGGAGAGGGTGAAGACAAAACAGGTATCCAAGCGTCTGATCGATGTGAGCCAGAGGCCGGATATGAATGAGATCATAGCGGGATCTGATGGGTTTTTGACAGATTACTCCAGCGCTGTTTTTGAGGCATCCCTGGCAGGGCAGCCGGGATTTATCTATGCAGACGACCTGGAGGAATATATAAAGGACAGAGGGGATCTGATGTTTGACATATACCGCCTTCCATTTCCGGCAGCAACGGATAATGACGGGCTGATGGAGAATATCCTTGCATTCGATGAGGATGAGTATGGGAAGAAAACAGAGGCCTTTATGAAGCGGGTTGGGATCTTTGAGGATGGGAGAGCCAGTGAGAGGGTTGTGGATCTAATCGAGAGAGGAAAAAATGATAACAGATTTTCAAAGAATAAAAAATGTTATTGAGAGAGAACTTAATGTGGGTAAAAGAAATTTTATTATTTATCCATACGGTGAGTACGGCACTATAGCAAAACAGATTTAAAACGACAGCTTTGGAATTAAGGAAAAATATATCGTAGACAATAAGCTTTGTAACTATAACCATAACATAAAAAAATTAGATTGTTTTAAGGATTTAGACAATTCAGGATATACTGTTTTATTTACCTGTGCAAATCCAGATGTTTATCAAGAAGCTAGAGATCATTTGAAACGATATTTTTTGGACAGTAATATTGTAGATATATTTACAGATGTAAGGAACGGGGGGATAGAGCAAAATATACATTATGTGGCCAATATAGCTATGGACCATTATGCAATCATTGGCTGGTGAAATCAGTTGGTGCATTTTGTAGTTTTGCCCCTGGATCAGATGTTGTTGAGAATCATGCCATAGAATACTTATCGACGCATCCATTTTTATATTATGGTGGGGAGAGTGATAGAAAATGCAATGAATTAGAAGGTAGGTCATGGTACTTTCCTGATGTCATACCAAAAGGCAATAATTATAAACTAGAGAAGATATATGTTTCTAATAATTTAGGTAAAGCAGGATAAATCAGAATGATCAAAAAT
>CANDZL010000111.1:0-9988 GCA_947425205.1 uncultured Hungatella sp. | reverse complement strand
CTCGTCGGGCTCATAACCCGAAGGTCGTAGGTTCAAATCCTACCCCCGCAATTTTCCACATTTATATGTGTGAAAGATGTATGCCTTGGTAGCTCAGTTGGTAGAGCAGAGGACTGAAAATCCTCGTGTCACTGGTTCGATTCCGGTCCAAGGCATATCTTATGAAGAAAAGTTGGGCGTGTAGCTCAGGCGGTAGAGCACTTGACTTTTAATCAAGTTGTCCGGGGTTCGAATCCCCGCACGCTCATGAAGGGTAGCGACTTTAAGGGATGATTCCTGGAGGCGGTACTTTTTTTATGTACTAATTAATCTTCATCAAATTCTACGATTACATAGAAACCGCGATTATTTTGCTTGATATCGGCTACAGTTCCATGATTGCTTTTTAAACGATTTCGTCCTTTGTAGCATCCGGACATAGCGACAGCCGGTTCAATGATATAACAACAGCCGCTATCTGATTCGTGTTCAGTGATCTCTACCTCCTGGCCAATTTCTACCAATCCCTGACGTTCCATTTTGAACTCTATTGTTCTCATGTCTTAAGATGTCTCCTTTTTGTTTGATTCTTTCATTATAAATACCAAAAAGGAAAAAGTAAATGTGAAAATTTAGAAAAGAGGGACGGATTATTCAATGATAAGAAGGAGCCTTTATGATAAGCTAAAGGAAATAAGCCATTCAGATTACTATCCCTTTCATATGCCAGGGCATAAGCGTATGATGGGTCATCCATTCCTGGATGATTTTCCCAATCCGTATACGTTGGATATCACAGAGATTGACGGATTCGATAATCTGCATCACCCTGAGGGAATTTTAAAGGATTCCATGGAGAGGACAGCAGCTATTTATGGGGCAGATAAAAGTTATTATTTGGTAAATGGAAGCACCTGCGGAATTTTAAGTGCTATATGTGGAACGACAAGATACAAAGATAGGATCATCATGGGACGGAACTGTCATAAATCTGCATATCATGGAGCGTTCTTGAACCACTTGGAGATAACATACTTGTATCCGCAGATCAACGAGAAGTTTGGGATACAGGGGGGGATAACAGCAGAAGAACTGGAGGATTTACTAAAAACATCCTATGGGGTTGCAGCTGTTTTCATTGTTTCTCCTACTTATGATGGAGTGGTATCCGATATCAAAAGCCTGGCCGATATTTGCCATGCCCACGGGGTTCCACTCATTGTAGATGAGGCCCACGGAGCCCATTTTCGCTACGGTGAGATTTTTCCAGTATCTGCTCTGGACTTAGGAGCAGATGTGGTAATTCAGAGCTTGCACAAAACCCTTCCGGCTTTTACTCAGACAGCTTTGCTTCATCTGAAAAAAGGATTTATAGATATTGAGAAAATAGAACACTATCTGCAGATATTTCAGAGCAGCAGCCCATCTTATGTGTTTTTGGCAGGAATAGAACGATGCATTAAGTTTATGGAAACGGAAGGGAAACAACAGATCACAAGATTTGAGGATCATCTGATGAAACTTCGGAGACATCTGATGGAGATGAGATATCTAAAATTGTTGGATCGTTCTGTGATCGGAAACCATAGTATATACGATTTGGATGTTTCTAAAATTGTGGTATCTACGGAGAGGGTTAATCTGGACGGACGACAGCTGATGGATAGATTGCGCGCAGACTTTCATTTAGAATTGGAAATGTGCAGCGTGAACTATGTGACAGCGATTACATCTATGATGGATACCCAAAAAGGGCTGGAACGATTGGAACATGCCCTGAAAACAATAGATCAGGAACAGTTGGCCACTATAAATCAGAAAGAACAGATCAGGGAAAGTACCATATGGAAAGGCTCTACTTCGACTTCTGGTATAAGCCTTTATGAAGCGTGGACAAGGGAAAAAAAGAGAGTACTTCTTGAAGAAAGTGAAGGGATGATCTGTGGAGAATTCGTCTATCTATATCCTCCGGGAATTCCTTTGGTTGTACCGGGAGAAATTCTTACAAAAGAAAGAATAAGGACAATTGCTTTGTACAAACAAAAAGGGTTTTCCATACAAGGCTTAAGCGACTATGATGCCAATTGGATCCAAACTGTATAGATTATAATTATCCCTTGGAAAAAACAGCATCCTATAGTATAATATCGATGGATATTCCAATGTGGATTTGCTGCTTGGCGGAGGGGAACATTCCTTTGGCGGAACATGTGTATTTTCCGCAAACTATTTTGGAAAACTGGAGGAGATATTCTTATGTACACCTTTAATGACTTAGTAGACATCATAGCAGAGCTTCGTTCGGATCATGGCTGTCCTTGGGATAGGGAACAGACATATGAGAGTTTGAAAAAGTGTTTGGCAGACGAGACCCAGGAAGTATATGATGCAGTAGATAACCATGATATGGAAAATTTGTGCGAGGAATTGGGAGATGTACTTCTTCAGGTGATGTTAAACAGCCAGATAGCCAAGGAAGAAGGGGCTTTCACTATAGATGATGTCATCAGCGGCCTGTGTAAAAAACTGATTCGAAGACATCCTCATGTCTTTGGTGATGCCAAAGTAAGTTCTACAGAGGAAGGACTGGCCCTCTGGAATGCCATAAAAGAACAGGAAAAAGCCGAGAAAAAGAGGAAATGCCTTGACAAAAACTAGTAAAAAAGCTATAAATGATAGAGTGCTACCGTTTTAGAGAACAGACGGTTAGCTGAGAGATCATAATAGGAGGAAGATATCATGAATAAGACAGAGTTAATCGCAGCAGTTGCTGAGAAGGCTGAGATTTCTAAAAAAGATGCAGAGAAGGCAATCAAAGCTTTTACGGATGTAGTATCCGAGGGATTGGTAAAAGGCGAGAAGATCCAGATGGTTGGATTCGGTACATTTGAGGTTGCAGAGAGAGCGGCAAGAATGGGAAGGAATCCAAAGACAAAAGAGACCATGCCCATCGCTGCTTCCAAGACTCCCAAGTTTAAAGCGGGCAAAGCATTAAAAGATATGGTGAACGAGTAGAGAAATGAGATTAGACAAATTTTTAAAAGTTTCACGGCTGATCAAGCGCAGAACCGTGGCCAATGAGGCCTGTGATGCAGGAAGAGTTCTGGTAAATGATAAGCCGGCTAAGGCATCTGTGAATGTGAAGACCGGTGATAAGATTGAGATTCAGTTTGGTACCAGTTCTGTGAAAGTAGAAGTTTTAGATGTACAGGAGACCGTGAAAAAGGAAGAGGCGAAAGAACTTTATCGTTATCTTTAAAAATGTCAAGAATATAGCATAAAAAAGAAAGCCTTTTAATATACTTAAATCATAGTTTGAGTATATTAGGAGGTTTTTGTTATGGAAGAGAAGACAGGCATGCGGCCCCATAAGCTTCTGTTTCAGAACCGCCAGGGCGGAAGTCTTACCGGCATCCGGGATGTGGTGGCTTTTGATGAGAACCAGGTGGTTTTAGATACGGATATGGGACTTTTGACTATAAAGGGAAAAGAATTACATATCAGCCGGCTTACCCTGGAAAAAGGGGAGGTGGATATGGATGGAATGGTGGACAGCCTGATCTATTCCTCCAATGAATCCTACAGAAAATCAGGAGAGTCTTTGTTTAACCGCTTATTCAGATAAGAGGGAGAGGCATGGCATGAGTCAGAATATTCATTATGAGGTGCAGCTGGCAATCTCAAGCGTGGGAACAGGCATATGGCTTATGATATTGTATGATTTTTTTCGTGTGGCTCGAATTCTGATACCCCACAACATATTTTGGATAGGAATAGAAGATTTTGGATATTGGATTTTCAGCGGATTTACGACGTTTGACCTTCTCTATCAACAGAATGACGGAAGGCTGAGAGCGTATGTCATTGCAGGTGTTTTTCTTGGGATGGCAGGGTATCAGTATCTGGTAAGCCAAAGAGTAATAAAATGCTTGAAAAAAGGGCAGGAATATTTTAGAATAAAAATGAAAAGACATCGACGGGAATCAAAGCAGGTGAAAGGATGAAAACAGTTAGAAGAACCAAAAGGAAAAAGAGAGAACGGCTGGGGAACCGGCTGGCGATCGTGGGAATTACATTCGTGGTTCTCAGCATGGCTGTTGTGGTGAATATGCGCAGCGCGTCTCTGAAACAAAGAGATTTTGAATATCAGATGAAAGAAGAAAGTTTAAGGAATCAGCTGGCCCAGGAACAGGAGAGAGCGGCCAAGCTGGAGGAACAGCGGGTCTATGTTCAGACCAAACAGTATATTGAGAAGGTGGCCAAAGAGAAACTTGGTCTGGTTAATCCAGATGAGATTCTGTTAAAGCCGACGCAGTAGTATTTTGTAACTGTCCATGGAAGATCGGATCGGTTGCAGATTTTCGTTGTCGAAAACTTTTTTTCGTTTGTTCCATCCGTTTGACAAATATTTCCCTTTTGACGTGATATAATGCGGCCGGGAGCGGCGTACATCTTGTGCCGGCGCTTATATAAGTGTATGCTGGGGCGCAGAGTGCTTCCGAGAGTACACTGAAAGTCAGGAGGGATTTTTGTGTTTGAGCGGAAAAACATTCACAGGGATATGGCGAATATTCATGTATATACAGCGAAGAAACTAAGTGATATGGCTGGTTCCTTAGAAGAGCTGGCCAAAACTTTTGATGAAGATGGGGCGGCGGAAAGAAGGCTGACCAGAGAGGATGGGTTGGCAGCTATGCAGATGGCTGGTGCGATGGTCTGTGGCGACTGCAACCGGTGTAATTTATACTCCGACAGCGAGAAGGAGGACAGTTATTATCTGTATTATCTTTTGCGGGCATTTGAACAGAAAGGAAATGTGGATTATGAGGACATGCCCAGGCTATTTCGGGAAACGTGTAAAAGGCAGGGAGATTATGTAGGACAGCTGAACCGAAACCTTGGAAAGGCAACGATGAATCTGTCATGGAAGAATCGATATCTGGAAAGTCGGGATGCCATTGTGGCGCAATTTCGGGAATTGGCAGTGATTTTGGAAGAATTTTCGGAGCAAATAGAACAGGCAGCCGATCTGACACCGATTAAGGAACGGGTCATTCGGAAAGAATTTGCAAGGCATCATATGGTAGTTGAACATATGCTGATATTAGAGTATGATAATAAGCGGAGAGAGGCCTTTCTTACCGTCCGCACCAATCATGGAAGGTGTATCATGGCAAGAGAAGCAGCGCAGGTTTTGGGGCAGGCTATGGGACAGCAGATGTGGACTGTTGCAAGAAACTCCAAGAGCATTGTTACAAGGCAAGCTTCCACTATTCGCTTTGTGGAGGAGGGCACGTATCAGGTTTTGTATGGGGTAGCCAGGACACCGAAAAGCGGAGAGTTGGTCTCGGGAGACAATTTTACCTTCTGCCAGAACACGCCGGGGCAGCTGGTGATGAGCCTGTCGGATGGTATGGGAACCGGAGAAACGGCAGGGAAAGAAAGCCAGAAGGTAATTGAATTGACCGAACAGCTTCTAGCAGCAGGCTATATGCCCAGGTCTGCGTTGAAACTTGTGAATACCATTCTTTTGTTGGCAGGGGAAGAACAGCATCCGGCTACTATTGACCTGTGTTGTATTGATCTGTACACTGGTGTATTGGAGATCATGAAGATGGGGGCGGCGGCTACCTTTTTGATCAAGGAGGACGGCGTAGAACTGCTTCAGGCATGCGATGTCCCGGCGGGAATGTTCCATCAGGTGGAACCAACCCTTCTTTCCCAAAAACTGTGGGAAGATGACAGGATTGTGATGGTCAGTGACGGTGTTTTAGACAATCTGCCAGGAGAAGACAAGGAAGGGATTATGGCAGAATATCTGGGAGGGATCATAAAAAGAAATCCTCAGAACATGGCGGAGGAGATCTTGGAATTTGCAAAGCAATTTACAGAGGAAATCAGGGATGATATGACGGTGCTGGTAGCCGGGATATGGAAAAGAGGCAGTGTACAGGCCGGAAGGTGACGATATGCAAAAGAGGGTACAAGAATTTATCAGGGAATATAAAATGGTGGATCCAGGAGATCGGGTAATTGTGGCAGTATCCGGGGGAGCAGATTCCATGTGCCTTTTGCATCTGCTGGAAAGGATGAAGGAGGAACTTCAGGCAGAACTTCGGGTGGTTCATGTGCATCATGGGCTGCGAGGGTGGGAGGCTGACAGGGATGCAGGGTTTGTGGAGGCGGCGGCGGAAAGGAGAAAGCTTCCATGTCTCATTGTACATCGGGATGTGTCAAAATATGCCAAAGATAGGGGGCTGTCCGTAGAAGAGGCGGGAAGAATGGTCAGATACCAGATTCTAGAGGAGGAAGCAGAAAAGTGGGGCGGCGCAAAAATTGCGGTGGCCCATCATCAGGAGGACCAGGCGGAGACGATTCTGCATAATCTGTTCCGGGGAAGTGGCTTGAAAGGGCTGTGCGGCATGGCAGCAGTAAGAGGGGCGGTAATCCGGCCTCTTTTGTGTGTGGGGAAAAACGAGATTTTGGAGTATCTGCACAGTCAGAAACTAGCATACTGCGAGGATTCCACGAATGCCAGTGAGGATTATACCAGAAACCGTCTGCGCCATAGGCTGATACCGGAGATCTGCAAAGATATCAATGCAGGTGCGGTCACGCATATTATCAATGCTGGAAGAATGCTAAGTCAGGCAGAGCAGTATCTGGAGAATCAGGCAGAAGAAATCTGGAAAGTATACGGGAAGGAAAAGCAGTGTGAGAATGGAAGGGAAGACATATGGGAATGGGGGATAGAGGCAAAGGTGCTGAGAAGTCAGCCGGAGATTTTGAGGGGATATCTGGTCAGGAAGATGATTGGTCTCTGTACAGAATCTGTGAAAGACATTACCTTTAAACACATTGAAACCATTTGCGGATTGGCAGAGAAAGAAACAGGAAAGAGAATCAGCCTTCCTTATGGGGCAGAGGCAAGGTTAGAGTATGGAATGATATGGATAAATGTTGTATCCAAAGAAAGAAATGTCCAAGAAGGCAACGGTTCCTATCTTGTAGATCAGACAGATGAGAAGGCAGATATCGAAGCGGGTGTGGAGAATAAAGAAGTGGCATGGGTGGAAAAATCGGAAGAAACCGTGGTGAATACTCTGAAAATGAGCCATTTTTCGTATAAAAAACATCAAGAAATTCCAGAAAATCGGTATACGAAATGGTTTGATTATGATACAATAAAAAATACGTTATCTGTTAGAACCAGGCAGACCGGCGACTATATTACATTAAAGGATGGAAAACGAAAGACGGTAAAGGCATATATGATCGATGAAAAGATTCCCAGGCAGGAGCGGGATAAGATTCTTCTGCTGGCGGAGGGACATCACATTTTGTGGATAGTCGGCTACCGGATCAGTGAGTACTATAAAATAACAGAGCATACGCGTCAGATTTTACAAGTACAAGCAGATGGAGGAGAGGGACATGAAAGATACGATTCGGGTATTGATTCCGGAGGAGGAAGTAAACAAAAAGATCAGTGAGATAGCCGCCCAGATCAGCCAGGATTATGAGGGAAAAGCTGTGCATCTGATCTGTATCTTAAAAGGCGGAGTATTTTTTACTTGTGAGTTGTCGAAACGGCTGACGGTTCCGGTCTCAATAGATTTTATGTCCGTATCCAGCTATGGTGCAGGAACGGTATCCAGTGGCGTTGTGAAGATTGTCAAGGACTTGGATGAACCTCTGGAAGGAAAAGATGTCCTGATTGTGGAAGACATTATTGATTCAGGAAGGACGCTGGCCTATCTGATGGAGATACTTGAGAAGCGAGGGCCAAAAAGTATCCGTCTGTGTACCCTTTTGGATAAGCCGGAGCGCAGGGTAAAGAAGCAGGTGAAGGTAGATTACACATGCTTCCGTATTCCGGATAAATTTGTTGTGGGATATGGCTTGGATTATGATCAGAAGTACAGGAATCTGCCATATATTGGAATAGTAGAACAGGAGTGATGTACTCTCGGAATCTTGGATGATGGACTGGGGAAATCATGGAGAATTTCCCCAGCGTAATATCGGAGGTTCCGAGAGTACATAAGTAAAGGAGGTAACTTAAAGTTGAGACAACGACAGTCGATCAATGGATTGGGACTGATTCTGGTGGCTTTGCTGGTACTTTTTGTGGCCAATAGCCTGACAAGAGAGAAAGCGCCGGAGGACTTAACCCAACAGGCCTATATGTCTGAGGTTATCGAAGGCAGCGTTGAATCCGCAGCTATCCGGCAAAATAAGGAGACCCCTACCGGAGAAGTGATTCTAACCATGAAGGACAAAAGCCAGAAACGGGTGTATGTGTCAGATGTGAGGAGTGAAAAAGAATATCTCCTAGGCAACCATATTCCGGTTACGGTTCAGGATGTGCCCCATGAGAACTATATCCTGACGCTGGTGCTTCCAGTGCTTTTGTCTGGAGTGGTTCTGGTTGTGGTGTTTACCATGATGAATGCCAGAGCCGCAGGAGGCGGGACCAATGCCAGAATGATGAATTTTGGTAAGAGCCGTGCCAGATTAAGCAAAGATGCCAATAAGTTTAATTTCACAAAAGTGGCGGGGCTTAGGGAGGAAAAGGAGGACTTGGAGGAACTGGTAGATTTCCTTCGAAGCCCGCAGAAATATACTTCTGTAGGGGCGAGGATTCCTAAAGGCGTGATTCTGGTTGGGCCTCCAGGAACCGGCAAGACCTTGCTTGCCAAGGCTGTGGCAGGAGAGTCAGGAGTGCCGTTTTTCAGTATCTCCGGTTCAGATTTTGTTGAAATGTTCGTGGGTGTCGGTGCGTCCAGAGTTCGGGATCTGTTTGAGGAAGCGAAAAAGAACGCTCCCTGCATCGTGTTTATTGATGAAATTGATGCGGTGGCCAGGCAGAGAGGAACCGGATTAGGCGGAGGACATGATGAGAGAGAACAGACTTTGAATCAGCTTTTGGTGGAGATGGATGGTTTCGGTGTCAATGAGGGGATCATCGTTATGGCTGCCACCAACCGGGTGGATATCCTGGATCCGGCGATTCTGCGTCCGGGACGGTTTGACCGCAAGATTGTGGTAGGGAAGCCGGATGTGAGGGGCAGAGAGGAGATCTTAAGGGTTCATGCGCAGGATAAACCTTTGGGGGATGATGTGAATCTTGAAAGAGTGGCCAGAACCACCGCTGGATTTACAGGTGCCGACTTGGAGAGCCTCCTGAATGAAGCGGCAATTTTAACGGCTAAGGAGGGACGGCGTTTTGTAACCCAGAGTGATATTGACCGTTCGTTTATCAAGGTGGGAATCGGTGCGGAGAAGAAGAGCCGTGTCATTTCTGAGAAAGAAAAACGAATCACGGCGTACCATGAGTCCGGTCACGCCATTTTGTTCCATCTTCTTCCAGATGTTGGGCCGGTGCACACCATTTCCATTATTCCTACGGGAATGGGGGCAGCAGGATATACCATGCCGTTGCCGGAGAAAGACGAGATGTTTAACACCAAGGGGAAGATGCTGCAGAATATCATGGTGTCTTTGGGCGGACGGATCGCAGAGGAGATTATTTTTGACGACATTACTACTGGAGCGTCCCAGGATATCAAACAGGCCACAGCTATGGCTCGTTCTATGGTGATCAAATATGGTATGTCGGAGAAAGTAGGTATGATCAACTATGAGACAGAGGAAGATGAGGTCTTCATAGGAAGGGACTTAGGGCATACAAAAAGCTATGGTGAGAACGTTGCTACGGTAATTGACAGCGAGGTGAAACGGATTATTGATGAATGCTATGACAAAGCAAGGAACCTGATCCAGGAGCATGTGGATGTGCTCCACAGATGCACAGAGATCCTGATGGAGAAAGAGCGGATCGGGCAACAGGAATTCGAACAATTGTTTGCATAAATGTGCAGTTTGCATAAAAAATGGGAGTGGTTTTTGTGAACTTTATGCAGTGTACCTCTTTTCAAATTCCTTACCTCATGGTATTATAATAGACGTAACCCCCCAATACATTATATAGTTTTTGCTACACCCC
>CANDZL010000110.1:0-10011 GCA_947425205.1 uncultured Hungatella sp. | reverse complement strand
CCATACACTGTTTGAAATGCTGGTGCTGGAGGGCTTTCAGGCAGGGCTTACATGGGAGTGCGTGCTGAATAAAAGGGAAAGCTTCCGGAAAGCATTTGATGGCTTTGACCTGGAAACAGTAAGCGGGTATGATGAACAGAAGATGCAAAAGCTTAAGGAGAATCCGGATATTATCCGCAATGCAAGGAAGATCCATGCCGCAGTAAGCAATGCAGAGATTTTCCGCCAGATCCAGGCGGAGTTCGGAAGTTTTTCCAATTATATCTGGCACTGGACAGACGGCAAGACCGTGTATGAAACAGGGCTGGCACATTCCGCGCTTTCAGATCAGGTTTCCGGGGATCTGAAAAAGAGAGGAATGAAATTTGTGGGAACGACGATTATCTATGCATATCTGCAGGCAATAGGGGTAGTCAATTCTCACGAGAAGGGGTGTTATCTGGAGCACAGACAATGACGTTTCTGTCTGCTCAACCTGGATGTCTTAAATTTTTGGGGCAGGGAACTCGAGACAACTTGAGACAAGGACACGGTTACACTTGACAAAATGAAAACCAATGCTATAATCAAAGACAGACAACGCGTTGATGGGGACAGTAGGATATGAGGAATGTTCAGAGAGAGACGGACAAGGTGGAACCGTCTTACAGAAATCTTATCTGAATACCACCCCAGAGCGGCCTTTAATCAGGTCCGGTGATTCCGTTATCATCAAAAAAGGTGTGGACGGTAGGAAACCGTTCATAAAAAAGGGTGGAACCGCGATATGATCGCCCCTTCCTGCAGGTATCTGGACTGTGGGAAGGGGCGTTTTGGTGTCAATGGGTACCATCTCACAAAATCAGGCGCAAAAAGACGCGGAGAGTACATGATAAGGAAAAGGAGAATGGACATGAAAGTAACATTGAAAGACGGCAGTATAAAAGAATACTCCCAGCCCATGTCGGTCATCGATATTGCGGCGGATATAAGTTCCGGCCTGGCCAGAATGGCCTGTGGAGGGGAGATTGACGGGGAGAGCGTGGATCTGAGGACTGTGGTAGACAAGGATTGCAGCCTGAATATCCTGACAGCCAGGGATGAAAAAGGGTTGGCGGCCTTAAGGCACACAGCCAGCCACGTGATGGCCCAGGCGGTAAAGCGCTTGTATCCGGATGCAAAGCTGGCCATCGGGCCTTCCATTGCAGACGGATTCTACTATGACATTGATTTTGCTTCCCCAATCTCTGCTGAGGATATGGATAAGATTGAGGCGGAGATGAAGAAGATTATCAAGGAAGCCCTGCCCCTTGAGCGGTTTACCCTTCCAAGGGATGAGGCGCTGGCGCTTATGGGAGAGAAGGAGGAGCCGTACAAGGTAGAGCTGATTGAGGACTTGCCGGAAGGCGAAGAGATCAGTTTCTATAGGC
Source organism: uncultured Hungatella sp. (assembly GCA_947425205.1). GTDB lineage: Bacteria > Bacillota > Clostridia > Lachnospirales > Lachnospiraceae > UBA3402. The sequence continues at coordinate 8,602 of CANDZL010000110.1, read as the reverse complement.
AGGGAGAATTCACGGACCTGTGTGCCGGCCCCCATCTGATGAATACCAAGGATGTGGGGAAGGCTTACAAATTAACCAGCCTTGCAGGCGCATACTGGAGAGGGAACGAGCACAATAAGATGCTGACCCGTATTTACGCCACAGCATTTGCCAAGAAAGAGGATCTGGAAGCCTACCTTACGATGATCGAGGAGGCCAAGAAGAGAGACCACCGGAAGCTGGGCAGGGAACTGGGACTGTTTATGATGCACGATGCCGGCCCTGGATTTCCATTTTTCCTTCCAAAGGGCATGGTGCTTAAGAATACCCTTCTGGAGTACTGGAGAGAGATTCACAAGAAGGCAGGTTATGTGGAGATCTCCACGCCGATTATCATGAACCGAAGCCTGTGGGAGACATCTGGCCATTGGGACCACTACAAAAATAATATGTATACCACAGTGATTGATGACCAGGACTACTGTGTAAAACCTATGAACTGTCCAGGAGGCGTGCTGGTCTACGCGTCAGAGCCTCGTTCCTACCGTGACCTGCCCCTTCGTATGGGAGAGATCGGTCTGGTACACCGCCATGAGAAGTCTGGGCAGCTTCACGGCCTGATGAGGGTACGGTGCTTTAATCAGGACGATGCCCACATTTTCATGACTCCGGATCAGATCAAGGATGAGATCATGGGCGTTGCCAGGCTGATCAATCAGGTGTACACGTTGTTTGGATTCAAGTACTATGTGGAATTGTCAACCAGGCCGGAAGACAGCATGGGCAGTGATGAGGACTGGGAGATGGCTACGGAAGGCTTGAAGGGGGCCCTGGACGAGCTGGGACTTGACTATGTGGTCAATGAGGGAGACGGTGCATTCTACGGTCCGAAGATCGATTTCCATCTGGTGGATGCCATCGGGAGGACCTGGCAGTGTGGAACCATTCAGCTTGACTTCCAGATGCCTCAGAGATTTGAACTGGAATACCAGGGGGCGGACGGGGAGAAGCATCGCCCGATTATGATCCATCGTGTGCTATTCGGTTCCATTGAGCGGTTTATCGGCATCCTGATCGAGCATTTTGCAGGGGCATTCCCGGCATGGTTGGCTCCGGTTCAGGTGAAGGTTCTGCCTATTTCCGATAAGTTCTCAGAGTACGCAGACCAGGTGAGAAAGCAATTGGACGAGGCCGGGATCCGGGTGGAATTGGATACCAGGTCTGAGAAGATTGGATACAAGATCCGCGAGGCCCAGATGCAGAGAATTCCCTATATGCTGATTGTAGGGCAGAAGGAGCAGGAAGAAGGCCTGGTGGCTGTCAGAAGCAGAGTGGCAGGGGACGAGGGGCAGAAACCTCTGTCTGAGTTTTTGGCATCGCTGAAGGATGAGATCGCTTCCAAGGCAATCAGGGAAACAGAAGCTTCTTAAAGCGCTTTTGCCAGACGACCAGCCGGCTTTTCTGGATCACAGGACAAAAGCCTATCGGAGAAACCAGCGGACCAGCATGCCATATATGCTTTGGTAAGGCTGGTATCGCATAGGGAGATCCGGCCAGGACTTTTTGTCCACCAGGCTTTTATAATGGGAAAAGGTGTCAAAGCCGGCTTTTCCGTGGTAAGAGCCCATGCCGCTTTCTCCGAATCCGCCGAACCCCATAGCGCTGGTGGCAAGATGGATGATGGTGTCATTGATGCATCCGCCTCCAAAGCTGCATCTGGAGGTAACCATGGCTTTGGCCGTCTTGTTGTTGGTAAAGAGATAGAGGGCCAGGGGATGGGGCATGGAGTTGATCTGCCTTACTGCCTGGGGAAGGGACTCATAGGTTAGGATGGGAAGCACAGGACCGAAGATTTCCTCCTGCATCACCGGATCATCAAAGGTTACATGATCCAGGATGGTAGGTTCAATCCGAAGGGAATGCTCATCCCACGTCCCTCCCCAAACCACCTTTTTAGGGTCAATGAGTCTTTTGATTCTGTCAAAATGCTTCTGGTTAATGATGGTTCCGTAATCTTGATTGTCAAGAGGAGCTTGCCCATACTGCCTTTGTATCTCTTTTTTCAGTTCTTTTATAAGAAGGCCTTTGATTTCAGGGGCACAGTAGATGTAGTCAGGGGCCACGCATGTCTGGCCGCAGTTTAGAAATTTACCGAATACAATCCGTCGGGCAGCCAACTTAAGGTTGGCTGTCTTTTCTATGATGCAGGGACTTTTGCCGCCTAGTTCCAGAGTCACCGGGGTCAAATGAACAGCGGCCTGCTTCATGACCTGCCGTCCTACCGATTGGCTTCCCGTGAAAAAAATGTAGTCGAAATGCTGGCCTAGCAGGCAGGCATTCTCCTTCCTGCCGCCTGTAATCACTGATACATACCTGGGTTCAAAACAAGCTTCCACAATTTTTTTGATTATCCTGCTGGTATGAGGAGAGTAGGCGCTGGGCTTTAACACCACTGTATTTCCTGCTGCAATGGCATCTGCCAAAGGCTCAAAGCTTAGGAGGAACGGATAGTTCCACGGGCTCATGACCAGGGTGACTCCGTAGGGAGACGGCTTCTGGTAGCTGTGGGAGTGAAACTGAGACAGGGGAGTCGCCACGGTTTGTTCCTTGGAAAAAGAGGAAATGTGCCGTATCATGTAACGGATTTCACTTAAGGTCAGCCCTGTTTCGCACATGTAGCTTTCAAAGCCGCTTTTTCCCAGATCCAATCGAAGCGCTTCATGAATCTGGTCCTGATAATGCAGAATATAGGCTCCAAGCCTTTTCAAAGCCTGGATTCGGAAAGAAGGAGGCAAAGTGGCTCCTGTGTAAAAATAGCTGCGCTGCCGATCAATCATTGTCTGGATATCGTTTTCGGTCATAATTCCCATATCTCCTTTTTGGCTACTGGCATTTTTAAACCGTTTTATATCTGATAACATATTATAAATTACTTTCCACGGGAGGACAAGGGGGGATCTCTATCGTTGCTTTTTATATGCCAATGGTGTTTAGTTAAGCTCCCTCTCACGGCTACGTTATCTCTAAGGATTAAGTGTTATCTAAATGCATCGCTTTTGAACTGCTACATCTATATAGAAAATTATTTGAATTATTTTCGAATTATGGCATCCTATTGCGATTTTTCAAACGTTCCTAATTTTATCATAAATTTTTTATTCTTGTGTTGACATATAATACTATATGACATATAATATAGAAAAACAAATAATATTATAGTTTTTAGAACCACAGACAAGGAGTGAGAACATGGTTTTTAACACAGGAGCAGCTCTCCTGGATGCCATTGTACTGGCGGTTGTGTCCAGGGACACGGAAGGAACCTATGGCTATAAGATCACGCAGGATGTCAGAGAAGCCATAGACATTTCGGAATCTACCTTGTACCCCGTGCTTCGCAGGCTTCAGAAAGACCAATGCCTGGAAGTCTATGATCTTGCGTTTGACGGAAGGAACAGGAGATACTATAAGATTACAGAGAGAGGGCGGGTGCAGCTGAATCTGTACCGCGGAGAATGGCATGTCTATTCTGGTAGGATATCGAAAATACTTGAGGAGGCTGGCTGATGAGTAAGGAAGAGTTTATGAAGGAACTGGACTATCTGCTTTCCGATATTCCAGACGAGGATAAAAAGGATGCGCTGGATTATTACCGGGATTATCTGGATGAGGCGGGAGATATGGCGGATAAAGCCATAGAGGAATTCGGAAGCCCGGAGAGGATTGCAGCGATTGTACGCTCAGATATCCGGGGAGATCTGGGAGACGGAGGCGCATTTACTGAGAGGGGATATGAGGATGAACGGTTTCGGGATCCCAATTACCAGGTTGTTAAGAGACACGACCTGCCGGAGGCAAGGGAAGAGGCAGACAGTGAGGCGACAGAGGCCATATATGAGAAGGATGGAACCTGGAATGCCTCTGAAGACTGGAGGAGAGGGAATACAAAAAGCCGGGATGGTTTTGGAAGCACAGGTTCCAATGGAGACCAGGGTTGGAAACATGCAGGTAGCGGTTTGGGAAAAACAGAAAGCCAGGACAGCTTTGGAAGGGGCAGCACAGGAAACCAGAAAGAGCCGGGAAGCACGCCTGGTTCAGGGGAAAGGGGAAGCCAGAGCCGGCCATTAGGCTCAGGGGATCAGGGACGGATTGTTAAGATCATCTTATTTGCAATTCTGGTCATGATTGCGCTTCCTGTGCTTGTGGGAATCGGAGGCGGCATCTTTGGAGTGATTGTGGGAGTACTTTCTGTCTTTTTTGCAATGCTTGTTGTTCAGGCAGTTTTGACATTTGCATTCCTTTTAGCCGGAATTGCCCTCTGTGTGGCCGGGGTCATTGCCATGTTTACCAATTTGCTTGACGGGCTGTTTTGCTTTGGGGTGGGCCTGATTGTTCTGGCTTTAGGGATGGTCAGCCTGGTGATCTCCGTATGGTTTTACGGGAAATTGGTTCCGTGGCTGATACGAGGATGTGTAAAAGGATGCGGCCATTTGTTTCATAGAAAGGAGCGCAGAGTATGAAAGGATTTACAAAGATTGTACTGATCCTGGCAGGAGTTAGTTTTTTGTTTGGCACAGCGATCACAGTGGCGGCAGCTTCCCTGGGGGGACGGATGCCCAGGACAGCGGTTATCAATGGAGGATGGCATGATGGGCAATGGCTGTTTACCTCCTACGAATCTTCCGGACACAGAGATCACGCCAGTTTGCCTGCTGATGAAATAGAGCAGGAATTCCTGGAGGAATATGAGTACAGCGACGAACAAGGCCTGGCGACATGGGAGGAGGAAGCACAGTATGATATAGAAGAGGATCTGGACATTAATGCCGTGATAAGCGCTTCTGGATGCAGTAAGATTGAGGTGTCTGTAGAAGCAGCCGGGGTGGAGATTGTGGAAGGCAAAAGAGACGGCTCCCTCTATGTGGCAGAGGCTGGAAAATATATAGAATGGGAGCAGAAGGTGGATGACGACACCTTGGAATTGACCATAAGAAGGAAGAGGGGAATCAAAAACATATCATGGGAGGACGGCAGGGCGCAGGCAATTCTGGTGATTCCCACCGGAGAACCCTTCCGTGAGATAGAGATCAACGTAGGCGCGGGATATGTGGCTGCAGATACGGTCACAACTGGCAAACTGGATCTGGAGGCAGGGGCAGGAAGTATCATCATAAATTTTGGAAATGTTCAGGAACTAAGCATTGAATGCGCCGCTGGCTCCGTGGAATACCGGGGAACAGTGGGGCGGGAACTGGAGGCAGAATGCCAGGCAGGGAATATTGAAGCCTATCTGTCCGGAGACAAGGATGAGTTTAACTATGAGCTGGAGGTCAGCATGGGAAATATCGAGATTGACGGAGAGACCTATGGAAGCCTTAATACAAAGAAACACTTGACCAACGAAGGCGCAGTAAAGAAAGCCGAGTTGGAGTGCGAGGTGGGAAATATTGAGATTCTGTTTACCGGAGAATAGAAACCATGGTGTTTGTTCTGGTGTTTTGCAGCGGAGGAAGCGGGAAAGAGGATAGAAAGGAGAAAATAAGATGGAGAAGAAACTGTATCGGTCCACGATAAATAAAATGTTATTCGGCGTGTGCGGAGGCCTGGGGGAGTATTTTAACATTGATCCTACGATCATCCGGCTCTTGTGGGCCATCCTGGCATGTAGTGGTACGGGAATCATCGTGTATTTTATCGCGGCAGTCATCATTCCTCAGGATATGGGAATTCGTTAGAAATCGAATAGGCCTGCCAAAAACGGGTATACTCTTAGAGAAATTAGGAAAGGAGTATACCTGTTTTTATGTCGAAGAAAAAGAATGAGGAGCCATTTGATCCCAAAAAACTGACACCGGAGGAATTGTTAAAATACGAGATTGCCACAGAGCTGGGGCTTAGTGACAAGGTTCTTAAGCATGGCTGGAAAAGTTTAACATCCAAGGAAAGCGGACGAATCGGAGGCCTGGTGACGAAAAAGAAACGGGAGATGAAGAAGGAGGCTATGGGAGAGTAGGGGGTGACATTTTGGATATGTTATGATATAATCCTCCTAAAAGCCTTCGTACTGGCTTGAATGTATGGTATTTCCGCCGACAGGCGGAGGAAGTGGAGGAAGATAACATGAGCGAAAGCTGTAATCATGATTGTGGAAGCTGCGGTGCCAATTGCAGCAGCAGAACAGAGGAGCAAACCAGTTTTCTGGAAAAATTACATCCGGCCAGTTCCGTGAAAAAGGTGATCGGCGTTGTCAGCGGAAAGGGAGGCGTGGGAAAATCTCTGGTAACCTCTCTCCTGGCAGTGAAGATGAACGCCAAGGGATTCCGGACAGCCATATTGGATGCAGATATTACCGGGCCGTCGATTCCCAAGGCTTTCGGTATCACCGGCGATGTGGGGATGACCCAGATCGACGGGGCCAACCTGATGGTTCCGGCTACGTCCAGTACCGGGATCCAGATTATGTCCGCCAACCTTCTTTTGGATCATGACACGGATCCAGTGATCTGGAGAGGGCCGGTGATTGCCGGAGCGGTCAAGCAGTTCTGGAGCGAAACTTTGTGGAAAGAGATTGACTATATGCTGGTGGACATGCCTCCGGGAACCGGAGATGTTCCATTGACTGTATTCCAGTCCCTGCCTGTGGATGGGATCGTCATCGTCACATCCCCTCAGGAGTTGGTGTCCATGATCGTGGGAAAAGCGGTAAACATGGCTAAGAAGATGGACATTCCGATTTTGGGTATTGTGGAGAATATGAGTTATCTGGAGTGCCCGGATTGCAAAAAGAAGATCCCAGTATTTGGAGAGAGTCATATTGATGATGTGGCGGCAGAGTACGAGATCCCGGTGCTTGCTAAGATTCCGATTCAGCCTGAGATTGCACGGATGGTGGATGAGGGCTCCATTGAGTATCTGGATGAGGCCTGGATGGATAAGGCAGCTGCCAAGCTGGAAGCATAGGAAACCTTGGTATCCCAACGGTTATTACGAATGAGCAGGAGTGTGAAAGCAGCATGAAGATCAATATGAATCCTAACAGTGAACTGGTGCAGTCTGTTGTCCAGGTGCCGGATATGGTTCAGGTGCCGGATCAACTGGTTTCCATGGCCCACCAGTTCCAGGAAGCCATGATGATGTACACCTGTGCCATACGGGAGGTGAAGACCAAACTGGAGGTGTTAAACGACGAACTGTCGGTACGCAACCAGAGAAATCCGATTGAGATGATCAAATCCAGGGTGAAGAAGCCCATCAGTATTGTAGAGAAGCTGCATAGAAAGGGAATGCCTGTTTCCATTGAGTCCATGATGGACAATCTGGATGACATTGCAGGGATCCGGGTTATCTGTTCTTTTGTGGATGACATCTATCAGGTAGCTGCCATGCTGACGAAGCAGGATGATATCAAGGTTCTGGCTGTTAAGGATTATATCAAGAACCCCAAGCCTAACGGATACCGAAGCTACCATATGATTGTTGAGATTCCGGTGTTCTTCTCCAATGAGAAACGACAGATGAGAGTGGAGGTGCAGATTCGGACCATTGCCATGGATTTCTGGGCAAGCCTGGACCATCAGCTGAAGTACAAAAAGGAGTTTATCGACTCAGCAAAGATCAGTGAAGAACTGAGGCAGTGCGCAGAGACCATTGCCCAGACGGATGGGAAGATGCTTGCCATCCGCCGGAGCATTGAATCTCAGGGAATCGAGATCAAAAATGATTATTGATAAATAAAAACAGAACCATCAATATATGTAATAAGACAGGGATTCCGAAGTTCGGAATCCTGTTTTTTTATATAGATTCCTGGCGATATAATTCTGGCCGGACACCTGGACAGACACCTGATTCCCCATGGAAGACAAGTAGGCCAGCATGCCCAGAAGAAAGTCTTTGCCATGCCCCTTCCCCTGGCAGGCCTCTCGGATCTGAAATGCATACAGATAGAACTCCTGACCGGATGAAAGAACCCCACAGGTTCCGATGATTTCATCCTTTAACATGGCTGTGTATAGATTCGGCTCGGTTCTTTCGATGTGAAGAAATGGAGTGTAGAGACGGTCCTTTTCGCTGAGGGTGCGCACCATTTTATATTCCGAATACCAGTACTCTGCTTCCAGGACATTCATGACTGCAACGGCGGAAGGTGTATCAGGGTCAACCAGGAAACAGAAGTCTGTCTGGCAGGCATTTTGCTTCTCGTATTTCTCCACATGATTCAGGATATGGTTTAAGAGTTGGGAGCAAAGCCCTTGTCTCCGGTAGTCAGGATGGATAAAAATAGCACATTCACAGGAGGTTTCCTGAGAGAAGAATAAGAAGGCAAATCCCAGAAGAAGGCCGGAATCCTCTTCATATAACAGAAAATAGTCCAGCCCGTCCTCCGTGGGTGCAGACAGCGCTAAAGGCTCTGCCTTCTTACACAGGGACATTAAGGCGGCGATATCCTCCTGTTGCTTGGAGGTTAAAGAGGCGGTGCAGGTGATTGGGATCATAGCGATACGCTCCTATCTATGGGTTTTGTTAAAAAATTATATCATAGTTTTGGGGGGATTACAAAATAATGTTCGGATGTCCGAACTGGGCTAATCAAATCACAGCTGCTTCTTGAGTTTTCCGGGGC
>CANDZL010000109.1:0-10212 GCA_947425205.1 uncultured Hungatella sp. | reverse complement strand
GGATGAGTTTTTAGGTGTAAAACAAACTATATTTATGAATTTCCCAGCGGCAATGCTTGAGACAGTCCCTAGGCATGAATTTAATGGTGCTTTTATAAAGCTTATCCAGGACATAAAACCAGATATGGTGTATATACCCCATCGCGGCGATATGCAGATAGATCATAAAATGACTGTGGATGCTGCTATGGTGGCGTTAAGACCTAAATATCAGCATGTTGTCAAAAAGATTTATGCCTATGAAACACTTTCAGAGACAGGCTGGGATCAAGCAAATACAACGAATGAATTCATACCGACATCATATAACGAGATAACGGGTTATCTTGATAAGAAGATAGAAGCCATGAAGGTATTCGAGTCACAACTTGCTGGATATCCCAATGCCAGGTCAGTAGTGGCGATTCAAGCATTGGCAATGTACCGTGGTTCTACGATAAATATTAATGCAGCAGAGGCTTTTTGCTGTATTAGAGAAATAAATATGTGAGGAAAAAGTGATGCATATCCTTTTTACGGGCATTGGTAGGAGAGTTGAACTGTTGCAGGCGTTTAGAACTGCGGCATTGGTACTTAACAAAGAATTGAATATTTACGGTGCGGATATGTCTGGCACTGCTCCGGCATTAGTGTACTGTGACAAAATAAGAAAAGTAGTGGCTATGAATGATCCGGGCTATATCGATAATCTGTTAAGGATTGGCGCTGAAGATTCCATTGATCTTATTATCCCTACAATTGATACGGATCTTCTGTTGCTCGCAGAAAATAAGGAAAAGTTTGAGGCGATAGGTACAAAGGTCATGATAAGCGAGCCGGATAAGATTCGGATCTGCCGGGATAAGAACAACACAAGTCAGTTTTTTGCAGATTGTGGCTTACATACTCCGATTCCAGTAAATGATTGGAAGAAATATAGGTCAGGTTACCCAGCATTTATCAAGCCAAAGGACGGAAGCTCAAGTATCAACGCGTTTAAGGTAGAGAACAAGGAAGAGTTAGAAGTCTATGCCAGACAGATTAATGATTATATCATTCAGCCATTTGTGAGTGGTAAGGAGTACACGATAGACATCTTTTGCGATTGGGATGGGAAGCCTGTGAGCATCGTTCCAAGAAAACGTTTGCAAGTAAGAGCTGGCGAAGTTCTTAAGACACAGATCTTTATGGATCAAACCATGATTGAGGAAAGCAAAGCGCTCTGTAAGGCATTTAAGCCCTGTGGGCCGATGACGGTTCAATTGATTCAAGATGACCATGGTGTCGACTGGTTCATCGAGATTAATCCCCGTTTTGGCGGAGGTGCTCCTTTATCCATGAAGGCGGGGGCAAGAAGCGCAGAGTCAATTCTTAAACTATTGGATGGGGATACGGTTGAGTACATGAATAATATTGCGGACGGCGCTGTATATAGTCGTTTCGATCAGTCGGTGTGTATCACAGAGGGGAAGGGAACCGTTAAGGGTGTTATTTTCGATCTCGATGATACGTTGTATAGCGAGAAAGAATATGTCAGATCGGGATTTCGAGCGGTAAGCGAATATCTTGGCACAGATGCTTATGTTGCTAAATTGTGGAAGTATTTTGTGGAGGGAATTCCGGCGATAGATGCTTTACTGAGGGAAATTGGAAGAAAAGGCGAAAGGGAAGCATGTTTATCCATATACCGTAACCACAAGCCAGACATACATCTTTATGACGGCGTTGAGGATATGTTTAAAAAACTGAAAACGAAAGGTTACAAGCTGGGCATTATTACGGATGGCAGACCAAAAGGGCAGAGGAATAAGATAGAATCTCTCGGAGTGGAAAAATGGATCGATGACATTATTATTACGGATCAACTAGGTGGTGTTCAATTCCGGAAGCCCTGCGATATAGCATTCCGAGTTATGCAGACTAAGTGGAGAATGCATCCAAGCGAGATCGTGTATGTTGGAGATAACCCAGTTAAGGATTTTCAGGCACCGCAACAGTTGGGGATGAAGAGTTTGTGGTGTAGGAATGAGGATGGTTTATATAAAACAGAAAGCAACGATTCTATCGCAATCATGTTGAAGAATTTAGAAGAAATAGAGCAGACAATCAGTGGAGGCAAGAAGCATTATGGGACATGATGAAAACACAATGCTATCTCAGATGCAAGATGTTCAACTGGAAATGCTGCATGAACTAGATAGGGTGTGTAAAAAGAATAATCTAAAATATGCTCTTTCAAGTGGAACTTGCCTCGGTGCAGTCAGGCATGGCGGGTTCATCCCTTGGGATGATGATATCGATGTGTATATGTCATGGTCTGATGCAGAAAAATTAGTTGGTTGTCAAAGGGATTTTAAAGATAAGTATTTTGTACAGAATTATAAGACCGATCCTCAGTTTCCATCAACACATTACAGGCTGTGTGATTCATCCACATCCTGCTTCCTTAAAGAAACAAAAGGCTTAGATGTAAATCACGGTATATTTATTGATATATACATCTATTATCCATATCCAGACAATAAACTGAAGGCGTATAAAATAATACTGGACTCGTTTGTTTATCGCGTTTTGGTAGCAGGTGGCGGACCGCAAAACCATGGTGGGCTTGCAAAGCTGCTGGGAACAACCGTATCAAAATTTTATTTTGGATCCAGAAGAAAAAAGAAAATTCAAAAAATTGAGGATGAATATAAGTATAACGGCGGAAAAAAGTTTGTCGCGACATACTTTGGAAGAGATGTGTCCTTAACAAAATCGATCATTTACCCAGTTGAATGGTTCAATCATCCTAAGTATTTGAAGTTTGAAAATATGGAGGTTCCATGTCCGGGAGATCCGGATCAATATTGTGTGTTGCAATATGGTGAAACATATATGCAGCTTCCACCAGAGGAAAAGAGAAAAACTCATCACGATTTTATCTACTTTAGTGTAGATGAGCCATATACAAAGTTTAGGGGAAAATACTATTGAGAAATGGAGAATAGCCTATGAATTATGGATTAATCCTTGCTGGTGGCGTAGGACAGCGGATGAGAAGAACAGGAATGCCCAAGCAATTTTTGGAGGTGTTTGGAAAGCCGATTATTGTATACACTTTACAGAAATTCGAGTACTGCAAAGATATTGATGAGGTTGTAATTGCATGTCACTCCTCTTGGAAGGAATATATGGATTCGATGATCCAGAGGTACGGCCTGAAAAAAATTAAGGCAGTAATCTCCGGCGGCAAAGACCGACAGGATAGTGTGCTCAATGGACTTAAATACATACAGTCGAGTAGAGCCAAAGATGACGATGTAGTAATCATTCATGATGGGGTGCGTCCACTGATTCAGGAGAATATTTTAAGTGAAAACGTACGTGTGGCGAAGAAATATGGCAATGCAATGACGGTAAGACCGGTCATCGAATCTGTGGTTATTACTGACAACGATGAAGCTGGATTTAAGGATTTCAAAAAGCGAGATGATACATATAGCCTGACTGCGCCTCAGTCCTTCCAGCTTGGAGTATTGACCCAAGCATATAAAGAGATCGAAGGCAAGGATACACCTATGCCGTTGCTGGATTCGGCGCTGGTGTTCACGTATCTGGGTAACAAGGTACATATTATAAAAGAGAACAACAATAATATTAAAGTAACTACACCTGAGGATTATTATATCCTCAAAGCTATGCTGGAACTTGAAGAGAACCGGTATGTGTTTGGAATTAATTAAAGGAGGAAAATCCCATGGAGAAGCGTGATTTAGATATTATTACCAATAGCGCTGTTAATTGGAGAATGTATCTTAATAGTACGGTTCTTGTTACTGGAGCGACAGGACGTCTGGGAAGGTATATTTTAGAGACGCTGGCTGACATGGATCTGAAGTACAATCTGAATATGAGGATTCTCGGATTAGCGCGCAGTGAGGAGAAGGCAAGAACGGTTTTTGATAATCTTCTTGATTTACCCAATGTGGAGTTTCTTTATCAGGATGTAAATGCACCAATTGTCTATGATGGCAAGATTGACTATGTCTTCCACGCGGCTGGTCCAGCTGCGCCGAAAGATTATGATACTCCTGCCGAGACTCTTTGGACACATATAAACGGGACTCATAACGTTATGGAGTGTGCAAGAACCCACGAGACGAAGAGGGTATTCTATATATCCACGGTTGAGGTTTATGGTGAATGGAAGAGTGATGAGAAGATCAAAGAAACAGACATGGGTATCATGCATCATCTGAATTCCAGGGCCTGCTATCCGGAAGCCAAGAGATTGTGTGAGACGATGCTTACAACATACAAAAGTGAATATGGCATATCCTTCTGCGGCGTTCGCCTTTGCCATACGCTTGGTCCTGGTGTAACACTTGACGATGGCCGTGGCTTTGCTGAATTTATGGATTGCGTGCTGAAGAACCAGGACATTGTTCTTCACTCTGATGGTGGGGCCATGAGAACGTATACCTATGTTGCAGATGCCGTGAATGCGATGTTCCTTATTATGGATAAGGGGGAAGATATGCTCTACAATGTGGCAAATTTGAAAAATTTGATTTGTATTCGTGATTTGGCGGAAATAGTGGCCACATTGCTTCCAGACAGAACCTGTAACGTCCGCTTTTCTGAGGAGGCAGCTAAGCTTCAATATTTGCCTTTCAAGCTTGCTGTCATGGATACAAGCATGGTGCAGGAACTAGGTTGGAAACCGGTTACAGATATTAGAAAGACGTTTAAATGGACGCTGGAATCATTCCTGCAATAGGAATAAGAAGGGCCTCTATAAAAAACAAAAGGACAAATTGAAATGAAGTTAATCGCTTTTTATTTACCTCAGTTTCATACGTTCCCTGAAAATGATGAATGGTGGGGGAAGGGATTTACAGAATGGACAAATATGAAAAAGGCAGAGAAACTTTTTTCATGGCAGAATCAGCCTAGGATTCCATATAAAGAAAACTACTACGACTTGGATAAACAATTTAAGGAAACCATGACATGGCAAATTGATATTGCAAGAAAATATGGATTATATGGGTTTTGTTTTTATCATTATTGGTTTAAAGATGGTAAGAAGCTAATGGAACGCCCCATAGAAAATTTTCTACTAAACAAAGATTTAGATATGCCATTTTGTTTAAGTTGGGCCAATGAACCGTGGACCAGGGCTTGGGATGGAAGCACGAAAGAAGTAATAATGCCTCAGGAATATGGAAACAAGGAGGAATGGAAGAATCATTTCAACTATTTACTAGCCTTCTTTTTGGATAGCCGATACATAAGAATTGACGGGAAGCCTATGTTTTTGATATACAGACCCGAACTTATCCCTGAACTTGATGAGATGTTATCTTTTTGGACTGAATTGGCAATACAAAGTGGTTTCAACGGTCTGTATATTGTTTCTCAGGGAACGGTTTATGGAACATCTGAAAATAAAAGTAAAGTAATTAATGATTATATTTTATATGAGCCGGGATACACTCAGGCAGAGTTTAGTTTAGTGAGAGGGAATGTTTTTAAGAAATTTATGATGTCGCCGCTCATGTTTTGTAAGGTAACCTGGCAGAAAATAAAAAGGCAAATAGGCAGAATAACACACTCAAAAAGTGCGGTTATGAATACGATTATTTTTGATTATGACTTATTTTGGAATAGGATCCTGGAAAGAAAATATGACGAAGATATGATTCCAGGTGCATTTGTAGATTGGGATAACTCTCCTCGTCGTGGAAGGAATGGGGCGAGAGTATTTAAAGGAGCCACTCCTGAGAAATTTGAGAAATATATGAGTGCCTTGGTATACAAAGTAAAAAATGAATCAAAAAAAGAAATGATTTTTATTGATGCATGGAATGAATGGGCGGAGGGAACGTATCTTGAACCAGATACAAAGAGTGGATATAAGTATTTGGAAGCGGTACATAACGCATTACGAAATGGAATATAACCGGAAGGGTGTTTTATATGAATATTGCTTTTGTTTTGCCGAATATACAGCGTAAACCAGGTGGTGGTGCAAAGGTAGTATTTCAGTATGCAAACTATATAGGCAAAAATAGAAATACTGTAACTATATACTACATGACAGATCGATTTCTTAAAGGCAAACTTCCAGATGGAATTAGAAGGAAGATAGGACAGATATATTCTTGTGTTTGCCCTAATTGGTATAGGTTAGATAGAAACGTAACATGTAAGGCAGCATTTGATGAAAGCGATATAAGTAATAAACATGATGTAATTATTGCAACTGCTGTAATGACAGCCTTTTTTGTTGATAAACTCCCCTATAAATGTAAGAAGTTTTATTTTATTCAAGGATTTGAAACCTTTTATACTTCTGAAGCGGAAGTGTTTCGATCTTATAGGTTGAATTTAAAAAAGATTGTAATATCTAAGTGGCTACAGCATATCGTATCTGAATGTACTGGTTATGTACCTCGGCTAATATCAAATGGAATTGATTTGAGTGTATTTAATACAAAGGTAGAGATTCTAAAGCGTTCGAGACATAGTATTGTATTTCACTACAGAGAGGCACCTCTTAAAGGATGCGAATATGGGATTATGGTGATAGAACATTTAATCGAAAAGTATCCTGATATAGAGATAAATGTGGTGGGAAATGTGAGTTGTCCCAGTACGCTGAAAGGAAAATGCAAATATTATAAAAATATAACGGAGCATGAGGTGGCAGACATAAATAATAGAGCTCGTGTATTCATGTGTACCAGTATTGAAGAGGGATTTGGATTGCCAGGACTAGAGGCTATGGCATGTGGTTGTGCACTGGTGACAACAGATTTTGAAGGAAGCAGAGAATATACAAATAATGGAATTAACGCATTAGTATGTTCACCCAGGGATTCAAGATCATTGACAGATAATGTAATTAAGTTATTTGAGGATGATAATATGGCATGTCAATTATCAAAAAATGCCATTGATACAGCAAAGAAGTTTGATTTAAGAAAGACAACTCAGCTGTTTTTAGAGTCTTTGACCTAAAGATTGATTGGGAAGGGATTAATTTGAATAAATTATGAAATTGTATATTGTTAAAAATACTTCAATCTATTATCTTAGTTCCATAATATTAGTTGTCACAGCCTTTGTACCATTGGTGGATTCATTTAATACAACAATCGTGAATATGGTGAGACTAATAGGTGCAGTAGGTATCCTCTTTTCTCTGATTAATAAAAAAAACATTTCATTCAATATGGTAGTAATTTTAGGATTGTCACTGATTGTGAATTTCATTTTTTTTATCCATGTATGGAATAATTACACTACATTTTTCAATTTTATGAGTCGGTCAATGCTGTGCTGGGTATATGGGCTGGCAGGCCTTTGTTTTATCAATTCCGATGAAAAATCGAAAGATGAATTCTTAAATATTCTTTCGGTGCTTATTGTTTTTACATGCATCTGTTCAATAATTGGCGCCATTAGAAATCCTGACATAATACGATTTACAGGTACAGGCGGAATTGAGAAAGCTCATGAAAAGCAGATGGTATATCGAAGAAACATAGCTTCCTGGAATACCATATATTCTATGGTATTTACCATACCAGCTTGGGTTGAAAGCTATTTCAAGACAAAAAACGTAAGATATCTTTTTACAGCCATCATAATTTTTATAACCATAATGTACTCTCAGATTACGTTTGCTTTAATTTTTGCGGCAATCATATTGTTTATGATGTATTTAAAATATCGAGTAAAGAGAAAGCTATTGATTGGCAGTTTGGCAATAGCCCTAGCCGGTACCACCTATATTATAAGGAGAAAAGCAATAGAGATATTAATAGTGTTATTTGATAATGTAGGATTAACTATGTTGAGGACGCGTATGTATCAACTAAAAGTATCCATGGATACAGGAGCGTTATATGGTACGGGTGATGTGAGATTTGAATTGTACGGAAGAAGCTTAAGCGCGTTTATTAAGAATCCAGTTTTGGGATATGACGTAAAAAGAGGACAAGGAAGCGCTATAGGAATGCATTCACAACTATTTGATATGTTAGGTGGGACTGGCATGATTGGCATGGTACTTGTAGTGATTGCATTTTACATGCTTTTTAAGCTTACGCGCAGACATATCTATAACAAACGAGTAATGTTTGCTTATTATTTGAATTTAGGAGTTCTAATGATGTTTATAGTGGTTAATCCTATTTGGAGCTCGCCAGCTTCATTTTTTGGTGTGTTTAGCATGCCGCTTTTTTTGACTACGACGAATATACAGAATCTTAAGCTTGTTAAATCAAGATGCGATAGGAACTGCCAATAAGTGATCAAAGAATCTTAAGAGAAAAACTGCCTGCAAGATAATGTAGAGACCATTCACTTAGGTGGAGGACATTTTATTTATGAATAAGACGTATGAGAAAGAAATCACGGTTATTTTAACTGCATTTAAGAGGGTGGATGTTTTATCCCGTCAGTTAGAGGCTATAAGAACGCAAACCATTAAACCAAAAGAAATATGGCTCTTTCAAGATAGGATTCCCAAGGATTATCATATAGTCATTGACCAGGCGCTGCTTAAAAGATTTGATCATATTTGCATTGCTGAAGAGAATATAGGAGTATGGGGGCGGTTCCGATTTGCCAGAGAAGCAAAGACAGAGTATGTATGTATTTTTGATGATGACACGATACCTGGCCGGCAATGGTTGGAAAACTGTTATGAACAGATGCAAAAGCAAGAAGGAATTTATGGAACAATTGGCGTAATATTCACGGATCCGTCTCATTATACGAAAGACGGTCATTTCAGAATAGGATGGCATAGGCCCAATGCGGAGACAATGGAGGTGGACTTAGTCGGGCATTCATGGTTTCTTAAAACCCAGTGGCTGGAGTTTATGCTTGAATTAGCGCCTAAATATTCCGAAAAATATAAATATGCAGCGGAGGATATGTGTTTATCTTATGGATGCCTTCTGAAAGGAATTCACACGTACGTCCCTCCTCACCCCGTTGGAAATAGGAATCTTTGGGGTTCGCAGCCGGAAAGCGCTTTATCTCTTGGCGCTACATCGGTTGCCTTATCTGTGGGCAGCAATAATGTAGTGATGAATGATGCAGCTACTAAGCTTGTTGAGGATGGGTGGGAAATCCTGCTAAAGCGCGATCCCCAATACGTCCGGAATGGTTGGAAAAAAGAAAAACAGTATCGCTGGAAGGTCCGGAGAAAGAATATTATCAGGAAAATATCCCAAATCATGAAGAAATAGTGGTACAGATCAGAGTTAATTAAACATGTAACGAAAGGAATAGGCATTCATGCAGAAAGTACTTATTGTGGAGCCTCACGATTATCATTATGAAGTATTGCCGGGAGTAGCCTACTATTTTCATGCGTTAGGTTATGAACTTTACTTGCTTGTTAGGGATAAGGCACAGATAGATGATGTTTTTATAAATATCCCGTATAAAGATAGCATTCACGTAGATGTATTTGGCGATGGCCAGCTGCAATCCAAATTAGGAAGTTATGAAATGGAATCGTTTGCGCTTATTTTTTTCAATAGCCTGGAGTATTTCCACGGTGAAAAGAAAGACAGGTTATTAGACTATTTGGGATATATTCCACATACGGAGTTCGGAATTATGGGTATTTACCATAATCCAGATCTGATCACCAGAGAAGATATTCCCCTGATTGAAGAAAAACGGGTATTCACGTTATCTAATTGCCATTACAAGGGCTATGATCTGCCAATTCTTTCAGCCTCTTACTTTGGAAAGCTAAGGAAGAAAAAGGCGATTGGCAAAAACAAGAACATACTTTTTATTGGAGGCAGCAACGACAGGATAGGCATAGAAAGGGCAATAGGGCCGTCCGTCAGACAGTACAGAAGATCTAACATCAGAATGGGGTATATTGGTGCATGGAATGAAAAGAAAGAATTGCCATCTCGATTGTACCATACTTTGAAAGGTGATGGGGATATCAAAGGCTGGGGCTACATTCACAAATATGGCCGTTTATCCTTTGAGGAGATGTATAAATGTATTGAAGATTCAGATTTCTTACTTTTTTATCCAAGATTAGAAGGAGGCGGGGAAGCTTTTTTACAGGGTAAAACCAGTGGTACGAAGCAATTGTCAATTGGCTTTCTCAAACCATGCATTCTGCAAGAGAACATAGCGGCTGCATTTGGAATGCCCTTAGATACATGCGTAACATTCAAGAAAACGTTACAAGAAGCAATC
>CANDZL010000108.1:0-10371 GCA_947425205.1 uncultured Hungatella sp. | reverse complement strand
GCCCTGGCGCTTGATGACAACGGAATACCTGACACAGCCCAGGGGCGGATTGAGATAGCCAGAAGGATCTATGCAAAGGCAGCAGAATATGGGATTAAACCAAAGGATATCCTGATCGATGCCCTGTGCCTTACCGTAAGCTCAGACAGCAAAGGGGCGTTGACTACTCTGGAAACTTTGCGGAGAGTGAGAGATGAGCTTCAGGGGAAGACCATTCTGGGAGTATCCAACATTTCGTTTGGACTGCCTAATCGGGAGATCATCAATGCCGCTTTTTTCACAATGGCCATGGAAAATGGGCTGAATGCGGCAATCATAAACCCTAATTCCGAAGCGATGATGAGAGCCTACTACAGTTTCCGGGTTCTGTCTGATATGGACAGCCAGTGTGAAGATTACATCAACCGGTATGGCGTGCAGATGGCTTCCTGTGATGGCAGAGGCAGCAGTCCCCAATGCAGGGGCGGCATCGATCCCAGTAGCAGCCCGCAATTTTGTGGCGATTCCGATCCCAGTAGCAGCCCCAAATTCCGTGACAGTTCCGGCACCGGCACACTTCTATCTGCCAGTATCATAAAAGGGCTGAAAGAACGGGCAGCTGCCGAAGTAAAAGAGTTGTTAAATCAGAGAAATGCCCTGGATATTATCAATCAGGAAATGATTCCGGCCTTGGATTATGTTGGAAAAGGATTTGAGAGAGGAACCCTATTTCTCCCTCAGCTTCTTATGAGCGCCGAGGCAGCCAAGGCCGCCTTTGAGATTATCAAGGATCAGATGGCAGCCACAGGGCAGACCAGGGAAAAGAAGGGAACGATTATTCTGGCTACAGTAAAGGGGGATATTCATGATATCGGAAAAAACATTGTAAAGGTTCTTTTAGAAAACTACAGCTTTGATGTGCTGGATTTAGGGAAAGATGTTCCACCCAAACAGATTGTAGACGCAGCTGTGGAGCGCCGCATTTCCTTGGTTGGATTAAGCGCCCTGATGACCACCACAGTGCCCAGCATGGAAGAGACCATTCGTCAGCTTCGAGAGAAGGCACCATGGGTAAAGGTCATGGTAGGAGGAGCCGTGCTGACAGAAGAATATGCCCGTACGATCGGGGCAGATTGCTACTGTAAAGATGCCATGGCATCAGTGAACTATGCACAGGAAGTGATCGGATAGAATCGGATAGCGCGGTTAGTTCCCTTTGTAGGCCTCCTGAAGCATGCGTATTTCTTTTGCATAACCATCCAATTCATTGGGGGTTTCCAGATAAAACGGAAGTTCCTTAAGTGCCGGGTGATTGATCACCCGTATGAGGGCTTCCTTGCCGATACAGCCCTCGCCGATCTTTGCATGGCGGTCTTTGTGGGAACCCAGGGGATTCATGCTGTCATTGAGATGAATAGCCTTTAAGCGATTCAACCCGATGACACGGTCAAACTGGTTGAGAACCTCATCCAGATGGTCTACAATATCATATCCCCCATCCCACACATGGCAAGTGTCCAGGCAAACCCCCATATGGTCTGAAAGGGTGACCCTATCCAGAATTTCCCTAAGCTCCTGGAAGGTTCTTCCCACCTCGCTGCCTTTTCCAGACATGGTTTCCAGAAGCACCGTGGTGTGTTGCTCTGGCTTTAAGATCTCATTGAGCAACTGGGAAATATAGGAGATTCCCACCTCCTCCCCTTGCCCTACATGACTGCCTGGATGAAAATTGTAGCAGTTGCCAGGAGTGCACTCCAGGCGTTCCAAATCATCAATCATGGTGAGACGGGCAAATTCCCGCACAGAAGGCTCGGCAGAACAGGCGTTTAATGTATAGGGCGCATGGGCCAGAATGCGGCTGATGCTGTGTTCCCGCGCAAAGTCCAGATAGGAGGCGATGTCCTCTTTGTCCAGGGCCTTGGCCTTGGAGCCTCTGGGATTTCTGGTAAAAAACTGGAAGGTGTTGGCATTGATCTTTACAGCATTCTTCCCCATAGAAAGGTAGCCTTTGGAAGAAGACAGATGGCATCCGATTATAAGCATGGAATATACTCCTTTTCATTGTTATAGGTGATATAGGGAATATAAACGATAACTGGGGAAATGTAAAGAGGTATGTGTGAGGTTCTTTCCAAAAGATTATGTCTATGTGAAACATGAAACGAGTGAGGGATTGCAGGGAAAGAATGCTGCAGGGAGAAGTGCTCTAAGGCAAATTAAATGGTTATTTTGCTTTCCATATCCGGCGCTCAAAATTCAAATGTATAATAACCGATTAGCCACATAAAAGTCACAAAACACCATTTGCCCTTGTAAAACAAATAATGTTATATTAATGAATTGTTAATGTTTTACCACTGTTTTTCCAGAGAAGAATATGGTATATTTTATGTCTGGTGACAGATGTAATGTATGCAGAAGATAGCCGGCAAGGAAGCACAATACATATGCTGTTAGAGTATGAACAGAAGCTTCTTGAATTAGGGTAAGAAGAATAGGATAACGAGGGTAACAGATATGGAATATGGACAGGATGAAGTAGAAAGAATGCGTGCCAGAAGGCAGAGAAACCGCCGGCCGCCGTCTAAAAATAACAGCCAAAAAGAACTGGAGATCATTGAGTTTGAGGATCTGGAGAAACGGAGGCCTTCCCGTGGAGAGATTGACTGCAGTATGGGGCGGCGAGACTCCCCAAAGGCGGGTTCAACCGCTGCCGCCCGTCAAGGGCGCTTAAGAAGGGCAGAACCTACAGAATACTATGTCAGAGACCAGAGGTCTGAGGTGATATCCCAGAGGGTGAAGGAGGAACGGGCTAAGCGGAAGGAATCCATGGTTCATCAGGCAGCGGAAGAGAACCGAAAAAAACGGAAAAAAAAGAAGAAAAAAAGCGTGTTTTTTCGGCTGTTGCTTTTATGTCTTCTCTTAGGCGGCATCTTCTTCTATTTCCGGGGTGGCACAATAGGGAAAAAGTATTGGACGGTTGCTGTGTTTGGCGTGGACTCCAGAGATGGAGGGCTGGAGAAAGATAATCATTCAGATGTGGAGATGATCTGCGTAGTCAACCGGGAGACCGGAGAGATCCGAATTGTATCTGTATTTCGGGATACCTATATGGAGGTTAGCGCGGAAGGAAAATATCACAAGGCCAATCAGGCATACTTCGATGGAGGCCATAAACAGGCGGTTGAGGCATTGGAGCGGAATCTGGATTTAAAGATTGATGATTATGCTACCTTTAACTGGAAAGCCGTGGCAGATGCTATAACGATTTTAGGCGGGATTGATCTGGAAATTTCAGAAAGTGAGTTTGCATACATAAACGGATTTATTACGGAGACTGTGAATTCTACCGGACTGGGCTCTTATCAGCTGGAACATCCGGGTATGCAGCATTTAGACGGTGTTCAGGCAGTGGCATATGCCCGCCTGCGTCTGATGGATACAGATTATAACCGGACAGCCAGACAGCGTTTGGTGATCTCCCTGGCTCTGGAAAAGGCAAAACAGGCGGATCTGGGAACTCTGACTACGGTTCTCAATACAGTTCTGCCTCAGATTTCCACCAGCATAGGGGTTAACGACCTGCTTCCTCTGGCAAAGGACGTGAGTAATTTTCACATAGGAGAGAGTGGTGGGTTTCCATTTTCCAGGGGAGAAACCTATATTGGAAAGAAAGACTGTGTGATTCCTTTGACATTGGAAAGCAATGTGATCCAGCTTCATCAGTTTTTATATGATGATATGGAATACCAGCCTTCCCCGGATGTGAAACGGATCAGCGCCCGGATTGCGGCAGACAGCGGAATGGGAGATGTAGCGGAAAATGCGCCTGAGGCAAAGGTTGGAGGAAGCAGTGGATCCTCTGGCAGTTCTCCCACCAGACAGGAGGCTAAAACCCAGCCGCCGGCCCAGGAAACACCTTCTGAGGAAGTGCCAGCCCAGACAGAAGAAGTGGTTGTAGAGGAAAGCCCTTCTGAGACTGCAGAAGCATCATCGGAGGAATCATCCGTTGGAGAAGGAGCTCAGGGAGATCCAGGAAGCAGTGAAGAGGGAGGCATAACGGCAGGGGAGACTACAGAAGAAGCCCCACAGCCATCCCAGATCGGGCCAGGTCCCAATCCAGGGGAAAGCAGTCCATCGGATGGCCCGCCAGGGCACGGATCCGATTCTGGCCCTGGAGGCCCTGGCAGCACTGACAATTCAAGCGGCCCTGGAGGCCCTGGAAGCACTGGCGCTTCAAGCAGTCCTGGAGACCCTGGCAGTCCTGGCAGTTCCCAAGGGTTAAGCCAACCCGAAGTTCCTGGTTCCCAGCCAGGGAATTAAAAAGAGGCTCTAAAGCCTTGGGAAACAGCACATAAAACAACAAAGCAATAAATAACAACAGGGCCTGGAAATCCAGGCCCTGTAATTGTATCCTACAGATAATCGTAATTGTTATCCCTTGACACCGCCACCGGTAACGCCTGCAATGATCTTCTCCGACAGGAAAATATACAGGATAAAGGTAGGCAGAAATACAATAACCACTGCCGCAAACATGCCGGCCCAGTCTCCGGTGTACTTCATGGAATTGATCATAGAGTAAAGTCCCACAGCGATTGGACGCAGCTTATCGGAGTTGGCAAAGATCAGGGAGATAAAATACTCATTCCAGATATTGATAAAGTTAAATATGGTTACGGTTATGATGCCTGGCTGGGCCATAGGCAGCATAATCAGCCAGAAGGTCTTGGTGGGGGGGCATCCGTCGATGGCGGCCGCCTCCTCAAAAGCCCGTGACAGGTTGCCGAAAAATGTCATCAGGAAGATGGTGGTGTAAGGAATGTTGATGCCGATATAGAGAAAAATCAGCAAAATGGCATTGCTCATCACATGATTCAGGATTCCCAGATTGGCTACGATGCCAAACAGAGGGAGAACGATCATAACCACCGGAACGCCCATGGCAGACACGAAGCCTGTCTGGATCAGCTTGTTTCCCGGGAATACAAACCGGGCCAGAACGTAAGCAGCCGGAGCGCAGATGACAATCAAAAGGCTACATGAGATGACTGAGTATATAAGAGAGTTTCTGAAGATCCCGGCCACATCAGAATTGATCCATGCCTTCTCATAATTTTCAAAATGGAATCCGGAAGCCAGCAGCGTGTTGGAGAACATCTCCTGGGTGGTGGAGAAGCTGGCTAACAGCACCCATCCCAGAAGAACAAAGGTGAAAGAAATCCACAGAAGCAGAATCAGGTATCCGGGGGCAAGACGAAGTTCTTTTCTCCAGTTTACCGGTTCACGGTATTTGTTTTTTTTCAACATAATCTTCCCCTCCTTTTAGAATTCCAGTTCATCATCTTTCAGAAGATGATTGCACACCCAGAAGATCGCTACCACGCAGATGCTTAGGAGAACGCCGATGGCGGCGCCCAGGCCAGAGTTCCTCTCCGTGATGCTGTTTCCTGCACCGAAGATCTGCATATACATGTAAACCATGGGGGTGATGGTCTGGGTGTCTGCCGTAACGGTGGAAAACAGCTGGGACCACACGAAGAAACCAACACTGGTAACACTCCACATGGTAATGTTCGTCTTAAAAACACCCTTTAACAGAGGAAGCGTGATATAACGGAACTGATTGAACTTGTTGGCACCGTCCAAAGTGGCGGCCTCAAAATAATCGGCGCTGATGCGCTCAATGCCGCTGGCAAAAATAAGCATGTGATAACCAACCATTCCAAAACAGTAGGCAAGTAAAAGAGCAGCAAATTTGTGGTCATTGTCCAACCACTGAATCTTAGCTAAGCTTGTAAGGCCCAGATTGGAAAAAACGGTTTTTAAGAGGCCGAACTTGGGGCTGTATACATACTGAAGCCACATGGTAGCCAGGGCAACGGCACTGACGATATTGGGCAGATAGATAACCGCCCGGAAAAAGCTTTTAAAGCGGATCCCGCTGGTGATGATAACGGCAAACAAAAGAGCCAGAGACATAACGATAAGGCCTCCGAACAGCCAGATCCGAAGCAGATTCCACATGGAGATACGGAACAAACTGGTATTGGCTAACTTCACAAAGTTATCCAGGCCTGTAAACTGCCATTTAGCTACCGGATCCGTGATTCCGTCGATCCTGAAAAAGCTCATGATAATGGTGCGGATGATGGGATATAGGAAAATAATAGAAAATATCAACACTGCCGGAGCTAAAAACAGTATGATCATGCCTTTATTTCGTTTCATCCCGGTTTCCCCCTTTCATTAAACAAAAGGCGGCAGCGAATCCTGCCGCCTTTTTTAGTTTTCTCTTTTTCCGGCAGTGCCGGAAAAACTTATTAGTTTCCTGCCTTCTTCAATGCATCCACAAATCCCTGAGCATCCACACTGCCGCCGCAGAGTTTCAGGAAGTTCTCCTTGATGATAGGAGTCATGTCGGCATTGGCCTCAGCGCCTGCAGCCCACGGATAACGGGTAGTCATGCTGTCCATAACCGGTTTTACACAGGAGATCAGTGCAGGCCACTCGGTGTTGTTGGAGTCTGCCGGGATACCGATAGACAGTTCAGAAAGCATCTTGTCAAATTCACCTTGGGTGATGTAGCAGATCAACTGGAATGCGTTCTCTGCATTCTGGGAATCCTTGTTGATGGCCAGAACCTGCGCACCGTAGTTTGCTGCATCCACTCCGTCGGTTCCGCCGTCTACTGCCGGATAGCTGAAGCATCCCCATACAAAGTCATCCCCTGCCATATCTTTTACTTCGTTGGGCAGCCAGGAGCCGTTTAAGTACATAGCGGCTGTTCCCATAGCCAATTCCTGATTCTGGCCTGCAGGCCATACGTTGGAGGCGATGGTCTCGGAGAAGTATCCCTTGCTTGCAAAATCGGCATATGCCTCTGCTGTAGAGATAACCGCCGGGTCATCCCACTGGCCGCCCTTGACGATCTCTTCGGTCTTGGGCTCGCCTACCAGTCTGGACATATGGTAACCAAACATACAGGTAATGTAAGCGTCGTCACAGGTGATGGGAGTGTAGCCGGCTTCCTTGATCTTTGCACAAGCCTCATCCAGTTCGGCCCATGTGGTAGGAACGCTGGTTACGCCTGCTTCATCAAAAATAGCCTGATTGTAGAAAAATGCAAATACATTGGGCTGATAAGGAATGGATTTTAAGGAGCCGCCCCCTACTTCACGGCAGGCCGCCATCAGGCCGGCATTGGCTGTGGCTTCATAATCAGCTGCCTTTGCCAGGTCTTCCAGATCCATAAGATACTGGCCCCAGGTAGTATTCACACGGTCAATATCCTCGTCAAACAAATCAATGTTGGTTCCTGCATCAAGTGCCGGCTGAAGTCCCTCGCGGATACCGGTACGTCCCTTAAACTGCAGATCCACAGTAATGCCAGTGTCCTCCGTAAACTTGTCAACCGCTGCCTGAATCGCCTGGCCCTGAGGTTCTGTAGCTTCCCACATGGACCAGTAAACCAGGCTGCCGCCGTCTCCAGCAGGCTCTTTGGCTTCCTCTGAGCCGCCCTCTGCCGGTGCCGCTGCGGTTGTGGTCTCTGCCGGTGCTGCTGCCGCTGTAGTGGTGGTGGTTCCTGCGTCCTTGCCGCCACCGCCGCATGCAGTCAGGGAAACTGCCATTGCAGATGCCAGTACGAGTGACATAACTTGTTTCTTCATAAATAATATCCTCCTCTTTTTTCCATTGCGTTGTAACGATTTCGCCTTCGACTTTTTGGTTACGCCGCATATGTGTCTGTTGCTACTATACCTAGTATAGTAAAATTGCACAGGAAAATATTTGCATAATCGGCCATTATATTTGTACATTAGAACATTTATAGTGATATTGCATAGACATATACTGATTTTTTAGGGTTCAATACATGTTTTTGACAATACTTTTTATGGCGAATACCGGCGGCGATTGTGGAAGGGCGCAGCCCGAAGCAATCGACTTTCATAGGGCGGCTGGTGCAACATCAAAGGCTGCATGGAAGTTTACTTACCAATTCTGTCCTGGCGCATTTGGAGGATTATATGTCTGCCCATAAAATCTGGCTTCCTTCCAGGCGGACCATTTGGCCGATTCCAACGCCGTTGTAGACCATGGTCTCCTGAATATCAGCCGAGTTATTAACGATGGCATATTTTTTCGTCTCAGGATATGCGTGGACTTCACACAGAGGATTATCTGCATACCACTGTTTTAGGCGGTCTTCCTGGCTGGCACTGTAGTATAAGCTGCGCAGAAGGAGCCTGGTATTTTCATAACTGTAAGGAAGGCCAGCAATGTAGATTCCTCTGCCGTTGCCGTAGGGGTGGGCGCTAAGGTGAAGTTCTCCGTCAGAGAACTCCACAATCTCTGTATCTTCAGACAGGGCATAGACGTTCTTTACGCTTTCTCCGAAATCAAAGCCTGTTCTTCGATCTTCCTTTAGAAAATGATGTTCCCTTTGCTCCGTGAAATATTTATCCGTGGAAAGGCTGAAGCCTAGTTCCTTATCTACGCCCAGCACGTCCGCCAGCTGGAAGAAACGTCCTCCAAAGTGGGCGGCTGATGGCTCTCCGATACCTACAAAACCGCCGCCTTCATAGACAAAACGGCGGATCTCAGTCACAAGCTTGCTGCTTAGCCAGTTTTCACCGCCGCAGAAGGCAGTGCCGGCTGCTCCAGCATTGACGATGACATCGATATCCTCAGGAATCCCATGGTTTACAATGTCGTCAAAGCTTAAGAAAACCACGTCTACGCCCATGCCGCTTAAGGACTCCAGCATTCCAAAGTAGGAATAGGTCTGTTTGTACCAGAGGGCGTGGGCTACCATAAAGGACTGCCAGGACCGCAGCTTCCCCCAACAGTTAAGAACCGCGACTTTTAAACCGCAGTAAGGACGGCTCCCTGCAATATTATCATAAATCTCACGAAACTCATCGGTTACTTTCTCAATGTAATCCACGAATTTCGGAAACTTGTAGGCAAGGCTTAAGTATCCCCCATAGCCGATCCGGTCTACAGGCTTTCGCATCAGAGCTCTTCTGGCACCCAGCCAGTTTTCCCTTGCCTCAATACAGGGATCGTTTCCTTCATAGAACGTATCCGGGAAAAAGTAAGGCAGAAATCTGCCTTCCGTATACTTTACACCGGGAATGTCGGAGATCAGGCGCAGAGTGGCTCCCCCGCCTACGCTTCCCACTACCGCATCCAGCCCGATTTCCGGGAAATACGGTCCGTAGGGTTCCGTTCCAATCCAGTTGTCCCCCAAAAACATCATGGCCTCCCGGCCGGCCTCATGAACCAGGGCCACCAGTTCCCCGGCCTTTTTTGCCACGAAGCGTTGGATGAAATCCATATAGTCCAGATACTGCCTGGTGGGAACGCGGAAGGTGGAATTGTAGTAGCCGTTGTCCACAATGTCCTCAGGCCGCAGCCGGTAGCCGTACTCCTGCTCAAATTCTTCCAGAGCCTTCACCGACACGGTGGCTCCATAGCCGAACCAGTCCACGAATTTTTCCTTTGCTTTGTCATTAAACACCAGGGTAAAGTGATAGAAGAATGTGGTAAACCGCACTACGTCTGTCCTGGGATTGTCCTTTAACCATTGAATCAGATATTCCCTGGCAAACCGGCCGGATGCAGGCTGGCGCACGTCAAAGGGGATCTCGTGAGGCTTGTCTCCCCAGTCGTTGGTAATGTGGTTGTACATCTGGGTAGGATCCCAGAGGGCGTAGACCAGAAACGATACGGTGTACTCGTGAAACGGCAGGGTATGCCGTACCGTAACAATATTCTCCGCCTCATCCACGTCCCAGCTGTCCCCGGCCACAGGCTCCCCCGCAGTCCGGTCCATAACCTCCCACCATATTTTGCAGTCATGGACATAGTCCGGCGAGACCTGCTGACTAAAATACCCCTCCATAAACGGAATACTCACGGTATCTTTTGTGGCTGTCACCCTGCGGCTCATGAGATACATCTGCTGGCATTCTTCCATATGTTCCTTTGCAAATTCATTATGTCCTCTGGCCACGAAGTAGGTGGTGTAAATGGATGCGTCCAGCGCCTTTACCTCCTCCGGAAGCTTGGTCCCATCGCTGTCCCGCAGGGCATCCGCCCCCCAGCGGTCCATCATTTCCTTTGTCTCGCTTAAAAAATTCCCCTCACTGGGGAGGGTAACCCTTCCTTTTGTTTTTGCCATAGTTTCCCCCTATATATGTGTTGATTATGGAAATATTATGATTTATACGCTATTACTTAACAATTCTTGCCCCTTCGCCTCTGGATATGGTATAATCTGGACAGAGATTATACCAGCGCTGATTTGCCGTCCGGCGAAGACGGACAATTTCCCTGGCAAATCATGCGCATCCCCCGGAGGGATCATGTCCGGAGGACATGGTA
>CANDZL010000107.1:0-10612 GCA_947425205.1 uncultured Hungatella sp. | reverse complement strand
TAAAGGAACCATAGTAACAGTTGTAATGAGATATGCATATTGTCAAGAACCGGGAAATATCCAACGATTTCCCGGTTCTTTTTTGTTTCTCTTTTTCTGTCACACGAAAATCTTTCTTTATACTATAAGCGGCTCTCTTTATTCCCTGTCTTCCAGAAGCTCCTTCACAATCCGATTTACCAATCCCGGATCTGCCTTCCCCTTCATAGCGCGCATGGTTTGACCCACCAAAAACCCCATAGCCTTCTGCTTTCCATTGCGATAATCCTCCACAGACTGGGGATTGGCCTCGATCACTGCCTCAACTGCTTTTCTCAAAGCCCCCTCATCGTTCACTACCTTTAGCTTTTTCTCCTCCACATATACATCCGGATCCACATCCCGGGCGAAGATCTCCTCAAACACGGTTTTGGCTACCGTACGGTTGATCACTCCGGCATCTACCATCTGAATCAGTTTCGCCAGATGGCCTGGGGAAAATGCAAGTTCTTCCGGATCCTGCTCATGTTCTTTCAACAGCCGCATGGCTTCTGTCATCAGCCAGTTGGATACCTCTTTAGGCTTATTGCACAATTCCACTGTGGCTTCAAATACATCCGCCATATGTTTGGATCCAGTCAAAATCTCTGCATCATACTGGGGAATCTGAAATTCCCGTTGATAGCGTGCCATTTTCTCCGTCCGAAGTTCCGGCTGGCGGTCACGAATCTCCTGAAGCCACTGGTCACTTATCACCACTGGAGCCAAGTCCGGATCCGGAAAATACCGATAATCCTGGGCATCCTCTTTGGACCGCATCGCGCGGGAACTTTCTTTGTTGTCATCCCAACGTCTGGTCTCCTGTGTCACCGTTCCCCCCTCTTCCAAGATCTCAATCTGTCTCTTTCTCTCTCCTTCAATGGCTCTGACAATGGCCTTGAATGAGTTGATGTTTTTCATCTCCGTCCTGGTTCCAAATTCCCCCGCCCCAACCTGACGAACGGACAGGTTCACATCTGCACGCATAGAGCCTTCCTGAAGCTTGCAATCAGATGCCCCCAAATACTGGATGATCAGCCGCAGCTTTTCCAGATAGGCAATGACTTCGTCAGCATTTCTCATATCCGGTTCCGATACGATCTCGATAAGGGGAACACCGCTTCGGTTGTAATCAACCAGAGTGCAATCTTCCCATTCATCATGAATCAGCTTTCCTGCATCCTCTTCCATATGAATCTCATGGATTCCTATCTTCTTCTTCCCTGCAGGAGTCTCGATCTCCACCCATCCGTCATGGCAGATCGGCAGGTATAGCTGAGAAATCTGATAATTCTGTGGATTATCCGGATAAAAATAGTTTTTACGGTCAAATTTGCAGTACTGATGGATGTTGCAATTGGTAGCCAGACCCACTGCCAGAGCATACTCTACCACCTGCTTATTCAAGACCGGGAGGGATCCTGGCATGCCTGTACACACCGGACAGGTATGAGAGTTGGGCTTCCCGCCAAACTCTGTGGAACAGCCACAGAAAATTTTGGTTTTGGTGGCCAACTCAACATGAACCTCAAGTCCGATTACTGTCTCATACTGTCTGCTCATCTACTCTCCCTCCTTGTCATTTTCATATCCGGCCCCTCATACGTTCGGGTCTGTTCAAATGCGTAGCCTGCCCGGATAATGTTTTTTTCTTTAAAACAGTCGCCGATTAACTGAAGGCCTATGGGCAATCCCTTGGAGTCCTTCCCGCAAGGCACTGTCATGCCCGGAAGGCCGGCCAGGTTCACGGAGATCGTATAGATATCCCCCAGATACATTTTTAAAGGATCCCTTAAGGATTCTCCCAGTTTGGGGGCTGTAGAAGGAGCGACAGGCCCCAGGATCACATCATAGGTTTCAAAAGCCTTGTCGAATGCCTTCTTAATCAATGCCTTTGTCCGCAGAGCCTTCAAATAGTATGCATCATAGTAACCAGAGCTTAACACAAAAGAGCCCAGCATAATTCTTCGTTTAACCTCTGGTCCAAAGCCCTGGGAACGGCTTTTTTTATACATATGATGGAGTCCATCGTAGTCTTTAGCCCGAAACCCATACTTTACACCGTCAAACCGAGACAAGTTGGAACTGGCTTCTGCAGACGCAATCACATAGTAAGCCGGGATCGCATATTCTATCAGACTTAAGTCAAATTCCTCCACCACGGCTCCCTTCTCCTTAAAAACCTTTGCTGCCTGCAAAACAGCGTCTTTTACCTCCGCGTCCAGCCCCTCTCCCATATAGTCTCTGGGAATTCCGATCCGCATCCCCTTTACATCATCTGTCAAAGCAGAAGTAAAATCGCAGTCTGCCCTTGATATGGAAGTACTGTCCTTCTTATCATAGGAAGCGATAATCTCCAATATAGTAGCACAGTCTGTCACATCCTTTGCCACCGGCCCGATCTGATCCAGGGATGAACCATAGGCAACCAGCCCATACCGGGATACGGTTCCATAAGTCGGCTTCAGCCCTGTGACACCGCAGAAGGAGCTGGGCTGGCGGATGGATCCGCCAGTATCCGACCCAAGGGCATAGAAACACTCGCCGGCCGCTACCGCCGCACAGGAGCCGCCGGAAGATCCTCCCGGCACATGATCTGTGTTCCACGGATTCCTGGTGATCCCGTACGCCGAAAGCTCTGTGGTACTTCCCATGGCAAACTCATCCATATTGGTTTTACCCAGGATCACCGCACCTGCTTTCTCCAGATTTATCACAGCTTCCGCCGTATAGGAAGGAACAAAATTATACAATATTCTGGAACTGCAGGTAGTTAACATCCCCTGGGTACAGAGATTGTCTTTTATGGCAACCGGCACACCAGCAAGGGGCCCTATCAGCGTTCCTTCCTCTATCTGTTTCTGTACGTTTTCTGCCTGCTGCAGCGTGCGGTCTTCCTCTATGGTCACATAAGCATGAATAATGTCCTCATACTTTCTCATCTGCTCCAAGGATGCTTTGGCTGCTTCCACAGCCGTGACATCTCCGGCTTTTATCTTCCTGCCCAACTCTACGGCAGTCAAATCCAATAGGCCCATATCGTCAATCCTCCTTTATGTTCCTCTGCTTCGTTTTATACAACCATTCCATCTACCCTTACTTCCACAGCCTTTTCTAATCCACAGTCTTTGGAACCTTATATGCGTCATCCTTACGTTCCGGAGCATTTCTTAACATGTTGTCCTTATCATCCCCATTGGTTACCACATCCTCGCGGAATACATTGTTTATAGCAAACACATGGGACATAGGTTCTACACCGCTGGTATCCAATTCGTTCAACATATCGATATAATCTAACATCCGTCCCATATCCTTCTTGGCCTCTTCCTTTTCTTCTTCTGAAAGTTCCAATTTCGCAAGAATGCCTACATAGTCTATGACTTCATCACTGATTAGCTTTGCCATCTTCCATCTCCTCCTGGTTATCTGTTGATTCGTTCCGGGCGGAATCTGTATGCCCATGTTCTGGCTCTGGATCTTTCCAGTTGCCCAACACATCAGCTTTACGGCTCCAGCCTGGTCACATCCCTTGGAAACAGGGAGGTCTCCCTTACGTTCTGTTCATTTAAAAGCCGCATGGTCAGCCTCTCAAGGCCGATTCCCAAGCCACCGTGAGGCGGCATCCCATACTTAAAGATCATAAGATAAGACTGGATATCCGCTGGATCCATTCCCCGCCTCTCCATCTTTTTCAGTATCTCATGATAGTCGTGGATTCTCTGCCCTCCTGTTGTGATCTCCAGCCCCCGAAACAGCAGGTCAAAACTTAAGGTAAATCTGGGGTCCTCCGGGTCATCCATAGCATAAAACGGACGTTTTTTCGCAGGATAGTGGGTTACAAACACAAAGTCACTGTCATATTCTTCCTTAAAATACCGTCCAATCAGAATCTCTTCCTCCGGCTCCAAATCATAAGGGTTCTTGATCTTCCTGTTATATTTCTCCGCCGCCAGCTCCTTGGCCTTGTCGAAGCGGACAGCTGGGATTTTGTCAACATTTGGCAGAATCACTTCCAGCATATCCAGTTCCCGTTTATATTCCTTCTCCAAAAACTTCATTGTATACTGCAGAAATCCTGTCTCCATAGCCATGACATCCTGGAATCCATCAATGTAGCCCATCTCAAAATCCAGGCTGATATATTCGTTTAAATGTCTGGTGGTATTGTGCTTCTCCGCCCGAAACACAGGGGCCGTCTCAAAGACTCTGTCGTAGATCCCCACCATAGTCTGTTTATAAAACTGAGGGCTTTGCCCCAATTCTGCCTTTTTGTTGAAATAATCCAGCTTAAAGACATTGGATCCACCTTCCGCCCCTCTGGCCACGATCTTAGGTGTATGGATCTCTGTAAACCCCTGTCCTGACAGAAAATCACGGAACCCTTTTACGATTCCCTCCTGAATCTTAAACTTTGCCCTCTCCCGGACATTTCGCAGGGAAATAGGACGCACAGCCAGTTTTGCTTCCAACGACGCATTCATTTTAAACTTGCTGACTGCAATAGGAAGTACCTCCGCCGGCTGTGACAGTACACGGATTTCTCTTAAACGAATCTCAACTCCAAGGGGCGACCGCTCCTCCGAATTTACAGTCCCGACTACTTCCACTGCGGATTCTTCCTTCAATTCCTTTAAAGGGAAGGAACAGGCCCCTTCCTCATACACACACTGTACCAGCCCTCCGGCCTTCCTCAGGATAATGAATGCCACTTCACCCATGTCCCGAATGGTATGCACTGCCCCGCGAAGTGTCACTGTCTTTCCTGTGCATCCGCCGTCTAAAAGTTCCTGAATCTCAACAACATCCTTCTTTTTTACTCCATCCATAAATTCCATGCCGCATCCTCCTAGAATCTTAAAGTCACCTGCGTGTTACACGCTCCTGTATTCCGGAATACGGATTTCTCCATACAAAAAGTCCCGGAATACTGTTACATATTCCGGGACGGGATCTTAGTCATAAAGCAATTCCCGCGGTACCACCCGCATTGAGATGAAAAAGCAATATCTCCTCTCTTCGCACGTAACGTGTGCCAGACGGATATGCCTACTGACGTTGCAGCTTCACTGACAAAAAGCACCGTACCGGGTTCAGCATACCGGCTCCGGAGTGTTCCCTTCGCCATTTCCCTCATGACGGCGCTCTCAGTCGGTGACGCCCTCTTCCTGTCAAGCTCCCTGGCAAGAGTCTCCTTCACAGCCATTAAAAAAATATGCTTTATAATAGCACAATCTGTTTTCCTTTGCAATACCAAATTTTCTTAATACTTGACTTTTTTTCCAGCAACACCTAGAATAGGTAAGATACTATTTTTACTTATCTTGCTTTCAAAGGAGGAATTACATGTCTCAACAAGCCACCGCTTCACAAAATAAAATGGGAACCATGCCAGTAAACCAATTACTTTTTTCCATGTCCCTTCCCATGATCATCTCTATGCTAGTGCAGGCCATGTATAATATCATCGACAGTATTTTCGTAGCACAGATCGGTGAGGAAGCCCTGACTGCAGTTTCCCTTGCCTTTCCTCTGCAAAACCTGATGATCGCCGTGTCTGCCGGAACTTGTGTTGGAGTCAATGCACTGCTGTCCCGCTCCCTTGGCGAACGGAACCAAAAGGCTGCAGACCAAAGCGCCGAAAACGGTATCTTTCTGGCAATGCTCAGCTATCTGGCATTCTGTCTGTTCGGCCTGTTTGGTGCCCATCTTTTTTTCAGCAGCCAAACTTCCAATACTGCTATCATAGAGTTGGGTACCCAATACCTGTCCATCTGCTGCATCTTTTCCTTTGGAATCTTCCTGGAAATGATGAATGAGCGCATCCTGCAGTCCACTGGCCGTACCTTCTACAGCATGATCACTCAGGGAAGCGGAGCTATCATCAATATCATCCTGGATCCAATCCTGATCTTTGGCCTGTTTGGCGCACCAAAGATGGGCATCCGAGGCGCAGCCGCAGCCACAGTCTTCGGACAGATCGTAGCCATGTTCCTGGCTTTTTACTTCAATATCCGGAAAAATCCAGATGTGCGCATGCATATAAACGGGTTCCGTCCCCGGACAGCAATTATCCGTACCATTTATCAGGTAGGCGTTCCTTCCATTATTATGCAGTCCATCTCTTCTGTCATGACATTTGGAATGAACAAGATCTTGATCCTTTTCTCGGAAACCGCCGTCTCTGTCTTTGGTGTATATTTTAAGCTGCAAAGTTTTGTGTTTATGCCTGTATTTGGATTAAATAATGGTATGATTCCGATTATTGCCTACAACTATGGGGCCCAGCAGAAAAAACGAATCATGGATACTATGAAGTTAAGCATTGCCACCGCTGTCTCCATCATGCTGGTAGGGCTTGCCATCTTCCAGGTATTTCCAGGACAGCTGTTGGAATTATTTAATGCGTCAGATCATATGTTAGAAGTCGGTATCCCTGCTCTTCGGATTATCAGCCTAAGTTTTTTGTTTGCCGGATTCTGCATCATTGTCGGCTCTGTGTTTCAGGCTTTGGGAAATGGTATGTATTCTCTGATTGTGTCAGTTGCAAGGCAGCTGGTATGCATCCTTCCGCTGGCTTACTTTTTTGCCGAAGCTTTTGGCCTGGGTGCTGTATGGTTCGCCATTCCTCTGGCAGAGATCATGTCACTGACGTTAAGCAGCGTTTTATTGAAAAGAATCTATACTCAAAAAATTAAGCCTTTGGAAGGCTGACAGAAACCAGGAGGGATTCGTATGTCATTGATCGAATTGTTTCTTATAGCGGTAGGTCTGTCTATGGACGCCTTTGCTGTCTCCATCTGCAAGGGATTGTCCATGCAGAAGATGAACGGAAAAAATGCCTTCATCATAGGATTGTACTTCGGCGGCTTCCAGGCATTGATGCCACTGCTAGGCTATCTTTTAGGCTCCCGTTTTCAGAATACCATCACAGCCTATGACCATTGGATTGCCTTTCTTCTTTTGGCACTTATTGGAGGCAGCATGATAAAAGAGTCTTTCGGAAAAGAGGAGGAATGCCTGGATCCTTCCGTGGCCTTTTCCGATATGGTCATTCTGGCTGTTGCCACCAGCATAGATGCGCTGGCTGTCGGCGTTACCTTTGCATTTCTGAAAGTACAAATCGCTTACGCTGTTTCCTTTATTGGTATCATCACATTTGCCCTATCCATTGTAGGTGTGAAGGTAGGAACCATATTCGGAATGAAATATAAGTCCAAAGCAGAATTGGCTGGAGGACTAATTCTCATCCTGATGGGACTTAAGATCTTGATTGAACATCTATTCTTTTAAATGAAGCAGGCAGCCTGCATTCCTGTCCAGCTAAAATTCCTGTCCAGCTAAATGCAGGCTGCCCAGCTAATCCCATCAATTCCAAGATACAAACAAGGTATCTTTTACATAATCTTTCGTCTCAGGGTTTACCCGAACTATGACTTCGGTTATATATGGAATCTCGTAACTGGATAGGGACTTATTCTTTAAATCCTCCAAAACCTTATCTTTATTTTCCATAAAAAACTGGAACTCATCTCTTTTATAGTTCATCACCAAATATAGTTCTCCGGCATATGCCGGCTCCTGGCTTTCATAGTTCTCATTGTCTGTCCCGTCTGTCCCGTCTGCCCCTTCCCGGCTCTCCTTTTCAGGTTCTTCTGCTGCTGCTTTTACAGACTCTCCGAATTCTGCTTCTGGTGCTGCCCCTGCGGGCTCTTCTGCTGCTTCTGACGACTCTTTCGATGTTTCTTCTTCTACTTCTGTGGACTCTCCCGATATTTCTTCTTCTACTTCTGTGGACTCTCCCGATATTTCTTCTGCTGCTTCTGTGGACTTTCCTGGTACTTCTCCGGATACTGCTTCTGCAGGCTCTCTTGATTCTGCTTCCAAAGATTCTCCAGGTGTTGCTTCCGATGCCTCCTGCCGTTCTTCTGTCAACGCTTCCAGCTCATATTCATTATAGTATAGATAGGGATCCACCACCTTTTCATTGTATGTTACCTGAAATCGGATAATACCTTCAGGTACAGCCGGGTCTTCAATCAAATTCCCTTTCCAGTTGTCCTGATAGCCCTGATATGCCAAAATCACCGTTTTACCATCCATTGGCATCTCAAAGTCCATCTCTTTGGTCACCAGATCTTCCTCTCCAATTATCACTTTGCCTCCATAACTCAAAGATGAAAACTCTCCCAATGCTATTCCTGTACCCAGGCCTGCCAATAACACTCCTGTTAAAAAGACTCCGATTAATGCCTTCTGCACATTACACATGCTGTTCTACCTCCATATCCACATTCTGCTCTATTTCATATGCACCTTCCTGAATTAGCTCTATCAGAAGCTTTTTTGTTCCTTCAGCGTTCTCTTTCTCTGCCTTTCTTTCAGACACACCTTCTCTGATTGCGTCTCTCCTGATCCACTCTTCTCTATGGCTTTTCCAGTTTTCCTCCTCCCTTTTGGAGCCTTTCCGTCTATCTGGAACCCATCTCAAGTTAAACATAAATGCAGCTAAAGAAAATGTACAAAGCACCAATCCCAAACATCCGACGGTTATTCCCAAAAATGGGTAATTCTGAACCAGCAGCACAATTAGAATCCCCAATCCATACAGACAAAACAAGCCAAAAAATGAGATTATGAGTGAAATTCCTACACAGCACACATTCCATCCAAGGCGGATGCACCATATAGCTACACGAATACATCCATGAAACAATCTGCTGATTCCTCTCCCTGCCATATGTAAGATTCCTTCCCCTGATCCAGAACCACACAGTTCTCCATCTTGCAGATTTGTATTATATCCCCTTTTCTCCATAAAAACCTTCCTCCGGATTCCTTTTCTCTTTGGATAATATCCCGACGTTTTGTGTTCTACTTCGCTTCCCTGCACCGCTTCTGCTGTCGCTATCAACCTTTCTCCTGTCTTCTGCCTTCTGCTTTTATTCCATACTTCCCAAAGCCAACGAAACGGACGACTTATCTGCTTTTTTCCCCATGCAACAGCCTGCTTCGCCTCTGTCCAGACCACGGTGACACACCTTCCGGCCGCCTTTCCTACCCTGATTGCCCAATCTTTCATGTTTCTCCATATTTCTGAAAATAGTTTCTCCTTTTTCAATCCACCGGAAATCCCTGGGGAAGCCTTCCCGTATCCCCCATTCCTTTTCCCTCTCCTTCCAAAAGCATGTGTCCCATAATCTGCTCTCACATGGTATGCTTCCAGAATCTCTGCTGTCAATTCCGAAATCGCTCCAAAATCGGCGATAGCCTCCTCTTCTGTCAAACCATTCTCTACTTTCAAATCAATATGCTGTTCATATTCACTGATGATATCTTCCAATTCTTTTTCCTCCAGCACAGAGAGTGCGTGCTGAAGGTTCAACAAGAATGTTTTCTTATCCATATACATTCCTTTCCCTTTCTGACTTAATTATCCACCTTTCGTCTACAACTCTCCAAAAATTGCCCAACTTTCTCGGACAGTTCCTTCCATTCTTTCTCCAAACCATCCCGATATAAAACCCCTGCCGCTGTCAAATGATAATACTTCCTGGGAGGTCCTTCCGTAGATTCCCGAAGATACGTCTCGAAATAATGTTCATTCGTCAATCTTTTTAAAAGCGGGTATATGGTTCCCTCATTTACATCTACCACCTTGGATACCTCTTCCACCAGTTCATACCCATACATATCCCGCTGCCTTACAGATTCCAACACAATTAATTCCAAAACCCCTTTTTTAAACTGTGCATTCATTTGATCGCTTCCTCTACAGACCTTTATCATGAAACATTCTTCTGGAAAACAGGTTTCATGATTAGGTTTCCTATGGTTTTATATTATACCTACTACTTGGTTATGTCAAGTACTAACTTAAAAATAGGAGTGCAACGTAGTTTGTTTTTGTTCACTTGTAATTCGTTATTGTCTGGATTGTAATTTGTTATTCTCCGATTGTGATTCATTCTCGTCGTGCGTGAAGAAGTTAGAAACCAGGATGCAAACCAATATGACATTGTGGAGCACACCAAGACAAACCGCGACCGATTTGTGGTTCTGGTTCCAAAGGCAGTCAATCTTTTACAGAAGCTGGACAGGGACGGGGATTATATTTTCATGAGGGACGGAAGCCGGATTACCTCAAGGCAGATTGCCTATGTGCTGGAAAAATACGCGGAGCGCCAGGGGGTTGCTACCAAGTCCACCCACAAGATGCGGAAAACCTATGCAAGCAACCTGAACGCCAACGGGGTGCCCTTAGACTGCATACGGGAGCTGTTAGGACACAGCAGTCTGTCCACCACCCTGGGCTACATCTACAATCCATTGACAGAAAAAGAAACTTATGACCTGATTTCCAGGGCTTTGTAGCCTGTCTACAACTGTCTACAGCTTATAAGACACACAAAAACGCCAAGAACCTTGTATTTTCAGTCCTTGGCGTAACATTAAAAAGAGCGCGAGACGGGACTCGAACCCGCGGCCTCGACCTTGGCAAGGTCGCGCTCCACCAACTGAGCCACTCGCGCTTACTTCCTCTTCTCTCTCTTTCCGGGCTTTCCTTACATACCCTCAAAACCGCATATCTTCC
>CANDZL010000106.1:0-10903 GCA_947425205.1 uncultured Hungatella sp. | reverse complement strand
TGACAGGCGCAAGTAATACAAATACTACTGGCCTGATTATGTATATCTCAAATAGTGATGTGTCAAATCTGAATTCATTGATTGATGCATTGATAAAAGTAAATAGAAAAAACAATAACCATATCAGAAGCGGCCATATCATAGCATCGCTAATTTTAACATTATTTAGTAACACATGTCCAACTATGAATATCGCTAAAGAAATCATTTTTATTCTACTGTCTATGCTTGGAATAGCCATCATTAAAAATAACCATATTGCCATAAAAGAAAGTATGATTCTTTTATTTGTTAATGATTTTGTCATGAAATATACCTCAACTAAACAGTTTTCCTAGATTTGGGGCAAACGAAGGGCTCTACCATCCTTTAAGGCTTCACAGAAATACCTTAGTCTAAGTCTTTTCTGGTCATATAAAAGCAAAATTTCCAATAATCGCTTGATTAGTCTAAGCAGCAGATAATTTCTGTCCCTATATTTCCGTTCCATATAAACCATATTTCTAACAATATAATAGGTCCTGCCGGCCGTGTGCCAATTATACTTAATTCGCCATAAAAATATACGTTTGATACGGTAATCTCCTATCTCATGTGTCATAATAATATCTGCATTTTGAATGATCCTGTATCCAGCACCTCTGATTCTTTTGCAAAAGTCAAAATCGACTCCATCGATAAACAGATTCTCGTCAAATCCTCCAACTCGCTCCCATGCCTTAATTTGAGTTAGGGATCCCGATGTAATACATTTCTCTATACTTCTAACTCCAGATCCTGGATCAGTCAGTACAAAGCATTCCCCTTTCCTATCATAAATCCCCGGTGAAATAATTGCATTTTCATTATTACACATATTGGCCATCACTCTAAATTTATCAAATGGATAATCTGAATCCTGGTCTAATAACAATACCCACTCATATCCCAAATCTTTGCCGTATTCCATAATCTGATTCAAGGCTTTTGCTATCCCATAATTATTTGGATTTTCGATCATATGTACATTCCCATCTAGCAGTTGCCTGATACTGCACAAATTGCCTGATGAGTTGTCTACGATAATACAGCAAAATCCATCGTCCGGAATTTTTCTTATTGTACTTTTCAGTTGAGAAATATCTGGATTGTAAGTAACAATGCCAATAAGAATATCTTGCCTCACATAATCATTAATTTCAATTTCACAATGTGTTAAACCTGCATTCATATTGTTCCTTTTGCTCTTAAATTTAAACTATAACATCTAAATCGTATCCATATTCCCTTTAATCCAATATTTTAACTTTTGTACCCTATTCTCCTCACAAAATAGTAGGTTTCCTATTATTCTTATTCTTGCTACTTTTATCATTTTGACAAGATTTTTGTCTTCAGAATATTTTTTTATCAAATATCTACTATTTCTCGCCATATAATAATATCTTTGGCGACTCAATATAATTTTGTGCAGAATCAAATTCCATTTTGTATACTTAACAGGGCTTCCAATACGCTGTGAGATCTTTGAGCTTCCTACCATTAAAATTTTGAAACCATCTCTTTTAACAGAACAGGAAATATCCGTGTCAACCATGCCGATAAACAAATTAGGCAAAGGCAGATACTTTTGCATAATCCTAACATCATAAAAACTCCCTGATGTCATGGTATTGCTAATGTGCAACACATCTTCTTTATATCTCCATGGACCATATACTTCACATCCATCAAGTATATATATTTTTCTCCAATTAGATGAGTAGATCGCTACTTTTCCTTTCTTATCACGTTCAATCTGTTCAATCATTTTATCTATGCATATCTTCTCATAATCTGTATCTTGATCCATTGTAAGAAGATAGTCAATACCATTTTCCCATGCCCATGTATACGCATAATTTAGCGCCTCGCTCATCCCTCTATTTCCACCCATATGGTGATAATAAATGTATGGGCTCTTTTTTAGAGTTTCTATCCCTTTGTTAATCTTAGGATCCATCCGGTTATAGTCATCTGTGTTGTCTGTCAGCAGAATATAACGGAAGGACTTTTCGTATTTTTTTATGCGTTTTAACACAGCAATGTCTGGATTAAACAAAATAACCACCAAACCATAGCAATACTTCATGGCTCTCTTATTTTCTCCTTTCAACAGATTCATAATTCTTTTTCATCATCTTTTTCGAACGGTTTATATCAAATCTTTTTGCTGTCTTATAAGCATTCTTTCTATACGTTTCTAATTCTTCCCTGTCCCACATCAATCTAATGATTGCATCTCTAAAATCTGAAGAATCATATGGATCACATGCAATTCCAGTCTCTCCATCAATTAAATAATCTTTTATTCCATGCACGCCTGAACCAATTAACGGAGTTCCGGCAGCTAACATTTCAATTCCAGCCAATCCTAATCCCTCAATTACAGACGGAATTGCCCCAAGATCAGCTGCATGGCACAGCCGAATTACGTACTCATGATCCTTCTGTCCAGTAAATATGATCCTGTCTTCTATCCCCTTCTCTCGCGCCAGCCTCTGAAGTTCGGCCTGCTTTTCGCCGGTTCCACATAATATGTAGTAAATCTTGTCATTATTTATATCTCCCAGTGCCCGTATAATAACCGATTGATTCTTTCTTTCAGATAATTCTCCGATAGATAGGATAACAAACGCGTTATCAGGAATCCCCCATTCTCTCAACAACTTTTCTCTGTTTGTTTTTACGTTATGGATATGCTCAACATCGACTCCTACACCTGGAATATACCGTTTTTCTTTTACTTTAAACTTTCTTATTACAGAAAAATCTTCTCTATTAATCGTTATAATCATATCGGTCCATCTGGCCAGGAAGGATTCAATTGGATAATATAAAATCCAGTTTTTCAATCCTGATTCCTTATGGAAATGGAATCCATGACTGGTATAAATGACATATGTTCCTTTCCTTCTAAAAGTTCTGGCTGCTACTCTAGTAATTGCTGCAGCCACAGGAGTATGGCAATGAATAATATTAAAATTATAAGTATTTAGCAATTCTTTTATCTGTCTATAGGCTCTAAGATTCAATTTAGAAAAAGGGGTCCTGCCAAAGTCTATCTGATGTCTGATAATCGGATTTCCATCAAATATCCCATCGTCACGAAGCCATTTTGCCTCCCGCATGTTGGTAGCAGCATGCACTTCATACCCCATGGATTGCAGGATCTCAATATCGCTCTTTTCAAAATTCAAAAACCGAAAAACGGTTGCAACTACTAATGCCTGTTTCATTTATCAAATTGATCCTCTTTGCCTTATATCCTTTTCAAGTTTCTTGGCCGGAACGCCTACATAGATTCCCTGTTCCCTTATATCTTTAACTACAACAGCGCCTGCACCAATTATACAATTATCACATATAGCTACATTATTGCTAACTGCAGCACCAATTCCAAGCCATGTATGATTTCCTATACTCACAGTTCCAGATAAATGTGCCCCTACAGCTACATGAACATAATTACCAATCCTGCAATCATGATCAATAGAGGAAGAGGTATTCACTATTACACCTTTGCCGATTCGGCACCCAGGATTCACTACAGCCCCTGCCATAATCACAGTTCCAAGGCCTATTTCAGCATCAGAGGCGATTATCGCATTAGGGTGAATTAAGGTTACAAGCCTGTCTTTACATTGCTCCCAAAATCTTTGACGAATCTGGCCATTTCCTATGCCAATGAAAATATCTCCTTCTAACTGCCTCACTCTTGAACTTGTTCCAACCACATTGTATCTTCCGCAGCTTATTAACTTTTCATTGTCATCAAGAAAAACAATACTTTCATATCCATTAAGCTGTGCGATATCTGCCACAACTCTCCCATGTCCACTTGCTCCAATAATTATCAACCGTTTCATCTGATCTTTGTTCCCTGAAATTTTTCCATCGTGACACTGGTATTTGAATGGATTCCTGTTCTTTTTAATACGGATATTACGGTCTTAAAAATGATATTCCAATCCGTCAAGAATGTGATATTCTTTACATAGTTACAGTCTTCCTCGAACCGTTCTTCCCAGGAAATCCCATTTCTCCCGCTTACCTGAGCCATTCCCGTTAATCCTGGGCGAACATCATGCCTGTGCCTCTGCTCCTGACTATAACGTGGTAAGTATTCAACCAAAAGGGGTCTAGGCCCAACAATTGACATCTCTCCACGAATAATGTTGATCAGTTCTGGCAACTCATCAATGGATGTGGCACGTAATGCTTTACCAAAATCCGTAAGCCTTGCTTCATCTGGAAGAAGATCCCCAGTATCATCCCGCTCATCCATCATTGTACGAA
The DNA here is from genome assembly GCA_947425205.1 of uncultured Hungatella sp. GTDB lineage: Bacteria > Bacillota > Clostridia > Lachnospirales > Lachnospiraceae > UBA3402. Next base: position 6,586 of record CANDZL010000106.1, on the reverse strand, counting down.
ACTTGTACAACTCGAATATCTTTTCATTTTTTCCTGGTCTCTTTTGCTTAAATAGTACAGGGGAACCGAGTTTATATTTAACCATCAAAGCTGTTATGATCATTACAGGGCTTAGAATAACAAATGCTACTAAGCTGCACCAGAAGTCTTGTGTTCTTTTGATGTACTTCTCATAGAATCCCGGCCTATGCCTGGAATCTTTATTTTGAATCCTGTCTGTTACGCCTACAGCTACTGATATCACGCAAAAAGCGACCAAAGATGCTTTTAACCACTTCCTCATCTGCAGCCCTCCAAAGCCTACAATAAATTAGTTTGTCTGCGCCTTCTCAAAGCACCGCCAGATCATTTCTATAACCCGCTGCTGCTGCACATCACTCATCTTAATATCTGATGGCAGGCATAGCCCCCGGTTAAAAATATCTGTTCCTGTGTCAAAAGCTATTTCTCCATCATCTATGTAGGCATTACTGCGTCCTCTCCCAGAGCCATTCTCTGTCACGAATCCGTTATTTCTATAAATATTCTGCATGTGCATTGGCTTCCAAATTGGCCTTCCTTCAACATTAAAAAAAGCCAACGCCTCAAGAATTTCGGTTGGACAGGACTTGCCTGGCTCACTTTTATAGATGGCTCCTCTTTCTGATCGTTCTGTTCTGCACATATACTCTTTATCAATCAACAGACAGGACAGCCAGAAATTCGGTACGCTATTCTTCCCATCCCACGGATTCATCTGTACTGGCAAGCCCGCTAATCCTTTCTTATACCTTTCATAAATCTTCGCTTTCTTCTCAATATGCTCCTCTAAATATTCTATCTGTCCTCTCACTACTCCGGCAATCACATTACTCATCCGGTAATTGTAGCCAAGCTCTTCATGCTGATACCAGGGAGCTGCCTCCCGGGACTGGGTAGACCATTTTCGGACTCTATCTGCATCTTCTTTCTTGTTGGCAAGCAGTATTCCACCAGAACTGCCAGTAATGATCTTATTGCCATTAAAGCTAATAACTGCACAATCCCCAAAGCATCCTGTCTGGCTTCCTTTATAGGATGCGCCAAAACTTTCTGCTGCGTCCTCAATCAGAAACGCGCCATTGGCATTACATATGGATCTGATTTCATCAATCTTTGCAGGTGTACCGTAAAGATGTGCCAGAACCACAATTTTCACATTCGGATAGATACGAAATGCCCGTTCCAATGCCTCCGGCGACATATTCCATGTCTCATATTCTGAATCAATAAAAACAGGCTCTCCCCCTTCATAAACAACAGGGTTTACTGTAGCAGCAAAAGTCATATCGGAGCAGAATACACGAACACCTTTCAGTGCTCCTCCCTTTCCAAGCCCCAATGGGGTACTGATGCCTGTACTGCTTCCATATAGCTTCTCTGCTGCCAGCTTCACTGCCATGTGCAGTGCAGCTGTTCCACAGCTAAGCCCCACTGCGTGCTTTACATTGATCTTCTCTGCCACACTTTTTTCTAGCTCATTAATATTTTTTCCAACCGTTGTCACCCACCCAGAATCAAACGCTTCCTCTACATATTGGAGTTCCCTCCCATGCATAGTGGGAGATGCCAGATGAATCGTTTCTCTAAACGGCTGGATATCTTTAAAACGCGAATCTGATTTAAAATTGTACATACTCTTTGTTCCTTTGTTTCTTCATCCTGTTTTTTCTTTTTATACACTCAGGGCATGCTTCGCCACTCCAGCGCAATTTTCATGCCCTGACCGGTCAAAGCCTATGTCCGCCACTTCCTGTACAGCGCGCGAAGCGTCTTTTACTATCCATGGCTTTTGTTTCTATCGCTTATTTGGGGGAGCTTTCCTACTGCCTCTTTACAACTCCAAGCCCCACGGTGACTTCCACAGTCCTTCCCATTAACGGTACTTCCAACACTACCAGCCTCTTATGCCGCAACACCTTCTTGACGGTTCCTTTATAGTTTTCCATAGCGCCAGAAGTAACCACTAGTTTCTCGCCCTCCAGATACCCTTCCGAATACTTTACAATGTGCTCTTCTCCACCAAGTAGCCGAAGATAATGCTCTTCTTCCGGATAAATCGGTGTCATATCTTCTCCGGTGCACAGCAATTTCGTCATAGCGTCAATACGTTTCAGTCGCATAAAAAAATCTGTAATCCTTTCCGTTTCCACAAACACATATCCTGGAAACAGGCGGCTGGTTATCAGCGTCCACTGTCCTTGGATCTTAGTCATTTTTTCTGCCAGGAAGACAAATACATCTTCATCCTCTTCCATTACCTTCCGCCGACACCGCTGACAAATTTCTTCTTCTATCCCTGTATAGACCTGTATCACATACCACACTCTGGCTTCTCTCCATTAACAAGCACTTCTCCTATCATCCGCCTCAATCTCAATCCCAAGATACAGAGTTCGTTTTCTCCCCATAATGTCAGCTTCTATTTCCGCAATTCGCTTATGGAGATTCACCCGCCTCACCATACTTCCCATTCCTGACAACGGCCCAGAAAGATAATGGATCTTACCATCTATCCCGACTCTCACCTTTGATATTCCGATCCTGCCGTTTCCATCAGCAAGCTTTTCCATCAAATCAGATTCATGTTTTTCCAATATAGACACATATTCATCATCACTGAACAAAAGCTTTGGCTTTGATGTCTTCTTCAACTCCCTGTACACTCTATCTGGCTGATCCGTATCGATAAATACATACCCTGGAAATAAATCCTCATTTACAGTCTGCCACTGCCCTTCATACTTCTTTCTTCTGCTCCGAATCAGGTGAAAACACCGTGCATGAATACTTTCTGGAAGAAGGCCGGAAACAAAATCCTCTATGTGCTTTTCGCTACCATCTTTCACATAAACAACACACCACATATAGTATCCACTCCAATCTAAGAAACTCTCTGTTCTTATTCTTACTCTTTCAAGATGTTATGCTCGATCTGTTAACCGCTGTTTTTCCCTGTAATATTGCCTCTTCTAAACCGCTTTTTCATCCCATCCGTGGGGAAAAACCCATAGGTTTTTCCCCACACCCTGGTCATCTGGATATCAAATAAAATTTACAGAAATTATCTTAAAAAAATTATAAGAGTGTCACAAAAACGGGCAAATTACAAAAATTTGCTCTTTTTTTGTTTCAATTTAACGAGTATAGGATAGCACACCACGAAAAAATTTGCAATAGTTTTTCGGGGAAAAACCTATGGGTTTTTCCCCACACGTTTCCATTTACCCCAATTCTGTCCTGGCCATTCTACATAACTCCTCTACTTTCCACACTGCCGCATTCGCAAGTTCCAACATTTTTAGCCAATTGTACCCATTTATCCCCTCCCTCCTCTTCTCAAATCACCTCCTCCATCAGGCGAATCCATTTCTTAAATGTATGGTTATCCACCCCCAGCTGTCTTGCCGCCTCCCTGCCGGATATCTGGCCTTCCTTCCACATATCATATACCATTTTAAAAAATGTTGGAACCTCCATAGGTTTTCTCCCACAATGAATCCCTCGCTCCTTAGCCGCCGCGATCCCTTCAAACACTCTCTGGCGCATCATCTCCCTCTCTGTCTGTGCCACATAGGACAGGGCGATCATCATAATCTCTGACACCAGCCGGTCCAACAGGCCCCGATCCACATCTGTATTCAGAATATCCATATCCAAAACCACAATCCCACATTTCTTCTCCAGCGTAATATGCCTCCACTGTTCAAGAATCTCATTAAAGTTTCTGCCCAGACGGTCGATACTCTTGATTACCACCTTGTCGCCTTCTCGAATGGCGCTCAGAAGCGCTTTATAGCCTGGACGGTTAAAATCCTTGCCAGACTGTTTGTCTGAAAATATATTTTTCGCCGGCACCCCCTGCTCTGCCATAGCGATCCTTTGTCGGTCATCGTTTTGCTGAATGGTAGAAACACGGATGTATCCGTAGATTTCCTTGGATGTCTTATCACTGGTAGATTTCGCACCTCCTCCCCGCTCTGCTTTCCCTCCAACTGTTATGGTTTTTCTCTTTTTTTCTTTCGTACTTTCCACTGAGATTTCCTCCGTTTCTTTACACATACCTTCGGCCTCTCACATTCGCCGGTCTTTTCAGCTGCAAAAGAAGCCTAAAACGCACATTAACTGGAATTCACTGCTTCCAGCTTTATTTTAAAGGGAATCTCACAAATAATAGAAGTATTTCGCTTATATTCTTATATCTGTTTCTATTTATCTGTTTCTATCACAAAAACATCCCATCCCGTTCCACTGATATCATATCCCAGCACACAAAAAAGCGGCCCCATGAATCACCCAGCATGAGGCCGCTTTTGTTATCTCTTTCCTTACATCAAAGACTTGTACAGATCAATAATCTCCTCCACAGAGGTATCTCTCGGATTGCCTGGGCGGCATGCGTCGGCAAATGCAGATTCTGCCAGGAACGGAACATCTTCTTCCTTCACAATCGCCTTTAAATCAGCCGGAATTCCAACATCCTGAGACAGCTTCTTCACCGCGTCCACAGCTGCCTTCCTGTACTCTTCCTGGCTCATAGCGTCAACACCCTCAACCCCCATAGCCTTGGCAATATATTTGTACTTATCACCTGTGCAAGGAGCATTGTATTCCATGATCGTCGGAAGCAGGATTGCATTGGCAACACCATGAGGCGTATCATAGACAGCCCCTAAAGAATGTGCCATGGAATGTACGATTCCCAGTCCTACATTGGAGAAACCCATGCCAGCCACATACTGTCCCAGAGCCATGCCTTCTCTTCCTTCCGGTGTATTCTCAACAGCACCTCTCAGGGAATTGGAAATAATCTCTATGGCTTTTAAATGGAACATATCGGTCATCTCCCATGCGCCCTTGGTAATGTAGCCTTCAATTGCATGAGTCAGGGCATCCATACCAGTTGCTGCAGTCAAGCCTTTTGGCATGCTGGACATCATATCCGGATCAATGACAGCCACTACAGGGATATCATGGGTATCTACACACACAAATTTTCTCTTCTTCTCTACATCTGTGATAACATAGTTAATCGTAACCTCTGCAGCTGTACCGGCAGTAGTGGGAACGGCGATAATCGGTACGCACGGCCTCTTGGTAGGAGCCACACCCTCTAAGCTTCTGACATCTTCAAACTCAGGGTTATTGATGATGATGCCCACTGCCTTGGCCGTATCCATAGAAGAGCCTCCGCCAATGGCAATGATATAATCCGCTCCGGAAGCCTTGTATGCTGCCACACCGCTCTGTACGTTCTCAATGGTCGGGTTCGGCTTGATGTCGGAATAAATCTCATAAGCCAGCCCCTCTCCGTCCAGCACGTCAGTCACCTTCTTCGTAACCCCAAACTTGATCAGATCCGGATCCGAGCATACGAACGCCTTCGCGAATCCTCTTGTCTTTACCTCTGCCGGAATCTCCTTAATAGCACCTGCGCCATGATAGGAGGTTTCATTTAATACGATTCTGTTTGCCATGTCAATCCTCTCCTTTTCCTGCAACATTTTCCGAAAATGGCCAACCCATTTCTGCTATTATTTTAACAAATTCAGCCAAAAAAGAAAAGCAATTATACCGGTTTTTTTCACCAATTTTCCTTACTATGCCTCCCTCTTTCGAATCATAGTAAACATCCCCATATCCTTAAATCCAACAGCGTGGTAAATTCTTCCTGCTACCGGGTTCTCAAAGAACAGGCACAGGAAATCCATCTCTTCCAGACAGTCCTGGCACAACTTCAGTATCGCCGCCTTGGCATACCCTTTTCCTCTCATCTCAGGCCTGGTCGCCACACCTACCACCATAGCAGACGTTGTATTCTCCGCTGAAGTCTGTACAACCGCTGCCAACACATCCCCCTCAAAGATACCGTAAGTACGTCCGATTACGGAAATATTCTGGCGAATATCCTCATAACATTTCTCTTTTTCTTTTCTGCGGTATGTATAGGCAAATTCATCAATGGTCAAATATAGGTCATAGGCCGCTGGAATATCCTTTTCTCCCAATCTTTGCACCTGCTTCATCATGTCGCCGTATTTTTCCTTCTCTTCGGTTCCAATCTGATTCAACCTGGCCAGATACATAGGCTTGGATATCCTGTCCTTCAGATAGGGAACAAGCCGTTTGACAATGTCATCCTTTCCGCTGATATTTTCCGGATCGGTTTCATTCAGAAAATCAGCTACCTTCTCTGCATCGTAGGTTTCATCCCTGCTGTAAACCAGCACATTTCCCCGGTAGTTTAATATAAAGTAAGGAAATTCCATATCTGACTTCCAATCGTCATCTGTATAGCAGGATACATTCTCATGCTCCATCCCATAGGCTTCCAGATCCCCAATCAGAAACAAGTTAAACTCCGGTTCCAATCTCAGATAAGAAAACGCTGCCTCCAAATGCCTGTTATCCAATTTCTGCATCGCAATTTCCTCCCTTTAAAAATTTTATCGATTATTCTATATCAAACAATTTATTTTGTCAATAAAAATCTTCTGCCCAATCTTGGTCCTAAAATGTATTTTTAAACGCTACTCTTTTAGCGCATGATTGCGTTTAGTCTTTCATA
>CANDZL010000105.1:0-11206 GCA_947425205.1 uncultured Hungatella sp. | reverse complement strand
AGTAGTACGAAGGCCCTTTTAGGGGAAGCGACGAGTCAAAAGCAATGTGGCTTGAACGGAGCCGTGGGAAGACTGCTAACGGCAGTCTTGCCATGGCCTTAAAGAGAAAGCCAGCGCCTTGAGGCGCAGCCAAGTAGGGCGGGCTTAGAGCCCGCGTCCCGAGCCACCCGTTTTACGGGTGGTGGCGACTAAGAGTAATGATGTGAAGGCAGCTTGGGGTAATATGACGAACAATCGCAGTAAGCTGCTGGAGGAGTACATGCAGTGGGCAGGCGCCATGCTCAGTCCGAGGAGCTATCAAGCCGACTTTGAGATGACCGCAGGAACTAAGAGATACAATAACTTCTCCGCAACCGTTGGCGGCTTCACAACAAGAGCCAGCAACAGTAAGGAGGAGGGTTCTTATCCTCTGGTATTCAGGCACGGTGATATCGTAAAAACAGAGCAGGGGTACAAAGATTTCATCAAGCAGTTGGCGGAGGATTACGCCTGCTCCGAGGCCGAGGCAGACGCACTATTCGAGGCCAGCGAAATGAAGCAGGCTGTCATCAAGTCCATAGAGCATGAAAACTCCAGCGAAAACAAATCCCAAGCTCAGACGATAGGGAGAGACCAGGTACAGTTGGGTAATGGCTCCCATTGGTACGATGAGGAGGTCAGAACGATTGTAATGCGCCGTTTCGTAACTCCCAGGGGTACTTTCAAGGACATCATTGTCCAGGATAAGATGGACATGGGTACTGCCATGGAGGGCAACGGTATCCAGAATGGCCAGTTCCGCCTGACCTTATGGTTTGATGCAGGGGTATACACAAAATCCGGAGGAGAGACTTACATCCCTGGCCCAGGTTCCGACAATAAGGGCGAGGCTCTGGCGAGTGGTAACATTATCTTGTGCGGCGTTCATGTGACGCAGGCGGATTTCCAGTTGACCCACTCTACAACAGCAACAGGTAAGCACTAAGTATCAGGGGATGCTCAAACGCACAGGGTATACCCCTCACCATATCAGAAAGGAAAACAGTTATGAGAAAGAAGTATTTTGTAGTGATTATGGGTATCAGTCTTTTCGCTCTTCCAGGCTGTGGCAAGAAGGAGGAGCCAGTTGTTGAGCCGACAACAGCGGTGGTTGTTTACAGGAGAACGCCAAATATTTCAAGGATAGAGAAAAAAGTGGCGGAGAAGCTGCGGTGTAGATAGAGCGCGTGGTAGGTGAGGAGCCAGATCGTGTTTTGGTGCAGGTGAAACCTATCTCTTGCAGACTGGAGAGGGAATCGAAAAAATCGAAAATAAAAAATAAGCTTAGTCGATGAAAATAGTCTGGTAGAGACTGGATTATTATAGTATAATATAATCGCTCTGGAAAGAGGTGTAACCAAATTGGTTCTCTGTTCGGGCAAGCTGGAGTATATGTATTAATAAAGGAGGTTAAGTGAACTTGAAACGGAAACAAAAAGGGGTAATCTCATTGGTTGTGACGTTTGCTATGTTATTCTCTAATGTGGGAATGGAAGCAGCGGCCAAAACTATTGAGCAGGATGCCCAGCCTGCCATAACGGTGGATACAGGAGCGGAGTTGGTGCCCGGCAAGACCATGGAAAAAAGTGAAGCAGAAATGAAAAAGGGAGCCGAGAAGGAGATCGGAGAAGAAGCCGAGGAGGAGTCTGGAAAGGAGATCGGAGAAGAAGCCGAGGAGGAGTCTGGAAAAGGAACCGGGGAGGAAGCCGAAGAAGAGTCCAGGAAGGAGATCGGAGAAGAAGCTGAAGAGGAGCCCGGAAAGGGAACTGAAGAGGAAGCCGAAGAGGAGTCTGGAAAGGGAACCGGGGAAGAAGCCGAGGAAGAGTCCGATAAGGGAACCGGGGAAGAAGCCGAAGAGGAGTCCGGAAAGGGAACCGGGGAAGAAGCCGAAGAAGAGTCTGGAAAAGGAACCGGGGAGGAAGCCGAAGAAGAGTCCGGAAAGGGTACCGGGGAGGAAGAAACCGGGGAAGAGGCAGGAGAGAAGACGGAAGAGGAAATCGAGGAGAAGACCAAAGAAGATGGTTTGCCTGAAACTCCAAAGGACGAATCATTAGGAAATTTGGAAAACTCCCAGATAAAACAACCTGCAGGTCTCATACCCGATGTTCACGAGCATATCTGGTCTGTAGATTGGAACTTTGATGGAACGTATCACTGGCACGAGTGCGAGGCAGAGGACTGCTTTACGGCTGACGACAGCGAGAAGGACGGTTATGCAGAGCACAGCTACGATGAGTATGGCGTATGTAATGACTGTGGATATGACTCCATGGAGGGAATTGCCTTAGCAGCAGAAGGGGATGTCCCGACCTATCAGGAAGCCTATGAGGCAATGACTGCCTTAAAGGAAACGTATCCCGAGGGGATGACATGGACAAATTATGAGCCTTATGGAAGTAAAGGTGAGCTTGGTGATGCCTATGTATGGAAGGGCGGATCCATTTATGGGGCAAAAAGCGCCGTTGGCTGTATGGCCTTTGCCTTCATCCTTAGTGATGAGGCCTTCGGCAATCTGCCAGCAAGGCCAATCGAGAAAGGGAAGTTTGCATTCGATGATGTAAAGGTAGGAGATATTCTACGGGTGAATAACAATAGCCATAGCGTCATCGTACTCCAAAAGACTGCTGGAGGTGTGACGGTAGCTGAGGCAAACTATAGTAAATCTGTCCACTGGGGACGTTCCATGAGCATATCGGAGGTCGAGAACGCGGACTTTATTATTACGCGTTATCCTGCAGGCTATGTTTCACCGGATGACCCTGAGGCTGACGAAGTGATTGACCAGGGCACAGCGGGAAGCTTAAACTGGTCGCTGACCAATGGAGGGGTACTGACCATCTCTGGTCGCGGAGCGATGTCGAATTACTCACAGAATAACCAGCCATGGAGCGCCCATGAATATTACACCATTGTTATTGAGGACGGAGTTACCAGCATAGGGGATTATGCTTTTTATGGGAGCAAGGCTCTCGATGTGTATATCCCTGACAGCGTAACGGCCATCGGACAGAATGCGTTTAGTAAATCTGAACTGCTGGCAGTGACGATTCCCGGCAGTGTCAAGACCATTGGGAACAGCGCTTTTTCTATGTGTGCCAACTTAACCTCCGCAACAGTTTCCCAGGGAGTGGAAGTTATTGGAGACACCGCTTTCCAAGGCTGTACCTCTTTGTCCTACATTGATTTTCCGGCAAGCATTATATCCGTGGGAGCGGGGGCGTTTATGAGTTGTAAGGAAATGGTCAGTGTGAGATTTATTTCTGGCAATGGAAAGGTAACACTAGGTGACAATTTGTTCTCCCAGTGTTGGGAGTTGACTCATGTAACGTTGCCTCAGACAGCAGACCGTGTTAGCGCAGGTATGTTCGCCTCCTGTCTTTTGCTTCCTTCGCTGTATATACCGGCAAGCGTTCAGGAGATTGGCCAAGGAGCGTTTGAATCGTGTGGTGTACAGACCATCTATTTTGGCGGCAGTGAGGCGGAATGGAAGGCCATGATGACTCCATATTTGGAACCTACGTTAAAGAACACAACAATAGTGTATGACGCTGAGTTTGACGATCCTTTCGCATCAGATCCCAATGATCCCGGAGATTTTCAGCCTGGTGAAAGTGAGTCCTGTACGAATCATGTCGATACGGACAATGACGGTAAATGCGATAATTGCGGTAAAGATATGTCAGCTGGAACTCCTGGGAATCCCGAAAATCCTGGAACTCCTGAGAACCCTGGAACTCCCGAGAACCCGGCTCCTGGTGACGGCAGCGGTGAAGACAATACGGATCCAGGCGGCAATCGCCCGCCTGAACCGGATCGTCCTTCCGGCGGATCGTCCAGTGGTTCTTCAAACAGTTCTAGCGGTAGCTCGGATGACGACAGTGGGTACAGCAGTGATTATTCCGGAAACCAAACGGTTTCAACATCATTCAATTGGGGAGCCGATGGTTCCCGAATCACGACGAAGACGCAAAAAGACGGAACCGTCATTATCATTACAGATCAGGTTAACGGCGTGACGGAGATGGAAGCCAGATTATCCGGATCGGCCATCGCTACTGCCAGGAAGAATGGCGAAGCCGTAACGTTGCCTATTTTGGCCGTTCCGGTAGCAAAAGAGGTGTCAACGGCACAGGCTATAACGGTTTATACCCAGAGAGAGGAATTGGTAAAAGTGGCGATTCCTGCCACTGCGCCTACTCCAGGTACTGTGGCAGTTATGGTCAATGCAGACGGTTCCACACATGTAATGGAAGGTTCTGTTGCGACAGAGGATTGCGTTGTAGTATCTTTACCCAATGGGGCCACAATAAAAATTATGGATAACAGTAAGCAATTTTCGGATGTTCCCGCCGGGGCTTGGTATGAGGATGCAGTATCGTTTATCTCTGCCAGAGAATTGTTCTATAACACAACAGAATCTACATTTGCCCCTGGCAGTCCCATGACTTGTGCTATGTTGACCACGGCTTTGGCTCGTTTGGATGGAGTAAAGACAGATGGCGGCTCCACATGGTATGAGAAGAGCATGGAATGGGCGGCTGCGCGCGATATGAGGGATGAAGCCAATCCAAACAGCACGGTTACCTGCGGCCAATTGGCGGTAATGCTCTGGAAGTATCAGGGCTCGCCGGCGGTTGATGCTTCATCCGACAATAGAGATGACGTTATGGCCAGTGATGTACAAAAGGCGATGGACTGGGCTATGAAAAACGGCCTTGTCAGTGTCTTCGAAGAGGAAGCCTGGACCCCTAAAAATCTGGTTAACCGTTCACAGGCTGCACAGATCATCATGAACTTTGTTAAAAAGATCGTGATAAGTGCCGGGCAGTAGTGGATGTGAAATCAATACCAACATAAGATGTTATCTTTAATAGGGAAAGTAGTTAAAACGTTACCTTGTAGTTAAGAGCAGTATCTGCCAGTTAGTAAAGGCAGATACTGCTTTTTGACAAGGAAAATGATGAGTTACTTTCACACCTACATAAAGTAAAAATCGGATGGAATCTGGCTTGGGTGTGAATTGCAAAGATGATGAAAGAAAGATGATGAAACAATCTGGAATTTGCTTGCAAAAAATAGAAAATTCTCTTATCATAGTAGTAAAGTGGTATCTGTAGCTTAAAACTTAGGAGTGTATTGCTATGGCTGAGAATTCGAAAACTCCTGGAATACAATCAGGGGAGAAAACATTGTCTGTTCTGGAGTATCTGGTGTTGAAGCAGGCACCGGTGCGGCTTCTTGATATTGCAAAAGATCTAAAAATGACCAATACCACCGCGACACGGTATCTGAATACCTTGATGGACAAAGGATACATACAGCAGAATCCTGCGACATTAAAGTATTCTGCTACATTTAAGATTGTTGCGCTGGCTAACCATGTAAGCAATCACAAGGACCTGAAAATGATTGCAAGGCCATATCTGGAGAGGCTGACCAGGGAGTTTGGGGAATCAACCAACATTGCAGTGGAAGAGAACATGAGCTCCGTTTATATTGATGTGATTCGGGATACGAATTCCTCCTTGATGGCCATCCAGTATGTAGGGAATGCGGCACCAATGCACTGCACAGGAAATGGAAAGCTGCTTTTACTGAATTATAGTGACGAAGAACTGGAGCAATTTATCTTAAAGAAAGGACTTCCTCAGTTTACGGAGAATACCTATGTGACCAAAGAGAGCCTGAAGCAAGAACTGGAGAGGATTCGAAGGCGTGGATATGCCTATGACGAGGAGGAGCGTGAATTGGGGATCCGCTGCCTTGCTTTTCCAGTGTTTGATGCCCAGGGACGGATCATTGCGGGAATGAGTGTGACAGGGCCTAAAGGGCGTATGACAGATGAGAGGCTCAATGAGCGGTTGGATGTATTTCGGGAGATAGCCCTTGAAGTGTCTAAAAAGCTTGGATACCGTGCATTTGAGGAGGCGTGAGGGAAGAAAATGTATAATCGAATAAAAGTAACCCAGATTAATGATCATATCTGGCTGATGGATGACAATAACGAAGGTACAGGATATCTTGTGACAGGGAGAGAGCGGGGGCTTATCATCGATACGATGAATGGCTATGAGAATGTGAAGGAGTTGGCAGAGCGTTTTACCAGTCTGCCTCTTACAGTGGTGAATACTCATGGGCATCCAGATCATATCTATGGGAATGTTTATTTTGAGCAAGCCTATCTCCATCCTGCAGATATTCCCATTGCGGAATCATTTTATGAGAATGAAACGTTTCAGGAACAGATTCATAAGGCTGGATTAAAGCCGGCAGCGTTTCTTCCAGCAGAGGAAGGAATGAGTTTTGACCTGGGTGGATTGGTGCTGGAGGTGTATGAGCTTCCTGGCCATACGCCAGGGGGAATCGTCCTTTTAGATCGTCAGGACCGGATCCTTTTTACTGGCGACAGCATCAATGGGCATACATGGATGCAGCTGCCGGAATCCCTTCCTATGGATGTGTTTTTGAAATCTCTGAAAAAGGTGCAGGAACTTAGAGATGCCTTTGATTACATTTTAACCGGACACAGCCATAGGCTGGTGGAAGCAAGCTTTTGCGATGCCCATATCCGTGCGGTGGAGGAAGTGTGCAATGGGGAAAGGGAAAGGGACGAGCCCTATATTTGGTTTGGCGGTACCTGTATGGCCCATCCCTATAAGGACATGATAAAAATTGTGTATGACCATGTTCAAAAAACGGTTTGATGCCGGGAAAGACAGAAATGATAGGATTCCTCTAAAGTAGACAGGCGAAACAGCCAAAGCTGCTTTGGAGGTTTTTTATGCTGAAAACGGCAAGAGAAGTGGTTCAAAGGCAGACAAATACCAACAAGGCAGCTGATTTCACGTGGAGATGTAATCGCCCATGCCGGAACCTGAGAAATCCGGTGGTGATATGTTTAGTATTTGTCTTTCCAGAGGTAATTCGGTTGCGAATCTAGGATAACTATATTATACTTAAGGAGAACGATATCAATAATGATTAGCAACTGTGTTGGAACCATTCTAAGCATCCCAAAGGGAATGGTGAATCTTGTGTCTGGAAAGAGAAGGGAGGTGAGAGAGGGTGATCGAAGTGCTGTTTGGCGAGAGTGAAGCCGCATCGATGAAGGTGGCAAAGCACAGAACGATCTTGGGAAGAAAGAATGACGGTCCCACTGCATTTATAAGGGGGAGAGAAGACAAGCCAGCACCAAACATCAGAGAAGCTGTGGAATGGGTGCCAGGAAGCCCGGATGAGGTGATTTGCCTGGGATTTATGCTGGATATTGGAGACATTAATAAGGCACCAGACAGTCCTTACAGGAGAGATCTGATTTTTTCCATGTATTCTCAGGAACAGTGGGAGGAGGAAGAGACCGGAGAAGAACTAAACCAGGCCATCGACCTTTATAGCAGGGAATTAAAAAGGCTGGAAGGGTACTTGAAGGCTGGGGAGGATATAAGAATCTGGTACAGTGATGCTCCCTATTCCAGGTGCGGCCTTTCTTTTGTGTGCGGCTGGATGAAAGGGTTTGACAATCCCATCTCTGTGGTGAAGATGCCGGAATACCGCGTCAAGGAAAGAAGCATTACTTTCTATCACAATTGGGGAGAGGTGTCAGCGGAAGAATTTTCCTATTTTCTGCAGTTTGAGAAGCAGCTGTCAAAAGAAGAACGCAGAATGCAAGAGATTCTGTGGGCAGAGTTAAAACAGGAGAATGCTCCCTTGAGGGCTGTTGTAAATGGGCAACTGATGGGTGTGAAGGAAGATTTTTATGACTTCCTTATCTGGCAGAGGCTTACCCGGAAGCCGGTGAAGGAAGGCAGGCTGATCGGGGATATTTTGGGAAAAACTCCTGTCGGTGTAGGAGACTGGTGGTATGCGTCACGAATCGATACCTTTCTTTCAGACGGAAGGATCGATCTGGTGGAAGATTCAAGACGGAAGTATGCAAGGATGATAAAAAGGGCAGAGTTATAGTATAACGAACGCATAATAAAAGTATTATAAAAGCATAATGAAAGCAGAATAAAAGCAGAAAGAGAAAGGAGTTACATATCATGGGATTTCGAAAGGATTTTCTCTGGGGAGGCGCGGTGGCAGCTCATCAGTTGGAGGGCGGCTATGACAAAGGTGGAAAGGGATTAAGCATCATGGATGTCACCACTGCCGGAGATGTGAAAACCAGGCGGAGAGTAACTGAAACCATTGTGGAAGGGGAGAACTATCCCAACCATGAAGCCATTGATTTCTACAGCAGGTACAAGGAGGACATCCGGTTATTCGGTGAGATGGGGTTTAAGTGTTTTCGTACCAGCATCGCCTGGCCCAGGATTTTCCCCAACGGAGATGAGGAAACGCCGAACGAAGAGGGACTTAAGTTCTATGACGACCTGTTTGACGAGTGTCTCAAATATGGAATTGAGCCGGTGATTACCCTAAGTCATTTTGAGATGCCGCTGTATCTGGTGCAGAAGTACGGCGGGTGGCGCAACCGGAAGCTGATCGATTTCTTTGAGCGGTTTGCAGTGGCCTGTTTTAAGCGGTACAAAGATAAGGTAAAATACTGGATGACCTTTAATGAGATCAACAACCAGGCAGATGTGGGAAGTGGAGATACCAGGATGCTTTACTACAACTCTGGAATTCTGTGTAAGGAAGGAGAGAACCCAGAGGAACTGATGTATCAGGCAGCCCACTATGAACTGGTGGCCAGCGCCAGGGCAGTCCTGCGGGGACATGAGATTAATCCGGATTTTAAGATCGGATGTATGATCGCCATGTGCCCGGTTTATCCAGTTTCCTGCCGCCCGGAAGATGTGCTGATGGCACAGAAATCTATGCAGAAACGGTACTACTATACCGATGTCCATGTTAAGGGTGAGTACCCTTCCCATATTTTACGTTATTGGGAGAGAAAAAGCTTTAATATCGATTGGACGGAGGAAGACAAAGAGACCTTGCGGAAGGGATGTGTGGACTACATCGGCTTCAGCTATTATATGTCTTATAGTACTGCCTATCATGAGGATAATCCGGCTTATGACTTCCGGGGCGGGAAAGATTATGTAAAGAATGAGTATGTGAAAGCCAGCGACTGGGGTTGGCAGATTGATCCCATTGGACTCCGGTATTCCTTAAATTGGTTTACTGACCGTTATAACGTTCCGTTGTTCATTGTGGAAAATGGGTTCGGAGCTTATGATAAGCTGGAGGAAGACGGAAGTATCCATGACCCATACCGGGTGGAGTACTTAAAAGCGCATATTGAGGAGATGAAAAAGGCTGTGGAGGAAGATGGAGTTGACTTGATGGGGTATACTCCTTGGGGCTGCATCGATCTGGTCAGTGCCGGCACCGGCGAGATGGACAAGCGTTATGGATTTATCTATGTGGATAAGCACAATGACGGAAGCGGAGACCTGTCCCGGAAGAAGAAGGATTCCTTCTATTGGTACAAAACGGTAATTGCGACCAATGGGGAGAGGTTGGACGGGAAAGAGTAAGGATAAAAAGGCAATATAGAGGGAATGGATTTGATTATAGGCGGTTATTTGCGATGGAGAATGGGCAGACTATTTATACAGCAGTTCATACCCAACGTTTAACTATCAGAGATAACGTCGTCTAGATAATGTCGTCTAGATAATGTAGCCTGGAGAATACAATACCATTCCCTTTTCAGGCGATTCCTTTATGTTTTCTCAAACAATATATTAACGAACTGACATTGGATCATATTACGATTCATACACTAGGGATGATAAAAGGACTGATATATGAAACGAATATTATTAATTGCAACCGGAGGAACCATTGCTTCCAAAAGGGGCGGAAACGGCTTAAAGCCGCTTCTGTCTTCAGAGGAGCTTTTATCGTATGTTCCAGATGTTAGGGAGTTTTGCCAGACAGATACCCTTCAGCTGTTTAACATTGACAGCACCAATATTCAGCCCAGGCATTGGCTTGCCATCGCTCAGGCTGTGGAAACTCATTATCAGGATTATGACGGCTTTGTGGTCTGTCATGGTACGGACACCATGGCGTATTCTGCCGCGGCATTATCCTACCTGATCCAGAATTCACCGAAGCCCATTGTAATCACCGGTTCCCAGAAGCCTATTGACCTGGAAGTCACGGATGCCAGGACCAACCTGTCAGACAGCCTAAGATTTGCTTCCTGTGAAAAGGCGTATGGGGTCAACCTGGTTTTTGACGGCAAGGTCATAGCGGGAACCAGGGCGAAGAAGGAGCGGACGAAAAGCTACAATGCATTTTCCAGTATCAATTTCCCATACATTGCGTCTGTCCAGGAGGAACACATTCTGTTCTATCTGGATGACAAAAAGCTTCTGAAAGAACCATTGACATTCTACCATAGCCTGAATTCCAGCGTAGGGCTCCTAAAGCTGATTCCTTCTATGGATGCCTCGGTGTTAGATTATATGGCAGAGCATTACGACGGGGTTATCATTGAATCCTTTGGCGTAGGCGGCCTGCCTAACTACGAGACATGCGGCTATTACGAAGCGGTTAAAAAATGGATTTCCCAGGGCAAGACCGTAGTCATGACCACCCAGGTTACCAATGAAGGCAGCAATATGTCGGTGTATGAAGTGGGACGAACCATAAAATATGAGTTCGGGCTGTTGGAGTCCTATGACATGACCCTGGAAGCGGCGGTGACAAAACTGATGTGGATCCTGGGCCAGACAAAAGAGCGCCAGGAGGTAAAGAGGCTTTTTTACCAGACCATCAACAGGGATATCTTGTGGAAGGCCTAAAAAGGACGGGGGTTGCCGTGTCATGGAGATGACAGACGTATAGGGGCAGTTCTTTGGGGCGGAAAAGAAGCTGTTGTAAAATACCCCCAAACTTTATATAAAGGAGAGGACGGGGTGATACCGATCCATTCTATCTGAGGAAAAGTACAGAATCAGGATCTTTTGTGATAGAAATAGGGATGTCTATGACTGCCATTTCAAGGAAAGATTGGAGTAAATAGACAATAGTGGGGAAAAACCCATAGGTTTTTCCCCACTGTCTGACTCTTGCTAAATCTCTTGAATTTTACAGAAATTATCTTGAAAATTTTATAAAAGTGTTACAAAAATGGGCAAATATCAAATATTTGCTCTTTTTTTGTTTCAATTTGACAAACATAGGATAGCACAACCGAGAAAAATTTGCAATAGTTTTTCGGGGA
>CANDZL010000104.1:0-11329 GCA_947425205.1 uncultured Hungatella sp. | reverse complement strand
CCCCCCCCCCCCCCCCCCCCCTCACCCCCCCCCGCCGCACCACGAGCTCCCTCTTCGTGACTGGAGTACAGACGTGTGCCCTTCCGGGATCACCCCTGCACCCGCAGGGAACACTGATTCAGCATACCGCTTTCCATTCTCACTGTAGGATCACCCCTGCACCCGCAGGGAACACTCGTTATTTTTAAGATGTGGTAAACAAGATTTAGGATCACCCCTGCACCCGCAGGGAACACAGCGATTCTACATTACTTTTAATTTGCCAAGTAGGATCACCCCTGCACCCGCAGGGAACACATATCAGAAACGATAAGCATTAACACATTATCAGGATCACCCCTGCACCCGCAGGGAACACAATTGCTTTGGTTTTAAAATTTTTGAGTCTTTAGGATCACCCCTGCACCCGCAGGGAACACTTAGGAAAATCTGGATTTGTGTACATAACATAAGGATCACCCCTGCACCCGCAGGGAACACGACACCCCCGCTCTTCAGAATGCCGGCCTTCCGGGATCACCCCTGCACCCGCAGGGAACACACCGCAGAAGATGCTGTTGCGTTAGCGCGTACAGGATCACCCCTGCACCCGCAGGGAACACCCTCATTTTTCATTTCAGTGTTTTCCATGTTAGGGATCACCCCTGCACCCGCAGGGAACACTATGTCACCGCGCTTACTTTTTTTCCAGGCTTAGGATCACCCCTGCACCCGCAGGGAACACGACGGAAGCTGTTTAAAATATGCAAACGGCACAGGATCACCCCTGCACCCGCAGGGAACACACTAAAAAAACCGAGAAAATATCGGGATTTCTCCATCCCAAATCATCACAATTTGTTTAGTTCCAAATAGATCCTATAGATCAACCCGCAATCTGTCAACGCCCCCCCATCACCGATATCCAATGAAAAATATGCTGCAACTGTCTCCAACTGATAATCTTCCAAATCATCAACTTTTCGCCTGACAAGCTGCAAAACATCTCTTACTTTTCTAATCAATATCTGTTTTCCCACCCGCTCTCCAAGCCTTTGAATAAATTTCATATCAATCTGTACATCATAGCCTACAACCAGATCACCCCCAATAAATTCCTGAATTTTATCAAGCGCTTCTTCCTCCCCAATCCTCTCTCTTTCTATCGTCTCATCAGAAATTCCAGTAAGCTTTGTCACTGTCTCCGGTATATCTCTCCCGCACTGCAAAAGACATTGAAACTGATCACCTATTTCACCCTCATAAATTTTCAGTAAACCCACTTCAAAAATCCTGTCTCTGTCATAATCTGCGCCCGTTGTCTTTATGCTTATAACAACATAACTGTCAGCCCCTTTGTTTTTTAAAGCTGTTCTCTGCTTCTTAAACTTTGAAGCTCTGCTGAAACCCTGCTTTATCGGGCTGCCGTTGGCGGAATCACCATGTAACAGCAATGGCCTTTTCATTAATGTGATCCCCTCATAGTCCGTAGCAAACCATGTAGTATTATGGGTTTGAAATGCATACCCTTGCTCATTATTCGTAGAGTAAACCATGGTTGCCTGTCCGCTCCTTATGCAGTCACAGACCCTTCTCCACAGCTCATCTCGCACTTTTGCGCTCAGTTTTCCTATATAGACACCTGTATTCACTTCGCTGAGCCATTTGGACAAATCCCCTCTCAGCCCCGGCGGACAATTAGAAATACAAATAATGATCACTCTTCATCACCCGCCTCCGCATAAGAGATCCCATGCTCCAGCTCACCCTGTATATTATCCCAAAGATAAAGCGTGCTCTTATAATCCTCCTTCCACTCTCCGTCGGCCAGCAGAAACTTTATGTCATAGACCATGCGATCCAAAATACGCCCTTTTCTAAATTCTTCCCGCAGCCTGCGCCTGTGGCACTGCCTATGTCATCTGTATTTTCTGCAGCCATCTCAAACGCAATCGGTATGGTTGTGTCAGCTTTATATAGGTCAGCGATGTCATACACAAAAGACAGTTCGTGTCCCACATGGACAAATCCCAGTCCCGGTGAACAACCAAGGGCACATACCACGGCATGGGCAAGTCCGTATAAACAGGCATTTCCCGCTGACAGCGCCTTATTGACCGGATCACCGCCCTCATAATCCTCCGGACGGTAATCCCTCCTTTTCCATGGCACATTCCATTTCTTGGATTGTTCCCGATAAACAGCTCGAACTCTACTGCCTTCCCGTCCCCTTAACTGCTGCATGGTCAGTTTTGAGACATCCTCATTGGGAAACCGCATCTGATACATCATCCTGGCAACTTGAATATGTTTCTTCTCATTGCTTACAAGCTGAGCCTGTTTGATCAAAAGCGTGGCATGATTGGTAAGTGCCTTCCCATGCGCATAATACCGAACCCCATGCTCCCCTACCCAGATAACCGTAACCCCCGCATCACCCATCAGCTCCATTGTCCTGTGGGTTACATCCGTTCCCGGGCCGAGAAGCACCACGGAAATTGCGGCTGCCGGTATGTGGGTGATACCATTTTCATCCTTTACTGTGATGGCTCCATTGTCTCTGTTGATCTTGCATCTCTCCAGATAAATAAAAGTCATGCGATCCTGCACACGGGGTAATACCTGGATCTCAGGCTTTTCGATTCTCTCTTTATTTTCCATCTAAACCCCCTGTTCTCACCACTGTAAGCATTCCCATGCCGTAAGCCTTCTCCCGGCCTATGCCGTTAACCAGCGTGTCCCTGAAAATATCCGCGTCTTCAACACACAGATTCCCCTCAAACACCACTTCAAGAATCCGTACTTTTTGATTTGAATCACCCTTCGAAAAAATACGCCAATTTGACTCCGCAATACACACTCCATTCGGAGGAATGCGAAACCCTCTCTTTACCGCCTGTTTCTCCAGCCATTCCAGCTGATACTTTTCCGAAGTGTGAGCCACAATCTTTCCTCTTTTCTTCCCACCTTGAATGCTGTGAACTGGATTGGCTGTCAGACGAAAATGCCAGTTTGAACCTGTTTGGATGTGCTCCAGCAACCTATCATACTCCTTTGATTCCCCACAGTCATTGTCAAATCCAAACTGAACAGCTATTTTTGAGAGATCCGGCTTTTCAGCGCTTACGATCAGCAGATATGTCCGGCCTCCCAGCCTGTCGATCCGCCACAGATTCCTGTCCTGTTTCCGGACAAATGCCTCCTCCACAGCGCCATGGATTTTATTGGGGGAAACAAGTGCAATCTGAGTTTTTCTTCTCGACACATCTAACTCAACTCTCGAAAGATACATAAACCTCACCTCAATTCCATCATAGGGTCATGTTCCGTTGAAACAGTACACTCTCCTTTGGCCACTATTTTTCTGGGCATCTCCCTTAAGTACCGGTATCCGTATTCCCGCTTAAACGGAGAAAAAGATCTTGGCACATCCTTTTTGATGGCTCCCCCCTGTGTGTCATCCACCACAATCCTCAGATGCACTTCATCCAAAAAGCGAAACTGCGCGCCCCTCCTCCAATCCGGTACAAGCCACTCCTCCTCCAGAAGAGCCTGGTATAAATCCCGGTTCCGTATTCCCAAGACCAGAGGCTGGGTCGGAGGGCAGGAGCGCCTGCCCAAAAACACGGAAAACTTTGGATGCGTAAGGGCATTTTCCAACCCGTTCAGAAACTCCCTATTCCCACAGCTTAAACCGACCAGAAAAATGGCATCGCCCAAGTAAACCCGATTAGACAGATTTGCATTCAGTTTTTCTCCCATCTGGGTAATATGGAAATCATCAAGCCTTACTCCCTGATGGTCAACCCTGACGCCAAATCTTAAGTCTGCTAGATCATCCAGCGGATCACCCCTCTTTCTCCCAAGGGCTGCTGCTGCCATTCCGATTACCCCACTCTTAGTAGGCATGTAATCGGTTTCTCGATTGTCGTATACAGATTCAGAGCCCCATGACTGCAGCGGAGCGCTAAGTCTAAGCAGCAATGTATACAAACCATCACTTCCCTTCATCAAAATATGTCTCCGTCACCTGCTCAATCCGGTCCAAAAGTTCCATCAAATTTACTTTTTCCCCAAACTCCCCATAGTCTTTTCCAATCACCCAGGCTTTAACAGGTTTGTTCCCATAATCCTCATACATCCTACTAGCATAGGCGGCCAGAACAGCCTCAGATGTCTCCACATAACCGCTATTCACAGCCATAACCGGTCTCTCAAATGCCCCGGCCAGATTAACCGGCTGGTCATCGCGTACCGCAACATAGACCATATTGGGAAGAGTCCTATTGGCAAAGGTATTCTGTTTTCCTGTTGGCATTGAGCGGATAAACGCCTCTGCAAAACCTCTTGCCACCATCTTCAGTTCCTCACCGGTAAGGTTTTCCGCCAGCTCTCTTATATTGACTGTGGCATAGCGGTACATGGTAGAGGAGTTAAACTCCACTGTACCCAAGTGTCCTGCACCAGTACTCTCCTCTCCGCCGCAGTCATCCACTGCTGTAAAATAGTCGTACTCATTGCTCACCCTGTGGGTGGATATGGCGTGGGCTACCTGGGCGGCCGCATCGTAATTCAGGCTGGGATTGCTTGCCGCCATACGCCCGAACAACAGAATATCTGCGCTTGGCTCATCCTTCACCGCCTTTTCCAGATCAGATTTGTATGTTTTCTTTTTGGCATCTTTTGATGCGGAGTCTCTGTAATATTTTACAGTCAGGTTCGCAAAGTTTTTAACCTGTCGGGCGCTCACAAAGAATAGTGCGTCCTTCTTGTCAGATCCGGCTTTTACCCCGGCTAACTCCAGCACTTCCTTTACCGTCTTATCCATGCCTTCGGCCGTAAGATCTTCGTTATCTGCACATATCTGATTGACGACCAACTCTGACAGCTTTTTCGTCCGATATCCCATATGCTCTGATGTGAACAGTTCTTTAAACATCTGTCTCATAGCCCTTTTCCATGCCTGGGAGGACACCCTGGCTCTCATCACCCCTCCATACATCGCCGTCTTGGGGCTACCTGTATCATCCCTGTTGACGCAGCTGGGCGGAACCGTCTGAATCACATGGAAATCGATATACATATTTTGACTCATTTATTTTTTCTCCTCTCCGCTTTTGTTCTCCTGCTTTTCCTTTCTACCTCTTCCTCCATAAAAATCCTGTCCCCACTTAAGACACACTTTTCTTTTCCCCTCCGGAAACTGCATCTCATACAAATCTCCGGCCATACGCCTGTAATTCAGGGAAATACCATTAGCTTTAAACAGCTGCACAATCCCCCGCAAGTGGTGGGACAGTTCCTTTACATCTGCCGATGTAGCCAACATCCGCATCTTCTGCACGACTCTCTGCTCTGCATTTGGATCACCGTCATAGGAGGCTGCCAGCCTGTACATAGCCTTTCCTAAACTCACATCCTCATCTGTGTGCATATGCTGGCTTTTGGCATTATATCCCTGCTGGTGCAGCGCATACAGCGTGAGCGCAGTGTAACACACCCACTCCTCCTTTGTGGCTGTTCCGTTTTTGCTCCAGAAATCCTCTGGTATGTCCGACAAAAGGATTCCGAAAAGCTGCGGGAGCTCTCCGGGTTCACGCCCTATGCCCCGCCGCAGGTTTGCCAGCATCGCCTTTCCGCTGCCCAAATCCGATTCTGCCTGAAGGATTTGTATTTTTCTACCCACAAAGGTCTCTATCTCCGCTTTTCTGCCCATGTTCTCCCCTTTCTACTCTTCGTCCTCTGTCAAAATGTAAATCCTACCCAGTTCCCCCAAAAACTCATTGACAATGCATGGAATCGTCAGCAGCCTTTTGGGCCCATCCTTAGATTCATCTTCTCGGTACATGTAAACATCCGTCCCCAGGTCAGCCACATAATCCTCAAGGGTCTTTCTAGCATAGTAAAAGGATTGTCTCTCCCATTGGGCCTGTTTCTCATCTGGGCTGTCCGACATAGGGTCTATGCTCACAAGCCACTGCCTAAACGGTCCGTCCACGGCAAAATAATATTGTCTCACAAGGGCATCTTTTATACTGTTTTTCACGGATCTGGTTCCATATAGAAGTCTGCACAGTTTTAAGGCGGCATGGCTCAGCGCAGCCGATGCTGTATTCTGACATTTCTCAATCTGATCCTCAATGCGGCTTCTCCACGCCCTGCTCAGATCAGCCAGAAGATCTGCTGACATGGAAAGTGCGTCATTGACGCAATCCCCATAGGTATAATTCATCTGATCCCCATATACCATTCCGATCATCCGAAACGTAAGGAGAAAGTCCGGAGGAAGCATCTTTTCACCGTACAATGTCTGAATCCACTGCACAACTCCGGGAATATGTTCTTTCTGCCCAAACAGAACCGGAAACTCCCTCCACGCGTGAACCGTCGGATTGTGAGTCTGAGGCAGAAAGCAGGAAGGATCCGTCTTTTTATTCCCCTTCTTCTCTTTCCAGATGGTCATAGGTTCGCTGAAACCATTCTCAAGGGGACAAAAATCTCCGCCCATGGCTCGAAATCCTGTCAGCCGTCCGTTTTTATCCTTCTCCAGTGAAATACGTCTGGACTGCATGGTATACAGCTCTGGAAGATTGTCAAACGTCTCCCTCTCACAGCCCTGCCCCGTCCGAACTGCCTGTTCCCACACAGGCCTCGACTCTCCCCAAAGCTCTTTATCCGTATTGTAAGCGCATAGATTCAGCATCAAAACCTGAAACAAATTCTCCCCATTTACCATGATAAAGCCAAGCCGTCCAAGTCTTCCCACCCCCACAGGAAGCCCTGGGCCTGGAGCATTTTTATCGGTTTTCAGATTTACTGCATACGCGTTCAAATGTACAAGCCAACGTGCTACTTCCCCATAACTCAGGTTATTTAGTTTCTCTCCTTCTACCATACTAAAATGATGCTTTGTATCCCTATTTTTACTTTCCTTGACATTGCCAAGCAAACATTCTACACCATACTGTGTTCCATATTTCAGATCGTTCACCTGCCAGAACGGTGTCTCTGGATGAAACAGCCAGAACCGTTCACGCCAGGGCTCCAGATAGCCCCGTAGGGCCTGCTCCGGAAACCTTCCCTGTTTCCAGTACTGTTTCCAGCGCCTCAGCACCGTATTTCCACCCGCGTCCTCCTCCTCCCCATCGTCTTCCATGTCGTCCTCAGAGATCAGAGGTTCCTCCTTCCCGTCGGCACCATACCGATAAAAAATCGTCACAGCCACTGCCAGAAGCACTCTGAGCAGCGCCGCATCCTGAGTGGCCATCTCCCCGGACAGGTCTTTGTACTCATGGGCATGGATCATAACATCTGTCAATGATACCTCTTTTTGTTCCATTGACGGCGTTATCACCTTGATCCACGGCTCGTCCAAGAGATTAAACTCCCTCTCCTCCATCCTTTTCCTCCTTTCTTTCGTATTCCAGCCCCTTTTCAAATGTATACTGAAGGGTATATCCGTTCAACTCCCCGCAGCCGTTCGAATCAAGCATCAAAATCAATTCTCCCTGCAGCCACGGGGACATCTGCCACTGGGGCAGCTGACTCCCGTTTTTCTCCTCCAGCTCCCTGATGGTTTTATCCCGATTCCAGGCAGCACCAAATACATGGGGCAGCTTTAACCGTTCCATAGCGATCTTTCGGCCCTGGACGCTGTCCGGCACCTCCATAACCGACAGGCCAAAGCCTTCATCCGCAGCTTCTCCCGGAAACAGGACCTTACCCTCCTCCCCTCTTTTCATCAGCAATACCTCAATGGAAGATACGCCGTCCCTGACGGATGCCTCCGCTGTCTTTTCGCTTGATCCCTCCAGATTGTCAAGAATGGCTTGTATCGTCCTGGACGACGGCTTCTCCAGCAGGTAACTTTTTGCCTCCTGTTTTTTCCCTTTTCGTCTTTCTTTATGTTGCTTCCAAGCATCCATATATAATTTGTTAGATAATTCCAGGTCATCCTCATCATCATAGACTTTCTGTACCAAGGTGGAAATATCTCCGGGTATCCTGATCTCTCCCGGCAAAATCTTCTCTGTCCTCATCAAAAGATACTCTCCGTACACTGCCCTGCTGCCCTCGTCGTATACCTGTCCGTCTTCTCGCAGGATTATGCACCGGGGATCCCGCAGGCTGTGGGGTCTGGTGCAGCCCTCTTCACTCCCATTTCGCTCACTATGCCTGTGCAGCCGCCCGATTCTCTGCAGCAACAGATCCATAGGACATAGCTGTGTGACCATCAGATCCGCGTCATAGTCCAAAGACTGCTCCAGTACCTGTGTGCCAATGAGGATAAATCGGTGCCTGTCTTGGTCACGGGAGGCCTTTCCCATTTTCTTTAAGAGGATTTTCTCCTTTTTGTAGCGGTCCGGCATGGTAAACTGAGCGTGATACAGCACTAGATTTACGTCTTCCATCCCGCTTTTACATTCCTCATAAATCTTCTGAGCTATTTTTACCGTATTTACGATAACACAGGCACACCCGCCTTCACCCAACCGGTCATCCAACAGCCGTACCATATCCCTAATACTGTCCACCTTCTGAATCGTTACAATCTTATCCGGAATGTTCTGTTCAATAGCCATCTGCTCAACGGTCTCCCCATCAGTCCATGTCAATAGGGGATAGCCAGTATTCTTTTCCCAATCAGGACATCGGTATGTAATCTCCGATTTTTTCTTCTTTAAATGGTATCTTGCGTATGCCTTCACATAACATTCCACCAGCGCCTTGCGTCTGTCAAAGGGCAGGGTTGCAGACAGCAGAATAACTGGCACATGGTACGCTGCCATCCACTGCAGTGATCGCTCCAGATACTGGTTCATATAGACATCATATGCATGGCATTCATCAATAACCACCACTTTTCCGGCCAGGCCCACATGCCTCAACATAAAGTGTTTCCGTCTTAAGGAAGCCATCAAAAACTGATCCACAGTCCCTATAACAAAATCTGCCAAAAGCGCTCTCTTATTTCCCTGAAACCAAGGATTCACCTCCATCCCCCCTCTGTCCTGTCCGTCATCGTCCACATACACCTTGCCTTTCATCATCAGCTGATGATACTCCTCATGAA
Source organism: uncultured Hungatella sp. (assembly GCA_947425205.1). Taxonomy (GTDB): domain Bacteria; phylum Bacillota; class Clostridia; order Lachnospirales; family Lachnospiraceae; genus UBA3402. Next base: position 2,277 of record CANDZL010000104.1, on the reverse strand, counting down.
ACTCCGCAGAGCTGTGGGCAAGCCGGATCGCATTCACGGTCTCCTGCGAAACTTTTGCTCCCCATTGGTACAGTCTGTCAAAAAGACCGTTACTGGTCGCCTGAGTAGGAAGTCCGTAGAAAATTCCTCCCGCCTCCCTTTTGCATGCCAATATCTCTACTGCTCCCAGCGCGGCCTCCGTCTTTCCGATTCCCATCTGGGCCTCCAGAATGAATATACCGGGATCTTTGGCATTGTTCACGGCTTCCATCATGGAGTTCTGCACTTCATTGGGCGAAAAACCGAAACGCTCTCTAAATTCCTCTTCATCCATCCGCTCCACTTCGGAATGCCATCCCTCGGGAAAATCCGCCCGCTCCCACCCACTGTTGATTCTTTCCGGATATACACGTTCATCCCCATATTCTTCCAACGGGACTAACGGAAAAAACGCTGTGTTGCTTGCAATCCAGTCTGCCACAATCAGAAGCCCTGAGAGCAGTACCTGAGCCTCCAGTGTCAGAACTGGCAAATCGCTGACTGCCTGAACACCTGCCAATCTCAGCGCTTCATCCACAATATTTTTCCAGGCTTCCTTCCACAGATCTTTCGTTTCATCCATCTTCTCTGTGCCAAAGAAATTCATCGGATACAGCCGGATCAGATCCGGCTCTCCCATGATCGAATCCGCACCTATGGGTTTGCCATGATGGGCTCCCACTACCATTGCTAGACTTTCATGAACACCAAACCCTATAACATCGCTTTGGAGAATCCATTGTCCTGCATAGGCATGGGGTGTCTTTCCTGCCGCCCTGTATGATTTTTTCAGAGTAAAACCTCTCTCCGCAATCTCAGCGTATTTATCTATCCAGGCTCCTATTATGATGCTTTGAAAATAGGAGGTTGCCTTTCCTATATCATGGGTGGCTGCCAGAAATACTGCTGCTGCCCCAAATGGTTCATACTCCATCTCAGCTACAGAAAAGATAGATTTTGGAACCCACTTTGACACCAGCTTCTTCATCACGCCGGCAGTATCTCTTAAATGCATCCACAGCGGCAGCCATGCCTCTTCTATATCTCTGCCTGTCTTTGCCACCAATATTTGGTATTTCTTTTTCATCTGTCTAGCCTCATATTTATATTCCAAAGTTCATTCTATCATCTGATTTTCTTTTGTTTTTGTCTTCTCTATACTACATCTTATACTAATTTAAATCCAAAAATTTTCATTTATTTCTTATCAAAACAGTTTTGCCCTCAAATACAAATCCAAATTTACGAATCTGTTCCAATGCAATCCCTCTGCTTTCTAAAGCTACCACATACTTCTTTCAATTTGCAGCAAAGCCTCTGATGCCATCTCTTCCAAGCTTTTTCTTCCATAGGATCCCGCACCTTAAACTCCATGATAACAGAACAATCCTCCTGCCCTTTAGGCTCCAGCACCACACCATACTTTCCATAACCGCTTTCCCAGTTTGATGTGTTCACATACCTATCTGATAGACCGCTGTCAATCCCAGCATAATTTGCTAAACAATTTTTGTATAACCATACAAATTTTTTTGCAAGAGAAAAATAACTTGCTTTCATATCTACAAAACTTAAAAAATCATCGGATATGTTCCCCGAAGTTTTTGATATTTTTCATCACTCCATATGGATAATCCTTCAAATATCTCTCCCTTATCTTCGTATTCTAAGGAACCTCTCCAACATATTTAGATTTTTTCCAAAATGTCTAGGTCGTGTAATCAATGTCACATCATCTTTATTCTCCCACCACTCTCTAATACCCCCCGCCTTATCAATATAAAAGCAAGACTCTGTTATCAATTTCTCAAAGTTCTGAATTCCTATCCCTACTACCCTTGTTCTTATACCCTCTCCCTATATCCTTTATTGCATCACTCATTCTTTCATAGATTTTCTCTATTTTGCAAAGCTTCTATAACTATTTTTCGTCCAAAGATTTCTTTACCTTGATTATAATTGATTTTCCACCTCTTTACAACTAAAAAACAAGGACAAAGCAAGTCCTGTCCCCTATGGCTTTCCTTGCTTCATCCCCACCTTATTTCTGTACTCTGTCAGTTTTATACCTATACTATATGCCTACCCCAAACACTCCATCCCCCGCCGCAACTTCTCCACCGCCTTTTTCTCGATCCTACTCACATAAGACCGCGAGATTCCCATGGTCTGGGCGATTTCTCTCTGGGTGTACTCCTTCCCACCGAAAAGCCCGTATCGCATTTGTACTACGGTCTGTTCATTGGGCCTTAAGCACTG
>CANDZL010000103.1:0-11351 GCA_947425205.1 uncultured Hungatella sp. | reverse complement strand
CGTCCAATCTGTCCATGAAAAAACTGAATCTGTACTACATCGATATGCCAGACTGCTGCCCAGCTGTAATGGAAACCATATCCCGCAGCATTGCCATGGACCAGCAGGTTCACGTAATCATGCGCACCCTTACCAACGCCTTCTTCTCCAACCGAGGCAACCAATACCTTCTGGACCGCGCCCATGACCTGCTGAAAAGCCCGATTTTCCAGATCGGCACGATCAACGAAGCCATCCTCTGTTCCTACGACGACGAAGAACTTTCCGATCTGCCCCTGCTGCAGAAAATCGCCGCCCACGCCAGATCCAGAAAACTCACTCCCACCGATGCCATTATCTCCTCCCAGCTTTTAGAGAACGATCTGATGGAATCCCTGGCAAAAGACAAAAAGACAGAAATATTCCACACATACAACCACTCCCTGGAAAGAGAACAGTTGACCGCTGTCATAAAAGTAAAAAGCATAGAAGTCGGAGTCATGACAAGCATTGCCTCCAGCCGCCAATTCCATGAACTGGACAAACAGATCCTGTACCGCCTCAGCCTTCTGGTAGGACAAGAAATGCAGAAAAAATCCCTGTATACCCGAAACCCCAACGAGCTGAAAGCCCAGTTTCTAAACCACCTGATTACCTCACAGACCGTTTCCGACGATTACATCTATCAGATGGTAAACCTGCGCCATCTCTCAGAAATAAAAGATAAATTCTACCTGATGGTAATCGAAACCAGCGATGATGCCGTATCCCTGGATCCCAATGTATTCGCCAGCCTGCTCCACCAGATACAGCCCATCCTGATCCACTGCTTTTACCTGATCCGCGATACCGAGATGGTGCTTTTATTTAACCTGCCCAAAAAAGCCAATATCCACGAGATGATCGACGCCTTCCTGGCACCAAAATTAGAAAAATACCACCTGATCGCAGGCATCAGCAATATGTACCACGATTTAAGGCTAACCTGCAAACATTACCATCAGGCAAAAAAAGCATCCTCCCTGGCCATTGAGTACCAGGACGAAATATTAAACTATTTCTCCGACATTGCGCCAAAAGAACTGCTCCATTTTGTCGCACGGCAAGAAGATCTCCTTCCCTTTTGTGTGCCCGAACTCTTAGATCTCCTTCAATACGACAAAGAAAACAACACCGATCTGGTCACCACCTTATACATTTATCTGGACACCTTCGGAAAAGCCAGCCTGTCCGCCCAGATGCTGTTTATACACAAAAACACCTTGCTCTACCGCATCTCCAAGATCAAAGAAATCCTTCACTGCGACCTGGAGAAAGGAGAAGACATCTACAAGCTTATGATGTCCCTCCGCATCTTAAGAACCTTACGGCTTTACACCTTTCCCGAAAGCCTGAAGCCATTTATTGAATAACCGCCCCTTCCCCATCAAGAATTCCTCATCCGTTCACGAGCCTTTTCATTTAAAGTAAAAAAGCACAGAAACAGCGAGAAAGCCAGAACACCGCTGGAGATCAAAAACATCTCCCGATAGCCCTCCTCCACAGAAGGAGCAGCATCCATCAGCCTGCCAAAACAACTGGACGAAATAAGAATGCCGAAATCCATCAAAAAATAAAAACAGGCATTGGCCTGGGCACTGCGGTCCCCAGGCGAATCAATCACTGCCACTGTATTTAACGCAGGCGTAACCGCCGCCATTCCCACGCCATAACAAGCGCCAGCTGCCAGAAACGCTGCATACGACGACTTAGCCAGAAACGCAAGAAGCAAAAGCGCCCCGATCATAACCACATGGCCAGGTACAATCATAACCATAGCCCCATACCTATCCGCTGTCTTTGCAGTGGTAAAACGAATCACCAGCATCGCAGCCGCAGCCACCGTATAGAACAAAGAGATCTGGCCAGAAGAAAGAAGCAGAACCTCCTGTGCATAGATCGTCAGATAAACCAGAATACACGCATAGCCGCCGAAAAAAATCGTATTGATCAGAGAAGACAGAATCGCCTTCCTCTCAATCAATGCCCAGACCCCCTTATACTCTTTGGCCGAAACAGCCGCCGGTTCCCTCCTTCCTTTTGTCTCTTCCGGCACCCGCTTCTTCTCATAGTTCATGAAAGCAGAAAAAAAGGCGCCGCATCCATACGTCACTGCACAGGCAATAAACATTAACGAATAGCCTCCCATCTCCACCAGCATAAGGCCTAACATAGGCCCGATTGCCAGAGAAATGGTATTTCCCAGATTGTACATGCCCATGCCCTCATTCATCTTCTCCCTGGGAGTCACATCACTTACCACAGAAGCCATGGCAACCATCACAACCCCCTTTGCGATTCCCTGGATCAGACGGACCCCCAGCCCAACCCCAGGCAGAGGCAAAAGCACCATTCCAATCGTCGGCACGGCAAACACCAGGCAGAAAATCACAAGAGAATTTCTGCGCCCCCTCATGTCAACCACCTTCCCAGCAAAAAACGCCATCAAGATAGAGCCCACATTAAAAAAAGAAGTCAGCTGTCCCCCCAGCGCCTTAGAATTCCATGCCTCGCTGGCAAAAGAAGCAAGATTGCTGTCCAGCATACGCATGCAGATGTTGGTTACCAGGGCAACCAGGCAAACCAGAATAAAGTCTTTGGTCCAGATTGTCTGTTTCTTTGTATTCATAATCTCAGTCCTCCCTCTCAATCAATTTCCTCTCAGCAGCTCCCCCAGAACTTCCCACAGAGCCCCTTTTTCTCCTCACCCTTGCCTTGCGGTTCAGGAAAACCACAGCAAGCACCATAGAAAAGATACAGATGACGATAGAGCATGCATAGGTGATCCTGTATCCTGCTGCAGCAGATGAAGCCTGATCCATTACTTTTCCGAAAACGCTGGAAGAAAACAGAATGCCGAAATCCATCATAAAATAGAATGTGGCATTGGCTACAGAAGATCTTCCTTCCGGTGAATCCACCACGGCAATGGCATTCATAGACGGAAGAACCGCAGCATTGCCCACTCCATATAAAACGCCGCAGAAAAGAAACAGCAGGTATGCCCCAGGGCCTTCCTTCAAAAAGATAAACATAAAAAGCAATCCAGTGATGCACAGATGCCCCGGCACGATCATAATCAGCTCACCATATTTATCCGCCAGCTTTCCGCCAAACAGACGGATGGCCAGCATAGACACAGAAGCAGCAATATAAAACATGGATATCTGAGAAGCATTTAATCCCAGCATCTCCTGGGCATAAACAGAAGAAAAGACGACAATACAGGCAAAGGATGCGAAAAAAATCGTATAGTTTACGCTAGGTAGAATTGCTTTTTTCTCAATCAGACGGGCAATTCCCCTGTAAGTGTCTGGCTTGCCCTCTCCCTGTGTCTTCTCCTTAGCCGGCCCCTTTTTAATAAACAAGGCAAACAATGCCCCGCAGGCAGTGATGGCTGCACAGACCCAGAACATCCTGTTGTAATGATTTCCCACCCCAACAGCATTTAACGCAATCATGGGCCCAAAAGCCATAGCAAACGTAGCGCCCAGGCCAAAGATCCCCATGCCTTCATTCATCTGTTCATCCGGTGTCACATCCGCAATCACCGAAGAACAAGCCACCGTGATAACCCCCTTTCCGATTCCCTGAAGCAGCCTTGCAAAAAGAGTTGCGCTTTCTTTGGGGACAAAAACAAACAGCAGTGTGGAACCAAAATATAACAGCGAAAACAGAATAATGGAATATTTCTTGCCAACCTTTTCAATCAAAGGGGCAGAAAGAAACGCCATAACGATAGAACCAATATTAAAAAAAGAGGTCAGAAGTCCTCCCATGGTTTTCGAATTCCATAAAAAATCAGCAAATGGGGAAAGTGTTGTATTTAACATCTGTGTAGATACATTCTGGCAAAGCATAGACAGCGTTGCCATGACGAAGCTCACGCCTAAAAAAGTCATCTTCTTTTTTGTACTCATTGTCAGCCCTCTTATTCTAAATAGAATCCCGCAAAAGCGGGATTCTCACATTACTTCCTGAACAATAACTCCATTACACCTCATCTACCTGGCGGCCCACACAAGTAAGATCCGTGGCCTTAATAATAATGGCCGCTGCCAGTACGGTAGCTGCAACCACCAGATAAGAAACCTTGTAGCCGGCCATGTCCGCAATGATGGATACCAGCACAATGCCAGTAGCAGAGATGACACGGGTAATCATGGAGATTGCAGACCAGGCATTCACAAAGTCATAGCGTCCGAACTTAGTAGCCGTTACAGACATAGTCAGGTTGTTTCCGCCCGACATGGCCCCCATAAAACATCCGCCACCGATTGCCAGAGCCACAGGGTTTGAGCCAACCAGGGCACACACCACCGAGCCGAACATAAGCAAAACCGCAATAAACAGCGTCGCATTCTTAACCCCGAACTTGTCATCCACCCATCCGGCAAACCAGGAGAAAAACAGGCCCACAGGGAACATAACCGAAAGCAGCATAACCGGGTAAGTAAAGTCATGCCCCCAGGTAACCGCCGCGGTAACAAACTGGGAGATAATACCAGTAGCCCCCATTAACAAACCCCCCCAGCCGATGGCAATCATCCAGGTACCCTTATATGTAAATACCTTTTTCATGGTCCAGGGTGAATTACGCTTCAGCTCCTCCCCTCTCTTCCAGATCTCCAACGCCTTTTCCTTGGTCATCGACTGATCATTGTCCGGGAACGCACCAGCCTCTTCCGGGTTGTTCTTGACAAACAAAGCTGTGATTGCAATGGCAATGGCGATCACAGCAAGGAAAAACCAGCTGATATTCTCAAAGCCAATGGTACTGATCATAGCGCCCTGCATCGCAGATACCGATGCTGCTGAGATGGGAATCCCGAAGGTGGCCCACCCCATATACAGTCCCTTTTTGGTAGGGAACCAGTTTGCTCCCAGCAGCCCGGCACCAACCATATAGAAACCAACCACGGACATGCAGCCAATCACCATGGCAATCCCATACATCAGAACAGAATTTGCGTGATAAATAAAATACACCGCAGCTCCAAAGATTGCTAAGGAAGTGATTATGGTGACCTTTGCCCCCTTCTTCTGCGCAAGAGCTGTGAAAAGCGGAATACTCACGAGAGTAAGCCAGCCGCCTACGGTTGCAAAGATTGTCAGATTCGACATCCCTACCTGAAAATGATTGCTCAGGTAATCATTGATAACGTTCAGACCATCTGAAGTCACCGCAGTGCTCAGATAGAAGTAAACGATGGAGATGATTACAATAAACCATCCCTTAGGTCCAAAATTACTGGATCCAGCCTTTTGTTTTTTACCACTTTGTGCCATTTTTTACCCCCTGATTTTCATAAAATTTTGGAAAAATCATGTGCCGACCTCATCCTCTTCCTTACAAAAATCATTGTAGTTTAAATGGATATTTTTCACTATGTAACGAAAATCCAAAAAAAATGTCAAAAAAATCTGTTTCGTTGGAAAAACACACAGTCTGTCCTTTTTGTTGATTTTACACAAAACAAAATTAAAAACGCTCACCTCACCCTGCTGAATTAGAATAGTGAAATGAACGTCTTTTTAATTGTTAACTATACTATTTTTATGGTTGACATTTTCCATCTTCTTTGCTATATTGTACCTGTTACAATAGACAGTACAACGATACATAGAAAGAAGGAATCCAACTATGGCTTCAAATCAAGCATCTCAAACCAATGCAACATCCACATCGCCAAAGCCTGTGATCTCCACGTTTCACCTGGTTCTCACAGCTATGTTTGCCGCTATTTTGGCAGTGATCTCTCAGATATCTGTCCCCATGCCATCTGGCGTGCCGATCACCATCCAGGCATTCGGCATTGCTCTCACTGGCGCAGTTCTGGGATGGAAATTCGGAACATTGGCTACCGTCGTATACATCCTCCTAGGCGCTGTAGGCCTTCCTATCTTTGCCAATTTCCAGGGGGGAATCCAGGTACTGGCAGGTATGACCGGAGGATATATCTGGGGATGGCCTTTTATGGCGGCCTTTTGTGGCCTCCGCTTTCATACCAATCACCCAAACGCAGACATTGCCCTTTCGATAGTCATGGCTTTAATCGGCCTGATGATCATGGAATTCACCGGCGGCCTTCAATGGTATCTTTTATCTGGTGAAATGTCCGCCAAAGCCATTTTGATCTATTCCTTTACCGCATTTATCCCCAAGGATATCGCGATTACCATTGCTGCTGTTCTCATCGGAAGACGGATCAATCGGTCACTGGGCAGCCGTCTCAGATAACTTCTTTAAGATTTCCTCGGCTTTCTCTATCATGATGCTACAGTCTTTGTTTTTACTGGTTCGTTCCTGGTAGAGAAAGCCTGGTGCCTCTCCCATCTGAACTCGCAGGCTTCCCCGATACCCGGAAACCACCTCCGACACTTTTTCCGTGTCAAGCCGCGCCTGGGGAAACATGTCGATCCGTACTTCCTGCCGGTTGATGGTCACCTCTGTGGCATATGCCTGATGAGCCAAGGCTTTTATAGATGCGATTTTCAAAAGATTTTCCACTGATTTTGGTATATTGCCAAACCGGTCCATCAGTTCGTCCTGCATATCCATGTACTCATCCTCATTTTCAATGGCTGAAATCCGTTTGTAGATATCCAGCTTCTGATACTCATTCCTGATGTAAGATGCCGGGATATATGCGTCAATATCGCACTCCACTGCTGTCTGAAACTCTTCTTCTTCCGTCCGTTTTCCCCTAAGGGCCTCCACTGCATGATTCAGAAGCTTGCAGTACAGGTCGTATCCAACGGCTTCCATATGCCCATGCTGCTCCGCCCCCAGCACATTGCCAGCGCCTCGGATCTCTAAGTCCCTCATAGCAATCTTGATTCCTGATCCCAGTTCCGTAAATTCACGGATAGCCTGAAGGCGTTTCTCCGCCTCTTCTTTCAATATCTTGTCTCTCCGATACATCAAAAATGCATAGGCAGTCCGGCTGGAACGGCCAACCCGTCCCCGAAGCTGATACAGCTGTGACAATCCCATACGGTCTGCATCATGAATGATAATGGTATTGGCGTTGGGAATATCTAACCCTGTCTCGATGATTGTGGTAGACACCAGTACATCAATATCCCCATTGATGAAATCCAGCATAATCTGTTCCAGCTGCCTCTCCCGCATCTGCCCATGAGCATATACCACTGTAGCATCTTGTACCAACTCTCCAATGTGACTGGCAATCTCTTCAATTCCATGAACCCGATTATACACATAGTAAACCTGGCCATTTCTGGACAGTTCCCGGTTGATGGCCTCCCGCACCATCTCATCATTGTATTCCATCACATAAGTCTGAATAGGCACCCGGTCTACCGGCGGTTCTTCCAGCACACTCATATCCCGAATTCCTGCCAGACTCATGTGAAGCGTTCTGGGAATCGGTGTGGCTGTCAAAGTCAAAACATCCACATTTTCTTTTAACTGCTTTATCTTCTCCTTGTGGGTCACTCCGAACCGCTGCTCCTCATCAATAACCAGTAGACCCAGACTTTTAAACTGAACATCCTTAGACAGCACCCGGTGGGTGCCGATCACCACATCCACCAGCCCTCTTTTCAAATCTTCCAGGGTTTTCTTCATCTCTGCCGGGGTGCGAAACCGTGACAGCAAATCCACTCTTACAGGGAAATCTTTCATTCTCTGGACAAACGTATTGTAGTGCTGTTGGGCCAGAATAGTCGTAGGCACCAGATAAACCACCTGTTTTCCATCCTGAATTGCCTTAAAGGCAGCCCGCAGGGCAATCTCGGTTTTTCCGTAGCCTACATCTCCGCAGATCAGGCGATCCATGATCTTGCGGCTCTCCATATCTTTTTTGGTGGCATCGATGGCATCCTGCTGGTCTTCTGTCTCCTCATATGGAAACAACTCCTCAAATTCCCTCTGCCACACCGTATCTTCGCTGTACTGAAAACCATTGGTCTCCTGTCTGGCCGCATACAGTTCCACCAATTCTTTGGCAATGGCCTTCACTTCCCCCTTAACCTTTGCCTTTGTCCGTTTCCACTGTTCTCCCCCCAGACGGTTTAATTTCGGTGTCCTGGCATCGCCTCCCGCATATTTTTGGATAATATCCAGCCGGGTCGCAGGAAGATACAGATTTCCTCCGTCAGCATACTCAATCTTCAGATAGTCCTTAACTGTCTTTTCCCTCTCCATCTTCTCGATTCCCCGATAGATGCCAAGCCCATGGTCTTCATGAACCACATAGTCTCCCACAGACAGTTCGGAAAAACTCTGAATCTTCTTTCCCTCATAAGTCGTTTTCTTCCGTTTTCTCTTGGCTTTTTTTAATCCGAACATATCGCCTTCGGTGATAACCACAAACTTAATCTGAGGGTATTCAAATCCTCTGTGAAGATTTCCGTATGTCACCAGAATCTCCCCTGGCTGAACCGACTTTCCCTCATCTTCCGTATAAAAGGCATTTAATTCATATTCCCGCAAATCTCCCGCAAGACGGGATGCCCTGGTAAAGGAGCCGGACAGCAGCACCACCCGGTATTTCTCCTTCTTCCAGCGGGTCAGGTCTTTGATCAGCATCTCAAAACTATTCTGGTAAGAATTGACGCTTTTTGCCTGAATCCCATACCGCTTCTCCACACTCAGCCCGGGAAGCTTCTGGGCCAGGCCGGTTATCATCACCGTATGCCCTGTCTGAAGCCCTGCCAGCGTCTCCTTTGTGGAATACAAAAGGGATGTCTGTTCCGGCAGAAGATATCCCTTCTCCAGACGGTGTATCATGCTCTCCCTGAATTCCAATTCTACAGTCTCGCCCTTTTCCTGAAGTCTGACTGGTTCATCCAGGAAAATTGCAGTAGATTCCATGGGAAAATATTCCCGAAACGATACGGAATAGTCGCTGAAATATGCCAGATAATTTTCCAGCCGCGCAGTTCCCCATCCTTCTTCCAAGCTTTCTTTCAATTCCTTTATAATAGAATGAATCCGATAAGCCTCCTCTGTCTTACTCTTGGCTCTTAACGCTTTTTCGTAGGCAGAAGCCTCTTTTTCCAGCCGTTTCATTCCGCTCTGGATCTGCTCTGCCGTAAATACCATCTCCGTAGCCGGATAGAGCGCCACCTGAGAAAGCTGCTCCACAGACCTCTGGCTTTCCGGGTCAAAGCTTCGGATAGAGTCGATCTCGTCATCCCACAATTCAATTCTGATGGGTAGCTCCTCAGTCAAAGGAAAAATGTCAATGATCCCTCCACGAATCGAAAATTGCCCCATACCATCCACCTGGGACATTCTCTCATACCCAAGGGTAACCAACCTCTTTTTCCATGCCTCAATGTCAATAACCTCTCCCTGGCTTACCTGAATGATCTGATCCTTCAGCATGGCCAGCGGCAGAAGATGATCCATGATCCCGTCCAGAGTCGTCACCACCACACCGCCTTCATTCTCCATCAAGCGGCGGATCACTTGCATTCTCTGCCTGGTCATCAGGTTCCCATGAATATCTGCATTGTAAAACAGCAGATCCTTAGCCGGATAAAGCCAGACGTAGTCGCAGAAACAGCGGAAATCATCATACAATTCCTTTGCCCTGGTGTCATTGTAGGTAACCACCAGCTTCCAGAGAAGGGTCTCCCCCGCCTCCTGCATCAGATGAACCTTCTGAGAGTCTACACAGCCGCTGACCTGTACCGGCCCCTTTCCACGATTCAGGTCTCGATTCAGTTCTTCATACTCCGCCAATTCTACTAATGGATTCACAAATGCCTTGCTCATTCTTTTTCGCTCTCTTTCTTTCCTCCATTAAAACGATTCATCGCTTCTTCCGTTCCCTGGCTTATCAAAACCGTCACCGCATCCGCAGCATTCCGAAAGGCTTCTTCCATCTGCTCCCATTCTCTCTTACTGAAGTGGCTGAGCACATAGTCCGCCAGATCCATGCCCTTAGGCTTCTCTCCGATGCCTACCTTCACCCTGGGGAATTCCTGGGATCCCAGATGGGCAATAATATTTTTTATCCCATTGTGACCTCCGGCGCTTCCCTTTCCCCTGACTCTCAACCTGCCTGGCTCCAGACTGATGTCATCATAGACAAGGATGATCTCTTCTTCTGTTACTTTATAAAAATCAGCCACAGCCCTTACGCATTCTCCACTTGCATTCATGAAAGTCTGAGGCTTCACAAGAACTACCTTCTGTCCCTCCAGTACACCTCTTCCGCATAGCCCTTTGTGCTTCTTCTCATCCACATGGATCCCGATCCGATCCGCCAGAATATCTATCACTTCAAATCCCACGTTATGCCGGGTATGTGCATATTTCTCACCTGGGTTTCCTAGTCCTACTATAATATACATGTGTGATCTCCTTCTTATTCAGCCAACCTGCCGCAATTTAATGCCGGTGTACACGATCTGGTATCTGTGCTGTAAGCCTTTGATCCTGTTTTATTCCAGCAGCATATTAGGTGGTATACAGCACTTTAAGCGTTAGTTTCCAAAACCAGGGGGGTGTCCCTGCTTTTAAACTAACGCTGTTTCCTGCTTTCTGTTTGCGTCCTTACCATTTAATACTTAGTGCTTGAGCGTTCCCATTATACCAATTCATGGAGAAAATGTAAACCCTGGGCTTGTTGTTATTATCTTTCTTTATTATCTGTTATTATGCCAGTAGGAGAGAGTGTAAAGATTCCTAAATTTCCTGCTTGGGGGGCTTCTAAAGGGTCCGCTCCGGAGTCATGATAAAACATCTTCCGACACGCTCTCGCCAGGTTTTCACGTAACGGTACTAAGCGCCCAAAAAACGTGCGCTAAGTGCCGACGTGAAAAATGGTCTACAGATGTTTTATCATGACTCCGGAGCTAGTGTGCTGACATTGCCGGGAAGTTATAGTTTCACCGAGAAAATGTTTGCTTCTCCGAAAAGTTGGTGGCGCTTCTAAAAGAATTTGCTAGCTTCTCCAAAAAATCTTGACAACTATTCGAGCAGCTATTTGAGCATCAATACCATGCCAATCAGTTAACTTTAAAACAGAGATAACGTAGCCCGGAGAGGGAGTCATATAAGATTCTTCAGGGTACTTGAAGACCATCGGTACTTAGGCGCTGTCTTTTAGCGCCTTACGTACCGCTATGCTCTTCATGAAGCGTTTTGTCAAGTGCTATTTTGAGTTATTGACGCAAGCCCTTGTTAGTGCGGCGGAAACGGGACAGGAAAAGGGGCGCAAAACGCGCCTGTGGACGTTTAGAAGCCGTTTTTGCGGGTGGGTAGTATAAAACCCTTACTCTGTGGATTTTCGTGTCAGAAACGCCTTGAAAATCAAGCCTTTTCAAGCCCTATTGCGTAACATTCCATTCTG
>CANDZL010000102.1:0-11473 GCA_947425205.1 uncultured Hungatella sp. | reverse complement strand
GGCCGGTTGGACCTGCTGCCCCGGTTGCTCCGGTCGCTCCCACCGGACCCTGCGGGCCTGTCGGGCCTACCGCTCCAGTTGCTCCGGTTGCTCCAGTCGCTCCCACCGGACCCTGTGGGCCTGTCGGACCTACCGCTCCGGTTGCTCCGGTTGCTCCAGTCGCTCCCACCGGACCCTGCGGGCCTGTCGGGCCTACCGCTCCGGTTGCTCCGGTTGCTCCAGTCGCTCCCACCGGACCCTGCGGGCCTGTCGGGCCTACCGCCCCGGTTGCCCCGGTTGCTCCCGCCGGACCCTGCGGACCGGTCGGGCCTACCGCCCCGGTTGCCCCGGTTGCTCCCACCGGACCCTGCGGGCCTGTCGGGCCTACTGGGCCTATCGCTCCCTGAGGACCTGCCGGACCCACTGGACCTTGGGGGCCGGTTGGGCCCAACGGGCCTGCTGCTCCAACCGCTCCCTGAGGACCTGCCGGGCCTTGAGGCCCCATGGGACCCATAGGACCCATAACCCCCGCCGGACCAGGAACCCCCATCGGACCCTGAAACCCTCTAGGACCTGGAAATCCCATAGGACCTCTCGGCCCACGCGGACCCATAGGGCCTACACAGCAGCAGTTTCCACAACACCGGTTCCTGCCGCACTGACTTGCACATACACGGCTGTCTTCCTCTACTATATCATCAAGTTTTTCTCCTTCAAAAACAAGTTCTCTGCCATTGGTATTACCCCAGTGATTTAAATTCTCACATCTATCAAACTCATCCGGAAACATGATTTTTCTCCTTTCTGATCTATAAAGCCACCATACCATTTTCCATATGCTTGGCTTAATATATCTTATGTCCCAGGACAAATTTGGTTCCTCCTCCTTTATCTATGCCGAATTCCCGTGATATTTCCTTTCTTCTTGTTATTTCTTGTCTGTGTTATTGATGTCCCCAATCCCCTCTGTCACGGTTTATTTTTTTCATAGATTAATCTTGCCTCCTCCGCCAAAATCGTTTTCAGATAAGGGGGAGAAAGGATCTCGACCTGAGCTCCCAATGACAAAAGAAAACCTGTCAGCCACCTGTCAGCCGGCATTCTGGCAGAAGCAATCAAATCCCCATTCTCCTGCTGTTGTATCTGCGTCTTATCAAATTCATCATAGACACGGTATGCCATTTCTTTCGGAAAACGGAGCGTAATTTGGGGATATTCTTCCTCAGGGATGCGTAAAGCGTCCATAGGCTTTAAAACCAGGCTGCGTTTAAACTCCTGATCTAAGATCTTCAAATCTAAAATCCGGTTTATTCTGAAGAGCCGCATGTCCTGTCTCTCTGTACAAAACCCATACAAATACCATGCATTGGCTTTGTAGACAAGCTTATAAGGCTCCACGATTCGTTGGCTTACAGTCCCGCCGGAGCCTGCGTAATGAATTTTTACTTTTCTGCAATGAATAACTGCTAATTTCAGCAAATCAAACTTTTTATTGTCAAACCCTTCATTCCCCCATCTGGAAAAATCCACCTCAAGCCAATTCGCTGAATCCATTTGAAACATGGCAGAAAGTTTCTCTGCAGTCTGGCTGCCGCCAAGATTCTGCATGGTATTTATACTCTGTAATGCCGCGAGGATCTCCTGCTTTTCTTCCTCTGACAGCATAGCCTTATCCAGAACAAAACCATTCATCAAACGAATACCGCCATTTCTGCCTGTTTCTGCATAAATGGGAATACCGGCTTCGCTTAAGGCATCTACATCCCGATATATGGTTCTGACGGATACTTCAAACATTTTTGCCAATTCCGGAGCGGTAGCCTGTCTCTTATCAAGCAGGTAGTACACAATCTTAAATAATCTGCTTTCCTGCATAGTATGTTCCTCCTATATCTTGTATCGGCATATATGGTTTTGTTTCACCTGATAATTTATCAAAAAATAAGAAAACAGACTGTATGCTTCCTGTCCTGGACGCATACAGCCCTTTGCTGCCAAACATCTGTATTAAAGTATCTTCTACTAAAATTCCCTTATCCATAGTATTTATGCTGGAACACTGCATTCCAGAACCAACACCTCACAACTCTCCAGACGGATTTTCCCCTTCGGAACATTCCCCATATCTTCTCCCCCAGATTCCCGGTTCGATAAAACAACCTTTCTGCCAGGACACTCCAATTTAAGCTCCACAGCCTCCAATCCAAAATTGGCTGCCACCAATACCCTCTTCTCATTGTCTGCCCTGTAATAGGCCATAACATGTTCCGTATCCTCATACACAGGGATCGTCTGGCCGTAGGTAAAGACTTCCCGATACTCCAAAGACTTCCTCGTTGCCACCAACTTACGATAATAATTCAGCACAGAATTCTCATCCTGTTCCTGGCTTCTTACGTTTATCTCCTTATAGTTAGGATTCACCTTCATCCACGGAGTCCCAGTAGTAAACCCTGCATGTTCCGTATTGTCCCATTGCACCGGAGTCCGGGCATTGTCCCGGCTCATCTTTTCGCAGACCTTTAGCGCCTCCTCATCCGAAAGCCCTGTCTCTCTTGCCACATGGTACTGATCCTTTGTGCTGATGTCATCATACTCCTGGATACTATCCCACACTGCGTTCTGCATGCCCAACTCCTGCCCCTGGTAGATAAATGGGATCCCCCTTAACAGAAGGTTCACTGTTCCCAGCATCTTAATCCCTTTGGGATTCCTGGCATACTCCGGCAAGAACCGGGAAGCTCCCCTGGGCTCATCATGATTTTCAATGATATTGGCCTCAAAACCGTATTTTTGAATCTCAAGCTGGGAATCCAGAATCGCTTTCCTCCACATCTTGAAATCCACAGACGGCGCATCATACCACCCATGCTTTCCTTCACTGAGGCAGTGGGCACTGAAATCAAACATGGAAGAAAAATGTCCCTCCTCACCGATAAACTGATCCAGTTCCCCTTCCTTCATGTTAAACACTTCGCCCACTGTAAAAGCATCATACCGTTCAAAAGTCTGTTTCTTCAATTCCTGCAGAAATTCCCCGATACCATCTGCCGCTTCCACCATCCGTATGCCGCTTGCCATCCCGTCCAGCCCGTCTGGCTCTCCATCCGGAAGATCCGGGTTCTTCTTAATGTTAATAATCGCATCGATACGGAAACCAGCCACTCCTTTCTCCAGCCACCAGTTTACCATCTTGTAGATTTCCTGCCGCATTTTCGGATTTTCCCAGTTCAAATCCGGCTGTTCTTTGGCAAACATGTGAAGATAGTATAAATCGGTTCCCGGCACCGCCTCCCAACAACTTCCCCCGAAATAAGAGCGGTAATTGCTGGGAGGGTTTCCATTTTTCCCTTTTCTGAAATAGAAGAAATCCCCATACTCCCCTTGGGGTTCTTCCAAAGCTTTCTGAAACCAGGGATGCTGATCCGAGCAATGATTCACCACCAGATCCATAATGATGTACATGTCCCGCTTCTTTGCCTCAGAAAGCAGCTCATCAAACTCCTCCATGGTTCCGAATTCTTCTCCGATTGCATAGTAATCCGCAATATCATACCCCTGGTCCACAAATGGAGATTTGTAAATGGGAGACAGCCAGATAATATCAATCCCCAGCTGCTTTAGATAATCCAACCTGGAAATGATTCCCGGAAGGTCTCCGATCCCGTCGCCATTGGAATCCATAAAACTCTTTGGATAAATCTGATACGCCACTTTGTCATGCCACCATTTTCTTTTCATACGTTCCGGCCTCTTTTCTCCTGTTTTTCATCCCACATGATTCCGTTGAAATATTGTTCCATATGTAGTATACTGCTATTATATAAAAGGAACTCTATTTTTTCTTGCAATATTTTTGCATAACATAACACAATTCTGCTCTTTTAATGATAATGGCTTTATACACACTTATATTAGGAGGAACCGGGCTATGAAACGGCTGTATTCCCTCGCTCTGGAACAAAAAGAAAATACCAAACACGGAGAAACCTTCTTTCCCGTGCAGAAATATAGTACCAGGCTTTCTTCAGATTATCCGGTTGTCACCACCCACTGGCACGAAGAAGCCGAACTGACACTGATCACAGAAGGGACTTGCCTCTACCAAATCGATCTGACAGACTACCAGGTAGCATGCGGAGATATTCTGTTTATTCCGCCCCTGTTTCTCCACTCCATCTCTGTTGGGGACGGGGAAACGCTTCGTTCCGAAACCTATGTATTCCACATGCATTTTCTGGGAAGCAATTCCACAGATATCTGCTCCACACGATACCTTACGCCAATGATGAATCAGGAATTTTCCATGCCGTTCCTTATAACGCCAGGACACCCGGCCTATGGAACCCTGCGAACAATCCTGTCTCAGATCATGCTTCTGTATGAAGAAGCTCCAGTTGGATATGAGCTTGCCTTAAAGTCTCTCCTTTTGCAGGTCATTTTCCATCTGCTTCCATACAGCCAGCGGGATACTTCCGCCAACACCAGGGCCTCCTCCCAGAAGCTTAAGGCAGTTTTAGACTACATGGAGCTTCACTATGCCCTTCCCCTGTCCATCGCTGAATTAGCAAAGCTTTGCTATTTCAGTGAATACCATTTCATGCGTTTTTTCAAAAAACACATGAACATGACCTGCGTGGAATACTTAAATAATCTGCGTCTGGAAAAAGCCGTGGAACTGTTTGAGCAGGGAAATCCTTCTGCCCTGGATGTCTCCCTGTCCGTGGGTTTTCGCAACCTATCCTATTTTCACAGGGCATTTAAGAAAAAATACCATATGACGCCTCTTTCCTTTATCCGGGAACTAAAAAAAGAGTAACACCGCTTGTCATACATCCTCAACAAAGTGCACCTTGGATACTTCCCAGTACTTCCTGTATACAAAGTCCTTGTCCCCGTTTAAATTCAGCTGGTACATCCGGAAGATAACCGGAAAATCCTTGGGCTGCCACTGTTCTTCATATGAATACTGGTATGTCATGCCCAGCCGCTTCATTACCTGTCCGCTGCGGACATTGTTCACATCATGGGTAGCCGTAACATAGGGGATACCATCCTTTGCAAGCTGCCGAATCACAGCTTGTCCCGCTTCCGTTATGATCCCTTTATGCCAAAATTCTTTTCGCAGCCCGTAGCCAAAATCATGGCTGTCTGCCATATTGACATTGACGTAGCCGATTGGCAGATCATCTGTCTTTAGGCAGACTGCATACTTGTAGGCCTGGGGCTGCTCATAGGCTTTGGCATACCGCTCTTCAAAAAAATCCACCGCCTCCTCAATATTTTTTAGAGGAAACCAGGGCAGATAGGTATTCACTTCCTCATCCCTGAATATGAAAAAGATAGCCTCTATATCCTGTCTGGAAAATGGCCTTAACCGCAATCGCTCTGTCTCTATCCGCGGTGTATTTATAGTGTTTTCCTGCATTTTTCTCCTCCTTTCGCCAAATCTCCCTTGTAAAATACCCTGCCAATTCTCTTTTCAGTTGGATTAGTTGAAATTCCCTTTTATTATACGTATTCTTCTGTCATATCTCAACCGTCTTTTTGTCTTTTTCTGAAATCCGGGAATTTTTAGCAGAATCACATTTTCATAAGCCGGCTTTACACCTTTCAATCCTTTTGCTATAATACAAATATCACATCAAGCAGCATCGTACACATAAAGCTGCGAACCAAGAGGTAATGCTCATGAACATCACAATGGCACTTAATTACATGTCGTTTTCCAGGCCTGCCGCCATGCCTTTTTCCCCTCTGGGCCAGACACCAACCATGTCTCAGGCAGCCATACAACCACTGGGCTCTCCAAACGCACCAGACAGTCAAAGAGTCTTTGGGCAGCCGGACTATGACACCTACGAATGCCAGACCTGCAAAAACCGTACCTACCAGGACGGATCCAATGACATGGGAGTCTCTTTCAAGACACCTACCAAGCTAAGTCCGGAAAAAGCGGCCTACGCGGTCCGTGCCCATGAGTCTGAACACGTTGCGCGGGCATGGGCACAGGCACAGAGAGAGGATAAGGAGGTCGTCTCTCAATCCGTCACTTACCGCACCGGGGTCTGCCCGGAATGCGGCAAAACCTATCTTGCAGGAGGTACTACCCAGACCGTTTTCCGTTCCGCTCCCGAGACCTATGAGAAGGCACCGGCGGAGAAAGGAAGGTATCTGGATGTTCTGGCTTAAGCCATGAAACAAACGCAAATACGCTCTCTTTTGAGAAACCCATCCAATAGCTGGACATGGTTCTCAAAGAGAGCGTATTGAGAAATTACCTTCTTTGCATATCATTGACAGTATTTGCACTATCTATGGCATCTTTCTTTTCCACCACATACGTTTTCAGCGTCACAACCGTACTGATGATATCAAACACAGCCAAAAGCTGCCACACATAATGAATTCCAGACGGCTTTTTTCCATCTTCCCTATGCCTTCTCAGATGCTTTATGTAACAGATTCCCACACATCCGCTTTGGACGATCATGGTACAGGTATAGATAATCGGAACCGGAACTAGAAGGATCATAATTCCCCTGGATGCACCTACCAGAATAAACCATATAAGAAAACTGTACAGGAAATTCACTATATAAAATGGAATGGTTTTTAGCTTCAACTGCTTCCAGGCTTTTAGCAGTTCCTCCCATTTTTCCTGCCTGTATGCCACTACTGCCATAGCTGCACAAACCCAGCCAATGATCTGGACAGCCACGGTTTCCAGCCAGTACAATAAGAGCAGCCCCACTCCAGCTGCATTCCATCCGTCTTCCATGCAGAGAATAAAAATCCCCACAGGAACTCCGATACAGAAAAGCAGATGCAGATACATTGCCCATAAAAATACATTTGCAGACTTCATGACGGTTTCTTCCTTACACAATAAATGATTAAAAATGGTTTTCTTATAGATTAGCATAAAGCGCACCCTGAATCAAGGGGGTGATGCTCCCTCATGAATGGTTCTCATTTATGGTGGTGCTGCCTGCTTATCACTGCCCTCATCCCGTCATCCACATTCTGAAGATCCAGTTTTAGCCCATGGAGCCCTAAAATCTTCCTTGCCAGAAAAAGCCCCATCCCCATATGGCCGTCCCTCCTGTTCCGGTTTTTGTCTCCACTGTAAAAAAGTTCAAACGCCCGGCGGAGCTCCTCTTCACCCATCGGTTTTCCCGTATTCTCAATGATACACTGCTCCTTCTGGGTTTTGATCTCAATTCGCCCTCCGTCCACATTATACTCTACAGCATTTCCCAGAAGGTTCCAGACTGCTTTGGATAAATATTCCCGGTCTCCCTTTACCTGGAATTCTTCCTCTGCATGAATCTGTACATGAAGATGCCTCTCCTGAATCATCGGCTGAAACCGTTCCATCTGCTCCCGCACCAATTGGGAAAAACCGACGGCCTCCTTATCAAGAATCAATTCTCCTGAATCCAGCTTGGACACCTCGATCATCTTGACCACCAGCTGATCCATCTCCTCGGTCTGGCCAATAATCTGATCCAGGTAATACTCCCGCTTTTCCTCCATGTTATGCTCCATCAAATTCTCCGCAAAATTCCGGATCACCCCCAAAGGTGTCTTTAACTCATGGGCTATTGCATTGGTAAAATCTCTTCTGGCCTCCTCCAGGGCCTCCTGTTTCTCATAGGCTTTTCCAAAGGCCACAACAATTTTAGCCATACACACAAGAGTCAATGCAAGTCCAGCCAGATACACATACTTCATGTAATCTATCGCTGCCATCCACGGCCTGCTCTCCATACGGATCTCCATGTAGGAAAAGGGATCACCTACCATTCCCACCTGCAACTGATACTTCCCCCTGTAGTACCATCCGTCTGAGTCAACCACCAAAGGTGGCCCGTCAATCACGCCCTCCCAGGAAAATTCCCCTTGTTCCGGAATCCCCTGAAGATACTCACTTCTGTTCCACTGTTTCCAGCTGTCATAAGATCCCATATAACTGCTTAAAAACGGAAAGGTAAGATAGGTGCTGAAGACGTTGCCGGTTTCCAGAACCGCCTCCTCAATATCCGGATTGATCCACTGCCACACAATCTGGCTGTCTGTCTCATAAAATGTTTTTATGTTTTACGAAAGTTCCTCTCCAGTCTGGTAATCCACCATCACATTGGTCTCATAGCTGTGATGGCCGCCGTTTAAGGGATCCTCATACCGCTCCCCCTCTTCGTCCAGACTGCTCTCCTCCGTCCACTCAATCTTCTGGACATACATTCCCCACAGTTCACTTCTCTCCCCAGGGGAGATTCTGATAGAAAACCGGTATATCCCCGGAGTTTCCGGCCCCTGGTTCTTTATATCCTCCCAACAGTATCCTGCAAGAATCTCCTTCTCCTCCCGGGACAAATAGTCATCCAGGCCGAAGGATTCATATTCTCTCCTCTTCCCTCCTACCCAGCCAACAGCGCCTCCTTTGATCTCATCCCTGCTCCTGGCAATCAGGTGTTTCTCCCTGTCATAAAATCCAAGGGAGATCTGCAGATCCTCGCTGTCTATCCGCCAGAGATAGTCATTTGCCAAAGACTGATAAAAGCCTTTGCGGGTCGCCTCGTTCTCCCAGCCCTCCTCCTCCACAGCAAATTCCCGTTCTGAAGCCATTCGAAGAAGATAGGCTGTATTCTCCTCAAATCTTCTGGCATAATCCTCTGTGAATTTTTCCTTCACCAGCCAGGTTGCCAGCCCCATGGTTAAGACATACACAGCCAGAAATCCGGCTGCCACTGGTTTCCACAAGCGTTTTTTCTTTCTTCTCATTTTTCCACCTCCAGACGATAACCAGATTTGCGCACCGTTTGGATGATGCAGCCGCAAGAGCCTATGGCTTTCCGAAGCTTTTTGATGTGATTGTCAACCACTCGTTCATTTCCATCAAAATCATATCCCCAGAACCGGATCAACAGCTGTTCCCTGTTAAAGATCCGCCTGGGATTTTCCAGAAAGAACAGGAGCATCTCATACTCTTTGGGAGGAAGGGGCAGAAGCTGGCCGGCTTTCCACACCTGGCGGCTTTCTCTATCCACCTTCAGGCTCCCTGCCTCCAGCCAAATACCTTCTCCACCCGCCCCTCTCCGGATCCTTCCAGTCAGTGCCATAGCCTTTGCATACAGCACAGGCAAGGAAAAGGGCTTGGTCACATAGTCATCCGCTCCCAGGGAATAGCCATTTAGCTTATCTTCCTCTAAAACCCTGGCTGTGATGAAAATTACCGGTACATCGCTGGTTCTTCGGATCTGACGGCACAGGGAAAATCCATCCATCCCTGGCATCATCACATCTAACAGGATCAGGTGAAAGTGGTCTTTCTCAAGCACGCTTAAAGCCTTCACCCCGTTTTCCTCTGTCTTCACCTTCCAGCCCTTGCCAGTAAAATAATCGGCTGCTGCCTCTGCCATCAGCGGATCATCCTCCACAATCAAAAGTTTCTGCTCCAAAAATGGTTCCTCCCTCTGCGCTCATCGGTTATTCAGGCGCTGTCATGCAGCGCTGTTTGTTGATGGCTTTACTTTATCATGCCAATGTATCCTTTCCGTATCCTTTTTTACAAAACACCTTTTACCCCCAACTTCATTTAATGAAAAAAGCTGCCGTAAAACGGTTATCCGGGGGCCAACGGCATAAGCGCCATATGCCCCGAATTTGCCATGTTTACAGCAGCTTTATGTAAGGATTCTGAATCAATAATTCTCTGCGCATACCTCAAAATAGCTTTGTGGATGATTGCAGGTCGGGCAGACTTCCGGTGCCTTGGTTCCTACGACAATATGGCCGCAGTTACGGCATTCCCAGACCTTTACTTCACTCTTGGAGAAAACCTCCGCTGTCTCCACATTTTTAAGAAGCGCCCGGTATCTCTCCTCATGGTGCTTCTCAATAGCCCCTACCAGGCGGAATTTGGCAGCCAACTCCGGAAACCCTTCTTCCTCTGCAGTCTTGGCAAACCCTTCATACATATCGGTCCACTCATAGTTTTCGCCGTCTGCAGCCGCCGCAAGGTTCTGGCTGGTATTGCCGATTCCACTTAACTACTTGAACCACATCTTCGCATGCTCTTTCTCATTGTCTGCGGTCTTTAAAAACAGAGATGAAATCTGCTCATACCCTTCTTTTTTGGCAACCGAGGCGAAATATGTATATTTATTCCTTGCCTGGGACTCCCCTGCAAATGCCGCCTCCAGGTTCTTCTCGGTCTGTGTTCCTGCATACTTATTCATGATCTACTCTCCTTTTCATTTATGGCCCTATGCCTTGCCGGCTCTTTTTGTCTCTCACATTATAGCCTATACCTACAAATAAATCAACCTGCCTGATCCATCGCTTACAAATCAGTGGCCTGATCTGCCTATTCCTACCGATGCAAACGATCCAGCACTGCATAGGTCCTGCGCCCCAATTCATCGGAAAGCATGACTGAGCCTGCCCGCTCCTCCACCTCTTTTGGAAGCCGGTATAGGTCAATCACCTCCAGCCCCTTCCCCTCATAATATTTTCTCAGATATTCCTTCCCGGCATGAAGGCTGCTGCAAAGTAGATAATTGCGATGCATTTCCTTTTTTACATGCATCTCTTTTGCAATATTGTCAATCCAGCTGACAAAGGTCTTCAAATTATAATCATTTAAAGAGTAGCCCACAAATAAGAATACGTGTCCGATAAGAAGGTATTTCATAAATGTCTCCATCAGTTTATGAGTCTCAGAATACTGCAGATAGTCATCCTCCTTAAATACCATCTTTTCTGGCTGCCTGATATCTCCGTGAAGCTTAAGCAGATAATGAGAGGAGATTCCAGTAAGCAAGTCCCTGTCTTCCCGAACTACCTGATAATCCCTGGCGATTTGATCTAAAAGCGTGTCAAAATTGGTCGTCACAATATGCTTGGGACGCAAGGTGACAATCAGATAATCCAACAGGTTGGGCTGGCAGGTTTGGGGGATCATGGAACTTAAGAGGGAATAGTAGGCGCAATGGCCCTCGCTTTCATCCATGCAGTAGTAATACTGTGGAATCCGAATATACTCTTCCGTGGCCAGCCGCCCTTCCATCGGATACTGGATCTCCCTGGCAAATGCCTGGACGATCTGGCCCCAGCTGGGAAGCCCTGAATTCTTAGACACTCCCGCGCCTACAAAAATCACCAGTCTTTCCTTCTGCAGGGCGAAAGACAGATCATCGATCATTTCATAAAAGGTCATGGCCACCTCCTGTCTGCCTGAAGCCGTATAAGGGCTGTATTATTTCAGGCCATCTCATTTCCATCATTATAATGGATTTTTCGTCTCCAGGCAATAGTTCCAGTTTAAGAATCCGCCTCTGGGAGCCAGATGACATGACATTACATTCACCGGACATTAGCAGGCAGTAACACCACATGGTTCTTTTGGACATATCATATAGTACAACTATAGAGATCAAAGGAAGTGGTATTATGAAAATCTGCCTGGATGCAGGACATTATGGCAAAT
>CANDZL010000101.1:0-11511 GCA_947425205.1 uncultured Hungatella sp. | reverse complement strand
ACGGCTTTGGTATTCTGCCTCGAGATACGCAAACTTTCAGGCCTGATACAGAAGATATGACCTGTTCCATATCCATATGGCAGAGAGAGGCAGCACGTTCCGCAAATATCTGTATCTTTTGGCTGCCAAAAAAGCAGGAAAGCGGGTTATTGTGCATATTCACGGGGCGGAGTACTTAACATTTTATGACAGCCTGGGAAAAGCAGGAAAAAGGATAGTGGACAGGCTGTTTCATCAAGCTGACCTGGTGCTGGCTTTGTCGGAGCATTGGAAGAGGGAACTTGAATCCCGGTTCCACATCGATACCATAAGAATATTACATAACGGGGTGGATCTGGCATCTCTTCAGACCGCGGTGACAGACGTGGGAGAGCATCCGGATTCGTTTCTGATGCTGGGAAGAATGGGGGGCCGAAAAGGAACCTATGACCTGATTGATGCGGTGGAGGTGGCGGCCAGGGAAAACCCCAGGCTGAAGGTATGTATAGCAGGAGACGGAGAGACAGAAACCGTGCGGGCTCTGGTGGCTAAAAAAGGGCTGGGACAGAACATCACGGTTCTCGGATGGATAGACAAAGAAGAGAAACTGGAGCGATTAAGGAATGCCTCAACCGTGGTTCTTCCGTCTTACTATGAAGGGCTTCCCCTGTCGATTCTGGAGGGGATGGCAGCAGGAAAAGCCATCTTAAGCACCACAGTGGGAGCAATCCCGGAGGTTGTGGATGAGGAAAACGGAATTCTCATAAGGCCAGGAGATGTAAAGGCGCTGGCAAAAGGGCTTTTGTACTGCAGCAGTGATAAAGAGAGGCTGAAAGCCATGTCTGAGAACAACCGGCAGAAGGCAAAAAACGATTTCAGTACCAGCAGAATGTACAGACAATTGGCAGACTACTACAGGCAGGTGATGGAATGAACGCAGAAATGATCAGTGTGATTGTGCCGGTATACAATGTAAAGCCCTGGATCGGAAGATGTTTGGATTCCATAATGGCACAGACGTATCCTTGCCTTGAGATCATCGTTGTGGATGACGGCTCCACAGACGGAAGCGGGCGCATCTGTGAGGAATACGCGGCACGGGATAAACGGATTCAGGTGCTCCATCTTCCAGAGAACCGGGGCCCGTCTGCTGCAAGGAACCAGGGAATCGTAAAAGCAAAGGGAGCCTATCTTTCCTTCATTGATTCTGATGACTGCGCAAAGCCAGATCTGTTGGAGAAGTTGTACCGCAATCTGGTAGAACATAGGGCGGATATCAGCGCCTGCGCAGCTTACGGTATAGACATAAAGACTGGGCCTGCCTGTACCTATTCAGGCAGGGAGGCAATTGACTGTCTGGCACTGGGGATGCCTTTTAACCATGTTCCCTGGGGGAAGCTTTATCCGGCCCAGCTGGTGAAGAGGTATCCCTTTGACGAGGCTGTTTTCTACAGTGAAGACCTGCTATTTT
The DNA here is from genome assembly GCA_947425205.1 of uncultured Hungatella sp. GTDB lineage: Bacteria > Bacillota > Clostridia > Lachnospirales > Lachnospiraceae > UBA3402. The sequence goes on along the minus strand of CANDZL010000101.1, from coordinate 10,061 downwards.
TGTATCAGATCATGAAACATGTAAAACGTGTATGCTATTTTCCAGAGAAATTGTACCATTACACTGCCAGAGAGGGCAGCCAGGTACAGAGTGGAGTGGATGAGCGGAAGATGACAGCCCTTCCAGTCCAAAAGTCTGTGTGCCAGGATGCTGCCACCTATGTTCCGGAGGCACTGCCAGGATTTCGGAAGCTGGCTCTGGACACAGATCGGTGTCTGGCTGTGCTGGCAGTGAAAAACGGTACAAAAGGAGATTGTTCCCAATATCTGAAACGGCTTCAGAAGGATATTCGCAGCCATTTTGACTGGAAGGCCCTGGCTCTCTTTTCACGGAGGAAAGACAGGGCGGCAGTCCTTATGCTGTATGTCAGCACCACCCTTTTTAAGGGGATAACGAAAGGGTGGTGGAAATGGATCAGATAAAACCGATGATCAGCGTGGTGGTGCCAGTATACAATGTGGAAGCCTATGTGGCAAGATGCCTGGATTCGATTCTGGCACAGACATACCCCAACATGGAGATCCTGGCTGTGGATGACGGCTCTACAGACCGAAGCGGTTCTGTCTGTGATGGATACAGAGACAACCGCCTCAAAGTAATCCATCTCCCAGAGAACCGGGGCCTGTCTGCTGCCAGAAACCAGGGGATCCTACGTGCACAGGGAGATTACATTTGCTTTGTAGATTCTGACGATTATGTGGAGCCGGAGTTGTTGGACAGGCTGTATGACAGTATGACAGAATGGAAGGCGGATATCAGCATCTGCAAAACCCCAGGGATAACAGGAGAGGGAGAGGAGGCCGCCTCCTATTCTCAGGTGGAAACAGTCGGCTGCCTGGCCAGGCGGAGCCCATTTCTGTGGAATGCCTGGGGGAAACTGTATCCTGCCAGGCTTGTGAAGAAGCACCTTTTTGATGAACAGGCCTTCTGCTGTGAGGATCTTTTATTTTTCTATCAGATCCTGAAAGAAGTGAAACGGATCTGCTATCTGCCGGAAGCGTTGTATCACTATGTATACAGGGAAGGGAGCGCCATGAACAGCGGGGTGGACGAGAAGAAATGCAGCGTTCTTTTTTCCGTTCTTCAGGCGATCTGTACCGATGCCGCTGTGAATTTTCCAGATGCAGAGGAAGGTATGCGGCAGGTGGCGGCAGATGCGGCAGTCCGCCTTGCTATGACAGCAGTGGAGGCAGGCATGGAAAGAAGGCGGACCTGGAACTTTCTGAAAGATTTTAAGACCTATATCCGGCAATATGCCAGTCCAGGAAGCCTGGCACGGTGCCAGGACAGAAAGAGTAAGACAGCCATGGTAACCCTCTATACCAGCGCAGCTTCTTTTTGGGTGTTGGCGCTTGTCTACAGAGAGATAAAAAGGAAACGGTTTAAGAGGTAGTCTGATGGGCAGAAGGAAAGGGATTGCAAAGAATGTAACATGGATTGTTGCAGGTGAGATGCTGTTAGCAATCGTAAAGTTTGTATCCCGCCGGGTATTTGTTCTGTTGCTGGGAAAAGAATATCTGGGGATCACCGGGCTTTTTACGGATATTCTCTCCGTTCTCTCCCTTGCAGAACTGGGATTCGGGGTTTCCATCACCTACAGCCTTTACCGCCCAGTGGCAGAAGAAAACAGGGAGCTTATCAAGTCCTTGATGGGGCTGTACCGCCGGTTTTACCAGACGGTGAGTCTCATCGTCTTCCTGGCAGGCCTGTCGTTGACTCCTTTTCTAAGTTTCTTTGTCAAGGAGATGCCAAAGAATATTCCCAATCTCTCCCTGATCTACATCCTGAATGTAGTCAATGCCAGCGCTTCCTATTGGTTTGCCTACAAGTCTGCCCTGTTGTTTGTGTATCAGAAGAAATATATTGAGACAGGAATCCGTGCTGTCACCACCATAGCAGCTTCCCTGGCCCAGATGGCGGTGCTTGCTCTTACAAGAGATTATGTGTGCTACCTGTCCATCGCTATCTTGGCAACCTTGATTCAGAATATGGCTGTTTTTAGGGAGGCAGACAGACAGTATCCTTATCTTCGTGAGAAGGCCATCCGCCCTCTGCCAGGAGAGATGGTTCAGGAAATCCGCCGCAATGGGAAGGCTATGTTCCTTCACCGGGTAGGAGCGGTAGCCGTCTTCTCCACGGACAATCTTCTGACCGCCAAGTTTGCAGGCGTGGCCACAGCAGGGCTTTACTCCAATTATATCATGATACGAGGGTTTTTAAATGTTATGATTGCCGCATTGTTCGATGCCATCGCCCCTGCCATGGGAAACTACACGGTGACAGAGACAAGAGAGAACCGGCAGAAAGCCTTCGGAATCCTGTTCTTCTTCTCAGCGTGGCTCTTTGGGTGGATGAGTATCTGCCTTATCTGGCTGTATGATCCTTTTATCCGGATCTGGCTGGGAGCAGAGTATCTGCTTCCCAGGCCGGTGGTTCTCATGATCGTGGCGAATTTTTATGTCACCAGTATGCGCAATCCGGTGGTCCACACCAAAAGCGTCATGGGATTGTTCTGGGATGACCGCTTAAAGTCGATCCTGGAGGCGCTGGTCAATCTGGCAGCCTCTCTTTTCCTGGCACAGCGGTGGGGGCTTTTTGGCATCCTGGCAGGAACGTTAATCAGTACGGCAGGCCTTCCCTTCTGGGTGGAGCCGACTGTACTTTACCGGAATGGGCTGAAGCAGAAGGTGGCCAGGTATTTTATCCGCTACGGAACGTATCTGTTGGTGACAGCGGCGGCCGGTAGCATTACAGGATGGCTCTGCCAGATGACGGAAGAAACGGTAGGTGGGTTTCTGATTAAAATGGCTCTCTGCATGGTCATTCCCAACCTGGTTTATGTGGCGGCGTACTGCAGGATGCCAGAATTTGGCGCTTTGAAAGCATTGGCCGGGAAAAAGAAGCATTAAGAGGCAAGAAAACTATGGATAGCAAGGCTTTTGTAAATGGGTACGTCAAAGAGAAAGGGGAAAAATTGATTATGGATGGTCAAATGGGGAAACGGATCAGGAAGCTGCGGCTGAATGCCGGACTGACTCAGATGGAATTGGCGAGTATGCTCCATGTTTCAACTGCGTTGATCTCTGCTTATGAATTGGGGGAGAGGAAGCCCAGCCTGGACGTATTGGTCAGTCTGGCAGGCAGATTCAAGGTTTCTACCGATTATCTGTTGGGAATGGACAAAACCATTCCCAACAGGATGGAGGGCTTGTCCCAGGAGGAAGCCCTGGTGGTAGAGGCTCTGATCGGACTCTTCCATAAAGTTTAATCCCCCAGCATATTTACCACTTTTGCAGGGGTTCTGTAATACATATTGGATGTGATGATGCCGGTCTTCTCGGTGGAAGCGTGGACGATCCGTCCATTGCCGATGTAGATGGCCACATGGTTGATTCCTCCGCCTCCGCTGTAGAATACCAGATCGCCAGGCCTGGCTTCCTCCGCAGCGATAGCTCTTCCCTGGGAAGACTGGTCTGCAGCCGTACGGTTGAGATACACTCCTGCACTGTGGCTCAACACATACCTGGTGAATCCGGAACAATCCACTCCGGTATGGGGGTCATTTCCTCCATAGACATAGGCATTGCCTACAAACTGGAGGGCATACTCTACCAGGGAACTTCGGACAGCCTCCCTGCGGGCTTTTTCCGCAGCTTCAGCCTGCCGTTTGGATTCGATCATGGTTAAGTAGCTGTCATACTGGCCGGTTTTCTCCGACAGGCTGTTCTGAAGCTGGCTTAACTCTGCCTGAATTGCCTGGAAGTCCGCCGTGTTTTTTGCCATAGCGCCAGGCAGTTCCTTGGAAGTGACCCGTATGGTGGGATTGGCTGATAACTGCGCATCTCCTGGCTGATAGGAATCCGCAGCATTCTCCATGGACGGAAGCTGGTTTGCGGTAGGATCCTGATTTTGGGGATCCGCATCGGTTAACATCTGCTGAAGCCCCAATTCCTGTCTGATCTGGTCTTCCCTTGCCACCAACTCTTCCAGTTCCTTAAGGGTATCCCTGGTTTTCTGCTCCAGTTCCTTAAGGGCCAACTCCTGTTCTTCCCGTGCCTGTCTTAACATCTCATTTTCCTGGTCTTCCAACTCCTTCTGGGCAGCCAGAAGCTCCCATTCCCGCTCTAAGTGTTCCTTTTCTTGCTGAACCACATTTAACTGGTGGTGAGAGCCAGCAAAAAACAGGCATGTGCCTGTGAGAACCAAAAGCGCAAGAAAAAAGATAGCAAATGTCCACACAGGAGTCTTAAAATGAATGGGCTTTTTTTGAGAATGGGGAAGCAGCATAACCGTATAGTTTAAGGAAATGCGCTCCTTCTTAAATTTTTTCCATTTCATATGTAATCGATTCTCCTTCTTATCCTCAGACGAGGGAAATAAGACTGTGATTGGCGGTTACAATCAGGCATGGGCTTCACTGTCCTCATCTATGTCTTCTTCAATCTTGGTAATTGCAATTTCTTCTTCCTCATCTGGAATCACACTGTCCTCATCCAGAAGCTCCTCTTCATATTCTGGTTTTAAAGAGTATGGGTATCGTCCCGTGTCTTCCGGCTCCATCTTAGGGATGGAGGGGCGGGAGGAATTGTCATCCTCAGACACGTCCATCGTACAGTTTCCTTTAAACGAAGCGCCCTCGTCGATTACCAGGGTCTTGGTAAACAGATCGCCAAGTACGCGGCCGGTTCCAGTGATCTCGATTTTGGATTCCGCCTTGATATTTCCATACACGGTTCCGGCAATCAGGATATCCACAGCCTTGATATCTCCCCGGATCACGCCATGTTCTCCGATAATAACTGTGTTTTCAGATAAAATCTTTCCCTGCAACAGGCCGTCTACCCTGGTAGAGTCTGAGGTTAAAAGTAAGCCCTCAATCTTGGAATTGTCACCGATGATGGTATTGATCATGCCGCTGGAAGTGGTTTTGGTTTTCTTTGAATTAAACATAATTCCTCCTCAAATATATAAAAATATAAAGATTCTCAATTCATACAAGCCATTCTGTCACACATATATTAACACTTTTGGATTAGAATTTCAATATAAAGTAACAAATTTGTAATAATATTTATATCTAATTCCCATGAAAATCCCAATTCTTGCATGGGCCACAAAGAGGATATCCAGATGCATGTTAAAAAATTAATAGAAAAGTAACATATTTGGAAAAATAAAAAATAAAATATACATATATTGAAATATAAAAGGTGGTGGAAATTAGTGAAATATTAATATAAGAAATATAAATGTAAAAATTATCCGGTGGGAAATGTGACGAATATCCCCTGGACACATTGACTTTTGAAGATGGATTCCCATATAATTACCGAGATTAACCGATACTTTTTGATGAAAGTGGGGAGATTTCCCATTTTTGTTCCATGAAGAACCAGTAATTGGCGTTTTTCACTCAAATGTATTAAGGAAGCAAACAATCTGCCTGATTTTAGCAGGCTTCCAGCGTACCTTCAAAAAGAAAGGAGCATCCCATATGTTTTTGGAAAAGATTTGCCGGCAGGCAGCCATACTTGCATCATCGATATCTGTACTTATCATCGTAGTGTTGGCTTCCATTGGGACTGGCAGAGGAGATATCAATACATTGACTGTCTTTGCAGAGACCAACGCAAACGGTATGGAAACGGCCCGGGAGTTTCCTGATGAGACAGAGGGGCCTGTTGCATCCACAAAAGAAGACAGCCAGGCACAGCAGCAAAGAAGCAGGATTTTGCCGAAGAAGAACATCGCCAAACACAGGCAGGAGGAAGAAAGCCCCTCCAAAGAGACGGCAAGAAAAACCGGTGCTGTTGTGCCCTTAAGCCAGGAAGACTACCAGATCCTTCTGCGCATCGTACAGGCGGAGGCAGGAATCTGTGATGATACCGGTAAAGTGTTGGTGGCCAACGTGATTTTAAACCGTGTCAAGAACAACCAATTCCCGAACACCATCAAAGATGTGGTATATCAAAAATCCCAGTTCTCGCCGGTTGCCAACGGCACCATCAATACCTGCAAAGTGACGCCTCAGACCATTGACTGTGTGAACCGGGCCTTAAGCGGGGAGGATTATTCCCAGGGCGCACTCTATTTTATGAATCGAAGCGGCGCGCGCGCTCAGGCTGCAGACTGGTTTGACGGCCGTCTGACCTTTCTGTTTCAACATGAGAGGCACGAGTTCTTTAAATAGGTTCCCACCCGTCGTCCCCAGAGAGGACCGCCTGCCTGGTATAAGAAGGAAGCTCTTCTTTGGAGATCCGCTTGACCCACACAGGACGGCTTTCCATATCTCCCCCTGGCCCCATGCTGTTGTACTCGCCGAAGAGAGCCGTGGTATGGGCTGTAGGCTTATTCCAGTCATGCCATCCTTCCGGGCAGATGTGGCCGCCTATCCAGCAGTTTAGGAGAACGGTTTTGGCAAATTCCCGCCAGGGCCGTCCCAGATAGGCAGTATGAGGCGGACAATTCCCGGTGAAACGGCATCCTTCCATCACATAACCGTAAGCCTGTCCCTCCGGTGTGGAAGCTGCGGTGACATAGCTGTTTATCTCTTGTCCGGTGTTTTTCGAGAAGCATTCACAATTCTCAAAATAGGCAGTGGCCCCTCCGAATATGAAATCAATATCTCCCTCGATATAACAATTTCTATAATAATGGCGGCCGTTTTTACGAGGTGCATTCTGCTTGGGCCCTATGAAACCATTGGGCTCGATTTCCTTTGGGGGAAGAGGAGCCGTGAACAAGGTATCCTGATTCCCCAGAAAACTGCAGTTGTCAAACTGAATCCGATCTCCGTCCACGTAAAGGGCCAAAGCCTGCCCCATCTTTACCCCCGGCCCGGCACTGTTCTCAAACGTCATGTTCCGGGCTGTAAAATCATGGGTATCGATCATACAGCTGTATGTGCGGAAGGTCCCTAATTTTCCGATGTCCGGGGACTTCATAAAGGCATACAGGCCTGAGGTCAGAACCGTATGTTCCCTGGACTGCCCCAGGAAGGTGACATGAGGGATGGAGACAGTGACACGTTCTTTGTAGATGCCGTTGTGGATGAAGAAAAGGATCTGGGAAGAATGATGTACAGAATGATCTCGGGCAACAGCGTCCAATGCCTCTTGAATTGTGGTGAAATCACCGCTTCCGTCCTGCGCGATGTGGATCATATTTTTTGGCCTCCTTGTGGTGTATGGTGTAGTTGGTATCTAATTGGTTTTGTGCCAAAGTAGGGTATTTTAGTGCTTGAAAGGCTATTTGTAGTATAGCTTACTTTATTGTATCATTCAATTAGATATTGCGCTATTTGATCGTTAGTTTGTGTTAGTTAGCTATAAAAGGCTTTTATTATACAGCGTTATCATGAGTTGAGTGATGCTTGCTGAAAGAGTCGTGTAGGGGCCGCCCGGGGAGGGCATCCTATTCTTTTCTCCTGGGCACGCTCGCGCTACGTGAAGAGCATAGCGGTACGTAAGGCGCTAAAATACAGCGCCTAAGTACCGATGGTCTTCAAGTACCCTGGAGAAAAGAATAGGATGCCCTCCCCGGGCTACGTTATCGCTGAGGCAAGGAAGGCAAGACTTGTGTAGGTTCAGAAAAGATTAAACAAGATTAATCGCCAGGTAAGCAAGAGGCTATATAGTCCCTTATTTTGCCTGCCAAAGATGTAACTTCGAAGCAATAAACTTTGTAGAGAATCAGGGACAACCTGGCCTGAGTTTTTATTATTTTTGTAACATCAAATAGATAACAAATATTCGCAAGAGATAACGTAGCCTGGAGAGGGCCTCCTATTGTACTCTCCAGGGTACTTGAAGACCATCGGTACTTAGGCGCTGTATTTTAGCGCCTTACGTACCGCTATGCTCTTCACGTAGCGCGAGCGTGCCCAGGAGAGTACAATAGGAGGCCCTCTCCAGGCGGCCCCTCCACGATTCCATAAAAAGTGCGACCCATTAGTACGCCCCCCCAAAAGTATCCAAATCATTAAAAATCACATACACCCTTGAACTTTTCCTCTTTCCACATTATAATACTATAGGGAAGGGAGTTTCATAAATGGCAAAAGGAAACAAGAAGATTGTCAAATACCGAAGACCAAAGAACTTCAATATAGGCGCATTTATCTTTTTTGCAATCTTTGCCTATATGACTTTCTATGTTTACGAATACATCACAAAAGAAAAGATCCAGCCATACGAAGTAACCGAAGGAGCAATCGTAAACAATAAAAAGTACACTGGAATTATCTTGCGAAATGAGACGACAGCCTATCTTGACACCACTGGTTATATAAACTATTATATCCGGGAGGGCAAGCGGGCGGCTGCCGGGACAAGCATCTACTCAGTGGATGAGTCTGGAACCCTGGCATCCATCATACAGGAGAATGGACAGGATCAGGCTGCTTTGGCGGATGAGGATCTATTGGGGGTAAAAAAGCAGTTGTCCAATTACAGCCTGTCTTATTCGGATGAGCGGTTCAGCGACGTGTACGATGTCAAGTACTCCCTGGAGGCCATGGTTTTGGAGTATGCCAATTTCTATGCCATGGAAAGCCAGGAACAGGTGATTGAACAGCTGGGGGGCAACTTTAAGCAGGTACAGACCCCTGTAAGCGGAGTGATCTCCTATGCCGTAGATTCCTACGAAGATTTGACAATTTCTCAGATCTCTGAGGAAGTCTTTGACAGGACCAATTATTCCAGGGGGATTACCAAGGCTGGTCAGCTTATGGAACAGGGGAGTCCGGTATATAAAGTGGTTACGGACGACTCCTGGTCTCTGGTGTTTCCTATGTCTTCTGAGGACGAGGAAGCATTTGGCGGGGAGCCTAGTTTGCGGGTATCCTTTTCCGGTGCGAATTTAACCACTACGGGCAATCTGTCTGTGATTACCGGAGCGGACGGCAAAACCTACGGAAAGTTGGATTTTTCAAAATACATGGTTCAGTTTGTGTCTGACCGATACTTAGACTTTGAGATTATTACAAGTGCTGCAGAGGGGCTGAAGATTCCTATCAGTTCCGTGATAAACAAAAACTTTTATTTGGTTCCGGTGGGGTTTCTCACTACCGGCGGGGATAGTATGGAGAATGGATTCTACAAGGAAGTCTATTCGGAGAGCGGGACGTCCATTGTGTTTGTTCCGGCCACCATCTATTATTCTACCGACGAATACTGTTACATAGACATTGGTGAAGACGAAGAGATTCAGGCAGGAGACTATCTGGTGAAGCCCAGTTCCTCTGACCGGTATCAGGTTGGGCCGTCAGCATCTCTTCAGGGAGTTTACAATATTAATAGAGGATATACTGTGTTTAAGCAGATTGAGATCTTGGCCCAGAGTGATGAATTTTACACGGTGAAAAAAGGTACCAGCTATGGGCTGAATGTATATGACCACATCGTGTTAGACGGTTCCCTCATTGAAAAAGAAGGGGTGCTGATCTACCAATAGGAGAGGACAAGCCATGGTTGCAGACCAGTTTCATGGAATACAAAAAAGAGTTGTGGATGCCTGTATCAGAAGCGGCAGGGATCCTAAGGAAGTTACATTGATTGCTGTCAGCAAGACCAAACCGGTGGAAGATTTGCGAGAGGCGTATGAGGCAGGAGCCAGAGACTTTGGAGAGAACAAGGTTCAGGAGATCCTGGAGAAATACCCACAGCTCCCGGAGGATATCCGGTGGCATATGATCGGGCATCTGCAAACCAATAAGGTGAAGCAGGTGGTTGGCAGAACCTGCCTGATTCATTCGGTGGATTCCATAAAGCTGGCTTTAGAGATCAGCAAGGAGTCGGTAAAGCAGGGGAGGTTGACTCCGATCTTATTGGAAGTGAATGTGGCGAAAGAAGAGACCAAGTTTGGATTTTGCCTGGAAGAGACAGAGGCAGCACTAGAAGAGATTAGCAGATTGGAGGGCTTAAAGGTAAGTGGTCTGATGACAATTGCCCCTTTTGTGGAAGAAGGGGAAGCCAATCGGCAAATTTTTCGAACATTTCATGAATTTTTTGTTGACATGAAATGTAAAAACATTGATAATGTTAGCATGAGTATTCTTTCCA
>CANDZL010000100.1:0-11694 GCA_947425205.1 uncultured Hungatella sp. | reverse complement strand
GTGCAGGCAAAACGACTTATTTGTTAAAGAAGCGTTAACACATTCAGAATCGGTACTTATTACTACTTTTACGCAGGAAAATGAAAAAGAAAAAGAAATAAGAAAAAAGATTAAAAAAATGAATTATGGAATAATTCCATCTAATATTACGATACAAACATGGTTTTCCTTTTTAATCGAACATGGGGCAAAACCATATCAGGGCAAGCTTACAGATAAGAGAATAAATGGATTACTGCTTGTAAGTGAAAAATCTGGGTTGAAATATAAAGGAAAATACCCAGTGTATTTTAAAGAAAGTGAAATAGATGGTCATTATTTTACGGAAGACTATCGGATTTATTCTGATAAACTTGCTAAATTTTGCGTTAGATGTAATGAAAAAAGTGGAAGATATGTTATTGAACGTATAGCTGCATTGTTTCAATATATTTTTATTGATGAAGTACAAGATATGGCGGGATATGATTTGGAATTTATAAAACTGTTAATGAAAAGCGATTCCATAATTAAAATGGCAGGTGATCCAAGACAGGTAACTTATCATACACATTTTTCTGATAAATACAAAAAATATTCAGATGGAAAGATTCAAGAGTTTGTATTGAATGAATGCAAGAAAATAAATTGTAATGTGGATACAGAAACATTGAAAGGAAGTTGGCGCAATAATGAGATAATATGTGATTTGGCAAATCGGATATTTCCAGAATATCCACAATGTGAGTCTTTACAAACAGAAATAACAGGGCACGATGGAGTATTTCTTGTACGAAAAAAAGATATAGAGCACTATTTAGAAAAATATAATCCTCTCCAGTTGCGACTTTCAAAAATAGTAAAAGTTAATGCTGATTACGAAGTTATGAATTTTGGAGAATCCAAAGGATTAACTTGCGACCGTGTATTAATTTATCCTACGAAAAATATATTAGAATGGATGCTTTTTAATAAAAAAATTGATAGTTTTAAAACCAGATGTGGTTTTTATGTAGCAGTTACAAGAGCTAAATATAGTACGGCAATCGTATGTCAAGATACTGTGAGGACAGACAGTTTGCCTATATATCAGAGAGTATAGATAGCAGACAAGTTTAGAAGTATTCTTAAAGATGGATGATAGAGGGTAGAGATGTAGTAGGAGATTTGATTATGGATAATATAGATTTATATTGTAATCTTATGCAGCAAGTGAGAGGAAGGACAAAAATATTGAATTGATTCGTAATGGAGGGAAAAGATATTTTAATGATTGTGTCATGCTTTCAAAAAGCGGAAGTTATTTCTTTTATGAGTATTAAGAAGGATAATCATTAATAGTGACGCTAACTCTCGCACCAATGGTGCGAGAGTTGAAAGGATATGATGGATATGGATATTATTATATATCAGCCTTTTGTCAATGAAATTAAGGAATTGATTCAAAGGAAGCAATTTCAGGCAATTAAAATGATAAATACAGAAACTATTAATCTTTACTGGGAAATCGGTGAAGAAATATATCGTCAACAAAGAGAAAAGGGATGGGGAAAATCCATTGTACAGATAGATATTGGCGAAAGAATTACAAAAGGAGTTCCCAGGAACGCAGGGATATTCAGCGGCAAATCTGTGGAGAATGCGTAATTTTTATCTGACATATTGCAATTCTGAAAAACTCGCACCGCTGGTGCGAGAAATTAGCTGGAGCAACAATATCGCTATTATGGAAAAATGTAAAGATGATTTACAGAGAGAGTTTTATATTCAGATGACAAACTGGATGAAGCTGAAATAGAAGATTTGAATAAAGACTCTATCCGAGGCTATCGTAATAGTCACAAATCTTTTAAGCCGGGACATCCATTTGAAAGATTGGATGACAATGAATATCTGAGAGTAATCGGAGCTGCGGGCATTTCTAAAGATGATAAACGTCTTCATCCGACTGCCGCCGGAATGCTTATGTTTGGAAATGAGTATGATATTGTAAGATATTTCCCGGAATATTTTTTGGATTACAGAGAAAATCCGGATATGGTTATCCGATGGACAGACAGGCTTCAATCTTCCTCAGGCGAATGGTCCGGGAATTTATTTGATTTTTATTTTCGTGTATACAATAAGATCATTAAGGACATTAAAGTACCATTTAAAATGGAAGGTGGTTTTCGGGTTGATGATACACCAGTTCACCGAGCATTGAGGGAAGCATTGGCAAATTGTATTATCAATACCGACTTTTACGGAAAATTTGGTGTTACTATAATCAAAGAGGATGATAAGCTTACATTGGAAAATCCAGGATATATCAGACTGGGAAAGGAACAAATGCGCAGAGGTGGGAAATCTGATCCCAGAAATAAGAGCCTGATGAAAATGTTAAATTTGATAGATATTGGTGAACATGCCGGAAGCGGAGTACCTAATATTTTTAATGTATGGGAGGATGAGGGATGGGAAGAACCTGTGATAGAGGAGAGCTTTGATCCAGACAGAACATCATTGATATTAAAGTTTGTTAAAAAACAAGCGATAAAAACAAGCGATAAAAAGCAAGTGAATAAAACAGACAAAAACATGGAAAAAATCAGGCAGTATCTGCAAGAACAAGAAGTAGCGAAAACAAGAGATATTGCCGAATTGCTTGGTTTGAGTGTAGCGAGAACCAGGGCTATACTTTCTGAAATGGATGATGTTGAAGCGCATGGAACCAATAGAAATAGAACATATCGACTAAACATGTAATGGAAATGGTCGATATAATATAAATTCATAAAATTATTAGCATTGTATTAGAATTGTGCATAAATGTAAAAAATAGCTAAAGTATAAGATAAAATTATACAAAAATAGATTTAGAACCAGAAAAAGTTGCATAATATCTGATTTTTAGTCAAATTTTTTTGTCCTATATTGACTCACTCGGAGGGGCAGGTGTTTGGGATTGGGTGTAAGATCTTTACCATTGCGGGGCCGGTGATACTTTATGGGATATTGGCAAGCTGGGGGCTTGGAGTGATTTTTTGGGTTGGAGGGGTGATGGGGGTATTTAGCAATTATAAATAAAAATATATAGGCAGAAAGATGGAAGAGGATAATCTTTCATTATTCTGTCGTTTTATTTTTCTGTAATGTAGTTTGTAAAAAATGGAAACTAAAATTACAATTCAGATGGAATGAACACACTATAGGAGTGTGGGGGATACATGTGAATGAGGAACATTCGTTCTTGCTATTAACATACTATTATGATAAAATCGTAAACGATGTAAGGAGAGAATCATCATATATTTAGGGGACATATGATGAAAGCAGTCTTCAGAACACAGTGGAAACAGAAGGAAGCGACTATAAGATAGAGAAGAGGAGAAGAGAAAACGATGGGAATTTTGGAAGGAAAAACAGTGATTACCTTTGGGGATAGTATTGTTGATGGGCACCTGTACAAAAAAGCAGGGTTTATGGAGTTTGTGGCAGAAGGTGAAGGCATGATTATTAGGAAATATGCCAACAACGGAGCATGTATTATGCCGGGAAACCCCATAAGGGAAGATGGAATTGGCGGAATGATCCTGAAGGATCAGGTGATGAAGGCTGCAGAGCATCACTTGATGCCGGATTTTGTGGTGTTTGACGGAGGAACCAACGATGCCTATGCGCCAGTGCTAGAACAACTGGGAGATGTCCTGGACAAAAGCATGGACACGGATACATTTGCCGGTGCATTCCGGAAAACCATCGATGCCATACAGAAAAGCTGGCCAAAAGCAACGGTGGTATATGTGGCAGTACACCGCCTTGGAGCCCGGGAACGCCTAGTACAGGAAGAACTTCACCGCATCCAGATGGCAATTTGCGCCCAGATGGGGGTAGTGGTTGCCAACCTTTATGATGAGTGTGCACTGGATACGGCGGACGAAGGGATGCGCCGAAAATATTCCTTTGACGTTCTTAAGGACGGCCTTCCTGCCCCCGGAGAAAACCCTACAGGCACCCACCCCAACCTGGAGGCCATAAAGGAATTCTACGTTCCCTTGGTGACGGATGTTTTGAAAAACAGTTGCTCTATCGGTTATTTACATGACAAATAAAACATGTTAAGATAAAGAGCAGGAAAGCTATTATTCTGAAATTTAAGGTTTATAATCCGGACAAGGAGAAGTTTAAAAGATACGGTTCAATCTGCCTTAAAACAGATTGAGGATAAGGGATGTGAGACAAATCCGCTATCAAAAGGAGTCCCCCTACAACGGTCTGGAAAATATGGATTTGCATTCCAGGGGAGGGGAGGGAGATCCTAAATCGCTGAATATACGAATATGATTCAAAAAAGTGTCGCTTAATATACTGTTAAGCGACACTTCTTATGTAAACAAATCTAAAAAAGTCTGTTATTCTGTAACGTTTTCGATTATAGCATCATTTCTGATGGCTGTCAACTGTATCAATTTTCCTTTCTTTCTGAAATTTCCTATTAAAGAAACGAAAAAAACTTAAATTTACTAATTGTCGGATCAATTGAATACAATGTCTGACTGGAATTTTGCGGATCTACATACTGTTCTATGAAAAACGTTCGCTTAACAGTATATTAAGCGTACATTTTGGAATAGATTTTGCCGACAAATCTTCAAAGGGGATGAAAACCATCTGGTATTTACTGAAATGTCCTGAGGGAAAGGAAGCAGAATATGTAGAAAAATGTCAGAGGCTGATAGAGCTAGGCAATCTGCAGGAAGTGATCTGCTTTCAGTATCAGCGTATGCTGCGCTACAAAGGCGGCTGGCATATGGAAAAACGGACTCTTTTACCGGGCTGTGTTTTTTTGTCTGGTATCCAGCTGACAGGAACCAAAGAAAGCTTAAATCCTTCTTTGATTCCGTGTACGATCTCGCAGATCAGATCCCTGTGTTCCAATGAAAATCTGATTGGTATGTCAACAGGTATTATCAAAAATGGAATCCCTGTCGTGACCAACGGACCGCTGAAAGGGCGGGAACTCATGATCCGAAAGATTGACCGGCATAAAAGGACGGCGGAGATTGTGGTTCCGTCGTTTATGGATAAAGATACAAGGATTACCGTAGGATTGGAAATCTACGAGAAACAGATTTAAAAAGGATTAAAAATCAAGCAGGATTAAGAATCAAGCAGGATTAAGAATCAAATTGCTGAAGCATTGGCACAGGAATTTGGGGCTTATGGTCATATTGGCAGTGGAAGTCACAGGACAGAATGTCATCTGAAACTGTGATATGGCGAAGCTTACCCAAAATGTGGTCAAAACACTGGTGGAACTAAAGATAGGACGTATGAAAGGCAGTTTGCCGTATATGCGTAAATCAGAAGATGGGAGAAAGAGCAATGTGGTATGTGATACAGACCCTTGGCGGGGAAGAGGAGCGGACTGCCGATATGATAAGGAAAAGAGTTTCTTCTTATTATATAGAAGACTGTTTCATTCCTAAAAGAGAGCGAATGAAAAAATTCCACGGATGCTGGAATAAAGTAGAAGAAATCCTGTTTCATGGCTATGTATTTGTGGTTTCCCAGCAACCGGAAGGCCTGTACCGGGAGTTGCAACAGGTTCCAAGGCTGACCAAAATTTTGGGGCGCGAAAAAGATTATTTTATTGCCTTGAATGAAGAGGAGAAACAGCTTGTTCAGGGGATTGGAGATGAGGAGCACAGAACCCCTCTTTCAAAGATTGCGGTTACAGAAGGGAACATGGTTCGTGTGATTGACGGGCCGCTAAAAGATTATGTGGGAAATGTGGTGAAAATAAATCTTCATAAACGAGAAGTAGCGGTGAAAGTAACATTTATGGGGAGAGAACTGGAACTGTTTATGGGGGTTGAGATGGCAGAAATGGCTCCTTTTGGGTAAGAATTTCAGATATGACAATTCTTATCGAAAAGGAGTATTTTTATGGCAATGGCTAAAGAGAGGATTCTAGCAAGGCACTAGATGTTTATTTTCTGAGGAGTTAAAAGAGATGGATTTAAAATTGGATCCGAGATTTAAGGGTATTCAGCCATTTAAAACGAAAGTATGGCTCTCTAGTCCCACAATGCATGGGGATGAGAAACGGTGGGTGGATGAGGCCATACGGACGAATTGGGTGAGTACGGTTGGCGAGAATATATATGTGGTAGAGCGAGAGATGGCCAGATATCTTGGCTGCCGGTATGCAGTCGGATTAAGCTGTGGTACAGCGGCATTACATCTCGCCATAAAACTCGCCGGGGAGAAGCTGTATGGCCAGGCAGTTCCTTCATGTGGCACATTGAGGGGGAGGAAAGTATTCTGTTCTGACCTCACCTTCGATGCCTCTGTAAACCCGGTGGCGTATGAAGGCGGTGAGGCTGTGTTTATTGATACATCCTTTTCTGATTGGAACATGGATCCGACGGCATTAGAGAAGGCATTCGAGTTATATCCGGATGTTAGGATGATAGTAGTGGCGCATTTGTATGGTACTCCTGGGAAGATGGAGGAGATAAAAGCGATTGCTGATGAACACAGGGCGCTGATTATAGAAGATGCGGCGGAAAGCTTGGGCGCCAAGTACTTTGTTTCAGCGGATGGGCCGTATAAAGAGTTTATTAAAGATCACCATCTGCCTGTGATTAAGAACGGCAGTAGAGAAGGCGCTTGGATTGAAACCGGGTGTCTGGGATCATATAACGCGATCTCTTTCAATGGTAACAAGATCATCACGGGGTCAGCAGGAGGGTTATTCCTGACCGATAGCATAGAAGATGCAGATAAAGTACGGAAGTGGAGCACTCAGAGCAGAGAAGCAGCTCCCTGGTATCAGCATGAGGAGATTGGTTACAACTACAGAATGAGCAATATCATCGCCGGTGTGATTAGAGGACAGATGCCATATTTAGATGAGCACATTGAAGCCAAGAAGACGATATGGGAGCGGTATAGGGATGGGCTTAAGGACTTGCCGGTGTCGATGAATCCCATAGACTTTGAGCATTCTGTGCCCAACTATTGGTTAAGCTGCATGATTATAGATGAAGATGCTATGGCTCCACAAGTTCGTGGAGACCAGGATGTGCTTTATAAGAGTGAAAGTGGCAAGAGCAGTTCTACGGAAATTCTTGAGGCTTTAAGTTCATTTAATGCTGAAGGCCGTCCGATCTGGAAACCTATGCACATACAACCGATATATAGGCGCAATGCTTTTGTGACGGTTGAGGGTAACGGGCGTGGCAGATCCAATGCATACATAGTTGGTTCTGGCGTGGATGTTGGAGCTGATATTTTCAGAAGAGGACTGTGTCTGCCCAGTGATAATAAGATGGCAAAGGAACAGCAAGATATCGTTATTGAGATTATCCATAGGTGTTTCCTTTAATCTCTCGCAGGAGGGAATGTGTTTCATTTGATCTTAAAAAAATTAACTAAGGGAGAAATGGCATGATGAACATCCAAACTGTTACAGTTATAGGTGTGACCGGAACGATGGGCGCGAATGTGGCTGGTATATTTGCATCATTTGGTGATACCAAGGTATATTGCCTGGGACGTGACATTGAAAAAGTAAAGAAAACCATCCCCCGTATTGTAAACTCTGTCAAGGCAGATGCTATAGCTAAGAATTTAGTGCCGGCAGATTTCTCCATGTTGGAACAATGTGTAGCTGACTCTGACTTGGTCTTTGAAAGCTTAAAGGAAGATATCGGAGTTAAAAAGGAAATGGCGAGACAGATTGGCAAGGCACTTAAATCTCATGCTGTCTCTGCTACAGGCTCCTCAGGTTTATCGATTACGGAAATTGCAGAATGTTATCCGGAAGAACTTCGTGGCCATTTCTTTGGTGTTCATATGTTCAATCCACCGTATACACTTCAACTTTGTGAGCTGACGCCGACGAAATACTGTGATATGACAATGAAATCAGGGTTAGAAGCGTATTTGAGGGACAGGCTGCATCGTACTGTGGTTGAGGTCAAGGATTCTCCGGCATTTCTTGGCAACCGTATCGGTTTTCAGTTCATCAATGAAGCGTTGCAGTATGCCGAAAAGTATAAGGACAATGGTGGCATTGACTACATAGATGCGTTGATTGGCCCTTTCACTGGCCGAACCATGGCCCCGCTGGCGACTTCCGATTTCGTTGGTCTGGATGTTCATAAGGCGATTGTGGACAATATTTTTGAAAATACCAATGATTATGCACATGAGACTTTTGTATTTCCAACCTTCGCATCTCAATTGGTAGCTGAAGGAAAGCTTGGCAGGAAGAGCGGTGGTGGATTATATCAGAGAATTCAATACGAGAATGGGTTGACACGTCAAACCGTGTACGACATTAACACAGGACGATATCGTGATGTGATTCCCTATGCGTTCCCGTTTGCAGATGATATGCAGCGTCGGATTGCTGAAGGCGACTATGTGAAAGCCTTCCGGAGGCTTGTGAATAATCACTCGCAAGAAGCCGAGATCTGTCTCTCATTCTTGCTTAAGTACATCGTTTATAGTCTCTATGCAACAGAAGAAGTTGGCTATGAAATTACTGCAGCAGATGACGTAATGGCTGCAGGATTTAACTGGTGCCCTCCTTTGGCGATGTATCAGGCTTTGTCCACAGTTTCAGATGTATCAAAACTTATTAAAACTCGTCTCCCTGAAATCTGTAGTAAGGTGGATGTTGACCGGCTGCTTGCCGATGTCAAGCCATCAGAATATGACTATAGAATCTATTTCAAATCAGGGAGGTAAATGCGATGAGCAAAGTTTATATATTGGGTGGTGCTCAGACCGATTTCGAACGCAACTGGAAAAAAGAAGGCAAAGGGATGGTGGCACTCCTTAAAGAAGCCATAACAGATGGTCTGAAAGGCGCAGGGCTTACCTTTGATTCGGTGAGAGAACTTAATACTGAGAATCGTGTGGCTTGCTTTGTGGGCAACTTCATTGCTGAAAAGTACATTGATCAGGGCCACTTGGGGGCATTCCTCACGGAAGTTGATAAAACCTTCTACGGAGTACCAAGTGCTCGATATGAAGCGGCATGTGCCAGTTCTTCTGTAGCCATTGATGCAGCGGCTACAAAGATAAAAGCGGATGAATACGATGTAGCCATTGTGGTCGGCTGGGAGCTTATGAAGACAGTCGAATCGAGAATCGGCGGTGACTATTTAGGCCGCGCTGCCTATTATAAGAAAGAAGGTAAGGGGATTGATCTGCCATTTCCGAAACTTTTTGGCAAACTGGCAGATGAAACACTGAAGAAATATCCAGATCTTGATGAGAAACGATACATGGATGCACTGGCTAAGATTAGTGTGATCAACTACTCAAATGCCAAGAGAAATCCATTGGCACAGACTCGTAAGTGGTTCATGAGTTACGAACAGGCAAGCACAAGGGATACAAAAACCAATCCTCTGGTTGGCGGACGTCTTGCTGTGTCTGACTGCTCACAGGTTACAGATGGTGCCGCTGTTGTAGTATTAGCTTCTGAGAAGTTCGTAAAAGAGAAAGGATACGAAAATAGACCAGTCATAAAAGGTTATGGCCATAGAGTCGCTCCGATGCTCTTTGAAAAAAAGATGGCTGATAATCAAGATAGCGAGTATACATTGCCATGGACAAGACAGGCCTGCCTGGATGCATATAAAAGAGCAGGTTTGACGGTTGATGATATCGATGTGTTTGAAACACATGACTGCTTCACATCTTCGGAGTATGCAGCAATTAGTGCCTTTGGTTTGACTGAACCCGGTAAAGAGTATGAAGCAGTGGATTCTGGCTTGATTGCTTTCCGTGGAAATAAGCCTATAAATCCATCAGGTGGTCTTATTGGATGTGGCCACCCCGTGGGAGCGTCAGGTGTTCGTATGCTTTTAGATCTCTACAAACAGGTCACAGGTACAGCAGGTGACTATCAGGTTATAGGCGCTAAGAACGGCATGATGCTGAATATTGGCGGCAGTGCTACAACGAATTATGTTTATATTGTAGGAGCAGAGTAATGAAAGAGTACTTCAGAGTGAATGCGGGCAAATATGTTTTGAATAAGAATTTCGATGTGGTGCGTCCTGCATCACTGAACAATCCTAAGGATAATGCAGTGATGTTTATATATGGAAGTTATATGGAACATGCAGATGCCTTTTTATCTTGTAACAACTGCCTGGTTTTTTGGCCGGAAGATGTTGATGTGCCAGAGTCGATAGAATCAAGGCATGGGGTTGTAAAATCTGGCATTCCAAAGAATGAGTACTGCAGATTTTTCAGAGAAAATAACATCACATACTGTCCGCCCATTGAGGATTTTAACGTTGTAAACGGAGCGTACATCGCCAAAAGTGCAAGAATCGGGCAGAATTGCAGGATACTTCCGGGATGTTATATAGGTGGAGAAGTTTGGATGGGTGACAACTGTTATGTTGGAGCAGGAGCCAGGCTTGTTGGTGAAATCCATATGGGCAATAACGTGGTAATCCGCGAGAATGCAGTTATTGGAGCCGATGGGCTTTCAACTGACCGCGATGAGGATGGGCGGGCTCTTACCATGCCACAGTTTGGCGGTGTAGTTATTGAGAATGATGTGCAAATAGGCGCTCTGACAGTCATCGCGCGTGGGGCAATCGATAACACAGTCTTACACCGTGGAGTCAAGGTCGATAACAGTACCTTTGTCTCTCACAATGTTATCTTAGGAGAAGACACTTTTGTGGTTGGCGAAACAATCATGTTTGGCAGTTCTTCAACTGGAAAACAGGTGTTTATCTCAGGCAATAGCACGATACGAGATGGACGGCATATAGGAGATAAAGCAATTGTCGGCATGGGATCCGTAGTTGTATGTAATGTTGAAGACAGAGCTGTTGTTAAGGGGAACCCTGCAAAGTGATGTGAGGTTATTATGGCTGAAGAAATGTTAAAAGCAAGAAGAACGTTCTACACGGTCATAGTAAAGCGATTTCTTGATATCGTTGTGAGTGGTTTAGCAATCGTTATCCTAAGCCCGCTTTTGCTGATTATTTCCATCCTTGAACTGATCTATCATGGAAGGCCAATCCTATTTGCACAGGAACGGCCAGGCTTACATGGGACAATCTTTAAGGTCTATAAATTTCGCTCTATGACAGATGATACGGATGAGAAGGGCAATCTTTATCCTGAGGAACATAGGACAACAAAATTTGGGAGAGCATTACGCCGTTTTTCATTGGATGAATTACCGGAACTGTTTTGTATCTTCACGGGCAAAATGAGTATTATTGGACCAAGGCCACTGTTAGCAAGGTATATTCCTCTCTATACCCAACGTCACATGCACAGACACGATGTTAGGCCAGGCTTTGCTTGTGTTCCCCTTAAACCAATGAAAACGTGGTCTTGGAATGATCAGTTTGAGAATGATATCTGGTACATAGAGAACTGCAGCTTCTTGGTCGATGTGAAGATGGTGTTTGCCGTGTTGAGAGAGGCGATTGTCGGGGAAGATTATCGTGTCTCGGGGACACGTGATGAATACAACGGTAAGAATTTATATGAGGATGCAAAGAAATGATTGTTTTAGTTATAGCACCACACCCAGATGATGAAGTTTTGGGTTGCGGAGGAACCATTGCAAAGCATGTGGCCAATGGTGATGAGGTTTATGTATCAATAGTCACAAAAGGATGTGAGCCGATTTTTTCTACGGAGCAAGTAGAACAAGTCAGATCTGAATGCAGA
>CANDZL010000099.1:0-11848 GCA_947425205.1 uncultured Hungatella sp. | reverse complement strand
CTTCCTGGTCCCAAACCAGGCGCTCTAGCCAAACTGAGCCACACCCCGATGTGTTACGGCAATTATAAACCATGTTTATCATTACCGTTTCACAACGCAAAAGTTATTATATACTAAGAGCCAAATCTTGTCAACTACTTTGTAAAATTTTAGTCTAATTTTAGTCTCAATTTAGTCCCATTCATTTTTAGCTATTAATTCTCAGCCATTAATTTTAGTCCCCTGTGGCCTCGCTCATCACAATATTGCGCAGCTTCCTGGCTAAGGGAGTGGTTCCGGCATCTCGTTTCTGCATCACAAGAACGAATGTCAGTCCAGAAGACGGATCATTGATAAAATGACATCCCAGCCAACCATCCCAGCCATATTCCCCTACATGCCCCAGCATTCTCGCTTTTCCAGGGGTCTTCATAACTCGCATCAGGCAGCTATAGTTATAACCGCACAAGTTTGGAAAATAATCTGCAAGAGCATTCTCCTGAAATGCATTCAATGCACCAGATGACATAAAACGTACCGTCTCGGGGTTCAGGATCCGGATTCCGTCCAGCTGTCCCCCATTTAGCAGCATCCGTGCAAAGCGGGCATAATCATCCACTGTGGAGACAAGCCCTGCACCACCGGATTCAAATGCAGGCGTTCTGTCCATGCTGTTTATGATTCCAAGATGATTTCCTCTATATGGTACCAGGCGGCCGCTTTCATCTCTGTCATAAGCCGTGGCCAGACGAGCTCGCTTTTCTTGGGGCACAGTAAAACCAGTGTCTGTCATCCCCAGTGGCTTAAAGATGGCCTCCTCCAGATATTGCCCAAAACGTTTCCCGGAAGCTGCCTCAATCACTGCTCCCAATACATCGGCTGAAGTCCCATACCGCCAGGATTCTCCCGGTTCAAAGGCAAGAGGGGCTTTGCCTAAAAGTGCGGCAAACTCTGCAGTGGACATAGGATCCTCCCCCAAAAGCCGCCTGTCAATCTGCTCAAATACGCGATCCATATAGTCTCCCGTCAGACCTCCCCTGCCTCCGTATACCAGTCCGCTGGTCATATGTAAGAGTTCCTGTACAGTAATCTCCCGGCTGCTTCTGACCAATTTCCCATTCCTCTCAACCATAGGTTCTGCAAACGATGGAAAGAAGGTAGACACTGGTTCCGCAAGATCCAAAATTCCATCTTCCACCAACTTCATCGCCGCCGTGGCAGTGATAGGCTTGCTCATGGAATAAAGCCGATAAATCGTGTCCCTTGTAATAGGGCAGCCTTCCTCAATATTGGCCATACCAGACTCAACATAGCAAATTTCCTGCCCGTCCTTTAATACCAGAACACTCCCCCCTGCCAGTTCCCGCTTCTCAATCCCATTGTCCAATACATCCTGAAGTTTCTTCTTTGTCTCCATTTTCATACGCCATCTCCATTCTTTAAAATATGTAAAACCGGATGATATTTATCATCCTTTAAAACCATCTAAGATAATACCACGGCAGAAACAATCGGCCTGCCCAGCCCCAGAGCGGAAAATACTGCCCCATATCTACAAACACTGGAGTAAAAATAAGGCTTCCTGCCAAAAATAGTGGAATCAAGCTGCAGACAGCCTCAGGCTTTCTGCATATTAACTTTACCCCGTAAGAGAAGAGGCAGACACCCCCGCAATAGGCGGCCATAGCCCCCACTTCCTTTCCAAGCCCCTGTATGCATCCTCCGGATACCAAGCCTGCAAATCCAGACAGAGATGCAAGAAAAACCGGAGCCCCAAGAACTGCAATCCGGCACCTTCTCTGCCGGCCATAGGGAAGAGGCAAAAACAAACCTCTCTTCTCATCCAATCCTAACATAACAGCGCTGTAGAGACCTACCACCAACAGATACACAGCTATCAGGCCTCGTACCGGAAATACCGACAGGATTTGCTGTGGATCCTTGTACAATCCATTTTCTCCTGATTGCCGATACTGGAAATGGAAGGTGCTGCCATTTCCCATCCATTTCTCGTACAGTCCTGATATCTCCTCGTTTAGCTGCCTCTCATCGACTCCCAGGGATGCCGCTGCCTCGCTTACGATATGCTGCTCTAAGACGTAATCCTGGAAGAGTTCATTCCCATATACTTCCATCAGAGAGGAAAATACCACTTCTGTGGAGAGAGAAGCAAGAACCGTAGAGGGCGCAGAATAGACATAGATGCTTCTCTTATAGTTCTTCTCATCCAGCTTGCCTCGAAGTCCCTGAGATATGACATATCCACACTCCGCCCTTCTGGAAGCCACCTGCTCTTTCACCTGCTCTTCCCCTTCACATTGATAAAACCGAAAAAAGGAATTGCCAGATGTTTCCCTTTTGTTTACCAGATTGTCTATGAGAAGCTGTTCCAGGGAGTCTTCCATATTCTCATCCCTATAGGTATCTTCCTTTTGGATACACACGGCAATCCGGATTTCCTGGGGCTGTGTCCGCTCCACCTTCCTGATGAGAAACGTTGCAATGGGAAGAGTCAGAAGAATCAGAAAAAAGGACATCTTCTTTAGATAACGCTTACAGGAAAGAAAAAACCAAAGAAATCCCTCGCTCATTGTCCCTTCCTTTCTGCCAGAATACCGGCCAGCCAGGCTGCTATAATAAGAATAACGCAAGCTCCTGCCCTTTTATTATCCCACGTCCCGGATACAGCCATTTTCATGCTGTTCATCAGAATAGCGGAGGGAAGCCAGGGAGCAAGCATCTGAAAGGAATGGGGCAAAAAGACCAGAGGGAGGATTCCTCCTGCCAGAAAATGCTGGCCGGTCATTACAAAAAACAGAAGCATAATTCCACCTAAATGATTCCCTGCTATTCGATATAGAAGCACAACCACAGATGATGCCGCTACACAGGAAAGAGGCCATACCACTGCCAGGATACCGCTCCAGCGGAGCTGTTCTGTCATAAGCAGAATCAGGATCACAGGAAGGGAGCCTAAAAAGAGCAGGACTCCCATTCCAATGATCCTGGCCCCAACCTGGCTTCCTATGCTGATTCCAGCCAATTTTAATTTCTCCGCCATCGCCTTTTTCCATGGGAGTAGATAACCGGATACAGGAATGGCAGCTAGAAAAAGGATCAATACAAAGGCGCTAATCTCATAAAATGGAATCACACCGATATCCCCGGTTGCCTGTACATTCTGATGCCGGAAATAGACAGAACGCTGAAGGCCATACTCCATGTACTGGCTATTCAAATCCAACTCAAGCTGGGCGATGGATTCATCCAGCCCTAAAAAATGGTATAACTCATTACCTGCATAGATACCAGCCTGGCCGGCACTTAAGGTTAATGCCCCTGCATCCGCCAGTTCCCGAAACACCTGCCCTTCTATTCCCATATGGCCTGTCGTCCATATGGTCACTGGTGTGTTCTTCCCGCTTAGGATATCCTGTACAAAGTTCTCCGGCACATCCAACACGGCATATACGTCTCCTTTTTCCAGAGCTTCCAGAGCGGATTCCCGGTCCATATACGAAAATTCGCAGATACTTTTTACGCTGTCAAGGGTACTGAGCATCCGGACTACCTGTTTTGCCAGAGGATCCTGTTCTGGCATAGATATTCCCACACGTATCCGCTCAACCACAGTACCTGCATACAGCATCCGACTTGCCAGGAACACAGCGGTTCCCGAAAGCGCCAGAAGCAGAACCACTCCCGCAAAAAGAGCTGGGATCTGCTTACCTGTCCGCTTTAATTCCATTTTCAGATAGGTAACCTTCATTCTTGTTCTTACCATTCTACCCCTAACTGAGTTACCAAGCCCAGAAGATTATAGAATGCCTCTTCAACCAGATCTTCCCACTCCTCTTCTGTTGCCGCCACAATGTCAAATTCCTTGCCTTCAGGTGCCGTCACCTCCTCTGACAAAGGCCTAAGATAATAACCTCCGCTTAACGTCACGCGCCCCGTGTCATCCATAACCACAACCCGCAGTTCATCGATATCCATCTGAACTGAAACACCTTTTTCAAGCTGGCTTACCACACCTGTGACAGACAGATCTGCCAGAAGATAACCATCCGCTGTCACCGATGCGCCGATATGATAATCCCCGCTGTCTGCCTGATACGTATCAGTATAGATGAATCCCATCGAGTAGTCCTGTTTATCTTTGACCGCAACATCTATAGAAACATCATTGGTTAACCGATTTCCGTCATATGTTCCCTGCTTTTTGATCTCCACGCCTGCCTGGGCATTCTTATCTTTCATGGCAACCTCTGCTTCCAGATTCTGCGTTAAATAGGAACCGCCTTTAAGGGTCACATCGAATGTCACCTGGATGTCATCGCCTAACTCTTCGCCCTCCTCTTCGCTTTCCGCTGTAAAAATTGTATTTCCTTTTACGGCTGCCAAACGTCCCTTTTTATCTACATAAACCATCATGTCTATATCATTCAGCGTCTTATCCAGAAAGTCGATCATTTCCTCTATGCTGTCTGTCATATCCTCTACGACGCTTTCCCTCATCTGTTCCGGAGACATACCAGATGTCACTCCGCTCATTATTTCTGTCAGCTTTACACTTTGCTCTAACTGTTTTAAATAGATTTCTTTTAATTCCTCATCGTTTAGAAAGAAATCCGTGGAGCCTTTCAGAAAATCAATCATAAACTCCTTGCTGACTAGTACATGATATCCTCTACATGTCTCTTCCTTGTCGTCCACCACACAGATTTCTTTCTCTGCTTTTTCCACAGTCATGGCAGCTTTCAGCTTCTCCCTGGTCTGCCAGCCATCCTGAAACCGTTTGGCTGCTGCCTTTAGATCCGGACCGCCTGTTCCCTGTGATTGGCTCCTGGCTTCCTCTTCCAAGATCCTTAAATAGTCCTCAATGCCTTCCGCGTCAACCCCATTCTCTTCCAACTCCGGCCCGAACATCGGTGATTCCTGAAGCCGTTTCCCCAATCCTTCACTTAAATCCATGGAAAATACTTTTGAGGAAAGTTCTGGAATCGCCGCCATCAACCGTTCCTCTCCATAATAGAGATCCATGTGGAGAAGATCCATATCATTATAAATCATGCCCACTTTCGCCCCTATTTTTTCATTGGTTCGGTCATACATGCTGGAAACCTTCAAACCGCTTCCTGCAAATGCCTGAATCTCCGCAGAAGAACTGCTATCCAGTGTAAGGGAGAGACCGCTTTCCACATCCGCCGTGGAAGCATTGTCCATAAACTGAGACAGGCCAAACAGTTCTTCCATCGGCTTCACCTGATCTTCTGTATAGATATTCTCAAATGCCTGAATCACCACCTCTTTCGGATCCTTTTCAGTCACCTTAAAAAATGCAAATACACCTCCCGCAACCGCGATGACGGCAGCAGCCCCAATACCGACAATAGCTCCCACATGGATCTTTTGTTTCTTCTGTTCCGTTTCCTGTGATACTTTCTCCAGCTCCTGATTCTCCATTCCCTTCCTCCTTCAATGAACGCTGTGCCCTCCCAGTCTCTTTGTGCCTGATTTTGTGAGATGAAGCAAGTACATAAATCAACACATCAGCCTGACCAATTCTTGTTCTGGCAAATGGTTCTCAATCGCCGTCAATCTTCCGTCCTTCAACAGGTACATATGGGTACAGACTGATAATTCTGCTATCTCATGGGATGTCAAGATCACTGCGCCGCCAGATGCCATATAGACCTTGAGATACCGCCGGATCTGCTCTTTGCATTCCATGTCCAGGGCTGCCCCTGGCTCATCCAGAATCAGATAGCCCTCATGGCCTGCCAGGGCACAGGCAATGCTGACTCTTTTTTTCATTCCTCCGGACAATTGATCTACCCTTCGTTTCAACATAGGCCCCACTCCCAGAAAGGCGGCGGCTCCTGTCTGCAGATCCGCTTCCATTGCCTTCTTGTTCCCGCGGTACCATAGAATCAGATTGTCTTTCACAGTCAGTTCCTCAATCAGAGGGTTTTCCTGAGGCACGTATGCCACAGCATTTCTGGAAGTTTCCATATTGCCAATCTGTCCCCGATCCGCCTTCAGGGTTCCTGCAAGTATGGATAGAAGTGTGGTTTTGCCACACCCATTGCTTCCGATGATCCCCACGCAGGTCCCCGGTGCAACTGCCAGATCCACTCCTTTTAAAATCTTCCTTCTGCCATAACGTTTGTAAATCCCTGTTGCTGTCAACATCTGCTCCACCTCTGCTAGAAAAATGAGGCCGCCTTACGGCAGCCTCACTCACTCTCTTTTTAATGGCGGTGCATCGGTACCTGGTCTGCACCGACTTTTTTCAGATTCTCATGCACATTCCTGCCATCTGCCTGACCAATCAGTGTATCTCTGGCTTTTTTCGCCTCCATCTCGGTCTTATGCTTGCTTGGCCCGCCGACACATCCTCCGACACAGACCATGCCCTCGATAAAGTCTGCAGGCAACCTGCCGGCTTTTAGAAGAAGCAGGGCTTTCTTGCACTCCGCGCCACCACTGCACTTCATCACTTCTGGATTGATGTCTTCTCCCATCTCCTTGAAGCACTGAACTACCGCAGAAGTGACACCGCCACCATTGCCAAAGCGTTTTCCAAATACAGAGCTCTCCTGATAGGAGTTCTCCTCCGGCTCCAACTCGACTCCCTTTGCTTTCATCATTGCACGGATCTCTCCATAAGTCAAGACATAATCTGCATTGCCTGTGATATTTAAGTCCAAGCTCTCGCTCTTCTTGGCAATGCACGGCCCGATGAATACCGTGATGGTCTCCGGATCCTGCTGCTTTAGCCATCTGGATACTCCACACATAGGTGAAACCGTTGTGGACATGTGATCCAAAAGTTCCGGATAATGCTGTTTGATCATGTTGACGAATGCCGGACAGCAGGAGGTTGTCATCTTTTTGCCCTCCTTGTAAGCCTGGGCCCACTCTTCTGCCTCTGCAGCTGCTGTCAAGTCTCCTCCTAATCCAACTTCAACCATATCCGCAAAGCCAGTCTTTTTAAGGGCAGTCTTCCAACTGGCCATAGTAATGTCTGGGCCAAACTGACCTTCCGTAGCAGGAGCTACCATCGCAACTACCTTTTTACCTGCCAGGATCAGCCGGATCAAGTCTACCATAAAGGTCTTGGTTCCGATGGCTCCAAAGGGACAGCTATGAATGCAGGCACCACACTGAATACATTTCTTTTCATCGATCTTGCAGATTCCGTACTCATCATAGGTGATAGCATCTACCGGACAAACCTTTTTACATGGCCTTTCCAGATGAGCGATGGCGCTGTACGGACAAGCCTGTGCGCACTTTCCACACTCCCGGCATTTTCCGGGATCTATGTAGGCTCTGGTATCTCCCATGGTAATAGCCCCAAAATTACAGGAATTCTGACAGGCCTTTCCCATACATTTCCGGCAGTTATCTGTCACGGTATACGAGGCGATAGGACACTCCTCACAAGCAGCGTTGATGACCTGAACCACATTGATGGAATCTCTTCCCACCGGGCACTGTCCCTCTGCCAGACGTACCCTCTGTTTGATGATCTCTCTCTCTTTATAGATGCAGCAGCGGAACTGAGCCTGGGGGCCCGGAATCATCTTGTAAGGAAGTTCCTCTCTCTCCTCCTCCAGCTTTCCTTCCCATGCAAGCTTTGCCACCTCATATAAAACCTGGTGTTTAATGTGCAGAATCGTCGCATCATTTGTTACCATGAATTTATCCTCCCATATCAGACTTTTAGTAATACGTAACCGTAACTGGTTTGCCCATCTCTTCCAGCGCATTCTTCAACTGCTCTACCAGGTTCTGGCGAATGCCTAAGTCAAAGGGCAGGCTTGGATTCTGAT
Organism: uncultured Hungatella sp.; assembly: GCA_947425205.1. Classification (GTDB taxonomy): domain Bacteria; phylum Bacillota; class Clostridia; order Lachnospirales; family Lachnospiraceae; genus UBA3402. The sequence continues at coordinate 4,028 of CANDZL010000099.1, read as the reverse complement.
AAGCACTGTTGATGGCTTTTCCCACAAACAGGTGTATCTCTGTACAATCCTCGATAATCATCTTGGCTACCATAGATGCTCCGTTGGGCTTATCCAGTTCCAGGAAGAAATCTTCTGCCACAGCTTCTTTTTTATTGTACCTCCTTAAAAGCTGTACCACACGGTTCAGGGTCAGAACCCCCTCGGTCACCAGATCAATTCCATCCATATAAGCGATAGGAGGAATATCCGGATCCACATAGTCTAAAGACACATCCATCCGTTTGTTCAACACCCTGGACACAATAGTCGCACTGGTGCCGCCGCAGACTACCGTTTTCGCCGTCGGGTCAGCCGTAAAGGCAGCCACCATCTTCTCATCATCCTCCGGATTGCTGGCCGGGCCGGTCATCAGGTTCACCGGCTTGCTGTCAATGATTCTCATACATGCCACAGTGGTATCATCACCTGGGCGGAACATATAAAGTTCATCGCAAGCGTGGCAGATGGAAGTGGCAAGGCGGATGGCAGAAACCGTCACTGCATACTGCTTTAGCGCATAGGCAGCAATATCTTCCCACAGCCATCCAAAGTTCAAAAGCTGCCCTACGCCGGCATGGATGGTTCCATCGCTCATAAGAATCAGCGCATCGCCCCGCTGTACCTTGAACCGAAACTCATTGATCTTTTTATTGTCGATCTCCCGGATATTCTTTGGAATGTCAACCAACTTCCCGTCTCTTATGAAGATACATCCCGGATTGTCAAACTCTACCAGGTAAGCATCCCCGTTGTTGAACACCTGAAGAATGCTGAATGTAGAGTAAGCCACCTGGCGCACCTGGCATACCGGCAGGGTCTCCACAATGGTATCCACACACTCTTCCAGTGTTGCACCATTTAAAAACATGGTTCCCAGAATCTTGGAAGTCAGTGTAGACAAAATATTGGCTTTCACGCCGCTGCCCATGCCGTCCGCCAGGATCATGATATCAGAATCCTTGGTCTTTAATATTTCCACTCTGTCTCCGCAGAGAATCTCTGTAAATTTATTGAGGCTTTTATATCCAACGTCTACCGTAACTCCCATCTATCGGACCTCGCTTTCACTTCCCTCTTCCAGCAGAGAACTGCAAAGGCGGGTTAATGTGGTCTTCGTATCCGCTGTGGTCTCTCCCAACAATCCGGCAATCTCCTGAGCCACCATCATCTGCTTGTGGATCACCTTCTGGGCCAGATCAATGGTCTCCAGTTTTCTGTCATAATCCTGTTTGGCCTGCTCTTCCTCTCTAGTGATATCGATAAAGGTCGCCAATACCACATCCTGCTTCTCTATGTATACGATATTCTGGAGCATGGCAATATTATACTCCGGATAGATTACCTTCTTGCCGTGGATATTTTGATGGGTGTCATATACCCACTGGAAGTCCACCGGATCAATAAACTCATAGAGATACATATTCAGCGCTTCAGAGCGGGTCTTTCCAAAATACTTCTCGCCAACCTTGGAGTACTCCATAATCTTCATATCCTTATCTACGATCAACACCACATTGGGTGATGTCTCCATAACCAGATTGGACAGAGATTCTGCCTTCTCATGCATAAACGGAATACACATGTTTAGTTCAGCCTTCTTCTGGAATACAGCGATAGCCTTCTCCCTGCAGGTAGGATATCCGCAGGCACCGCAGTTTAGCTGATCTTCCAGGCTGTTCTTGCCAGTCTGCCGTAAAATAGCCTGGATCTCTTCTTCCGTAGGCATAGGATCCTTGGGAGAACGATCCTCGAAAATTTTCTCCATGGCCACATTCTCTGCCAGTCTGGCCACTTCCTTAGGCGCTACCGGATCCTTGGAAACAGTCTCCTCCATATCCAGCTTCACCTTAAACCTGGAAATGGTCTCATCTTCCACCGTTGGGCCTTTGATACAGCCGCCGGCACAGCTATTCATCTCAATAAAGCAGCCCTTTATTTCTCCTCTGGCCATGCTGTCGCATAAGTCAATACAGTTCTTGGTTCCGTGGACATAGAACTTGCGGTATCCGTCCGCCCGTCCCTCTGTCGCCAACACAGAGCTTACTACGCCGTTACTTACTGGATATAAGCGGTTAATCTTCGGATCAACCGCGTCAAACGGATCGTCCTCGCACTCCTCAATCACAAGATTCTCTTCCTGAAGCCACATCTCAATATCACTGAAATTCAGAACCGCATCAATACAGTCTTCATGTCGGGAATCCTGGGATTCTTTTTTCTTGGCCAGGCACGGGCCTAAGAATACTACTTTTGTATCCTGTCCGTACTCTCTCTTCAGCACTCTGCCATGGGCAACCATCGGGGATACCACTGGTGCCAGGTATGGAACCAGCTGAGGATAATAAATCTCGATCAAGTCATTGACACTGGGACAGCATGTGGTGATAATGTTCTCCATCACCCCGTCACGCAGAAGCTTGGTGTATTCCTCTGTCACCAGGACAGCCCCCTCGGATGTCTCCCTTACATCTGCAAATCCCAGTTTCTTAAGAGCAGCCTTTACCTGTCCCAGGGTCTTGTATTTTAAAAGGCCCATATAGGACGGTGCAATGGAAACCACTACCTTTTCCCCTCTTAAGATCATTTCTTTTACAATATTTAAATCACTGTTTAATGTCTTAGCCGACTGAGGACAAATCTGAAGGCATTTCCCGCATAAAATACATTTGTCCTCCATAATCTCCGCACGGCCATCCTTGATCATGATGGCTTTCACTTCGCAGTTACGGACACATTTATAGCAATGTTTACACTTGGTCGCCTTGAAATCAATAATCCCCATTACAGCCTCCCCATAATCTCCTTCTCAAAGAATTCTTTTGTCGTCTCCGGTTTCAGAGAGAACAACTCCCCGTCTACAGTCACGCAGACACCGTTTACACAGTTGCCACTGCAAAATGCACCGTTTAAATCTACCTTGTCTCCCAGACCGTTCTTCGCTACCAGTTCCTGCATCTCTTTGATGATCTCCCTGGAGCCTTTCAGATGGCATGCACTTCCGATACAAATTGTTACTTTCATGACTTATCCCTCCGCATATGTAAGATTTAGACTTATAGTTTAAGTCATTATCTCACATTGTGATATTATTATCAATTACTTTTTTCAAATTTCCTTAAAATAACTTTTTATCCGATTATGCTCCATCATTGGAATCCAACATAATAAAGAATTCCACTCCGTCTTCGGTATTTTGTACCCCATATTCTTTGTGATGAGAATCCATAATCGCCTTCACAATGGACAGGCCGATGCCGCTGCCTCCATATTCCCTGGTTCTTGCCTTATCTACTTTATAAAACTTCATCCAAATATTGGGCAGATCCTTTTCGGGAATACAGGCCCCTGTATTCCTTACTGCAACCTTTACCTGATCTCCCAGTTCCTGGATACGGATCTGGATCACCCGTTCTCCGTCCAGATGATTCAGGGCATTGCTGACAAAATTGGTAATTACCTCTTCAATCTTAAATTCGTCTGCCCACACATACACCGGATGATCGGTTTCAAATTGAATGTTGGCGTGCTTCTGCTGAATCATAATGCTTGAGGCAGACAAAACTCCCCGAATCAAGTCTGCCACATCGAAGCGTTCTAAAGCTACCTGGTCGTTGCCAAACTCCAGGGCAGTCAGAGTCAAAAGCTGGCGCACCATCTTATTCATTTTGCCTGCCTCATCCATAATAACCCCGCAGTAGTAATCCCGGTTCTCTTTATCCTCCGCCATCCCTTCTGTCAGGCCTTCTGCATATCCCTGGATCAGGGCAATGGGTGTCTTCAGCTCATGGGAAACATTGGCAATGAAATCCTTGCGCATCTCATCAATCTGAATCTTCTCTTCTATGTCCTTCTGCAGCTTAATATTCGCTGATTTTAATTCTCCTATGGTTTCTTTCAATTTATCAGACAAAATATTCATGCTGTTTCCCAGCACTCCGATCTCGTCGATGGCCTTCCCCTCATATTTCACATCAAAATCCAACGCGGAAATCCGTTCCGAGATATGG
>CANDZL010000098.1:0-11940 GCA_947425205.1 uncultured Hungatella sp. | reverse complement strand
ATCAAAAGATCCATATTCCCATCTTTTGGAATCTTTTTCATCCGTTCCACATAAGAAGAATCATCCTCATTGACTAAAGTGGTCCCTGAAACCGCATATTTGCAACACTTCATCCCCTTATGATTTTTCTCCATCTCCTCTGCCATCGTATATCCGTCCGAACCAGAGCCATATGTCACAGAAGAGCCCAGCCATACCAAGGTTAAGCCTGACAGCGGATCCTCTTTTTTTGTGCTGCCACCCACACCTGCGCCCTTGCTTTTTATCCTGTGGCTTCTGCGAAAGTCTTCGATGGTAGCCAGCCCTGCATCCGACACCGGCTTGATCCATTTCCCAGAATACATATGACATTGCATGATGATATACCGAATAGGCTCATCCACGTAGCACAGGGCAAACACCACTAGAAACGGCGCATGGAATCCATAATTGGCCCCGTACACACAGGGCAGCACCAACAGGTACATAAACGTGATTTCCATAATGGAGCCGAAGGCCGCATCTCCGGCGGAACGGTAAGTATCATTCTGCGCCCAGTTGCCCATACGCAGAACCGCCGCCATACTATAGATCACCAACATCCCTGTACCAATCCGGTAAGACTCATCATGAAGCCCCATGGCATGGAGAAGTGGATTGTGGATACTGATGATCGCCACACAGGCAATCCCAATAAACCCGCTGCACAGATAGATCAGTCTCTTGGCCCTCCTAAATGCCAGTTCATGGTTGCCAGCCCCTACCTCCTTGCCGATCAAAATCGTAGCTGCATTGGCAAATCCGCTGAAAAAGGCAATAACAAGCCCCTCCAGGGTCCGAAAAACTGCCACGGCTGCGATGGCCTGTTCGCTTTGATGGCCCAGAACGATATTGATCATCATGTTTCCCACACCGATCAGCACTTCGTTGCACAGAATAGGGAAGCATTTCTGGAGATACTGTCTCACAAAACCTCTGTTCCAGCAAAAATGCTTGGAGAATGCCAAAATAAACGGAATCTTTCTCTTCACCACAAACACCAGAAGCACGCCAAGATTGACAAGCCCTGCCAGTACAGTCCCCAGGGCTGCCCCGGCGGCTCCCATTCTGGGAAGGCCCAATTTTCCAAATATCAGAAGATAGTTGAAAAAACAGTTGGCAAATACAGAGGCAATCCCGCCGTACAGAGGAATCTTCACACGCTCAATGGAACGCAATAAGGCACTCATAGCCATAGCCACAATCTGAAGGGGATAGGCAAAACCTACAATACGCAGATAAGCAATGCCGATCTGCTGGATCTCCTCTTTATCTGTATAGATGTTCATAACAAATTCCGGGGCTGCAACTGCCAGGCAGGCAAACAGAAGCCCGACTGCCATCATAAGAGACAGGGTAAGCCCATAAGAACGGGTGATCCCTTCCTCGTCCCCGGCTCCCCAGTACTGGGAGAAGAACATCATGCCGCCGCCAACAAATCCCCAGTATCCGGCAAACATCAGGCTGGAGAACTGAGCGCATAAGCCTACTGCCCCTACAGTCTTCTCTCCAAGAGAGGCAAGCATCATGGTATCCACCATGCTTCCCGTGGTGGTCAAAAGATTCTGTAACGCCACGGGAACCGCGATAATCGCGATGTGCTTTATAAAATACTTCCAGTTAAAGTCCGATTTCTTCTTCATTGGTCTTTTGCTATTCCTTCCAAAAATGTTTCGAAGCGCGTCTTTCTATACACTATCACACTTTTGTACAAATAGCTATGATTTTTACAAAAACTTTGAGGAGGAACTTTGGGGAGGCTTTCGGGAGGTTACTTTTGGAAGGATCACTGGACAATCTCACTGGTAATCTCTCCGGCCAGCGCACACATAGCCGCCACGGCAGGAGAAGCCAGATAGATATCCACCTTGGAAGTTCCCATCCGTCCCAGGAAGTTTCGGTTGTTGGTCGCCACCACCCGCTCTCCGTCGCATAAGATCCCTCCGGTCCGGCCGCAACATAAGCCGCATCCAGGATGGGTGATGATCGCTCCTGCCTCTGCCAGAATCTTCATGGCCCCACAGGAAACCGCATCCTCATACACCTTCCGGCTGGCAGGCGTCACAATCAACTTCACGAAAGGCGACACCGTTTTTCCTTCAAGCACTCTGGCAGCAGCCTGGATATCCTCCAGCCTTCCGTTGGTACAGGAGCCAATAAACACCTGATCAATCTTGATCCCCTCCAGATCCCTGACATTGCGTATCTTATCTACCTGGGAGGGACAAGCCATCACCGGCACCATCTCCTTTGCCTGATACCGCATGGTCTTACAGTAGACTCCATCCTCGTCCCCATACAGCCCCTTCTGATACTCATCAAGCTCTATCCCGCAGTACTGCGCTGTCTTCTGATCCGGCGTAAACAATGCACATTTCGCCCCAGCCTCAATGGCCATATTGGCCATCGTCATACGGCTGGACAGGCTCATGTCTTCCACCGCAGAACCGGAGAATTCCAATGCCCGATAGGTGGCTCCGTCCGCCCCAAGGTCACCGATGATCCGTAAGATCATGTCCTTGGACATAACAGGCTTTGGCGCTTTCCCGTCAATCACGATCTTGATGGTTTCCGGCACTTTCACCCACAGGCTACCGGTACCAAGGATTGCCGCCATCTCCGTATAACCAATTCCGGTGGAAAACGCCCCCACGCATCCATAGGTGGTGGTATGGCTGTCTGTTCCGAACACGATATCTCCCGGCTTCACATAACCTGCCTCCGTCATCAACTGATGACAGATGCCATCACTCCTGTGGACATGTGTTATACCATAGGTTTTTGCAAAGGCATCCCCTACTTTGTAATGTCTGGTGTCATCTAACTGGCTGGCCGGCACCAGGTGGTCATAAATTAAAACAGTTCTTTCCGGATCCCATATTTTCTTAAATCCCATCTCATGAAATTTATCCACAATAAAGGGAATCATAATATCATCCAGCATCACCCAGTCCACTGGAACTGTCACAATATCTCCCGGCTTTACCGATTTTCTTCCAACTTTATGGGATATGATTTTCTCTATGATTGTCTGACCCACTGTCTTTCTCCTCTTTCCATATTATCCTTGCATGATACCACGAATTGTTACACACTTCAAAATCCGCCTGTGCCCCATTTCACTTGAACATGTCTATCCCAGTAGACAGGACACTAGTCCGCCTGCCCCAGGCCGTTGCGGGCTCTCATAGCCTTCACCAAACCTCCGGCTTCAATGATCTCCACCAGATTCTCCGGCAGTGAAGCGATGGGGTAACATTTCCCATTGTGCTCAATCTCTCGATTCACCGTAACCGTAATGGTATCCCCTTCTTTCACATGGTCATACAACTTTGGCTGCTCGATCAAGAGAAGCCCGTTATTGATGGAATTGCGGAAAAAAATGCGTGCAAAGGATTTGGCTACAATACACCTGATCCCAAGGGCCTTGATAACCTCCGGAGCCTGTTCCCTGGATGAGCCGCAGCCAAAATTCTTCCCGGCCACAATCACATCCCCCACACCTATCTGAGTTGCCAGTTCCGGCCGCAAAGGGCTGAACCCGTGAAACTTCATATCCTCAACCGTCTTCAACGCCAAATATTCCGTAGGGATGATAATATCCGTATCGATATCATCCCCCAGCATCCAAACCTTTCCTGTAAACTGTTCCATACGTTCTCTCTTTCTATCCTGCTCTTTCCCAGGTTACTTTTTCAGATTGTTCTCTTTATCAAAAAAAGCTTTCTCTAGCATGACATATTCTTCTGCTGAACACAATTCTTTACACCTTCTTTTATATTCGCCAGTACATTTTAACATACTAAAAATCTTATCACAGGGAAACAAGGTACATTGATTACACTTTTAATTCATCATCACTGTGTGCATGATAGCGAGGACATTCCATACAATTATCCCCGCATAACGTGATTGTTTCTTCCATCCCATTTCCCTCTTTTTCCTTTAATCCAGCATATCCGCCGTGCAGATCTCCCCTTTCACTGCCGATGCTGCCACCGTCGCCGCCGACCCCAGATAAACCTTGGAAGAAGGATGTCCTGCCCTCCCTTTAAAATTTCTGGTTCCGGTACTGATAAGCACTTCATTCTCTCCGATGACTCCCTGGCAGCTTCCCCAGCATACACTACAGTTAGGGTTCATCACAATGGCCCCGCTCTCCATAAAGATATCAATCAGCCCTTCCTCAAGGGCCTGTAAGTACACGGTCTTGCTGGCCGGAACCACCAAAAAACGCACATGATCCGATACCCGCCTCCCCTTCAGAATCGCGGCTCCCACTCTCAAGTCATCCAATCGCCCATTGTTGCAGGAACCTAAAAACGCCTCATCAATTCTTATGCCGCAGACATCCTTTGCGGGAACCACATCATCCACAAAATCCGGCTGTGCTGCCACAGGCTGAATTTTTGACAGATCAAAGGTGTATTCCCTGGCATATACCGCATCCTCATCACTGCGAAAAACCGCCTTAGGCTTCCGTCCGCAGGCATCCAGGTAGGCCAGTGCAATCTCATCCGCCTCAAAAATCCCAGTTTTGGCACCTGCCTCCACTGCCAGATTGCACAGAACCATCCGGTCACTGACGCTAAGGGACTTGACCCCCTCGCCGCCAAATTCCATCACCTGATAATTTACGCCGTTGGCACCGATCTCTCCAATTATTGTCAACATCAGATCCCGCGGATAGACTCCCTCGGGAAGAGCCCCAACAAGATTGAATTTTACGGTCTCCGGCACCAAAACCCAGGAAGTCCCTGTAACCATACCGTACAGCAAATCCGTACATCCCACGCCAGTTCCGAATGCTCCCAGGGCCCCATAGGTACAGGTGTGGCTGTCCGCGCCGAAAATCAATTCTCCCGGGCATACGTAATGTTCCATCATGATCTGATGGCAAACCCCCTGCCCTTCCCAGAAATCAATCTGATGCTCTCTGGCAAAATCCCTCATCTTCTTCTGGGAAGCCGCCGTCTTAGGGCTGTCCGCCGGAACATTGTGGTCCACAATAAACACCATTTTCTTTGGATCTGCGATTCTGGGATTCTTTAATTTGTTATGATACATATCTACCGTCAGATGGGTGGTTCCGTCGTTGCTCATCATCCGGTCCAGTTTCACTGTATGAATATCTCCGGCTTTCACTTCCGGCACCCCTGCCGCCAATGCAATAATTTTTTCTGCAATCGTCATTCCCATAGTTAAGTTTCCTCCTATATCAATGAATCGGCACGCGATTCCCTGTGTCGCCTGCCACGTCATTTTCCTCCTGATTCAGTGATGCGATCAGGCCACCCTGGCTTAGGATCGTCTGCATATACTCAGGCAGCCTGGTGCAGGAATACACGGTTTTTCCAACTTTGACGATTCCTTCTGTCAGCATCAGTTCCATCTCATCCCCTGTCTCAACCTGGTCAGGAAGCTCCTTGCAGACAATCACCGGAAGGCCGATATTGATGGCATTGCGGTAGAAAATACGTGCAAAGGACTTGGCCACCACTGCCTGAACTCCCAATGCCTTTAACACGCTGGGAGCCTGCTCTCTGGAAGAGCCGCAGCCAAAATTTTCACCGCCTACCACATAATCCCCTGGCCTTACCTTTTCAGGAAATTCCGGATCCAGAGATTCAAACGTATGTACCTTCATTTCCTCGATTGTGGGAAGAAGAAGGTATTGGGATGCGATAATCTGATCCGTATCCAGATCATTGTGAAACTTGAAAATCTTACCAACAGACATAATATGCCTCCATATTTTTAATAATTAGTGATTGTATTATAACACCTTCACTGGTATAATAGCAATATATAATAGTCATAGTTATTATAATAGATGGTTATAAATTACTGTTCATACCATGACAAATCAGCAAGATGATTCGTCATAGGCCAATACAGTTATGGGGCCAAAGCGGTTATAAGCGATTGCCCCCCCAAACTGGTATACAAATGACTCATATTATTTAGGAAGGAGGCCTCTATGTTTACCTTTTTTAACTCAGAAAGCTTGTGGACAGGAACTGACCAGCAAATGTTTCATCAGTTTCGCACCAGGCTGGAGACAAACAAGATACCCTATAAGCACAAGGTATCCAACCGCCTAGGCCAGTGGAATGGCCGGGGCACCACCCGGGGACGTATGGGGAGCGCTGGTATTCCTGCAGGCCAGATGTTTCAGTATGAGATTGTGGTTTATAAACAAGATTTGGAGAAAGCAAGATATTTGATAAGGACACAATAAACAGATTCTTTTCTATAAAATATAAGGAGAAATTATGGACATTAACATGACAACCGGCCTTCTCCCCAGCCAATCTGCTCCAGCCGTTTCCAGACATGGAAAGAAGCCAAATAAGGCGGCCAGCCAGGCCAGACCATCACCGGAATTAGACACCTTTGAATCCACTTCTTTCCAACGGTTTGGAGACCGTATGGTTTCCGGTTCTTTGGACAGCCTGCATATAAGCGGCCCTGTCCCGTCGCCTGGAACGCTAAAAACCTTTGACCCGGATGCCAAAGATCCCATCGATTGGGAACGCCTGGAAAAAGAGTGTTTCACCAACAGGCAGGTCACTCTGGAAAATGCCGATTCCCTCATGAGAAACGTGGATCACATGGTCTCCATGTATGTGGCGGTAAAAAGTGACCTGGAAGAACGGTATGGAGATCAGGAAGATATCCTGGCGGAAAAAATGGATCGCTTAAACGGATTGTTTGACAAGGCCAAGGGACAGATATCCGATTCCTATGAAAGATGTGTAGGCCGATTTTATGAAAGCATGGGGAAAAAAGGAATCGCTTCCACTATGGGTTCCAGCCTCTCCTCCGCCATAGACCGCAGGGTGACAGAGATGGAAGAAGCCGGAAAGGAAAGCGGAGTCTTGCAGGCCGACAAAGGGTATTCCTATGAGCACAAACAGCTTGTCATGGAAATCTGGGCGTTTAACCGGCGGGAAGAAGGAGCGTTGTCCACGCCTCCCTCTGCGGATGAGAATGCTTCCTACAGCCTGGAAGATCTGGAAGCTGCAGGCTTGGCTGCAAAAGCTGCCGCCAATATGGATGCCAGCCATCTTCACCTGATGAGTGATGAAGAGCTGGGCATCTACCTTGCAACCCAATACATAAAGATGTCCTGCGCACTGGGGCACTCCAAGGCAGGCGAAGAGATGTCCGATGTGATCTTATCCTCCTTTGAGGCTTATCTGAACCAGTATTCAGATAAATCTCTGTCCACCAGGAAGGGAACCGCCGATGCCTATGCGTATATCCTGGATCAGTATCGGTCTGGAATGGATATCCGAAGTGCAGTGACACAGGCCGGCCAGAGATACGTAGGAGACAGCTTCTTCTCGGATTTTCTCCACTTTGGAAGCGATATCGCCGTGTCTCTCTCCACCTGCTACAATTTGGAGTTAGGTCAGTTTATGAGGGATCTGGAAGAATACGGCCCCTCGGCAGTGATTGCTTCCGTTTCCGGAACCGGACAGCACAGGCTGTCTGCATACCTGTGATTGTTGCGGTTTTAATCCTTTAACCGCCACTGCCAGGCGATCTTATGCCGTCTTAAGAGGAAAGGAGCGGAACTTATGGAACAAAACCTGTCTCACTATAAAATTTTCTACGAGGTAGCCAAAGCAGGCAACATCTCAAAGGCTGCCAAAGAGCTTTATATCAGCCAGCCGGCCATCAGCAAAGCCATCGGAAAGCTGGAGGACAGCCTGGACACCGTACTTTTCACCAGAAATTCCAGAGGCGTCCAGTTGACGGAAGAAGGCCATATCCTGTTTGAGCATATCCGTTTTGCCTTTGACGAGTTGGCGGCCGGGGAATTGGAATTAAAGCGGTTTCGGGAATTTCACATGGGACATATCCGTATCGGGGTCAGCAATACTTTGTGCCGATTTATTATGATCTCCTATTTAAAGGGATTTATTGAACAATATCCCCATGTGAAAATCACCATAGAGAATCAATCTACCACCCAGACCCTAGCCATGCTGGAACAGCAGAAGATCGATCTGGGACTGGTCGCCCAGCCCAAACCTCAGAAGAACCTTTCTTTCCTTCCGGTTCTTGAAATCGAGGATATCTTTGTGGCTTCCCCCAGCTATCTGGAAAACCTTAAGCTGCGGGAAGGGAAGGATGCGGATATCTTCCAGGCAGGAAACATCATGCTCCTGGACCGCAACAACATTACCAGGCGCTACATTGATGATTACATGTCTCTGAACCATATTCAGGTCAACAGCCTTCTGGAGGTAACTACCATGGATCTGTTGATTGAGTTTGCCAAGATCGGTCTGGGAGTGGGAAGCGTCATCAAAGAATTTGTGGTGGATGAGTTGAAATCCGGCCAGTTGACTCAGATTTCCTTAGACTCTCCGATTCCAAAAAGAACGGTGGGATTTGTCCATTATCCCAACCGTTCTTCCAGTGCGCTGAATTCCTTTTTAGCTTTTGCCGCGGGACAGATTCCTTCGTAGCCTGGATCCGGCTGGTTTTCTGGCTTTTTGTAATCTAAACCAGCCAGCCTGACCCAGTACCATTCGGACTGACAGACCAATCTGCCAATCTGCCAATCTGTCACATCTTTTTCTGTAACAGATACCGGAAAAGGCATAAAAGCAGGGCATAGACTGCAATTACTGTCAAAAGCACCTGAGCGATCATTTCATTCAAGAATATCCCCGTCAGGATCCCCACATACAAAAGCAGAAACATCGTATAGCCGCTGTAAGCCCAACACCTGATACCGATCGCCTGGTTCCGCTCATCCATCTCAGAGATGGCACTGGCCTTTTTTAAGTCAGGATTTTTTAAAATCTTGTGGTTTTTCCTTACTTTCACTATACCTCCAACCACAAGGCCAATTCCAAACCAGACATACATCTGCCCCATAGCCTGCGATATACCCTGGCTTATAGAACAAACTCCTATGGATAAAAGCCCTAAAAGAATCACTCCCATACCGACGCGAATCCGCATCTTACACCGCTTCTCAAAATCAACGGAACCCGTTCCAAATGTCTGACCAAACCACATATCTCATTCCTCCTCAAATAAAAAGATTTCCTCGATCTGCTTATCAAAATACTTTGCTATCTTGTAAGCCAACTGCAAAGACGCATTATACTTCCCATTCTCCAGAGAGATAATGGTCTGCCTGGTTACTCCCACCGCATCCGCCAGATCCTCCTGGCGTATCCGATTTTCCTTCCTCAATTCCTGAATCCGGTTTTTCATGCCGCCTCCTTTTTCTTTGCTGTTGTTATTGTTATAGGTTGAGGGATATTGTAAAATTAACTTGACATACAAAGTATAATATACTTTACATTGTATGTCAAGTTAATTTTACATTTCTATTTTGTTTTTTATTTGATGGAGTATTCGTATCTTTGTCTGGTTTACATCGCTAATGACGCAGAATGAATTTCCGTCTGCCGCGTTGGTCTACACTCTGCTTCGGCCCGTGGGAAACATGTGCCACTGGCACACAGCACCGTCGGTCAACAATGCCGCCCCAGAGTCCGCCCCAGCGAAGGAAATGTGTCGCCTCTCTCCTCCTCCTTGCAGGCTGAAAATTCATTCTGCGTCATTTGGCTGAAAGTAAACGTGTCAGTACACTAGGAAATGACAGTATCCCTATCCTCTCCTCATAATCTCCGACTCCTCCATCTTCTGTATCACTTGCTCCCCCTCCTCTGCCAGCTGCCGAAACTCTGCAATGGTCTCCTTCATCTGGGGAAGCGCCTTCTGCTTATACTGGTTGATGGAATCCAAAGCCTGGAATGTCTCCATAAACGCATGCTTCAACGTCTCCACATCAAGATTGGAATCCATGGCCTGCTTCTGAATCTCCGTTCCCTGGGTGTTCAACATCCTTGACGTGGCATCAATCATGCTGTTGGTGGCCTGGTTCAAGGCCTTCACCTTCTCCAGCACGATCTTCTGGTTATACAAAGCTCCTGCCACCGTAACCGCTACATTGAGAGCTGCAATCGTCACAGTCTGGGCCCGGTTCACTGACCGGATCAACTCATAATTGTTCTTCCGGATCACCTCCATAGCGATGATCCCATTCTGATTCACTGCCAACATCTGGTTAAAATCGATCATCCGCTGTCTTAAAGGGAACAGAATCTCCTCCTCCACAAACTTCACTTTCTCTGGATCCCCGCCTGCAGCCCGCTGCCTCTGTATCTGTTCTGTCAGATAGGCATCCAGTTCTTCACCCAGGACAATCTTCTGGTTTAACTCCTTGGTAAGCTCTCTCATGGAAGCCTGCTCCAGCTCCAGGGTAGTATTGTCATCCCTAAGCACCTTTGCGCCCTTTTCCAGAGACTCCACGATCTCAGCGATGGCTGTATCCGCTGCCTTATACTTGTTAAAATACGCCCTTACCGGATTAAACACCTTGCCCAAAGGTCCCCTTTTCATAAAATCAATCCCTGACGGATCCAGATCTTTCATCTGCTGGGAAAGCTGCTCCAACCCCTTGGCCACGGTTCCGCTCTCGCCTCCTGCCCTGGACAGATCGCCGATCCGTGTCTTCATCAGCGCATTCCTGTCTGAGGATTTCTTTACCACGTCCGCCCCGAACTCCTCAATAGCTCTGGTAAGTTCTTTCCTGTCCTCAAAATTCCCGATATCCGTCCCAAGGATCTCATCTCCTTTTTCCTTGGACGCATCAGAGATTATCAGGCTGGTCTCTGAGTCAACCCTGGTCTCCTCCTCCACAACCTTTTTGATCTCTTCCTTTTTTGGAATATCCAGCGTAAATGCCATAAATACGATTCTCCTTCCTCCTATAAGCTTGAATTAAACAAATTCTTCAGTTTGTACACCACATCATCGGAATCCGCATTGATGCTGGCTGCCTCGTTGATGGCGGAAATGCTTTCCAGCGCTGGAATATCTGCATTGTATCCGATGGTATAAATGGGAATGTTCAGCGCATCAATGGGATCTTGAATATCCTTTAAGGAATATCCCCGGTTGGTCTCTCCGTCGGACAAGACAAACATCATCAACTTGGCATCTGGATACTCTTCCTTTGCCTTTATCAACATATCTGCCGCCACAATAATTCCGTCAAAGGTAGCCGTGCCTCCGGCAGCGCTTAGGCTTTCCACTGCCCCCTTAAATGCTGACTGCTGATTTAGATTAAACTGCCCCACCGGAACATGGATCACCACCTCGTCCGAATAGGACACCAACCCCACATAATTGGTAGTATTGATATACTTCATCCCGTTGATGAGAGAGGTCTTTAACGAATTTAAGGGCTCTCCATCCATGGAGCCGGATACATCCGCCACAAACACAGCCAGAATAGGCTTTCCGCTGTCTTTCTCCTTCTTCCACAGTTCCTGTGCACTTAGAAGGGTCGTTCCATCCACCTCCCTCTGCTCCACTGTGTAGTTTACATCCACATTGAACCCATACTCTTCTGCCAGGGCCTGATTCTCCTCCGTCTGACAGAACTGGGCGAACATCCGCAGAATCTCCTTCTTTTCCTCCGCTGTATCCCTGGTTGTGTAAAGCGGGTTGGTATGCAGAAATCCAAAAGGCGTAAACTCATATTTGCGTGCCAGTTCTGAGTCATTGATGTATGTCTGATACTCCATGACAAAACCATCCAGTGTTCCTGTCTCCGCCGCATCCCTCATCTGCAAGGTGGTGTACGCCACAAAAGGAACATTGGCCTGGAAAGACTGGAAACCATCCATAGCCTCCTCATGCAGTGGATCCTGGGCATTGTATGTCTGCAAGGTGGAGATCAGGAAGTTCAATCCGGTAGCTGATGCATAGGGGTTGGTATACCCCATGGCAAACTCGCCGTTGGCAGTTGCCTCCAACAGGGTGTGTCAAGTGATGGCGCCGGCGGTGGCCAGCGGGGGGTTCGGGGGGTGCTGGGACCGG
>CANDZL010000097.1:0-11999 GCA_947425205.1 uncultured Hungatella sp. | reverse complement strand
TTCATGCATTTCATTCCATTCTTCTGCAGGAAAAAAGTGTTGCACTTTACAATGCCTTTCAGATCCGCGGAGTTGTAGAGATCTTGTAAATAATGTTGACTAGCATTTATAAACGACAAAAATAAAATGAGGAAATCTTTCTGATCATAACAGAATGGCCAATCTAATATTATCAGACAAAACAAAAAATAGATATAATGTTGAAAAAATAACCTAAAAATCTATTTTTTTGGACAAAATACCAAATAATACTTGAAAATAAATCATATCTGTGATATTATTAATCATACCAGAAAATAGAAAGGACAGATTTTGAAAAGAACATTTGGGAAGAAGGAGACCGGCAATGAATGAGTTGACAAAACATGAGCGGGTGTTTCGGATGATAGAGGGAAAAGAAGTGGACAGAACTCCGGTGGGATTCTGGCTTCATTTTCCAGAGGAGCAGCATCATGGCCAGAGCGCGATAAACGCTCATTTGGATTTTATGGAGCAGACAGACAGCGATATTATGAAGATCATGAATGAGAATATCCTGTATGATGGGGAAAGCCATATATCCTGCCTGAATGACATTTCAAAGTTCCGGGGATTTTCCAGGAAGGATGCCATTTTTAAGGATCAGATGGAGATCATAAAGCGAATCACGGAAAAGACAGAGGGGAAATATCCGGTGGTAGCCACCATTCACGGACTTGTGGCATCGGTATTCCATGAGACAGGATACGCCGGGAATTATACCAGCATGGGATATGGGCTGCCATTATTCTGCAGGGAACGGCCGACTCAGATGAAGCAGGTGTTTCAGACGGTGGCGGAGTCTTTGATGGAGTTTTCGGACTGCTCCCTGGAGGCAGGGGCAGAGGGGATTTTTTATGCGGCTTTGGGTGGAGAGCGGAATTTCTTTACCGATGAGGAATTCGCAGAATTTATCGCTCCCTATGAAAAGATGATCTATGATCACATAAAAGAGACAGCAAAACTGGATATTTTACATATCTGTAAGACGAATATTGACTTTAAACGCTATACAGACTTACATCCTATGATTGTGAATTGGGGGATTTATGGAAATGACGTAAGCCTTACACAGGGAAGCCGGTTGTTTCCGGACAGCGTGATCTTAGGTGGGTTCCCGGACCGGCATGGAGTCCTGGTGGACGGGACGGATGAGGAGATCGAGGCTCATACCAAGGCAGTCCTTCAGGAGATGAAAGGAAAGCGTTTTATCGTGGGATCCGATTGTACGCTTCCCACAAAAATTGAGTATACTAGAATCAATAAGGTGGTAAAGGCTGTAAAAGCTACGAATTATCTGGCTGCAGGATTGAAGTGTTAAGTAGTTCCTGTTCCATAAAAAGAATATCCTTTTTCAGATATTCGTAGGCGGTGTACACCTGGTGGCGCTCTAAGGAACAGACGATTAAGTCATGGAAATTTTCCTTGGAAGACGCGATGACGGAACGGCGGACATTGTATAGCTGAGCGTAGGCTCGGGTGCAAGTGGCAAGGGATTGTTCCAGGATCTTGGTAACCAGCGCATTTTCTGCATAGGAGGTCAAGGTGGTGTGGAAGACCACGTTGTTGTTCCAGGCGGTCCAGATGGTCTTGGTACCGGCATTTAAGAGCCGTTTCCGGTTTAATTCCTTCAACTCCTGAATTTTTTCTTCATTTAAATGCTCCATGATGCTGGGCAGGCTGGAAAGCTCCAGATAGAGCCGCAATTCAACCAGATCCCGGATACTCTTTTTTGTGATCCGTACGATCTGGTAGCCGCAACGGGGGATGCTGGTAAGGATTCCATCGTGGCATAACTGGATCAATGCCTCTCGTACAGGAGACTTGCTTACCTTAAAATGTTCGATCATTTGATTTTCAGTGATGAGGGAGTCCGGGGATAAGGTTCCGTCGCAGATCATCTCGATAATTTGTTTGTAGACAGTGTCTTTTAAAGATAATGTTTTCTCTTGGGACATGGAAGGTCTCCTTTGGTAAACGTGATATGAAAAAGAATTCTTATGTATATCATAAAAGCAATCGTGGGAGTTTGCAAGGAAATTTGAGAAAAACATTGAAAAACAGGGAAAGGGTTACTGTGAGCCAATGTTATTTTATTTAGTTTTTGCTGTTTGAGAAGTCGTGAAAGGTTCACTAAATGACATTGCATGTGAACAGTAGCGAAAAGGAGGAGAGGCTTATGAACCGATACCGATATATTATAAAAAGGCTGCTGACATCAATCCCCACATTTATCGGAATCACCATACTGGTGTATGTGGTGGCGTCTCTGGCTCCCAGTTCGCCTCTGGAGATTTTGTTCAATGACCCTATGGCCACTCAGGCGGAGATGGAAGAGATGAGTAAGAGCCTGGGACTGGATCAACCGGTCATTGTCCAGTATGTTCGATGGCTGTGGCAGCTTTTGCAGGGCAATCTGGGAACGTCGATCCGTACCAATGGAGATGTCCTTTCCATGATTTTAGGAAGGATAGGACCTACGCTGGTGCTGACAGGAGTCGCCATGCTGCTTACGGCGCTTATCGGGCTGCCCCTTGGAATCATGTCGGCCTATAAGCCTTATTCTAGGTGGGACTATATCTCCTCGGCATTTTCTTTTATTGGTTCGGCCATGCCTAACTTTTTTGCTGCCCTTGTGCTGATTTACCTTCTGTGCGTGAAGGTAAGGCTCTTCCCTACATCTGGCATGTACGACAGCTCCGGGGAGAAAACCGTGCTTATGTTTATCCATCACCTGATTCTGCCTGCAGTGGTTCTGGCTATCCAGCAGATTGGAAGCCTGATCCGCCAGTGCCGGGGTTCCATGCTGGAGGTCTTGCAGGATGATTATGTAAGGACGGCGAGAGCAAAAGGCCTTACGGAGATGCCGGTACTGATCTTCCACGCATTGCGCAACGCCTGGATCCCTCTTGTAACCTGGTTTGGCATGCAGATTCCGTTTCTCATCGGCGGTGCTGTGGTAACGGAGCAGATTTTTGGCTGGCCGGGCCTGGGTTCTCTCATGGTTCAGTCCATCAATGCCAGAGATTATCCGGTGATTATGGGGATTACCGTATTTATTGCAGTGGCGGTTCTCATAGGAAACTTGATTGTGGATCTGGTGTATGGGCTTTTGGATCCGCGGATCCGATATGATTAAAGGAGGCGCAGTCATGAATACACAGAAAGAAATACCTGCCAACTCATATATGAAGGATGTGTGCCGGAGATTCTGTGCCCATAAGCCTGCCATGATAAGCCTTGTGGTATTGGTGCTGGAGATTTTGGCTGTGATCTTACTTCCAGTGATGCTGCAGCTGGATCCTTACACCATAGACTATGAGACCATGTTTGGGTCGGCTCCCTCTGCTATTCATATATTGGGAACCGATGATGTGGGGAGAGATATTTTTGCCAGGTTTATCTATGGCGGCCGTGTCTCTCTAAGTGTCGGAATCCTGTCGGCAATCATAAGCCTTGCTATAGGAGTCCCTCTGGGAATACTGGCTGGATATTACCGGGGAATATGTGAGACGCTGATCATGCGGTGTGCAGATGTCTTTATGTCCTTTCCAGCCATGGTGCTGATCTTAGTATTGGTGTCAGTCCTGGGGCCTTCTGTGGTGACGGTCACTATAGTCATAGGAGTCCTGGGGTGGCCAAAGTTTGCCAGAATGATATACGGAAATGTGCTGTCGGCCAGGGAATCGGACTATGTGGAGTCCGCAAGGGCGGTAGGAACAAGGGATTTTGGGATTCTGACCAAGTATATCCTGCCCAATACCTTTGCCCCTGTTCTGATTGCATTTACCTTTCGCGCGGCCCAGGCCATCATCACAGAATCTTCCCTAAGTTTCCTGGGAATGGGCGTTCAGCCGCCTCAGGCCTCATGGGGGAATATCCTGTATGATGCCCAGTTTATCAGTATCTTGTCCCAGAGGCCGTGGCTATGGATTCCGCCGGGAGTGGCCCTGGTGGTGACGGTGCTCTGCATCAATTTTCTGGGTGACGGGGTAAGGGATGCGTTGGATACAAAGATGGTGATTTAACGGTTTGGTGCTGACCCGCATAGCGGGTTGAAATAGAAGCATATTAAAGGGGGCAGGCGACGCGAGGAGTTGCGTGCCGATACATAGTAGATTAAGGAGGAAGAAAAATGAGAAAAAGATGGATGAGGACGGCGGCAGTTTTCTTAAGTATGGCTATGCTGTTGAGCGGTTGTGCAGATCCTACTGAGACAGAGACCAAAGCCCAAACAGAGACCCAGGCTCAGACCGAGGCCAAAGCCCAGACGGAAAAAGCGGCGGAGGCAGAAAGCGAAGAGGAAGAGGGGAAAGAGGAAGGCACAGGTACAAAGACGGTGACAATGGCTATGACATCCCCATGGGATACTTTGATTCCGTTTAACACCACAAGTGCTGGTTCCGATGCGGTAATTGAACTGATCTTTGATAAATTGATTGTGGTGAAAGCGGATGGATCTTTTGGCCCCCGTCTGGCGAAAGAATGGAGCATCGATGACGAGACCCATACCAAGATTACATTTGTGCTGGATGAAAATGCCAAGTGGCACGACGGCGTTCCGGTAACGGCTGACGACGTGGTATTTACGGCGGAAGTTATGGCCAATCCGGACATCAATGTGGTGCGCCGCTCCAAGATTGCACCTTTTACTGGTATGATCGATGGAAAGAGAGATGAGAGCCAGGAGTTTGGCGTCAAGAAGATTGATGACCACACCGTAGAATTTACCATGATAAAGGCAACACCCCTTGATTACATGCTGGATATTATGTTCCGTGATTTATATGTGATTCCCAAGCATCTTCTGGAAGAGGTTCCGGCAGAAGAGATGCTGACATGTGAATTCTGGAAGGCTCCCATAGGCTCCGGCCCTTGCATCTACGAGGATGAGATTGCAGGCGAAAGAATTACGTTTAAGGCCAATAAGGATTACCATGTGCAGACACCGGACTTTGATCGCCTGGTAGTAAAGGTAGTAGCTTCTTCCAACCTTCTGTCTGGACTTATGAATGGCGAGATTGACTTGGTGGGAGGCGGTGGAACCATTCTCTCCAACAACGACTGGGAAATGGCTGGCCAGCAGGAGAATCTGGTAACCGAATCCGTACCTTCTCTGTCCTATACGTATATGTCTGTAAACACAAAGACATTTCCCCAGGAAGTGCGCCAGGCAATCAACATGGCCATTAATCGGGATGCTCTTGTAAATAATCTGATGCGGGGAGAAGGCGTACCTGCTCCTGGCCCGCTGGCTCCAAACCATCCCTACTTTAATGAAGAACTTCTGCCTATCCCTTATGATACAGAGAAGGCAAAACAGATGGTCATTGACTCAGGATTTGACACCAGCAAGACCTATCAGCTGAATATTACAGCAGGAAGTGAACTAATTCAGAAAGCAGCTCCTATGCTTCAGCAAGATCTGGCTAAGATCGGATTGAATATAGAGATCGTTTCAACTGATTTTGCCACCCTCCTTACTAACGCAAGAAAGGGAGAATATGATTTCTGTATCATCAGTTCCGGTGGATCTCCGGATCCAGGTGAAAGCGTTATGAACGTGACTCCTGGCCACATCAATAACTTCTCACAGAATGAGGATCCGTCCCTGGGAGAGAAAGGGGCAGAAGGACTGGCGGCATTTACGTATGAGGAGAGAAAGCCTTTCTACGATGAATACCAGATGATGCTTAGAGAGCAGAGCCCATTTATTTTCCTGTATTTAAAGAATGACCTGGTTGCTTATAATAAGAGAATATCCAATATCCACTATGAAGATTTCTCCCTTCTCTCCAGAAGCGTGTGGGAGTGGAAAGTAGAAGACTAAAGGGTTACAACGAAAAAGATAAAGGGGACTGGTTATGGGACAGCCATTATTGGAAGTAAGACAGTTAAAGACGCAGTTCAAAACAAAGAATGGACTGGTAACAGCCGTGGACGACGTTAGCTTTGTCATTGAGGAAGGGGAGACTCTGGGAATTGTGGGAGAATCCGGATGCGGGAAAAGCGTGACTTCCCTGTCAATCCTTCATCTGCTTCCCCAGGCAGTAGGCAGAATAGCCGGAGGCACGATTTCTTATAAGGGCCAGGATATTACCCATCTGGACAATAAGGCAATGTGCAAGATTCGGGGAAAAGAGATCTCTATGATCTTTCAGGATTCTATGACCTCTCTAAACCCGGTCCAAACAGTGGGAAAGCAGCTGGAGGAGACCATAGGGGTCCACAATAAGCTTCCGAAGGAGGAGATTCGAAAGAAAGCCCTGGAGATCCTGACAAAGGTAGGGGTATCTTCGCCGGAGCGCAGGCTTAAGGAATATCCCCATCAGCTTTCCGGTGGCATGCGACAGAGAGTCATGATCGCTATGGCCCTTTCCTGCAACCCGTCCCTGCTGATTGCCGACGAGCCGACGACTGCCCTGGATGTGACTATCCAGGCACAGATCATTGACCTGATGCTGGAATTAAAGAACAAGATCAATGCGGCGATCATGCTGATTACCCATGATCTTGGGGTGGTGGCGGAAATGTCGGATCATATCATGGTCATGTATGCAGGAAAGGTTATGGAATATGGAACAGCCAGACAGATTTTTAAAAGTCCCAAGCATCCTTATACGGAAGGGCTACTGGCATCCATTCCGCGTCTGGATAAGGATCTGGATCGTCTGTATTCCATTGACGGAACCGTTCCTACGCTGGACAAGATGCCAAAAGGGTGTCGCTTCTGTGCCAGATGTAGGGATGCTTCAGAAATCTGCAGCGATTGTCCGCCGCCTTTATACGAGATAGACGGTCAAAGGGTCCGCTGTTGGAAGTACAAAGAGAAGGCCAGGGAGGTGGAGGCATGACAGAACAAGTTCCTTTCATAGAAGTCAATCATCTTACCAAGTATTTTTTTGGCAGAAAAGAATTGTTTCGGAAAGAAGTGAAAGCGGTAAAGGCGGTTGACGGAGTGGCATTTTCCATCCCCAAGTGCCAGACTCTGGGAGTGGTGGGAGAATCTGGGTGTGGAAAATCCACCCTGGGGAGAGCGATCCTGCGGCTTCACGAGCCTACTTCCGGCCAGGTATTGTATGAAGGAAAGAATCTTCTGGAGTATGATAAGGAGCAGATGCGCAACATAAGGAAAGAGCTGCAGATCATTTTCCAGGATCCTTATTCTTCCCTGAATCCTCGTATGACTGTAAAAGAACTGATTCAGTCTCCACTGGATGTATTTTCTATAGGAACCAGGAGTGAGCGGCAGGAGAAAGTGGCAAAACTGATGGAGAAGGTGGGCCTTCCCCTGGAATTTATGAACCGATATCCCCATGAGTTTTCCGGCGGGCAGAGACAGAGGATTGTCATAGCCAGAGCATTGGTGTTGAATCCAAGGTTTGTGGTCTGTGATGAACCGGTATCAGCGCTGGATGTGTCTGTACGGGCTCAGGTGTTGAATCTGATGAAAGACCTGCAGAGGGAATTGAACCTGACATATCTGTTTATTTCCCATGACCTGAGTGTGGTGCGCTATATCTGTGACCGGATTATGGTTATGTACCTGGGAAAAGTCATGGAGATTGCAGATAAAAAAGATCTGTATGAAAACCCTTGCCATCCTTATACCAAGGCGCTTTTGTCAGCCATTCCGATTCCGGATATGGACGTGGAATACCATAAGATTCATCTGGAAGGAGATGTGCCCAGTCCGTTTCATCCGCCTAGTGGATGTAGATTCCATACCCGGTGCCAATACGCTACGGAAAAATGTAAGGATTGTGTACCGGAGTTAAAAAATGTGGGAGGCAGCCATATGGTGGCTTGCCATCGATTTTCATAGGGTGGCTGGTGCAACATCAAAGATTGCATGAATATTTTTTAGGAGGCATGAGATGGAACAATTACCAGTCCGGAACTGGATTGAGGAACATAGGCAGGAATTTATAGAAGATATGATGGAATTCTTCCGTATCCGAAGTGTAAGTGAGCCTCAGGGCGGAGAATTCCCATTCGGGGAGGGCTGCGCCCAGATGTTGGACGCAGCCCTTTCTATGAGTGAGCGATATGGATTTTCTGTTGAGAATCATGAATATTATTGCGGAAGTGCAATTTTAAAAGGGAGTGAAGACAGCGAGATCGGCATACTTTCCCATGTGGATGTGGTGGACGAGGGGAGCGGATGGGAGACTGATCCTTATGAGCCTGTTATAAAAGATGGATGGATCTATGCCAGGGGAAGTTCAGACAATAAAGGCCCGGCAGTGGCATCTCTTTACGCTCTGCGTTATTTAAAAGAACAAGGAATACCCTTAAAACATACCATTCGCCTCTATTATGGGTGCAGTGAAGAACATGGTATGGAAGATATTATGTACTATAAAGAGCATTATTCCCTTCCTGCTTTCTCCATTGTGCCCGATGCTTCATTTCCCGTATGTTACGGGGAAAAAGGAATTTTGGAAGGGACATTGGAGAGAAAACTGGAAGGAAACGTGATTTCGTTCACAGCGGGACATGCCAATAACGCTGTGCCTGCCCAGGCAGAGGCTATTCTGACAGGTGTGGATATTGAAGAGGCCAACAGAAAACTGGATGACAGGCGGCAGGTCAGAAAAGAATTGGCTGGGAAGCAGACGGTTCAGGAAGAATTGGATAGAGAGCCAGATATCACCCTGGGGCTTACAGAGGACGGTCTGGTAACTGTATCAGCAAAAGGAAAGACAGCTCATGCAGCTTTTCCGGAAGGATCGGAAAGCGCAGCAGTGAAACTGGCGGATTACCTGATAGAAAGTGGCCTGGCGGACCATAGATCTGTGGAGTGCCTGCGATTTGTGAGAGATGCTTTTGAGGGATATTACGGCAACGGAATGGGGATTGCCTGCGAGGATCGCATGTCGGGGAAGCTGACCATGATCGGCGGCATGGTAAAGACAACAGATGGGGTGATTTCCCAGACTATGAATATCCGTTACCCGGCAAGTATAGATCAGGAGAAGCTGATATCTGGCATTAAAAAGAGTGTGAATCACTTTGGATGGAAGACAAGAACATTTAAGAATAACCCTTCCCATGCCATAGACCCGGAAGACAAGAAGGTAAAGAAGCTAACCCAGATATGCGAGAACGTGTGGCAGAGGCATTTTGAGCCGTATGCTATGGGCGGTGGTACGTATGCCAGAAAATTGCCTAATGCAGTGGCTTACGGACCAGGAATTCTTGACCAGAAAAAGCCAGGGTGGCCGGATCATGGGAAGGGGCACCAGCCAGATGAATGTGTCTGCATCGAAAATATGATGAAAGCTGTAGAAATATATACGTTGGCCTTGTTGGCGATGGATGATATGGTAGATTGAGGAAAGTACTGCTTGCAGAGAGAAGGGAGAAGCGAAATGTCAGAGGTTGTAGAGCGTTTTTTACGATATGTGTCATTGGATACCCAATCCCAGGAGGGAGTCCTACAGATTCCCAGTACGGAAAAACAATGGAAACTGGCCCGATGTCTGGCGGATGAACTAAAAGACATGGGAGCGCAGGATGTCCGGGTCAGTGAATACGGCTATGTATATGCAAAGATTCCGGCCACTGTTTCCTGCAAAGAAGAAACCATTCCCAGCTTGGGATTCATTGCTCATATGGATACAGCTCCTTCCCTGACAGGAAGTAATGTAAAGCCTCAGATCATAAAAAATTATGACGGACAGGATATCTGCCTGAATAAGGACAGAAATATCATAATGAAAGTGTCAGACTTCCCGTTTCTTGCAGATTACAAGGGACTGGATCTGATTACGACAGACGGAACCACGTTGCTTGGCGGAGATGACAAGGCAGGGGTGGCGGAAATCATGGCTATGGCAGGCCATTTCTTAAGACATCCAAAGATCCCTCATGGAACGATCTGTATTGGATTTACACCAGATGAGGAAGTTGGACGTGGAGCGGATAAATTTGATGTGGCTGGATTCGGTGCGAAGTTTGCCTATACGGTGGACGGCGGAGAACTGGGAGAAATTGAGTACGAAAATTTTAATGCAGCAGCAGCCCAGGTAATCATCCATGGGGTAGGGATCCACCCTGGAGCTTCCAAAAACCGTATGGTCAATTCTCTCCTGGTGGCTATGGAGTTCCATCGCTTGCTTCCTGTATTTGAGAATCCTATGTACACAGAAAAGTACGAAGGATTTTTCCATTTGGAATCCTTAAAAGGAGATGTGGAAGAGACGGATATGAAATATCTGATTCGGGATCATGACAGGGCCAGATTTGAGAAGAAGAAGGAGATCATGGGCCAGATCGCTGACTTCCTTAACCAAAGGTATGGGAAAGGCACTGTGGAATTAGAGATAAAGGATTCCTATTTTAACATGAAAGAGAAGATGATTCCCCACATGCATCTTGTTACAGATGCGTGCAGCGCTATGGAGGAACTGGGAATTAAGCCGCTACAAAAACCAGTACGGGGCGGTACAGACGGAGCCAGGTTGACGTTTATGGGGCTACCCTGTCCCAATCTCTGCACAGGAAGCCGCAATTCCCATGGAAGATATGAGGTGGCTTGTATTCAGGCTATGGAAAAAACGGTGGAATTGCTCATTAAGATTGCAGAGATGCAGGCGGCGAAAGGGTGGGACATTAGCAGTATACAATAGAAAAAGAGAGGGAACGTGATGGATAAACGTCTGTACGATAATTACTGTGGAATCTTAAAGGCAGAGTTGGTTCCGGCGCTGGGATGTACGGAACCCATTGCAATTGCATTTGCGGCAGCCAAGGCCAGAGATGTGCTGGGATGTATGCCGGAGCAGATTGAGATGAGCTGCAGCGGCAATATGATTAAGAATGTAAAGGGAGTCACTGTACCCAACTCCGGAGGAATGAAAGGGATTGATGTGGCAGCTACTTTGGGAGTAGTAGGCGGAGATGCAGGCAGCCAGTTGGAAGTTCTGGAACATGTGACTCAGGAGCATATTGAGAAGACGCGTCATTTAGTGGAGCAAGGGTTCTGCATCTGCAATCTGGCGGAGGATGTGGAGAATCTGTATATTGTAGCAGCCGCAAAGGGGCAGGGGCATGAGGCAGAGGTGACGATTATCAACCGTCACACGTATATTACAAAGATTGTGAAGGATGGAGAGACGGTCTTTGAACGTTCTCTGGAACATGACGGAGATTCCAAGGCTATCGATCGTTCAGAGTTAAATGTAAAGGATATTCTGGATTTTGCAGATGAGGTGGACATAGACGATGTAAAAGAAGTTCTGGAACGCCAGGTAATTTACAATACAGCCATTGCTCAGGAAGGCTTAAACAAGAAATATGGTGCCCAGGTAGGACGGACTTTGATTCAGTATTATGGAAATAATGTGAAGACCCGCGCCAGGGCAAAGGCGGCAGCAGGATCTGATGCCAGAATGTCAGGCTGCTCCCTTCCTGTGGTGATTAACTCGGGAAGCGGAAATCAGGGCATGACAGTGTCCCTTCCGGTAATTGAGTTTGCAAAGGAGTGGAATCTTGGCGAAGAGGCTTTGTACCGGGCATTGGTGGTCAGCAATCTGATTGCTGTTCATCAGAAAAAATACATTGGAAGCTTGTCAGCCTATTGTGGAGCCGTCAGTGCGGCCTGTGGATCCGGAGCGGCTATTACATACATGACAGGCGGTGGCTATGAGAAGGTCTGTGAGACCATTGTCAATACCATTGCCAACGTAGGCGGTATCGTATGCGATGGCGCAAAACCTTCCTGTGCGGCGAAGATTGCATCTGCGGTGGATGCAGCGATCATGGCTCACTATATGGGGATGGTAAATCGTACATTCCACCCTGGCGAGGGAATCGTGAAGGATGATGTGGAAGAGACGATACGGAGCGTAGGGTATATCGGGCGTGTAGGAATGAAGAAAACAGACGTGGAAATACTGAATATTATGATTGATAAGGTAGATGTGGCTCAGCAGTAGGAAATAAGGGAAGATTTAGAAATAGGGAAGAATTTTATG
>CANDZL010000096.1:0-12138 GCA_947425205.1 uncultured Hungatella sp. | reverse complement strand
GAGAAGCATAGTAGATATCGATACGATTGCCGACTACGCTGCTTCCTTTGTCCTCCACGGTATACACGATGTCATTTATGATTACCTTGGTGTTCAGAGGAAGAAGGGTTAAATCAGCGGATATGGTGTGATTGGCCTGGGGAACGGTTCCGCTGAAGGTAAGGTTCTCCCCGGCAGAGCAAAGTTCACAGGTACAATAACCGCTGGTAGCAAAGATTCCCAGAGACTCTCCTTTTTCTGCTATCTCTTTTTCAGGGGCAGTCACATAAGAACCTGGACCTCCTGGGCCACCAGAGTTTCCCGGACCGTAAGGCTTCACGCCGGACGGGCTGCCCGTGGTTCCAGGGCTGCTAGAACTTACACCCGACGACTTGTTGACAGCACCAGGGCCGGATGACTGACCAGGAGTCAAAATGTTGGAGGACGAATTCATGCTGCCGGATAACACCATTGAAGCTCCTCCAGGAGTGTCGGAAGTACTTCCAGGGCCAACCGGTTGGGTTCCCTTGGGTTCCACAACGGAAACCTTATTATAAGAAATCGTCTCTGCCAATTGGGTTTTTCCTTGTTCGGAAACAGCATAAGCAGTAATAGAGAATGCATTTCCCTCAAGAGTATTCCAATCAACCGGGCAGGTAAAGCCATGGTATCCATCACCGATGGAAGTCTGCAGGTCATCACGATAGAAGTCAGCTTTTGTTGTCAATGTCACAATCTCATTCTCAGAGCCGGCTGGATAAATATGTAACTCTACATTCAGAATATGGTTATAATCCTCTTTGTCCCAAACCCAACCGAAAATTGAATTTTGGTCTGCATTCTCCAGCTGCCCGGAAATAGTCTCAGCCGAAGCAGGGAAAGCAAATGCAGTTCCCAATAACGACGCAGCGGCAATTGCCAGAAGCTTTTTTGAACTAAACATACAGTACCTCACAAATATTTTATCCAAACAAAAACTTGTCAATTACAATTATATTACAAAACTGTTAAATGTCAAGAGAAATTACATTTATAAGGTAATTTGCGGCATTTTTTTGAATTTGTTATGGAAATAATACCCAAAGTTTGGTATGATATCTACATAAATTTGGAATATTTGTGCATAATGATCAGAAGATTTTATAGATGCACAGATAAGAAAAGAAAGGAGCGGATGCAGAATGTCCCAGGTTATAAAACTGGCTTTAGGAGGGTTAAAACCCCTCAGGAAGATCAATCCTATGTTGATGTCCTACAATGTTGAATTTGCAGAGGTTACAGGAGGAACCTTCTGGAAAGCTTATACGCCAGGTCAGATTGCTGGAACAGAGGAATTCCATGTAGAACCCAGTTCAGAGGGAATTGCAGCGATGTACAAGGATTTGATGCAGGTATATCCTCCCATAGATCTGTATAATGAGAAGCTGCGCCACTTGGCCAGGGAATTGGGGCCGGTGTGGGTTCGGGTTTCAGGAACATGGGCTACAAAGACGTATTATGATTTTGATGGAACCACAGGCGGACAGGCCCCGGAAGGATATCTGAACGTGCTGACCAAAGATCAATGGATCGGAGTTTTGGATTTTGTCAAGGCTATCGGAGCAAAGTTAATCGTATCTGTGGCAAACTGTCCGGGACTTCACTCGGCGGAGGAGCCCTGGCATCCCGGGGAGGCACAGAAACTGTTCTCCTTTAGCAAGGAATACGGTGTGCCGATTGATGCGGCTGAATTTGCCAATGAACCTAACATGATGGAAGACACTGGATTCCCTAAGGGCTATACACCAGCCCACTACCGCCGTGACCAGGATCTGTTCTTCGCATGGTTGAGAGCCAACTATCCGGATTGTATCTGTGTCGGCCCAAGTACCACTGGCGGGGACAACATTTCCTTTGGAAAAGGGGAGTCTGATAAGACAGGCGGCGGCATCGAACAGATAGTAGCACAAACCTGTGACTGTGCTGATCTGCTGGATGGAACCAAAGAACCGTTGGATGTGTTCAGCTATCATTATTATAACGGAGTTTCCGATCGTCTTGCGTCGGTTATGCCAAGCGCTCACTGGCAGCCATCGGAAGCCAATGGAGAGGCATATCTGGATACAGCTATGAAGTTTGCCCGGACCTATCTGCCGCTGCGCGACAAATACTGTCCAGGCGGAGAGATATGGGTTACCGAATCTGGAGATGCAGGTGGCGGTGGGGATACCTGGGCTTCCACGTATCTGGATGTGTTCCGCACATTAAATGAGTTAGGTGGATTTGCTGCTTTAACCAACGGTGTGATCTTCCACAATACTCTGGCATCCTCAGATTATGGCTTCCTTGCCCGCCAGGTCTTTGACCCGCGGCCCAATTATTTTGCAGTCCTCCTATGGAACCGCTTGATGGGGACAACTGTCTATGATTCCAAAGAACCTGTCCGCGAAGGAGCTCATGTATATGTACATTCCCGCAAAGATGGAAAAGAAGGACTGGTGTATTTAATCATCAACAATTCTCTGACAGATGCCACTACAGCGGAACTGCCAAAGGATGCAGAGCGCTATACATTAGCCGGTGAGAACGGCAATATCCGCGCGTCGGTCATGACATTAAACGGCAATCCGCTGGTTCTGGGTGAGAACGATACCCTTCCGGAATTGAAGCCACAGCAGCAGGCAGCCGGAACTATAGAATTGGCACCAGGTACCTGTACATTCCTGGTTCTGTAGATCAGGCACAAGGAATCCCCGCAGCCTTTGGCACTGTGACGGTTAACCTTGGGAGAAGGCAGTTTCTTTTAGGGAACTGTCTGGCTGATTTGTGACTCGTTCCACCATCTGACGCAAAAAGACTTCCGGGCCAATGACTTGAACGACCGGCCCAAACGAGAGCACCTGGATCAAAAGTTCGGTTTCCCAGCGCTTATCATAGTAGATAGAGCAGCGGAACCGGCCGGAGGACAGGCGCTCTACTTTTTTCTGGTAGCAGGAGAAATGAAGCATCATCCGTTCTAAGGCATTGCGTTGGTTCGTGATCTCCAATACCAATGGCTCCCGACAGAGGGCCTTATCCAAAAAGGGATCGATGGAAACCTCCTTCTGGGAGAATTGGCCAGTCTCCTCTATTTTTAGCACTCTTGCCACGTTAAGCACATCCATGCGAGGGGATCCATTTTTCCGTTTCCCGATACAGAACAGACGGAATTTCCCTTCTTTCTCTCCGTATTCCAGGCGGCAGGGAAGCCATGTAGCTGTAAGGATTCGCTGATGACCGGAAAGATAAGAAATCGTAAGCCATTGTCTGTTCTCCATGGCTTTTAAAATTGTCCGAAAGTGGGCGCGATACTGGATGGAAGTAAATGGGTCATGGTCTTTGTACTGGTCAAAGCGGTGAAAATCATCAGGACGAAAGAGAGGCATGACATCGTTCAATGCACATTCCAGCAGAGACAGTTGCCGGTCTGTCAGGAAGAGACGGATTCTGGAGTCAGAAAGCAGCGATTTTAGCCAGGCTCTCTGCAGATTGGTAAGAGGAAGGGTGAAATTCTCTGGCAGGCGGCCAAGGCGAGAACGGTATCTGGAATCCTCTGTCTTTTCCAGGAAGGGCCAGTCGCCGTGGAGCAGATGGGGGATGATAGACATGGCGCTTTCCTGATACCCATATGTATCGGCAATTTCCGTCATCTGTTTTGGAGTCAGAGGGGCCAGAGATGCCTGATCTAAAATCCGGCGAACCACCTGATAGTAACAGCTATAGGTTTCTGAAAATAATGAGAAGTCGTTTTTCATGGCGTTTGGATCCTTTCTTTTTTGATGCAGTCTATGCCTGATACATCTGCTTCATCAGACGGATATCGTTCCAGAACCTTTTTTCAACTTCAGGGTTGGAACAGGTGAAAGAAACAATCCGGCCGATAAAGGATTTCACCCAGGGAAGCATCTCAGACGCATCCCAGCAGGAGCAGGTGTATTCATAAAGCCCTGGCTGTTGCCTTTTTATAGCGCCCAGGCGGCCTTCTCTCTCCAGGCGGTTTAAAATATGGAGTTCTGACTGTTCATTCAGCTGGATGCACATTCGTACAGTCTCTGGCTGCCGGCTGTTTCCAAAAGAGACTCCCCAGACATAAGAGAGGTTGGAAGAGAGCGCTTTTTGGCAGGAAGTAAATTCTGGCTCTAAATCCTGAAACTCCACGTCACAGATCGTATCCAGCCGGACTGAAGTCAGCCGGCGGCTATCCAGGCGACGGACACAGACATAGCGGCGGCCAGTCTGGGTACTGACAAGGATTTTTAATGGGACAGCAACAAATTCCTGGCTTTTCCCACTTTTGGTACTTTTCACTGTTAAGCAGAGCCGCCTCTGCTCCTGTATCGCTCTTAGAAGAGGAAGTAAAATCTCGTCCTCCAGGGTGTGAATCAGATAATCGTTCCGGAAACGGAAATAGGGGTTTTCCAGGTTCCACAGATCCATGATGGTGCTTCCCACGAAACCGAAAGGAGCAGTTCCCTGAAAATAACAGACAGCATGGTAAAGGGACGGGAAAAGCTGGGGAACATGGCTTCTTAGGTCGCTGGCCAGGGAAAACAGGTATTGCTTTCCCTGTTTTTTCTTGCAAAAGATTCCTTCCTGCTCATATTCTGATAATTTCCGGCGGACAGCTTGGGTATCTTCCAATACTCCGAACTGAATCTGAAGCTGATCCGTTAATTCCTCCGCACTGTGAAACGGTTGATGGAAAAGAAGCCAGGGCAACAGAAAGTGGAGAGTAATGTCACGGTTGGTGAAGGTTTTGGATTTCCATGCCTGATACAGGGGATTGACTGCTATGCGGCTGGAATCCATGGTGATAAAAACTGATTTTTTATGGCCTTTGTGGTTGGAACGGATGTATCCGGAGAACCAGCTTTCCAGCCTCCGCCGCTCGTTGTCATAGGTGCGGCTGCTTTTTTCCTGATAATCATCTCTGTTTTTGAAGCCGTATAGGTAGAATTCCCGGACATAGCCACGGATCTTGTCAAAGCGGCGGATAAGTTCTTTGAATTCAGACATGTTCTTTGCCCTTTCTTTTTAATCTCCGATGTTTTTCTGCCGGTTTAAAGGGGCCGGCTTAAGGTCTTTCCTGATTAGTATACTGGATGATGCTGGAAGTTCGCAACCTTTTTGAAATGATTGCCAGTTTATTCTGTGATAGGATATGGTTACCGAGAGGGAACATGGTTCTTTGCTTACAATCGCAGTATGATAAGCTGGATGGTGCCGGTTGCACTGCAATACGGTATGCCGCGGGAATCATAAGCAAATTCATTGATTTTCGTGGGTTCGAATCCCACCGGTTCTTAAAGGAACTGTAGCTAAGTGGTAAAAGCAATCAATATGACACCGGTCACGTGTCTCTATGAGAAAAGGAAGAGGAGAATATCGGCCAGAAGATGGCAGCAGAAATCCTGCCTTGTGCGGCCAGGAAGGGAGAAAAAGCCCGGTTCCATGGTCCAGAAAAAGATGCCTGAAAACCGGTTGCCTGAAACAAAGGAATCGGAATGGCAGGCACACGGATACCTGGACAGCCGGATCGGCGGTGCTTCTCCAACAGAATGGCAGGCCCGCAGCTGATTTCTGCGATATGCTCCAGATCCCACTTGGTAAGAAAACAGAAAAGGCTGGAGAAAGGAAGGGGAAGAATATGAAATATGAAATCAACCAGAATCAGTGTGGGTTTTTGATGAAACAGGGACGTTTTATAAAGATGTTGTTTTGTGGAACCTATCGTTACCTGCAGGCAGCAGGTTATGAGGTATTTATCGAAAATATGGAAGGGGCTGTCAGATTCGGAAAGGTTCCCAAGGAGATTCTGTTGGAGAACAAAGAGTTTGCAGGGAAGGTTCTGGCGGTGACCATTCCGGAGGGCTTTATCGGAATCTTGAGAAAGAACGGCACGCCTCAGGCCTGCTTGACAGAGACAGAGTATCTGTTCTGGAATCAGTGGGAACAGTACGATGTGGCATTGATGGATATGCGGCAGCCAGAGATGGATGGAGAGGTAAGCAAAGCCTATCTGTCCCACATCCCCCTTACGTATTACAAAAAAATAGAGATTCAACCAGGAGAAATGGGAATTCTCTACTATAACAATCAGGTAGTAAAGGAACTGAATGCGGGAACTTACTTCTATTGGCTGTATGCCAAGGATGTGGTTGGACGGATTGTGGATTTGAAGACCCGCTCTCTGGAAGTGACAGGACAGGAAATCCTGACAGCAGACAGAATCGGGGTAAGAATCAATCTGACTTGTACATACCGGGTGGTAGAGCCGAGAAAAATGATTGAGACCATTCGGAATTTGGAGAATCAGATCTATGGGTGCGTTCAACTGATCATCCGGGAGTATATTGGCCGCTATCGTCTGGATGAGCTGCTGGAGCAGAAAGAAGAAATCTCAGGATTTATCTTTAAGAGGTTGAAGGAAGAGGAGGCGGAATATTGTGTCCAGTTTCAGAATGCCGGAATCAAGGATATCATCCTGCCAGGGGAGATCCGGGACATTATGAATACTGTGCTTGTGGCGGAAAGGAGGGCCCAGGCCAATGTGATCACGCGACGGGAGGAAGTGGCCTCTACCCGTTCTCTTCTGAATACGGCGAAGCTGATGGATGAGAATAAAACGCTGTATAAGTTGAAGGAGATGGAATGCCTGGAGAGGATCTGCTCCCAGGTGGGAAATATCCAGGTTTCCGGAGGAGGGGCATTGCTGGAGCAGCTGAAGGCACTGATGCATTGAACATTTAGACAAAAGCCGTAATGGCATATGTTTTGGCATAATAACGGTATCGGCCCATGACGGATTAGCGCAGTGATCATTCATGGGCTGAATAGCAATGAAATATTACACTTTTTTTAAATTGTTATAGGATATCTTGTTGGTTTAATTTTATAGTGATATAATACAAAAAGTTTACGGTGTGCCAGATGGCGAGGGAACGACTGATGGAGACCGTTGCATTCCACTTACAGGAGTTAGGTCTGATTGCAACCGTTTGCAGGTGCAAGAAGAATTCAGGGAATGCATAGAATGAAAGTAAGGAGGAACAAGAGAGTATGATGAGTGAACATGAAAGCGCGAAATTCGAGCGCGTTGGAAGTTCCTATGTACTGATGGTGCTGGGCGCAGGGGTTCTCCTGCCCATATTGCTATCGCTTATCGCATGCATTAGCCAAGGGGACTTTCGCCTGTCAGTGATGCTGCCGTTGGCGCTGGTGTTTGGTATTATGGTGTGGATTGTGCTGATATTGATGATCGGATGGGGAAGCTTTTCAGCCCCCTTTGTGAAGCATACATCAAAGAAAGTGAAGGATCTTCCGTTCCGGTTCAACAGCTCCTTTCGGGGGAGAGGCGGAATTCTCTACATCGATGTGGCTAATGGGGTGATTGGCTTTATTTCCGCGTACAATCCGTTTAAGATTCAAATTTTCAGCGGGGCCCGTCTCAGCAAGATGCAGACACTTGCATCGGCGATGACAGGGGTTCGTTTTGTGTTTAACATAGATAACAAAAAAGTATCCATGTACACCTTGCTTACCAACCGGGCCTACAGCATCAAAAGCGGGATCGGTGCGGAGGCTGTGTCCAAGGCCGATACATTTGTAGAACTTTTGAAAGCAGCGAAGAGCCAGGCAGAGAGGAATCAATAAGCCATGGAGTTTACCTATTATTTGCCGGAGATTCTGTTCGGGGCCATGGCTTTGGCGGCAGCCGTATGGGGGATCGGCCTGGCGATGGAACTTTCACGAGGTAAGAAAGGGGAGGCAAGCTGTATTTACTGCAAGGGAAAAGCGGTAAAAGAACCCTATGGGCCGTGTTTGTTTTTGCTTCCCCTGCATTTTGGAGAGACGTATGAAGATTCGGAGGAATTTCTTCGCAGAAATATGCAACCGATTTACAAAAAGGAACAGATACCCACAGGCATGAGAGCCTGCTGGCTGGAGGTCTATCGATGCGAACGGTGTGAGAACCGGCAGGTGAAGATCACGGATTTTTTAGATGTCCGCGGGGAGGAGCATGTTAAGAAATGCTATGATTTTTCCTATGAATCTTTTCGGCCGCTGGTGGAGCAGTGGAGGGAGATGGCTTCCATGGGGGCTTTTGTGAGAACAGCAGAACAGGGAATTCATGGAAAGGCGGACAGCCGAATAACAAGAGGAGGAGAGTTTTGAAACAATGAAGACAGTGGTTAAGGCATTGGAGTTTATTGTAGTGATTGTAGCGTTGGTGGTAGGAATCTACGTTGGCAAGACAATAGGCGTAGAGTCTATGCTTCGCAAGAATCTGGAGCCGGTTACGTTAGCCAAGACAGAAGAAGGGCTTCCGGAAGAATGCATCGGAAGACCGGCTGCAGATGACATTCCCAGAATCCAGGATTTTGCTGCATGGGAGGAAGCGTGGGATACAAGCTACATAACCATTGAGCCTAAAAGTATAGTTGCCAGCGGAGTGGGCGTGCGCTATCCATGGGTGTCTATATATAACCGCTCCAGAAGAGGTGGACAGAGAAGAAAGCCAGATGTGATAAACACCAAGTTTGATATTTTCAATGAGTATGGTGAGTATTATCTGGTTCAGTTACCAGATGATTCCTATGTGCTGGCAGAGATTTCCCTGGAGGATGCCAGAAAGGTGAAGGCAGGGAAGAGCGTGACCCTTCCGGTGGGAAGAAAGATGAATTCCGATTCCAGAGTGATACCAAATATTCAGGAATTGTGTGAGAAGTATGATGTGGCTGATACAGATAAAGTATTCTATTGTATTGATGAGCAGTGGAATCAGAAAAATAATTTTAAAGTACTGATCATACGGTTTGCCATTGGCGCAGTTGTAGTGCTGGTATTGGGGACGATTCTCATTACCTTAGTGGATAAGATTTTCAAGGTGAAAGATTAGGCGATACAACAGGACGGAGCCGGGACTTCCAGGAATATGCTGGAAGCCCGGCCTTTGTTGCGTCTATAGAAATGTTTGTCTTATAGAATGGAGAGCCTGATTGGCGGGAACGTAACAGGAAATGGGGGTGTTAGCTAAACGAACTGTATTTTCAGGCAAAACAATGTGTGAGGCAGAAAAAAATGCAGCATTTCAGCTTTCAATTTTACAGATAGAAACTATGTTTGGAAAGAAAATAGAATATAATTGTTTTTGATTATATGAAAAATCTGAAAATTATAGGGAAAATGTGAAGAAATATAGGAGAATATTTATATATAAATCAAATTATTACAATAATTATATACAAATCACTGAAAGATAAAATATTTTATATTTTTTATGAAAAAAGTATTGACAAATTGCTGCGGATGGTTTATACTAAGACCATCAAAAGAAACAAGCAAAACAAAATCTAAAAGAAGGAGGTATAGACCACCAAACACATAAGATTCGTTTCATTTATATAATAAAAAAGATGTCAATCTTAATAAAGATAAATGAAACATAGGACCCCCAATCTACATTATGCAAACCTCAAAAAGACTATGAAGATTTCGAATTCTAAAAGAGTTAGGGAAAAGAGAATAGGTCGTTTGATGATATGACGAGAAAGTATTGTTGGTGCGACAGGAGATTTTCGATGAATAACCATTAGAACAATATGAAAACAGAAAAGAAACAATACATAGAGGCGAAGAGGGAAAAGCAGAAGTAAGATTGGAAGAAAAATTTAATATAGATGAATCTTAAGAACACATGTCCAAAAAGATGAATGTTTTTAAGAAATACTCAAAAGCGAGGTATAGTCCAATGGATGAAATAGCCTGAAAGCGAGTATCGATGGAAAAGGAAGAAATCGATACTCGCTTATTTTATGTGTTTCCTGGGGAAAAATCCCAATACTTACTTATTTTATGAATTTTGTTAAGAAAATATTAATAACTTGTAAATTGTTACAGTTGAATTATGATTTTAAGAATGATATACTATCATAGAGTCTGCGAAAAAGCAGTACCTAACGAAACATTACAGAAGTAAAGGGAAATGGTGGACTGAATGATAGATAAACTGGTTCCGAAAGGAAAGAAAGTACGTATGGTATTACTGCTGGTTGTGGATATTCTGTTGATCCAATTCAGCAGCTTTTTAGGCCTATGGCTTCGATTTGATATGCAGATGTCCAAGATACCTCCGGATTATATGGACGTAATGGTGAAATATGCACCGTTCTATACGGTGGTCACGGTCATTATTTTCTTTCTGCTGCGGCTGTATTCCTTTATGTGGAGTGTGGCTGGGATGCGGGAGGAGATGCATATCGTCACAGCCTGCACACTGGCAACCTTGTGCCAGATATCAGGAATGACCATGTTGGAGCTGCGCGTTCCAAGAAGTTACTATGCTATCTGTTTTGCAGCGCTGACCTCCTGTGTGACCTTGGTGCGGCTGTCTTACCGGATCGGACGTTCTTTAAAGTCCAGCTATGGACATGGGGAAGGCAAGAAGATCATGATCGTGGGGGCTGGAACCTCCGGATCTGTGATATTGAAAGAAATGATGACCAGTACATACACCGACGGTAGAGTCGTGTGCTTTGTGGATGATGATAAGAATAAGCAGGGAAAGTATCTGAACAATATCCTGATCGCTGGAGGAAGGGATGATATCCCCGTGCTGGCAAAACGGTATGAGATCGAGGAAATCTATGTGGCTATGCCATCGGCACCGGCCATAGAGACCAAGAAGATTCTGGAGATCTGCCGGGAGACTGGCTGTGAGATCAAGATCCTGCCAGGAATCTATCAGCTTCTCAACGGAGATGTCAGTGTCTCCAAGCTTCGGAAGATACAGATTGAGGATCTTCTGGGCAGAGAGCCTATCAGGGTTAACTTAAACCAGATTATGGATTATGTAAGCAACAAGGTGGTGTTGGTCACTGGCGGAGGTGGCTCTATCGGAAGCGAGTTGTGCCGCCAGATTGCCAGCCACAATCCGAAACAGTTAATCGTGTTTGATGTGTATGAGAACAATGCTTATGACCTGCAGCAGGAACTGAAGCGGACGTATCCGGAACTGAATCTGGTGGTTCTCATTGGTTCTGTGCGCAACACCCACCGGATGGAGTCTGTATTTGAAAAATACAGGCCCAATATTGTATATCATGCGGCGGCTCACAAGCATGTCCCTTTGATGGAGGATAGCCCTAATGAGGCCATCAAGAATAATGTTTTTGGCACGTATAAGACAGCCACTGCAGCAGATAAGTACGGGGCAGACCGTTTTGTGCTGATCTCCACAGATAAGGCTGTGAACCCTACCAATATCATGGGAGCATCCAAGCGAATGTGCGAGATGGTAGTACAGATGATGAACCGCCATTCCAAGACCGAGTTCGTTGCCGTCCGGTTCGGCAATGTATTGGGAAGCAATGGTTCTGTGATCCCCCTTTTCAAGAAGCAAATTGAGGAAGGCGGGCCGGTGACGGTTACCCACAGGGACATTATCCGGTATTTTATGACCATTCCCGAGGCTGTATCTTTGGTATTGCAAGCCGGAGCCTACGCCAAAGGAGGAGAGATCTTTGTGTTGAATATGGGTGAGCCGGTACGGATTCTGGATCTGGCTGAGAACTTGATCCGGCTGTCCGGGTATGTTCCCTATGAAGATATCGATATCCAGTTTACCGGACTGCGCCCGGGGGAGAAATTGTATGAGGAGATGCTGATGGATGAGGAAGGCCTTCAGGATACGCCTAACAAGTTGATCCATATCGGAAAGCCTATTAAGTTTGATGAAGAAGGGTTCCGCAAGGAATTGGATGAGTTGTATGTGATCGCCAATAAGGACTCGGATGAGATCAAGGAGGCGGTGCAGAAGATTGTGCCGACGTATGTGATTGCGAAGAATGGATGAGAACGAGAAGGAAAGCGAGGCTGCCCTGGCAGCCTCGTTTTTGAGTTAACAGTTCTGTAGATCAGGAATATCTTGGAAATGGATAAGGACAATCATAGATATTGGATTTATTTTAATCTTGTGTTTAAATCTTTGATTGCTATATTTCGTGGATTCATTACTGCCTTGCTTATTGCTATTTTATTGAGTGTAGAGATGGGATAGATGTTGTCGATTATTGGAAACTGTGATACAATCCAGATACGGAAAGTCGGAGAGCAAAAGGCGGCTTACCCTCCTGCATGGAG
>CANDZL010000095.1:0-12175 GCA_947425205.1 uncultured Hungatella sp. | reverse complement strand
TGAGAATCACAAAACGCACCCCATCCTCATATTGCCTGCAGCACCCTGCCATAAACAAAACTGGTCTGTCCTTTCTGTAAAAGGTGTTCTTTTCTTTCCTCCGGTTCCACTCATAAAACCATGCGGCAGGAACCACCATGCGGCCATGACGGATACTGTCACGAAACATTGGCTTTTCCATAGCGGATTCACATCTGGCGTTAAAGATCACCTGCTTTTCCTGAAATCCAGGAAATCCCCATCTTTGCCACCGGCAGCGCAAACATGGGCCTCCTCCTTCCAGAACCGGAGCCATCTGGGTAGGATAGATGTCCTTCTCTGCAATTCTCTTAAGGGCAGCCATGGACTCCTGCCGCAGCTTCTCATCCACCTGCCGAATCAGCTTTTCGATTTCCCTTGCCGTCTCATCATCTACATAATATCTGCCGCACATATATCTCTCCAGAAAACTTTTTCTCTATACTTACCACTTATCTATTCATGCGTTGCATTGTATTTTTTTCTATTTGGCTTTCTTTTAATACTTAATAGCTTCATGAAATCATCAAACATAGAAGTATCTACCGGCTCAAACATGATCCATTTTCCATCATGGTAAGTTTTAGCTTCATCATATATTCTTTGAACCTCCGTAGAATAATTTTCCCTATTATTTTCAAATTTAAAACGTTCATCTTTTCCTAATATAACCATAAAGCCTATACATCCTTCTCTTGCGTATAACGCACACAATGTTTTGCCGCCACGACGGTATTTATATTCATATGTCCATGCTTTACCACCTTTATTCCACAAACAATCCATATCATATTTTTCATCAATTAATACACATAATTTATTCCATATTTCATATAAAGATTTTCCAACTAACGTTGTCATTTCCTCTCTATCTGGTATTTTATCAAGCATAGTCAGCTCCTTTATAAATTCCAATCTACCACTGCCTCCAGACAGCCTTTTCCCACTACCCATCATAGCAGAAAAAGGCCGGAATATGCCGGCCTGCTGGCGCAAACCGCCCGCAAGCGCTCCGCTGTCTGCCTGTATCGCCGCCTAAAAAGCAGCGGTTCCAGTCAGCGTTTACCGGCTGAAAAGACAGCAGCCTCCTTCACCCATCTCATCAGCTCATCATCAACCTCCTCCGTCCCGGAAACCAGCACATGGTGGGTAAAACGTCCGGGGTACGGCTCCACCGCCGCATCTATGCGCGGGGACTCCAAACGGTATCCCAGCCCGAAGGTCACCACAATATAAACCTTCGGCCGCTCCTTCGCTTTCCGCACCGGCAGGAAGGAAACGAACGCAAACTGGCGTCTATTGGAAAAAGCAATCTGCGTTTTCTGCACTTTGACCTTCACGCCATCCACCTCTGAAAAAACTCTTTCTTCAAAAGCCTCATATAAAGGCAATGCCTCCGGCTTCCTGTCAAAAAAATATAACACATCCTGATCCATTCTCTGCAACCTTCAAACCTAATCCGTATTTATGCCCTTCAGTATACCAGAAAACCGCCAACATTAAAAGGACAAAATCCCCCTCTCATCACGAATGGCAACTACAACTTGCTTGTCATAGAAAAATCTTTTTCAGGCCCCCAAAATAGACAAAATACGTTCTTTCATACAATCCATTATATCTTTGGGAAATGTACTGACCATAAAAGATCAAAACCTCCATCTTTCAATAATCTCTCTTGTTCTACTACCACTAACCTTTTTTAAATATTTAGTTTTCTATCATTTCTAAATAGCTGTCTAACCTTGCATTCACATAACTTGCAAACAGTTTTTCCATAGCGCCAAGATTATGCTTTACATAAGATTCATCAAATGCATTATAATAACATATCCGATCGGAATAATAAAAGCCTCACCAAAGATAACCTTTGGAAAGACTTTTATTTATACTTCTTAATCAGGTAAAACTATTTTTAAGAAGCACCTTACAACAATTGTGGAGAGGATTTCCTGGACTTAAGAAAAAATGCTTCCCAAATTTCACAGAAGCCAAACTGGAATTTGTTAAATCAAACCAAAATGCTTCGCGATTTTATCGCATACCTCTTCTCTTGTGTCTACTCCATTATCTTCACGCGTAATTGTGAAAAAACCGCTGTTGGCCAATTCATCATAATGCTTTTGGCTATTAATCAGCGCAAGGCCACGTTTATAATTATCCATAACCTCTTCGGGATTATCGCAGCTATCAATTACGCTGAGAATAAATTGCTTTTCGGGGTCGCTTCGGTCAAAGAAGCGCTCCACACTCATAGACTGCGGCGAGAGCATAACAGCCACATGATCGTATTCGGAAATCTCTTTCAATAGATCAACAGGAATATTGGTATCCACAATTACCTTTTTGTCTCTTGCTATGGAAATAAGTTCGGCGACTTCAACCCCTGCACCCTCTTTGGCCGAGTTATAGATCCAGCGCTCATACTCTTCCGGCGATCGAGTGACAAAATCTTTCCAATCAGTAAGGCTTTTCCTATAGCAAAGATCGGGCTGTACATCGGGTGTCGCCACAGCGTCTGATACTGCGATATGGTAGTTTTCTCCGCAAAAAATCATATCATATCGGCTGGCAAGCATTTTCACCATTGTAGACTTTCCTGCATAAGCCGTACCCGTAATGAAATATACGTTTTTCAAATAATACTTTACTATGTTATTTTCGATTTTCAATGCGACGCACCTCCGTAAATTCCTGTTTGTACATAATTATACCGTAACTAGAAATAGTCTTAAAGAACTTTGACTAACATAACTATAATAATTACAAAAATAATATTAAATAACCAAGTCCACTTATTTCCTAAATTCATTGTATAGCCAAATCCACTTTGCGGTCTCTTGATAATTACTCTTTTATCATGTCTGTTGAAATATAGTCTTCCAGTTAACCAGCCATTATCTTTATTGCTTGATTTCATAAAATCTCCTTTGCAACTTGCAATTTATATTATTGTTGCTGCTTCTCGAACTCTATTTCAGGATGTAAACCATATACAACAATATTTTAATCAAAGATCCCGCATTTTAACAGATCATTCATACACTTG
Organism: uncultured Hungatella sp.; assembly: GCA_947425205.1. Lineage (GTDB taxonomy): Bacteria > Bacillota > Clostridia > Lachnospirales > Lachnospiraceae > UBA3402. The sequence goes on along the minus strand of CANDZL010000095.1, from coordinate 9,111 downwards.
GGCAAAAATTTTATTACATCTGCATCTATTGCTACTGTAGGGATAAATAAGGCTTTTACTGAGGATATGTATTTCCCTGCCATATCCAAAAAAACACTCTTGAATTTCTTTTGTTTCCAATCCCGCTGATGTCAATAGTACCCTCATACTTCCTCCTATTCTGACCAATTCATCTGTTCATTGGAAATTCCGAATTTTCTACATTCATTGCAAACATATTCTTTTTCAGTCTGATTTCCTATTTGATATTTTAAAATCTTATTCTTAAATACAATGTATTTTTTCTTATCTTCCTTAAAATCAACAAACCAACTGTCACCTGTATCAGAATCAGACAGCATCACCTTTGAAACTTGCTCCGGAAAATCTTTTCTATCACATGTAAAAAACAATGCAGTCCAATATTTCGGTTTCCCGCCAGTATTCCACAATTCTATTTTATAAATATTAAGGTAATCAATAATACAATCATCCGATATGCTTTCTTTTATTAGTACTCCTTCGTATAATTCCGGTTTCTTTTTTTGAATTGTATTGCTGCCACAGCTATGAACATTTTTAACTGTATTTAATGTCAATTCATCTTTTAATAGAATATCCATAGATACCCCAAAGGTTTTTCCCAGTATCAATATTTTTTCTGTCTCTGGTAATGCAATGTCAGCTTCCCATTTCGATATGGATTGCCTGCTGACATTACATATTGATGCAAGTTCTTCCTGAGTCATTCGGTTTGCTTTTCTTAATTCCATAATTTTTTCTGATAATTTCATTGCCAATCCTCCTAAAGTAAGTTATATTATACAAAATAACTATGCCTTTTACCACCAACATGAAAGTGCTTTTTGTCAACCTCCAGTTGCAAATAAAGATTGGCATGGTTCCATGGTCAGATAAGTTGCCAGAAATCTATAAAAAACTATGGTATTCACAATCCTACGCCCAACCAACTGATGAAACTTGCAAATGCGTTAGGTATCATTTTAAATGATATGGAACGATTCTCATCGAAAAAGAACAGCAATGTGCGATTGAAGCATTCTCAAAGAATTTAGACGCTGTTACGCAAAGTATTCTTGATAATAGCAGAACATTTTTCTTCCGCTTGAATAAACAAAAACCAGGGGATTTCTATTGAATGCTGACTATATAGCTTTCCAGCGCTCAATAAAAATGTCTTTTTCACCCTGTCATATTTTTGCGTACCATAATAAAGCCTATAATCGGCTGACCGCTGCTTGCCACTCCGATACCTACGGAAAATGCAATCATACCTACCTTCATACACAGACCGAATGTAGTCAAAGGAATGTCCGGGCCATAGGCAGAAAGCGCACCATATTATTTAAGAAGGTTATTGGATAAAAAAGTCACTACCGTTGATGTAAGATTATTAAAACAGCTTGCAAATCTAAGACCTGCCATTCTGCAATGGAGAAATGAAGGCCCGGCAGCGATTATCTACAGATTTTACCATCATTTCACTCAATATTCCAGACTCATAACCAGATCTTGGGGATAATCGCCGAACTTCTTTCCAAACAAATTAAAGCCCCCTACATATTGGGCATCTTCCTTATTCCCGATTTTCAGAACGATGGGTCTGTCAGGCATAATCCCCAGCATTTCTATTGTCACATCCCCGGCTCGGTTATCATTGATGTAACATCCGTCACGGCGTACGCTCCAGCAGGTAAGCAACCCGTACTGTGTACTGCCGGATGCCCATATCTTTGGCGTGTAGCGCCCTCTCCTTGCGCCGAAATCCCCCGGCGAAAGAAAGGTCCCGCATTCGATGCCATTGATCCACAGCGTAATTTCAGACTTCCAGTTTTCCCGGTAATTTGCCGCCTCAGAACAGATTTCAACGGTAAAGCTGATGCTCTGCAGGGTTTTGTTTTTAGGGAGCCTGTTGGGGAACCGATATTCCACATAGCCGCAGGAGCCCCAGAGCATCTGCGCCCCAAACCGCTCCGGGCTGTAAAAGCATGTGGTGGAATCCTCATTTCCGATTATCCCATATTCGTTTGCGATACCGCAGGTCGGCTTCACCTCGCATACAGAATATGCCCCAATCGGCATGTCTACCGTCACAACATCATGTACACACTGAGCCACATCCATCAGGTCAATACTGATGGTGTCCCGTTTCCTGCTGCAAAGCTTTACCGCCCCTCTCGTTCCCGGCTGCACCTCCGTATTGATCAGTCCCGCTGTTTCCAGCATCTTCACATGCAATGCGGCGCTGGATGGCGCGATGCATAGCTTCTCCGAAATCTCCACAATACTGAGGCTTTCTGTGTAGAGCAGTCTCAAAATATCCAGACGCACAGGAGAAGAGAGTGCCTTTCCGATATTACAGATATCCTGTGTGTCTGACAAATCTAATTCTAACGGTTTTGCCATAGTACACCTCACTTTTTTCCTATTTTAGCATATAGGACTGTTTTTTGTCACCCCTCCTCACAATTTGTTTTAAATATCCGGCAGCCCCAAGAATCACAAGAAAAAGCCCGGCGCTGTAAATCAGGCTTATTTTGTAAAAACTGGAAGCTTTCAAAGAAAAGATGATGAAATTACTGACCAGCAGATAAAACAGGCTGTTCTTTCCGATATCCATCAGATACCCCACCGGAAATGTGTCTGTTTTTCTCTCCAGAACGACCGCCAGAAGATAATACAGATACAGAAACAGCGCCGCTCCTGCCAGATAAGGAAAAGACAGCGGAAAACGTGATGGCTGTATTCCCGATATCCATATATAGTCCACCCCATACCACGCCGTCCCGGCAAATGCAATCATAAAGATGCTTTTCCTGAATACCATCTGCTTCCTGGCAAACCATACCCCTGCCAAAAGATAGAGCCCATAAGGGATCACAGGGAAATACGCTCCCCCGAGGCCTCCCGTCAGGCTTCCTGCAATACTCCCGGCTTCACGCCATGGCAGGACGCAGAAGATAACGGATACGGCGGCCATCACAGGAAGCCCCCATTTTACTTTTTCTGTAAACAGAGGGAAGAGAAGCAGCTCCAGCAGCATCACAAGGGCAAAGCTGAACAAAAATTCCGACCAGCCGGCCAGCCTCTTTAACGCCAAAAGTTCCAGAATCCTGTCGGCCCTCATAGGAATCCGCTCCACAAAAATCACATAGGCAAAACACGACAGATAATAGGCTGCCAACAACTTTCCCCCATTACAGAGAAAACGCCGAGAAACTTCCCGGCGTTCCTTCCTGAAATAAGCAAGATACGAGGTATAGCCAAAGCAAAACATAAATCCTGAAAAGGTGGTCAGATTGATATATTCCGACCCATGGCGCGCTGCAGAGTTTCTCTCCAGGTCAGCATAAAACTGTATACAATGTGCAAATACCATCTGCAGCGTTAAAATTCCTTTTACGATATCAATCCTCTTTGCATGCATCGATCCACTTACCTTCGTTAATCTCTCTGATAATATCAACAGAAATCTTGGGCTCCCGGTCATACGTCAGAAGGCCGTTAAGCTCCTGCTCCACATCTGTCAGCTCTGTATAGCAGAATCCCTGTACATAGGCAGAGTTCAAAAGCGGCGACACCACATCACTGTAACGTTTTGCGAAGTCTTCATCCGACACCGCATTGGAATATCCCCAGCCCTCGTCCTGTCCTTTCTGGTAAGAAATACCACCGAATTCCGTCACAAGGATGGGCTGGCCTTTATACTCCCATCCGTTTGCAAAAAGCGGTCGTCCCCCGGTGCATAATTGAAGAATCGTTTCCAGATTGGAATAGCGCTCCTCCAGAATATCCTTCCTCCATTCATAGTCATGGATGGTCAAAAGATCGGTGCAGGTGTGCTCCCATCCGTCATTGGAGATAACCGGGCGCGTAATATCCAGGGATTTGGTCAGATAGATCATCGCTGCGCTGTGGCTCTGCTGTTCCACACTGTCTTTGATATTGGGAACACCCCAGGATTCGTTGAGCGGCGTCCACGCCACGATACAGGGGTGATTATAATCCCTCAAAATCTCATCCATCCATTCCGTGGTGATCCTCTTCACGTACTTGCGGGAATATACATAGGCCGCCGCGATTTCTCCCCAGACAAGAAATCCCAGCCTGTCCGCATGATACAAAAAACGGGGATCCTCTATTTTCTGATGCTTGCGCACGCCGTTAAATCCCATGGATTTCGCCAGGTTGATATCCCTTACAAAATCCTCATCTGTTGGAGCCGTCAAAAGAGAGGTTCTCCAATACCCCTGATCCAGCAAAAGTTTCTGATAACAGGGTCTGTTGTTCAGTAAAAAGCGTCCGTTCTCCACAGATATTTTCCGCATGCCAAAATAGGAGACCACCTGGTCTGTTACTTCGCCGTCTACCGTCAACGTGTAGACAACATCAAACAGTCTGGGATTTTCCGGTGTCCATGCCATTTCCTCCTGAAAGTTCCAGTTGGACAAAAGCTGCTGGTCCAACAGGATGGAAAAACTGCCCTCTTCCCGTTCCGTATCAATAGTCACCGCTCCCATCTCATGGCCGTCAAAGGTGATCTGCGTTTTTAGCTGCGCCCGCTTCGCTCCCCGGATCTCATACTGGAACTTTACGCTCTTCTGATCCAAATCCGGCGTGATGTATACGTGGTCCAGATATCCCTTTCCCACCGCTTCCAGCCAGACGCTCTGCCAGATGCCGGTGGTCCTTGTATAAAAGATGCCGGCGCTCTCTTCCTTCCAGAACTGTTTTCCTCTGGGCATTTCCAGATCTTCGATTCTGTCCTGCACCATAACCATGATGACATTTTCTTCTTCCTGCAGCACTTTTGTTATTTCCATCTCGAAACTGATGTGCCCGCCCTCATGGCTCATCATATGCTGCCCGTTCACCCAGACCTGGCACTGATAGTCAACTGCTCCGAAATGAAGCAGTATTCGTTTGTCTTTCATCTCTTTTGGCAGGACAAAACGCTTCCGGTACCATACCAGATCCCAGAATTCGTTTGATCCGATTCCCGAAAGCTGAGCTTGATAAGCATATGGCACAATAATTTTCCGGTCAAATGCATCCGTTCCGAAAGAAAAATCCCATTCCCCGTTGAGGCTCATCCAGGAGTCCCTCACAAACTGCGGTCTCGGATATTCCCCTCTGGGAACTGCTGCGTTTATCTCTGTTTCCATGCTTTATTATTCCTTTCCTGATACTATTCATTAGGCATTTGCAAAACTCTGTTTTCTACAGGGTACATTCATCCTTTCACACCGGAAGAAAGTGAGATGCCTTTCACAAAATATTTCTGTGTGAAAAGATATAAGATGATCATCGGCACAATCGCTATTGTAGCGATGGCACTCATCTGCGGCACTTTATTGGTATACACGCCCTTGGCAAGCTGCAGGCCTGCAGTCAGCGTTAATCTGTCCAGATTATTGATGGCGATGGAAGGCCACAGGAAATCGTTCCAGCTTCCGGTAAAGGTAAACAGTCCCACAGCAATCAGAATCGACCTGCAGTTTGGCAGTACGATCTTTCGGAAAATGGTAAATTCGCCGGCGCCGTCTATACGGGCGGATTCCAGTATCACATCCGGAATTGCCATCATAAACTGGCGGATCAGGAAAATATTGGTCACACCGGCCAGCCCGGGTACAATCAGCGCAATCAGTTTGTTAAGCCAGTGGAACGTGTGCATCATCTTGTACAGCGGAATGATGTTTGTAATTGCCGGGAAGGAGGACAGAAACATGATCGTTAAGAAAATCGTATCTCTCCCCTTAAAATTCAGCTTTGCGTAGGCGTAAGCGGACAGAGAATAGATGCTCACTGCCAGTATGGTATGGCTTCCCGATACAATAATGGAATTGACAAACCAGTAATAGATGGGCAGCTGTTTATTGCTGAAAGACAGCAGGCTGGTAAAGTTATCCAGCGTCCATGTCTTCGGCAGGTACAAAAACCCACCAGCCTGAATCACCTCCGTCGCCACTTTAAATGAGGATATAAAAATCCACAACAGCGGAACCAGCATGACAAACGCCACGGCAAACAGAATAACAAATGCTATCCAGGATGTTTTAGATGAATAATTCACCTGTTCCATATCCGGTTCTTGCTCTCTGTGTTTTATTTTCATATGACTGCCCTCCTAATCTTCCTGCCTGCGCATCAGGATAAGCTGAACAACAGATACAATTCCTATCAGGAGTCCCAGACTGGTAGACATGGCGCTGGCCATCCCTGCCACAGATTTTCCTGTACCAAAGGCCAGATTTCTTATGTACATCAACAGCACGTACGTGGACTCGTTGGGTCCTCCTCCGGTTATGATAAGGGGCTGTCCATAAATGTTAAACTGGGCAATGACGGAAACCACAATCGTATACGCAAGGGGAAATTTTATACTGGGAATAATAATATTCCAGAACTTCTTAAGGCCTGCAGCTCCGTCCAAAGCCGCCGCCTCCAAAATGGAACGGTCAATTCCGGAGAGAGCCGCCACATAAATGATCAGGTTACCGCCCAGACACCACCAGATGGTAGGAATCACAATGGTCATCCATGCATAAGGCTGTTCCCCATACCAGTTGATATCCGTTCCAAACAAGTGGTTAAATAATCCCAGCGTACGGTTAAAAATAAATAACCATGTCAGCGTTACGGAAGTAATGGAGAAGAGAGTCGGCATGTAAAAAATACCCTGAAAAACATTTCGCCCTTTTGGTCTTTTATCCAGAAGTATGGCCAGTACCAGGGGGATTAAAATCTGGAACGGTACACAGATTAAAACAAATACAACCGTATTTTTCAGTCCGTTCCAGAACTGCCGGTAAAAAGTGGATTCCTTATTGGTAAAAATCGTTATATAATTCTGCAGCCCCACCCATTGCGGGCTGCCAAACAAATCCCATTTGGTAAAAGAAGCATATATTCCATAGACCATGGGAATGAAGAAAAATATGATAAACAGCAGCAGATGCGGTGCAATAAACAGATATGGAACAAACTGCTGTTTTCTCTTGGCTGCAGTTTTTCCCCACGATACTTTTGCCATGCCTTCTCCCTCCATTCTTCTTTCAGGCTATTCGCTCATTTCAATTTTATCTTTGGTCTCCTGTACTGCCTGATCCAGGCCTTCCTGCGGAGTCATGCGCCCCCAGAATACCTCTCCCAGAACCGTATCCAGGCTTTCTACTGCATAACCATAATATTTGTAATTGTAGATCTTAAGCTCATCGGCTTCATCCGCCACAAATGCCTGGGGCATATCTTTGAACTCAGCTACCTCTTTGATGGATACATGGGCAGGACACTGTCCGGCTTTCGCCCATTCCAGAGAGTTATTTCCCATGAAATTAATGAAATCCAAAACAGCCTTGGTCTTTTCGTCATCGCGGTTTTCATTCTTAGGAAGCACAAACTGATGGGATGAAGTCCAGTTTCCCTTTGCCCCCCCGTCAAAGACAGGATAATCATACATCCTGGCATTGAGACCGGCTTCTTTTACGTCATTGTACATCCAGATTCCTTCTGGGCAGAATAACATCTTTCCTGCAAGGAACAGCTGCCAGGGGTCATCTCCCTCTTTGTGAGTATACCCCTCTTCTCTCAGTTTCACCCAGTTGTCCAATACCTTAACCGCAGTATCATTATTGAAATCCGGTGTATTTCCATCCGTACTTAAAGTACCGCCCAGCTGTGCATAAGAGGCAAGGAACTTCACACGGAGCCAGGCCATCCCCATGGGAATGATCTCATCGGCTGCACACGCATCTCCTATGGACTCCAATTCTTCCCATGTTAAAGTGCCGTCATCAAGGATGCCATTTCCATATTTTTCATAGAGATCTTCGTTTACATATAAAATATAAGAGTGTACATCCAATGGAATTCCGTAATGGCCTCCGGCAATTTCTGTCATCTCCCATGCCTTGGGATTGTAGTTCTCTTTGCTGATGGGGGAATCGGCAAGATAGTCTGTATAATCCACAAGGAATCCCTGCTCCTGAAAAAGCGGGACACGCTCAATATGGTTGATACACACATCCGGCACATCCTCGCCTGACTGGATTGCCAAAGGCATTTTTAAGTAAAGATCATTTGCCTCTATTGCACGGTGGTTCACCGTATAATCCGGATTTGTTGCATTGTAAGCATCTACCATAGCCTGCATGGATGTCCCGTCAGCTCCGGTAAAAACCGTCCAGAATTCAATCGTGCCCTTCTTTCCCGGTGCCACCTCCGGCTGCTCCTGTTCCCCAGCCTCAGTCTCCGTTTTCGCCGCATCCTCTGTTTTCTGTGTTGTATCTGTATCCGTTGAGGATGAGCTTCCACATCCCGCCAAAGATACTGTCATTGCCGCCGCCATACAAAATGCAATAATTTTTCTAAACCGCATCGTTTTTCCTCCCATTTAATAAGTATAGTTTTTTGGGGTTCCTTGTGCCTTTGCAAAGACGATTCAACAGAAATTCTGTTTATATGTATTTATTTAAACAGTATTACTGTTTGAATTAATCTAATACTACTACATTTTTACGAATATATCAATAGTTTTCCTTATAAAATGTAGAAATTATTTCTGTATTTTTTGTTTCTTTTCTTTTATTTAAACATAAATAATGTTTTAAATCATCATATCAGTGTGTTGGTCTCGTCCTCCCACACATGCCTTTCCCTAGTCAAACTCTTCATAAGGTCCCAGGTTTCCACCGTATTCCTATGCACGTTGTTCCAGCGTCAGGTGCAGTTCTTTGGACAATCAAATTTCCTGACTGTTTCCCCATGCTTTTATTTGAGCCACCATAACTTATCCTCCTCAAGTTCAGATACCGTTCCTATTGACATTCCATTTTCAAATATATATGATAGACCCAGTCTTTTATCAGAAATAATTTACCTGCAGAATTATCGCCAGAAAGGAATATGAATCTATGAAGATTACCATCGAATACCTAATTAAGCAGCCCTACATGAACAATGTAAAGGTTTTATGTGCTGAGAACCGCCTGAGAAACGTGGTGGACGGGATCAGTTTTTTAGAGGGAAATATAAACCGCCTGATGCTGTTAAAATCAAGCCACATTGCTTTTGACTCGTCGCTTCCCCTAAAAGGGCCTTCGTACTACT
>CANDZL010000094.1:0-12731 GCA_947425205.1 uncultured Hungatella sp. | reverse complement strand
TGATACAATTCCTTCACATCCTGATCCAGAATCAATTCATCCAGGGTATTTCGGTTTTCCGCTTCCACCACATCCACCAGACTGACCGTCTCTCCATCCTTGTCTACGCCGATGGGTTCATAGAGAGATACCTCCCTGGAATACTTCTTATGAGCTCTGAGGAGCATCAATATCTCGTTTTCCACGCACTTTGCCGCGTATGTGGCAAGCCTGGAGCCTCGGTCTGCATTGAAGGTATTGACAGCCTTGATCAATCCGATGGTTCCCACAGAAAGCAAGTCTTCTGTCTCATAATCTGTATATTGATATTTTTTTGCCACATGGGCAACCAGTCTCATATTATGTTCGATCAATGCCATTTTGGCTTCCTGGTCGCCCTCTTTTAAGCGTTCCAGGCACTCCCGCTCCTCACGGGCCGTCAGGGGTTTAAGAAAAGTTTTCAAAGAAAGCCACCTAAAAGCGAAACTTAATAAAAGTTTATGCTCCGGTGGCTTTCAAAGTGCTTTTACACTTTCTTATGCAGCTTATACTATTTTTATAACAGGCCAAATCAGTGATGGAACAGGCGGATCCCGGTAAATGCCATAGCCATATGGTACTTATTACAGGTCTCGATCACCTGGTCATCCCTCACGGAGCCTCCTGGCTCAGCGATATACTCCACGCCGCTCTTATAAGCCCGCTCAATGTTATCCCCGAACGGGAAGAACGCATCGGATCCCAGGGCCACACCCTTCATCTGATCCAGCCATGCCCGTTTCTCTTCCCTGGTAAATACAGGCGGCTTCACCTTAAAGGTCTTCTCCCACATACCGTCCGCCAATACATCCATATATTCCTCTCCGATGTACACATCGATGGCATTGTCCCTGTCAGCCCTTTTGATACCGTCCACAAATGGAAGGGAAAGCACCTGGGGAGCCTGGCGCAAAAACCAGTTGTCTGCCTTATTGCCTGCCAGCCTGGTACAGTGGACTCTGGATTGCTGCCCGGCACCGATACCGATAGCCTGCCCGTCTTTGGCATAACACACGGAATTGGACTGGGTATACTTTAAGGTGATCAAAGCAATTAAAAGATCCCTTTTCGCCTCCTTTGGAATCTCCTTATTCTCGGTAACCACATTGGCCAGAAGTTCTTCATTGATATCCAGCTCATTTCTTCCCTGCTCAAACACAATACCAAATACCTGCTTACGCTCCAACGGCTCCGGAACATAATCCGGATCAATCTGGATCACGCAGTAATTCCCCTTTTTCTTCTCCTTCAGTATCTCCAAAGCCTCCGGCTCATAACCAGGAGCGATAATCCCGTCAGACACTTCTCTCTTCACAATCCTGGCTGTATCCACGTCACACACATCCGACAGGGAGATAAAATCACCGAAGGAAGACATTCTGTCCGCGCCCCTTGCCCTTGCATAGGCACATGCCAGAGGAGACAGATCCCCCATATCATCCACCCAATAAATCTTCTTTAAGGTCTCGTCAAGAGGGAGCCCTACTGCCGCCCCTGCCGGAGATACATGTTTAAAAGAAGCTGCCGCCGGAAGCCCTGTAGCCGCCTTTAATTCTCTTACCAGCTGCCAGCCGTTAAAGGCATCCAGAAAATTAATGTATCCCGGTTTTCCGCTAAGAACAGTGATAGGCAGTTCCTTCCCTTCATTCATAACAATCCTGGATGGCTTCTGATTCGGATTGCATCCATATTTCAATTCCAATTCTTTCATGGTTTCCCTTTCCTCTCATCAATCATGGGGCTGCACCCTTTTCACTGCCTGCAGCCTTTCTTTAGTTTTTCTTATTATCTCTCTGCTATCCCTGATTCTTATTGACAATCTTCGTCTCATAAGCTCCCGTGGCAATATCTATGTACCTGACAAACAGGGACACCTTATTCTCTTCATTCAAGCTGGTCCATAAAAGGTTGGTAAACCCTTCCATAGAATCCAGGATTCCCACCAGTTTCGGCTCCCCCTCAAAGCTGGGCAGGGGATTCCCGTCCCCGATATAGGTATGGATGAAATGCCCTTCCCCGGCCTTTGGATTCTCATAGGCAAAAGTAAAACGATTGCATGCTTTTGGACTTCCGTTATTGCTCTTTAAAATGGACATAGCATAATTGTATGTTCCCTTCTCTACATGGAGGATTCCAGAAATCCGAGGCGTGTAGTTAGGGCCGTCCGGCTCAAACTCCCTGGAACGCAGAGATTGTTCAAAGGTCAACTGTCTGTCCATCCCCTCATAGATGGTATCTGTCTGATCTCCGTTGGTCACAATGGTCTTGTTCCCCAGCACCCTTACCGGCGCATAGATCACCAAGCTGGGATCCGTAAGCTTTGCCGGGTCAAATGCCTGGGTCCGGATTCCTTCCCCATCTTCCACAAACACCCGGTTCCTGCTGTTCTCACTTCTCCCCATAATAAAATATGCCGCCACAGCTTTCTTCCCGTCCGGCGTTTTGCCGATCACAATTCCTCTCCCAGGATATGCATTCCCCTTAAGTTCTTCTCCAATGTCCAGCATTCTCATCACATGATCCTCCTTTTGTCTCACCTCAACACAAAAACCGTCCGGGCCCCGTTCATACAGTCCGGCACCCAGGCGGTCAACCTTCTCTTCTTCTTATAAGGAAATAATAACATCCTTCTTCGCATTCTCAGGAAGCTCGTCCGCATCCATGGAAACACTCAACACAAATGTTACATGGAATTTCTGTCCAATAGCCTCCAACTCTGCAATGGTCTCGGAAATATCCTGTCCTTCCAGGCAAGCCAGCTTCAAAAAGCTGTCCAAAAACATAATCTCCAGGTCATGATCCTGAGAGATAATCCCACAAATAAATCCAATAAACCCTGAACTGTCTGTAATATCAAATCCCTTCACATTGATCAGCCTGATCTTATTGTTCAACTCATACATATGCTTGGAACTTTTATCCAGATATACAATGGACCCCTCTGCCTCTTTAATCACCGCATTTGCTTTGTCCAACAGATGTTTTGTTTTCCCTTTTCCCTTTTTTCCTGCTATAATCTGCACCATAATTACATGCCCTCCTTGAGTTTATTGGTTTTGTATGAAAAGTCCATTTGTTTTTCTTTAATTATAGTATAAATAAATAGAAAAGGCAATCACTAATCGACAATTTTAGTAATTATCTTTGTCATATTGTCATATAAGCCTGGCCTGCTGGGGGCCTTTAAAACCACAGAAATGTATTCTTTGTTCTCCTGATCTCTGGATGCCATGATAAGACAATACCCTGCCGCCTGGGTGGTTCCGGTCTTGCCGGAAAAGACAACCAGCCCTTCCGGTGTCTCCCTCTGGCCTACCATATACCAGTTGCCGCCTTCCCAAGTCTTGGTCACCGGATTGCCTTCGCCGTCTACATAATCCGCCGTGTACATGGTAGTCCGGGTCACATCCCGAAATTTCTGATACTTTAACGCCTCATTATAGATCAGATACAGGTCATACGCTGTCGTATAGTGATTCTCATCTGTCAGGCCATGGGGATTGGTAAAATGAGTCCCTGTAGCCCCCAGAGCCAATGCCTCCTGGTTCATCATATCCGCAAAAGCCTCAATGCTTCCAGCCATGTGGATGGCAATGGCCGCCCCCGCGTCATTGCCGGAAGGCAGCATAAGGCCATACAAAAGCTGTTCCAGAGTCAATACATCCCCTGGCTTTAAGTTGGCTAACGTCGCTCCGGCCTCTGATATCATCGCTTCCTCCGTCACCGTGACAGAGTCAGACAAATCGCCGTATTTCACTGCCAGAAGAATGGTCATCACTTTTGTCGTGCTGGCCGGATACAGCCTCTCAAACGCATGTTTACTATATAACACCTGTTGTCCGGATATATCGAAAAGCGCTGCTGCCTCTGAGGTGGTTTCCTCCGGTGTAAATACACTTTCATCGCTTACCACACACAAATCTGACGCAAACAGCGCCTCATGTTCCCGCTCTGCTGTCTCCAACTGGATGGGAAAACTCCTTTCCCCAAACGAGTATGGCTTCTCCAGTTCTGCCGCCCTTCCATTGCAGCCCCACAGGAAGATGCTTACGGCCAGGCAGCACACCGCTTTTTTTATCCTCATTTGTACATCTCGCGCCATTCCAGATCTCCACGCTCCATTGCCTTTATCAAAAGCTCCGCCGTAGCCAGGTTGGTGGCAACGGGTATATTGTGCACATCGCACACTCGGATAATGCTGCTTCCGTCCGGCTCCGTCCTTTTGGGAGAAACCGGCTCTCTTAAGAAAATCACAAGATCTAACTGATCCTGCTCAATGTCCGTGCACATCTGCTGTTCTCCTCCCAGATGGCCGGATAAATACTTATGAATATTTAAATTGGTAACTTCCTCTATCAACCTTCCTGTTGTACCTGTGGCATAAAGTGAATTCTTGCTGAGGATTCCCCGGTAAGCAATGCAAAAGTTTTGCATCAGCTTCTTCTTGGAATCATGAGCAATTAAACCAACGTTCATTTGTCTTCCCCCTTCATTAGTTGTTGTTTTTACGTTGTAGTCCTACATTTAATACCACTCCCATACCCAGATAGATGCTGAGCAGGGAACTAACCCCATAACTGACAAAGGGCAGCGGCAGGCCTGTATTGGGAAAAATTGCCGTCGCAACCGCTACATTGGCAAAACTCTGGAATGCCAAAAGGGTCCCCATACCTACACAGATAAGCTTTCCTGCCAGATCCTTTGCCCGGTAAGCCATCATCAGGCATTCATAGATCAAAAGAAGAAACAGCGCAAGTACCACCAGGGCACCTACAAACCCCATCTCCTCTCCGATTATGGCAAATATAAAGTCTGTCTGCTCCTCTGAAAGAAAATTCCCGTTCTTTACAGAGGCAATCTCCGTGTTGTTTAATCCCTTCCCCCATAGCTGGCCTGAGCCAATCGCCATAATCGAATTCTCCTGCTGCCAATACGCTTCCGCGTACTTCTGTGGATTGATCCAAGCCAATATCCTGGTAGCCTGGTAACCCCGCAGGAAATGAATCATCTCAAACTGAAGCAGATAGATAAACAAGGCCACACCGGGAATTACCACCGCCAACACTCCCAGAATCCACTTGTAACTGACTCCTGAACAAAATACAATGGAGGCAATGATCACAGTTGTCACCAGAGTCGTGGACAGGTTGGGCTGTTCCAGAATCATGACTGCCGGAACCGCGAACAACAGGGCGGCGATCCCCAGCACGGAAACCTTGTTGATCTTTTCCTGATATTTGTTGAAATACCAGGAAAAGAATAAGATCAAACCAATTTTTACAAATTCTGCTGGCTGAATCTGCCCGATAACTGGCAGCACCAGCCAGCGTGTAGCATTGTTACGTCTGATACCCATGAATAACACTGCGGCCAAAAGTCCCAGGCACCCTCCATAGATTGCAAGGCTCATGGAAAGCAATCTGCTGTAATCGATCAGAGACAAGCCAACCGCCAGGGCAACCCCTATGCCGATCCCCATGATCTGCTTGTTGATCATAGAAGTATCCTGATTGGTAGCGCTTCCGATGGCCATCACTCCGATTGCACTTAGCATAAGCATATAAAGCAGGATCCGAACATTGTATTTTCGAAAATTGTAATCTAAAAAAATCATGAAAGCATCCCCTTATAAATCAAGCTGTAGACTGGTATGTATGCATAAAGGGCTGGTATCGTATCTTCAGAGCCGCAAAAGGAAGTCTTTCGGATTCCCACCTCCATTTTCCCTGGATCTACTTCTAAGTATTTTGATACGGAACAACAGATATCACTCTTAAGCATCTCTAAAAACTCCTGAGAACATCCCGTCTTGTCCATAACCAGAAGAAGCTTCAGCCGTTTCCTGGCTACTTCTCCTGACCGTTTCTTTCGCAGGTCAAGAATCCGGTCCATGGCTTCCCTCCTATGCCCGTTTCAAAAAACCGGTCAATCTGGAGAAAAGATTACGGGTTACATTGGGTATATACAGGGGGACATCCTCCCCCAACAGCCGCTTGCAGATATCCATATAGGCCTGTCCAGCCGGAGTATCTGTCCCGGCTAAAGGCTCTCCCTGGTTGGTGGAAATCACGATGGATTCATCATCCGGTATGGCTCCTAAAAGCGGCACTGCCAGAATATCCACCACATCATCCACGGACATCATATCCCCTTTTCTCACCATGTCCAGGCGGACCCGGTTGATGATCAGATGGATGCCCGCCATATCCTGGTTGTCCAACAGTCCGATGATACGGTCCGCATCACGGATCGCAGATACTTCCGGCGTCGTCACTACCAACGCCCTGTCTGCTCCGGCAATGGCATTCTTAAACCCCTGTTCAATTCCTGCAGGACAGTCTAACAGTATGTAGTCAAAATCATCTCGTAAATCTTCTATCAATTTTATCATCTGTTCAGGATTTACTGCTGTCTTGTCCCTGGTCTGTGCCGAGGGAAGCAAGTACAGGTTCGGGTATCTTTTGTCTCTTATCAGGGCCTGCTTCATTCTGCAGTTTCCTTCCACCACATCCACCAGATTGTAGACAATCCTGTTCTCAAGCCCCATGACTACGTCCAGGTTCCGAAGGCCGATATCCGTATCGATCATGACCACTCGTTTCCCTAACATAGCCAGGCCTGTCCCAAGATTGGCAGAAGTCGTGGTTTTGCCCACCCCGCCTTTTCCGGAGGTAATCACAATGACTTCACTCATGTCTTTGTTCCTCCTACAATAAATTCCTAACAGTACTATTGTACCTTATCTTTCACAATATTTCCAGTGTTAATTAAATTTTAATAAATCAAAAATACCTTTTTTCATAGTTTTTATACACATTGCCCCATTTTCGACAGAAACCGTCATTGGTCCTTTTCCAAGACGCTTTCCTTTCCCGCCAAACTGGCTGACACAGTCCCCAATCTTTAACTGGACAGGAGCCATCTCGATGGCCACAATCACCATATCTTCATTGCCAGCGGCACCGGCTGTCACGGTTCCACAGAGATTTCCAAGAACCACCACATTGCCCTTGGCCGTAACTTTAGCCCCTTTCTCCACATCTCCGATGACCACAATGCTGGTCTCCGACTCCAGCTGTTCCCCTGACCGTAGGGTTCCCCTAAAAAACTGCCCGGTTGTAGCAGACAACTCCAAAAGCTTCTCGTTCAGCGCCTTCTCACACCGCTTGATCCGGTTGGCATCCTGATCCACCAGGCACAAGATCTCCACCTGGGAATTCTGTGTAATCACATTGACAATGGCAAATTCCTGTTCCGGGGTCAAGGGCCTTCCTGCCAGTGTCAAAGTCATCTGTGCGGAGCCCCAAAATCTGGCGCTCTCCTCAAATTTCGTGGCAATATCCATAAGAAGCTTCTCAAAAGGAACTTCCGGGTCTAAAATCACGGTCATTCCGTATTTATTTCCCTTGATCACCACTGTACTCTTCATCACACATCACCCCTTTTTCCTATTTACCTGCTCTGGGAACTTCTCCTGTCACTGCATTTCCAGAGTACACATTTTTTTAAGCCTTAATCTCCAATCACAACATTGGATGCCTGAAGCGCGCCGGTGTTTAGGATATAGTCCAGATCCATATAGCCGTAGTACAGTCGGTATACATTCTTGGCAACCATAGCGGCATTGGCAGATGTATAGCCGTAAGGAATATTGACTGTCACGCTGATCTCTGGCCGGGAATAAGGGCCATAAGAGATAAACCATGCGTGGTTGGCTCTGGTGTTTTCCTGGGCTGTACCGGTCTTCCCTGCAATCTCTACCTCCAGATCTCTGAAAATCGAAGAACTGGTGACCACCTGGCGCATTCCTGTCTGGACGGCATCCCAGGTTTCCGCCTTGATATCCACATGATTGGATATCTCTGGCATACTGTCATCGATCACTGTGCCGTCTGATGACGTGATCTTGTCAACCAGGCTTAGTTCAAACACATTTCCCCTGTTAGCCAATGCCGTCACATATCTGGACATCTGAACATTGGTGTAGGAGTTGGTTCCCTGCCCCATAGCAGAACGCTCTGGGTCTTCTGTAGACAGGGTAGGCAGATTTTCCGAAATCTCGATCCCAGAAGGATGGTCTAACCCAAACATAGTAGCGTATTCCCGAATGGTCTCCAATCCTCTTTCCGTAGAGTAGACACCATTTTCATCTGTAGACAGGCGGTGGGCCAGTTCGGCAAACACGGAGTTGCAGGAATTCTGAATTCCTCCCACCACATTCAGCTTCCCATGCTTTCCCGGATAGATCCAACATCGAATCGGAAGAGAGATCTCCTCATAGATGCCAGCGCATTCCACCTCATCTGTTGTGTTGATCACTTCCTCCTCCAGAGCCGCAACTGCAGTGATAGGCTTGAAGGTGGATCCGGGAGCTTTTAAAACCTGGGTGGCATTGTTGTAAAGTGGCAAGGACAGGTCATTGTTCAGCTTGCTGTAATACACTGCGTCAACAGTGCCAGACAGCAGGTTGTTGTCATAACTTGGATAGGTAACAAGGGCCTTCACCTTGCCTGTGTTGATATCTGTCACTGTACACCCTGCCGTACAGGGATCCAATGCCAGCTGTGCCGGCGTGATGGCAATCTTAGAGATCTGATCCAGCAAAAAGGTATAGGCATACTCATTGCCGTTGGCTGTAAGAAGCGCCACCTGATCCTGGTCGTATTCCAAAACTCCCTGGGAATACAGGGCCAAACACAACTCTCTTCCTGTGACAACATCCTGATCCACCAGATACCGGTATATCCGCTTGGTAAATCGGGTGTCTTCCTTTAACTGTTCTATAATAAAGTCCACAATAGCCTGAAAGCTGTCATCCGCATTGGAGTAGCGGCTGGAAATCTCCAGCTTGGTGGTATCCACCCAATTGTCTGCAATCCCGCTGTAGAGAAAATTTCGGAGACTGATGGTCTCATCTTTCCATGCTACTGCCGCTTCGCTCTCCTTGTCTATCTTGTCTCTCTGGATAATGCCAATGGTATCATCTGCCAGATACGTATAAATGTAATACATGTAGGAGTTCATATCCTCTGGAAGCTGGGACATGACCGGTGCCGCCGGGTCATATAGCTGCCGTCGGATTTCCTCTAAAATCCTCTCCCGCTCCCCTAAAAATTTCTGCTGGATCTGCCTTTCGATCTCCCCTGCCTCTTCCGACTCCATGTGGCTGATAGAAAGCACGTTGTTGTTGATTAACTGATAGTAGGCATCCTTGATGGGAATCTTTTTCTTACTGGAATCCCGGTTTTCCTGTTCCGTCACGTCTCGGTTGACCAGACGGCCTACCAGAATACCAGCCAGCTGCTGCTCAAGCAAATGATAGATGCCCATCTGCAGATCCGAGTCAATGGTCATATAGATGTCATTGCCTGCCACTGCCTCTGTGCCGTTTTCATCTTCCATCAGGATTCGGCCTTTGATATCTACATAGAGATTCCGCACTCCCTTTTTCCCCTGTAGTTCCTGTTCCATGGAGGCCTCAATGCCGATTCGGCCCACAATGTCGCTGGCATCGTAACTCTCATCGATTTTTTTCAGATCCTCCAGCTGGTCAGACTGTACCTTGCCGGTATAGCCAATGATAGGGGCAAAATAAACGCTGTCGTTGTACACCCGCACTGTAGACTCTTCGATGGCCACACCCTGAAGGTCTGCCAGATTCTCCTGGATCTCTGTCACAGTCTCCTCCGAGACATTGGAAGAAACAGTGCTGCTTTCATACTTTTGATATTCCGTTGTGGACATGGTATATCGGATGTCCGCAATCTGAAGAGCTTCCCTGTCCGACAGAATCAGGGGATTGCCCTTCTCATCCTTTAACATGTCCAGGGCATATCGTTTTTCCCCTCTCAGCTGGTCGAAAACTTCGGAAGCAGTGATATTGGAGGGATACTTTCCTTTCTCGTCATCCAGCATGTCCACCGACGTCAGTCCGTAAAAATCCCGCAAAAATCGCTTCCTGGCCGCTTCCGACGATGTGGTGTACACCAGATCCCCGTTCTCATCCAAGGCGATCTCCAGCTTCCCCTCCACAGACTCTCCATGCTTGTCCAGAATCTCAATCAGCTTATACAGCATTAGATTCCTGCTTTGGTTGTTGCGGTATGCCCCTGTATCCTGGATGGTCACAGAGTAGGCCAGCTGGTTGTAGGCCAGGATTTTTCCATTGCAGTCGTAGATATTGCCTCTGGTTCCCGGCGTGTAGACGGTCTTCTTGATCTTGGAAACATACTGGGTCAAATACTGTTCCCCGTTTACGATCTGCAGGTCAAACAATTTCTGCACCAGCACGCCATACATCGCTGTAAAGATTAATGCCAGGGCAAACACCCTGGAACCGATTACCCTCCCTAAAAATTCTTTTATTACCTCTAAGATGTCTCTAAACAATGGTGGTATCTCTCCTACTCTCAAACTCCTTTAATTTGCGGTTGATGTACAGAATCAACCGGTAAAGAAGAAGTGTGGTGACAACAGTGAAAATAATCTCCGGAATCATCAAATGCCGGAAAAAATATAAAAAATTAAGCCTTCCCCGGATTAAAAACCGAAACACATAAATATACATGTTGTAAGCAAGTTCATTGAGCACGCTTAAAATAAGGGGAAGGGTAATATAGTCTTCGTAATAGTACTGCGTACAGATTCCGTTGATGTATCCCACATAGATATAAAACAGGGTGTAGAAGCCAAATGGCCCGCTGTAGAACAGATCCAACAGAAGCCCAGCTAATACTCCATACCACATTCCCGCCCTCTGCCCCTCGATAAAACCGAAGGAAAATGTCAAAATCAGCAACAGGTTAGGGGATGCTGACAAAAATGGAATCAGGGGAAACACACAGTTCTGTATGGTAAATGCGGTAATGATCAACACCAGGTTGATCACTGCACGCTTAAATTTCATGCTCATGCCGCTCTCCATTCCTCTCGTTATTCATATTCCTGACCGGCCTAAGCTACTCCTCATCTTCCTTTACTTCCGTGATAATAAGTACCTCCTGAAGGTTGTGGAACTGGGCTGCCGGGATCAGATAGCCTGAACTGGTCAGCTGATTATTGTCCAGGGTGATATCTGTGGCATACCCGATGAGAATCCCAGGCAGGAATTTGGAACTGATATTGGAGGTGACAATCCGGTCACCGTCTTTTACATCCGCACCTTTCTGGATGTTGGTGATCCGAAGCCGCCCCTCTACATACAGGGTAAGATCCCCTCCTACAATACAGGTGTCTCCGGATTGAATTGCCATACCGCCTACCCGGCTGGAATCGTCGATGATGGAGCGAATGGTGGCATAGTGGGCTCCCACATCAGTGACAATCCCCACCAAGCCTCCTCCTGCCATCACATTGTTGCCTACGGAAATCCCGTCGGCAGAGCCTTTATCTACCCGAAACACCTGAAACCAGTCTCCGGAATCATTGGCGATCACTCTTGCCGCCGTCTTCTCATACTGCATGTATTCCTGATCCAGTTCATAAAGTTCTCTCAACCGCTGCAGCTCAAACTGCTCCGCTGACAGCCGGTTGTTCTCCTCCGTCAGCCGGTCTATCTCGTTTTGCATCCTTCTGTTTTCATCCAATGCGGTCTTTAGTTTGGTGTAATCCGCCAATTCCTCGTAGATCATGACCCCCACTTTATTGACCCCGGACTGGATAGGGATCAGCACATACCCCACACCGGTCCGTAAGGGGGTCAGCCAGTCATCGGAAAAACTGGTGACACCAATCAGGACAACACAAATAACGGTAAGAATTACCAATACATAACGATTATATTTCGATTCCATCTATAACATTCCTTCTTTTTTAAAACTGCTGTAAGAATGATCGCCGATCACCACATGATCCAGCAACTGGATCCCGATGAGGGAGCCGGCTTCCTGGACACGCTTGGTTAGGAGGCAGTCCTCCCGGCTGGGGGTAGGATCTCCGCTTGGATGGTTGTGGGCCAGGATTACTCCTACGGCACGGTGTTTTAATGCCTCGACAAAAATCTCTCTGGGCGATGCGATAGACGCATTGACTGTTCCTTTGGAAATCATCATATCCTTGATCAATGCCTGCTTGGTGTCAAGAAACATGACATACAGCTGCTCCTGCTCCATATGGCGCATGTCCTCCATATAGTATTCGGCTACCGATTCCGGATTTCGGAAATAGGAAATCTCTGATACGGCATATCGTTTGCTGATGCGACGGGACAACTCTCCTATGCATAACAGCTGGATTCCTTTTACGGTTCCGATGCCCTTCACTTTGGTAAGTTCCTGCAGGGACAGATGGCTTAGGCCCAGTATCCCGTCACGGGGATAGTTAAGGGCCAATATCTGCCTGGCTGTCTCCAGGCAGTTGCTTTGTCTGCTGCCGGTTCGTATGATGATAGACAGAAGTTCTTCATCACTTAGAGGTTCGGCTCCCATTCTGACACATTTTTCGTAAGGGCGGTCATTGATGGGAATATCTTTCATGGTTTTTCGTTCCATCGCTCCTCCTTTTGCAACTCTCCAAGTATGCGGGGGATGGAAATCCTTTCCTTTTAGTTTAGCACAAGGAATGGGGGGTTGTATAGTGATTTTATAAAAGTGTAATAAATATTATGGGGGCGCATGGAGAGGGAGCGCATTACTTTCTCTTGGGGGCACACAGAGAGGGGGCGTATTGCTTTCTCTTGGGGGCCGCACAGAGAGGGAGCGTATTGCTTTCTCTTG
>CANDZL010000093.1:0-12859 GCA_947425205.1 uncultured Hungatella sp. | reverse complement strand
AGGCACGTCTAACATGGGAGAAAATGCCCGACTTGACACCACATGTCCCTCAAACACCTTGTTGATCAAGTCTTCCGCGCCCGGAGGCAGGTCGGTATAAGATAAGGAGTAATTGGGGGTGGAAAGCTCAATGGTCTGGGCTTGTTCGTCCACCAGCCATGCCTCATCCATAGAGATATCGTCAATAAAACGGAGATACGCACCGAAGCCCATACCACCTCCAGGACGGTGCGGCTGCCTTTGGAGAAACAGAGAAAGGGTTTTTGCAATGGCAGTGGCTTGATTTTCCAGCCGCTCTTCGTAGATTTCGGCAGTATGCTGAGTAAATTGTGTTCCGAACAGGATGCCGATGCTGATGGAGAATAATAAAAGCACGGCAGAAAAATAGCTGACTAAACGATGGGTAATCTTATGGTTCATGTCAAAATTCCTTCAAATTTATAGCCCATACCCCAGATGGTTTTGATCTGCCAGTTGGGGTGGGGAACCTTGTCTAATTTGGCACGGAGACGTTTGATATGATTGTCGACAGTGCGGTTGTCTCCTGGATAATCATAACCCCACAGAGTGCTTAAAAGGTTATCCCTGGAGAATATCTTTCCCCGATTTCCGAGAAGCGTCCAGAGAATCTCCAGTTCCTTTTTAGTAAGGACGATCTTCTGGTCATCAATGGTTACAGAGGCATTGTCCAGAGAAATGGTAAGATTGTCGTAGGCAAGGCAACGCTTTTCATCACTCCGGCTGGAGGTGATCCGGCGCAGAACCGCCCGAACCCTGGCCATCACTTCCCCGGGGGAGAATGGCTTTACAATGTAGTCGTCCGCACCAATATCCAATCCCATGATCCGCTCAAAATCCTCTCCTCTGGCGGTTATCATGATGATCGGAATATTGGAGACTCTTCGGATCTCCCGGCATACTTCAAAGCCATCTCGCTTCGGCATCATCACATCCAACAAAATAATAGCCAGGGACTCCTGATGGAACAGTTCCAAGGCCTCATCACCGTTATAAGCGTATACAGGCTCATAGCCTTCCTTTTTAGCAAATTCACCTAGGATCTTTGTTATCTGAAGATTGTCGTCTGCAATTAATATTTTATCCATAATAAATTCCTTTTTCGAAAATAAAGTAATGTTATGATGTTTTGCCCTAATCAGGCTACTTTTTCCTGCTTTTGGCAGGTTCCAAGATCAAACATCCTCTTGCAAGCAAGCTTGCATTGGATGGCAAATCAGTGCAGGATAAATTTTTATAAAATTATACCACAAAAGTGTGCCTTTTTTGTGTCGTTTTGCATGGATTTTGTTACAAAATAGAACCATTTTCATTACTGTTTTGATATGGTTTCAAGATATGATAATAACAAGAAACCGCTTTGTAAAGCTGGATAAGTCTGAGAGAAGTCTGGCTGACAGGGGCGATTCTATGTGTGAAGGAACACACCAATAGAAACCAATTGAAAATCGGAGGATTTATATTATGAGAAGAAAGACAACCTTATGGGCGGCAGTGCTGGCAGTCATGGTATTGGCAGCTGGATGTGGACAGGGGGGAGGAACAAGTGCCCCGGCGGATTCTTCAAAGACCGAGTCTGTAGCGGAAACCAAAGCAGAAACCACAGCGGAAACCAAGGAAGAAACGAAAGAGGAAACCACAGAGGAAACCAAAGAAGAAGAGACAAAAGCCCCGGCAGAAGCAGCAGGCGGCTATAAGACTGGCCTTGCAGTGGTTTCTTCTATGACCAGCTCAAAAGATGCTGGGGATGCCGACGGCAATGCCCAGGTAGATTCTGTGGCAGCAGCAGTGGTGGTAGATGAAGACGGAAAGATTGTAAGCTGCTATCTGGATACCGCTCAGAATAAGATGGGATTTACCGCTGACGGAAAAGTAGTAAAGACAGAGGAGTTTCTGACCAAGAAAGAACTGGGTGATAAGTATGGCATGAAGGCAGCTTCCGGAATTGGCAAGGAATGGTATGAGCAGGCCCAGGCCCTGGAGGAATATGTGATCGGCAAGACGGCAGAGGAAGTAGCTCAAATCGCCGTGGATGATTCCACCAAAGCAACGGACGTGGATCTGGTGGCTGGCGTTACCATCAAGATCGGCAGCTATCAGGAAGCTATCGTGGAGGCAATCAACAATGCCCAGGCTATAGGAACCAAGGAAGGCGATAAACTGGGACTTGGCATCATCA
Organism: uncultured Hungatella sp.; assembly: GCA_947425205.1. GTDB lineage: Bacteria > Bacillota > Clostridia > Lachnospirales > Lachnospiraceae > UBA3402. Next base: position 10,662 of record CANDZL010000093.1, on the reverse strand, counting down.
CAAATATGAATAAGTCCAAGGACGCAGAGGCAGATAAAGAAGGCCAGTGCCAGGCATACTCCACCTATGTGGCAGTTACCACAGATTCCGATGGAAAGATTACGGCAGCTGTGATTGATTCGACTCAGGGAACGGTGAAGTTTGATGCGGAAGGAAAGATTACCTCAGATCTGACTTCCGGCGTAAAGACCAAGAGACAGCTTGGAGATGACTATGGTATGAAAGCGGCCTCTGGAATTGGCAAAGAGTGGTATGAACAGGCCGCCAATATGGAGGTTTACCTGGTTGGAAAGACTGCCGGGGAAGTGACAGGAATTGCTGTGGATGCAGATGGAAAAGGTACGGAGCCAGATTTGTTGGCTGGAGTTACGATTTCCATCGACGGATATCAGGCAGCGGCTGTAAAGGCAATTGAGAATGCAAAATAAAAAACCTATTTACAAACAGAAAAAAATGTAGTATGATCTCTCCAGCGGTTGCTTTGATGCTGCAAAGCAGCGCAGGAAAAGAATTCCAATACTCCCGGAACTTAGCCTCGAAGATGAGGCAGGTATCGGGGGTATTCTATTTTGGAAGAGAATTGGGAAAATGGAAGACAGATTTCAGAAAAGAGGAGAGATTATGAAAGCAGACAGGCAAAACCAGGCAGCGGCCGCGCCGGGACTCTATGACTCCAGGTTTGAGCACGACAATTGCGGAATCGGAGCGGTTGTGAATATCAAAGGGGTGAAAACCCACAAGACTGTGGAACAGGCGCTTCACATTGTGGAGAATCTGGAACACAGGGCAGGAAAAGACGGAGAAGGCAAGACTGGCGACGGTGTCGGTATCATGCTCCAGATTTCCCACAAGTTCTTTCAGAAGGTGGCAAAGCCTTTGGGAATGGAGCTTGGAGGAGAGCGGGAGTACGGTGTCGGCGCTTTTTTCTTTCCCCAGGATAAGCTTGCCAGGAATCAGGCCATGAAAATGTTCGAGATTATTGTGAGGAAGGAGGGGCTTTCTTTCCTGGGATGGAGAGAAGTGCCGGTAAGGCCGGAGCTGATCGGAGAGAGGGCAGTGGAAAAGATGCCTTGTATCTTTCAGGGCTTTGTAAAAAAACCGGAGCATCTCTCCAAAGGGCTGGAGTTTGACCGCCGCCTTTACGTGGTACGCCGGGTGTTTGAGCAGAGCAATGACAACACTTATGTGGTATCGCTAAGCAGCCGGACCATCGTCTACAAAGGTATGTTCCTGGTAAAGGAACTGCGCCGGTTTTTCCCAGACCTTCAGGATAAGGATTATGAATCCGCCCTGGCTACGGTTCACTCCCGCTTTAGTACCAACACCAACCCCAGCTGGATGCGGGCCCACCCCAACCGGATTATTGTGCACAACGGGGAGATCAATACCATCCGCGGCAATGTGGACAAAATGCTGGCCAGAGAGGAGACCATGGAGTCGGAGTTCTTTAAATCCGAGATGCACAAAGTTCTGCCTATCATCAACCAGGAAGGCTCGGATTCCGCTATGCTTGACAATGCCCTGGAATTTATGATGATGAGCGGTATGGAGCTTCCCCTGGCGGTGATGGTTCTGATTCCGGCTCCATGGAGCCATGACAAGTCCATGCCCCAGGAGGTAAAGGATTTCTATCATTACTATTCCACCATGATGGAGCCATGGGACGGCCCGGCATCCATCGTATTCAGCGACGGCGATGTGCTGGGGGCAGTCCTGGACCGCAACGGCCTCCGGCCTTCCAGATACTACATCACCGATGATGGTTATGTGATCCTGGCATCCGAGGTGGGGGCCATTGACATGGAGCAGAGCCACGTGGTGAGGAAAGACCGCCTGCGGCCGGGGAAAATGCTTCTGGTGGATACGGCAAAAGGAAAAATCATCGGGGATGAGGAACTGAAAATGGATTATGCCACCCGCAAGCCATATGGCCAGTGGCTGGATTCCAACCTGATTGAGATGGGCGATTTAAGCATCCCCAACATCGGCGTGCCAAAACTTACCAAGGAGCAGAGAGCCAGGCTTCAGAAAACCTATGGCTACACCTATGAGCAGTACAAAACCATGATCCTGCCTATGGCATTAAACGGCGTGGAGCCGGCATCGGCCATGGGCTGCGACAGTCCCCTGGCGGTTTTGTCCAAGATGCATCAGCCCTTATTTAACTACTTTAAACAGATGTTTGCCCAGGTGACCAATCCGCCCATTGACTCTATCCGGGAGGAGATTGTCACTTCCACCACGGTGTATGTGGGGGAAGACGGAAATGTGCTGGAGGAGAAAGCGGAGAACTGTAAGATCCTTCAGGTCAACAACCCGATCCTTACCTGTACAGACCTGATGAAAATCCGATATATGAAAAAGGAAGGATTTAAGGTGGTGGTGATTCCCATTACCTATTATAAGAGGACCTCTCTTGCCAAAGCCATTGACCGATTGTTTTTGGAGGTGGACAGAGCCCATCGGTCAGGAGCCAACATCATCATCCTGTCTGACCGGGATATCGACGAGAACCATGTGCCTATTCCATCCCTTCTGGCAGTATCAGCCCTGCAGCAGCATCTGGTGAACACCAAGAAACGGACTTCGGTGGCGCTGATTCTGGAAAGCGGGGAGCCCAGGGAGGTCCATCATTTTGCCACCCTGTTGGGCTATGGGGCTTGTGCCATCAATCCCTATCTGGCCCATGAGTCCATCCGGAATCTCATTGAGACCGGCATGTTGGATAAGGATTATTATGCGGCAGTGGAGGATTATAATCAGGCGGTGCTCCACGGGATTGTGAAGATCGCTTCAAAGATGGGAATCTCCACCATCCAGTCCTACCAGGGATCCCAGATCTTCGAGGCCATCGGCATTTCCAAGGAAGTGATTGATCCGTATTTTACCAACACCGTAAGCCGGGTGGGAGGCGTGACCCTGAAAGACATTGCAGGGGATGTGGATGCCCTCCATTCCGCGGCGTTTGACCCTCTGGGACTGGATGTGGATCTGACACTGGACAGCGTGGGCAGTCACAAGATGCGGTCTGGCCAGGAGGAACATCTGTATCATCCCCGCACCATTCACCTTCTTCAGGAGGCGGCCAGGACTGGGGATTACCAGATCTTTAAACAGTATTCCCATGCTTTGCATGAGGAGGGACAGACTGTCAACTTAAGAAGCATTCTTGATTTTTGTTTCGACGAAAAAGGCGGCATTCCCATAGAGCAGGTGGAAAGCGTGGACTCCATTGTAAAGCGGTTCAAGACAGGGGCCATGTCCTACGGTTCCATTTCCCAGGAGGCCCATGAGACGCTGGCTGCGGCAATGAACCAGATTGGAGGCAAATCCAACAGCGGAGAGGGCGGTGAAAGCCTGGAGCGGCTGCTGGTGGAACCGGGAAAGAAGAATACATGCTCTGCCATCAAGCAGGTTGCCTCTGGGCGCTTTGGCGTCACCTCCCGTTACCTGGTAAGTGCAAAGGAGATTCAGATCAAGATGGCCCAGGGGGCAAAGCCAGGGGAGGGCGGCCAGCTCCCAGGGCAGAAGGTGTATCCATGGATAGCCAGAACCAGGCATTCCACCACAGGGGTAGGCCTGATCTCGCCACCGCCTCATCATGATATATACTCCATTGAGGATCTGGCCCAGCTGATCTATGATTTAAAGAATTCCAACAAGGAGGCCCGCATCTCTGTGAAGCTGGTTTCCGAGGCTGGGGTAGGAACGGTGGCAGCCGGGGTGGCCAAGGCCGGGGCCCAGGTGATCTTAGTGTCCTCCTATGACGGTGGAACCGGGGCGGCCCCCAGAAATTCCATATACAACGCAGGCCTTCCTTGGGAACTGGGGGTGGCGGAAGCCCATCAGACCCTGATCATGAACGGGCTGCGGGACAAGGTGATTCTGGAAACGGATGGAAAACTGATGACCGGCCGTGACGTGGCCATCGCCTGTATGCTGGGGGCAGAAGAGTTTGGTTTTGCCACCGCGCCTCTTGTGACCATGGGATGCGTCATGATGCGGGTCTGCAACCTGGATACCTGCCCGGTGGGAATTGCAACCCAGAATCCGGAACTTCGGAAGCGTTTTAAGGGGAAACCGGAGTATGTGGTAAACTTTATGGGTTTTGTGGCTCAGGAACTGAGGGAATATATGGCGAAGCTGGGGATCTCCACGGTGGATGGGCTGGTTGGAAGGACGGATCTTCTGAAGAAGAAGGAGAATCTCCCCTGGGAGAGAGCTGCCAAAGTGGATCTTACCAATATTTTGGGGAATCCCTATGCAGATGTGAAACTGGCCGGGTATCACCAGAAGCAGAACTTCGATTTCAAGCTGGAGGAGACCATGGATGAAAGCGTGCTTCTGAAACGGCTGAAGACAGCGCTGGCAAGCGGGCAAAAGAAGAGTATTCAGGTGGATGTGTCCAATGTAAACCGGACGTTGGGAACCATCTTCGGATCGGAGATCACCAGGCGGTATCCAGACGGGCTGCCGGAAGATACCTTTACCATCAACTGCAGCGGCAGCGGCGGTCAAAGCTTTGGTGCCTTTATCCCCAGGGGGCTGACCTTAGAGCTGGCGGGAGACAGCAACGACTATTTCGGAAAGGGCTTATCTGGCGGTAAGCTGGTAGTATACCCTCCGGAAGGAGTGAAATTTAAAGCGGAGGACAATATCATCATTGGAAATGTAGCCCTGTACGGGGCGACCAGCGGCAAAGCCTTCATAAACGGAGTGGCCGGCGAGCGGTTCTGTGTCCGCAATTCCGGCGCCACGGCTGTGGTGGAAGGCGTTGGAGATCATGGCTGCGAATACATGACTGGCGGCCGGGTGGTGATCCTGGGGCCTACGGGGAAGAATTTTGCGGCAGGCATGAGCGGGGGTATCGCTTATGTGCTGGATGAAAAAAATGATCTTTACAAGCGATTGAATAAGGAGCTGGTCTCCTTCGAGGAAGTGACCAATAAATATGATGTTCTGGAATTAAAGGAAATGATCCAGGAGCATGTGGCTTATACCAACTCTGCCAGGGGCAAGGAGATTCTTAAGAATTTTGGGGAATATCTGCCGAAATTCAAGAAGATCCTTCCCCATGATTACCGGCGGATGATGAACACCATCGTGCAGATGGAGGAAAAGGGATTAAGCAGCGAGCAGGCACAGATTGAGGCATTTTATGCCAATACCAGACAGTGAGGAGGGCGGACATGGGAAAGCCAACAGGATTTTTAGAATATGAGAGAGTGACCGGCCAGGCCATTAGCCCTAAGGCCAGGATACGGAATTTCTGTGAGTTCCACACGCCTTTAAGCGAGGAGGAGCAAAAAAGGCAGGGGGCGCGCTGCATGGAATGCGGCGTTCCCTTCTGCCAGTCCGGCATGATCATCGGCGGGATGGTATCCGGCTGTCCTTTAAACAACCTGATTCCCGAATGGAATGACCTGGTGTACAACGGAAACTGGAAGCAGGCCTACAACCGGCTGAAGCGTACCAACAGTTTTCCGGAATTTACCTCCAGGGTCTGCCCGGCACCCTGTGAGGCGGCCTGCACCTGCGGCCTGAACGGAGATCCTGTAAGCATCCGGGAAAATGAGCGGGCGGTTATTGAACACGCATACGCCTCAGGGCAGGCAGGGGCCAGGCCACCAAAGATCCGCACAGGAAAGAAGGTGGCAGTCATCGGATCCGGCCCGGCAGGCCTTTCGGCAGCGGATCAGCTGAACAAGAGAGGGCACAGTGTGACGGTATATGAGCGGGAAGACCGTGCGGGCGGACTTCTCATGTACGGCATCCCCAACATGAAGTTGGAAAAATGGGTTATCCATCGGAAGCTTGCAGTGATGAAGGAGGAAGGCATCACCTTTGTCACCGGAGAGGATGTGGGGAAAACCTGCAAGGCCTCTAAAATCTTAAAGGAGTATGACAGCGTGATTTTGGCCTGCGGTGCCTCCAACCCAAGAGACTTAAAAGTTCCCGGAAGGGATGGGGAAGGGATTTATTTTGCGGTGGATTTCTTAAAGTCCACCACCAAAAGCCTTCTGGATAACGGAAGCTATCTCTCTGCAAAGGGAAAGCATGTCCTTGTCATAGGCGGCGGCGACACGGGAAATGACTGCGTGGGAACCGCCATCCGCCATGGCTGCGCCTCTGTGACCCAGCTGGAGATGATGCCAAAGCCGCCGAAGGAGAGAGCCGCGGACAACAGCTGGCCAGAGTGGCCAAAGGTTTTAAAGACCGATTACGGCCAGGAGGAGGCCATAGCCGTCTTTGGCGCAGATCCCAGAATGTATCAAACCACAGTAAAGGAATTTAAGAAAAATAAGGACGGGAAGGTCTTAAGTGCTGTTGTGGTCCATCTGGAGCCAAAAAAGGATGAGAAGACCGGCAGGGTGAATATGGTGCCGACAGAGGGCAGCGAGAAGGAGATACCGGCGGATCTGGTGCTGATTGCGGCGGGATTCTTAGGCAGCCAAAGCTATGTGGCGGATGCCTTCGGTGTAAAACTAAATGCAAGAACCAATGTGGCCACGGAGGATGGAACCTACCGGACCAATGTGGAACACGTATTCGCCGCCGGGGATATGCACCGGGGCCAGTCCCTGGTGGTGTGGGCCATCCGGGAGGGCAGAGAGGCAGCAAAGGAGGTGGACAGGGAGCTAATGGGGTATACGAATCTGATGTAGGGCATATGTTTGTATCTGCGCTTTCTCTTGCCAACCCATGGGAAATAGGCTATAGTAAAAGCAGAAAACCATGATGGGAAGGGATGATATGGTTCGTAAGCTGAGAGAGCAATGGATGAAGACTTCATTAAGGAAAAAACTGTGGGGGTTTGCGGTCATGTTGGCTCTTGTCATGGGGCTTTCCATGGGGTTTAACATAGTGGCAATGAACGTGGTGGTAAGGGATTTTAACCGAATTCTGGAGGACAATTCCCGCTGCTGTGATTTTCAGGAGGCCCTGGAGCTGGAAATCAGGGACTTTGAAGGCTATATAAGGGAAGGCAGCCAGGCTGGCAGGGAAGCCTGTGAGGCATCCTGTGCCAGGACGGCGGCCTGCCTTTCTGCGCTGCCTTATGCCTATGAGCAGATTGGCAGCGAGCGCTACGCCAGAACATGGAACGTGATAAACAGCTATGAGAACTACAGCGCCAAGCGGGACAGGGTTCTCTCCATGGGCCGTGAGGAAGAAGGGTATATCTCAAGTCTTTATGATGTCTATGAGACCCAGAACTATCTCCAGTCCTACGCCAGAAGGCTTGTACAGGCCACGTTGGAGGAGGGCAACATCCATTATCTGGAAAAGCTGCCGGCAATCTATGGCATACGCCGGGGAGTGCTGGCCTTTTCCGCTGTGGTGCTGGCAGTGACGGCAATGCTTACAAAGCTTCTGTCCCACACCCTGGTAAGGCCTCTGGTGATTCTGGCCGACAGCAGCAAGAAGATTGCCAGGTATGATTTCAGCGAGCCGGATTTGATGGTGGATAACAGGGATGAGATGGGGGATCTGGTAAAGTCTTTCAACAAGATGAAGCATGCCACGGAAGGGTATATCAACACGCTGAAAAAGAATACGGAGATCGCAGAGCTTTTGTACCGGGAGGAGATGGAAAAGGTTGAGACAGAGAAGCAGCTGGAGGCAGCCAGGCTGGAACTTTTAAAAAGCCAGATTAACCCTCATTTCCTGTTTAATGCCCTGAATACCATTTCCGGAACGGCAAAGCTGGAGGAGGCCTATACCACGGACCAGATGATAGCCAGTTTAAGCAACCTGTTCCGCTATAACTTGAAAACCTCGGATCAGGTGGTGATGCTGGAGAGGGAGCTTAAAGTGGTGGAGGATTATCTGTTTATCCAGAAAATGCGGTTTGGAGAACGGGTTGCCTATGAATGCAGGACAGAAGTAGATCCGGAGGAAGTGATGATACCGGCTTTTACCCTGCAGCCGTTGGTGGAAAATGCCGTGATTCACGGGATTTCCAGGAAAGAGCAGGGGGGCCGTATTTTTCTCAGAGTCTGGCAGAAGGAAGCGTATGTCATTGTCTCTGTGGCCGATACAGGGGTGGGCATGGCAAAGGAACGGTATGAGGAGCTTTGCCGGACCCTGGAGGAAAGCCGGAGAAAGGGAAAACGGACGTCAAAAACAGGAATCGGATTGGGAAATATCTACAAGCGGGTATACACCATGTATAAAAACGGACATGTGAAGATATACAGTACAGAACAGAAAGGGTGCGTGGTTCAGATGTGGATTCCCCTGGAAAGGCCGGACGGGACGGATGAATGGCTGTGGAGCGAAGGATTAGGAGGCAGGGCGGATGGTTCGGATACTGATAGCTGATGATGAGAGGATCGAGAGGACTGTGCTTTACCGGACGCTCCACCGAAATTTAAAGGAACGGTGCGACATTTTCCAGGCGCAGAACGGGCGGGAGGCTGTAGCGATCCATGAGGAGAAGAAGATACAGATTGCGATTTTGGATATTGAGATGCCGGGAATCAATGGTATCCAGGCGGCGCAGCTTATCCGGAAAACAGATCCGGACTGCAGCATCATCTTTCTGACGGCCTTTGACGAATTTTCCTATGCCAGGAAAGCCATTACCGTGCGGGCCATGGATTATCTTTTGAAGCCTTATGATGAGAAGGAGCTGATGCTTGTCCTGGAGGAGGCTATCCGTCTGACCCAGGAGCGGGAGAGAAAAGCCGGACGGGAGGAAGAGGGCCCCTGGTTTGGGACGGGGGAAGCCTTATGGCGGCAGGAGGAGGAGACGGAGGATGCCTCCAATGTGCGGGTTGGAAAGGTTGCACAACTGGTCTATCACTATATTCAGCAGAATTATATGTATGATATTTCCATGCAGGATATGGCCAGGATTACCAATTATTCGGAGGCGTATTTCTGCAAGCTGTTCAAGCAATGCTTCAATCAGAATTTTACATCCTATCTGGCCGGATATCGGGTAAAGGAAGCGAAAAAATTATTGGAACAGCCTACGGTTAATATCAAAGACGTGGGGCAGGCCGTAGGGTATATGGATTCCAATTATTTCGCAAGGGTATTTAAACGGATTACAGGGAAGACACCTACAGAGTACCGGGGGGATATTTTTTCCCAGTAAACTCCCCTTCCATCAGGCACCGCCATGAATGGGGGATTTCCTGGGAACCTTCTGGGGGATGCACACGAAATGCCATAAAACAGGATTCTTTAATAAGGAAGGAGTCCTGTTTTTTATGCATTTGTTTAAGAAAACGAGGAGATTGCACCCAAGGTTTGTATGAAGTGAATAAAGAAAAAAAGGTTTTGGTTAAAATCATCCTAGGTTTCGCAAAAATTTACTGTATTCATGGAAATCCTTTTTTCCTATAATGAGGGTATCATAAAAACCGATGAAAAGAGGAGGAAACGGATCATGAAAAAGAAAGTAATCAGCATGGCGCTCTGTGCGGCTATGGTAAGCGCTCTGGCAGGCTGCGGCTTAAAGGCTCCGGACGAGCCTACTACGGCGGCCCAGACCACAGCGGCCCAGACGGAGGCTCAGGCGCAGACAGATGCTAAGGCAGAGACAGATGCACAGGCGGAGACGAAAGCAGAGGCGGGCAGCGAGGCGGCTCCGGCAGGAGCCTATGACACGGCAAATATGCCGGAGGTAACCCTGATTTATGCGGAGGTGAACCCTTTGGACAGTATTGTGGGACAGATGGCAAGTGATTTTAAGAGCAAGGCGGAGGAGCTTTCAGACGGCAAAATCACCATTGATGTGCAGGCCAGCGGTGTCCTTGGCTCAGAGAATGACGTGCTGGACGCTATGCTGGGCGGAGGCGGAACCATTGACATGTCCCGTATTTCCGCATTTGCCCTGACAAGCTATGGCGGACAGAAATCCATGCTGTTGTCCCTGCCATATACGTTTGTAAGCCGTGACCACTTCTGGAATTTTGCCAACTGTGATCTGGCCCAGGATTTTTTGATGGAGTCTCAGGAAAACGGCTCTGGGGTGAGAGGGCTTTTCTACGGTGAGGAGGGCTTCCGCCATTTCTTTACCAAGGATGCCATTACCGGCATTGAGGATTTAAAGGGCATGAAGCTGAGGGTGTCCAATGACCCTGTCATGAACGGGCTGGTAGAGGGGCTTGGGGCATCTCCTACAGTTGTATCTTTCGGAGAACTGTACTCTGCACTGCAGACCGGCGTGGTGGACGGAGCGGAACAGCCTATCGCCAACTACAAATCCAATGCGTTCCAGGAAGTGGCGCCTACTATGATTCTGGACGGGCATACCTTAGGCGCGGTACAGGTGATTATCACCGATGAGGCATGGGGAAATTTAACCGAGGATCAGCAGGCAATCCTTATGGAGGCCGGAGCATACGCTTCTGCTCAGAACCGGGCCAATTCCGAGAACAAGGAAAAGGAAGTTCTGGATGGCCTAAAGGCGGAGGGGATTAACATCGTGGAAGTAAGCGATATCACTCCGTGGCAGGAGGCTACCAAGAAGGTTATCGAAGACAATACCAAAGGGTATGAGGATCTATACCAGAGTATCCTGGATCTGCAGTAATTTGTCCGGGCACAGAGAAAGACCATTGCTCTGTGCCCGTTGTGATTATAATAAGGAGGTTTTTCTATGCCAGAGATTTTTAAAACCATTGATAAAATAAAACCGGCATATGATTA
>CANDZL010000092.1:0-13306 GCA_947425205.1 uncultured Hungatella sp. | reverse complement strand
TTTTTTGAGACAGGCAAAAAGAAACCAGATGGTACGCCTTAGGCCGGAGGAATGTGCGGAATGGCTGCTGGGCCAGCTGTATCTTCCCTCCCATTCCCAGGCAGCCGTCCAGACTCTGGAGCTGGCGGATCAGATTATCAAGAGGGTGCCCATGTGGATTTTGGAGTGTGACATGTCAGAGGAGGCGGTCCGGTTAAGCTTTGAGACTATGACGGGGCTTGCTTATCCAATGTTTCATACAGGAGGGGAAGGACATGAGAACGAAAAAGGGATTTGTACTTCGTGAGGTAGGCGGTCAGACTGTGGTGATTGCCACAGGTGAAGCCAGCGAGAATTTTCATGGAATGGTCAAGCTAAACCCTGTGGGGAAGGAAATCTGGAAAGGGGTTTCTGTGGGACTTTCTGAGGAAGAAGTTGCAGGGAGGCTTACCCAGATCTATAAGGTTGATATGGATACGGCAATGGCGGATACAAAGGATTTTATCAATCAGATGAAGGAGAACGGTTTTCTGGTATGATTTCTGGGGAAACGATGGAGCAGATGCTTAAAGAGCAGGGATTTTTGGCCAGCACAGCGGTGGGCATTAGCATGAATCCCATGCTGCGGAATCGCAGGGATACCATTCTGATTGCACCGGTTGCGGGACGGCTGAAAAAATATGATGTTCCTCTGTACAGGCGGGGAGATGATTATGTTCTTCATCGAATTGTCCAGGTTCTGCCGGATTCCTATGTCATCTGCGGGGACAACTGTATGGAACGGGAGTATGGGATTACAGATGAACAGATTATCGGTGTTTTGACTGGCTTTTACCGGGATGACAAGGCGGTGGACATGAATGGGATGGCGTATAGGCTCTATGTCAGGCTCTGGGTTTTTTTATATCCCTTACGCCGCCTGGAAAAGCGGCTTCGATTTGTCATGAAAAAGGGAGATTAAGGGATGGCAGCATTTCGGTGGATAAATGATCAAATCGGGAGCAGGCGGTGGCTGATCCTTTTTTTAGGGATTCTGGAAGGGAGCATGGCTGCACTGAATATCTGCCTTGCCTTGCAGACAAAAGATATTATTGACGGAGCAGTGGCGGGAGACTGGAGCAGTTTTTATAGGGCGTGTTTAAGTATGGTAGGAGTCACGCTGCTTTTGTATGTGGTTTGGGTGGGAGACCGCTTCTTAAGCCAGGAGTTGTATCTGTCCCTCTCCAGACTGCTGAAAAGGAAAGCATTCGGCGTGATTCTCACAGAAGATTACAGGAAGGCCTCGGCGTGCCACAGCGGTGAGTATATGAACCGGCTGACATCGGATGTAGATGCAGTGACAGATATCCTGGTTTCCGTGATGCCAGATCTGGTGTTTATGGCAGTGCGTATCCTGGGCGTGGCCTTTGTCCTCTGTAAAATTGAGCCGTGGCTAGCGGCTTTTTTTATCGTGGGAGGCCTTATCCTGGCAGGTGCTTCCGTGCTTCCCAGGCGGGTCTTAAAGCGGTTGAGCCATCGGGTTCAGGAGGAAAAAGGAAAAGTGTACAGTTTTCTCCAGGAGAGCTTGGAAAGCATCTTAACCATACAGACTTTTGGCTGTGAAAAGAAGATGGAACAATTGGCGGACCGACAGATTAAAAAGCATTACCGGGCCCAGAGAAAGAAGAACTGGATTCAGAATCTTTGTGTCCTGATATTGGATTTCACCATGGAAGCCAGCTATCTGCTGGCCTTTTTCTGGTGTGGAATACAGATTATGTCAGGAAACATGAGTTATGGAACTCTTACGGCAGTGTTAAGGCTGGTGGGGCAGATTCAGGGGCCTTTAGCTGACATTGGCGGAATGTTTCCCCGTTTTGCCTCAGCGGAAGCCAGTGCAGAACGTCTCATGGAACTTTCAGGAGGCGACCAGGCGGAGAAGACTGGGAAGAATCCGTTGCTGGCAGAGGAACTGTATGACAGGATGAAAGATATCCGATTTAAGAAGGTTTCCTTCTGCTATGAGAAGGAGCAGCCAGTGCTTAAGAATGAGAGTTTTTCCATTCCCAAAGGGGAATTTACTGCGATTATTGGAGACAGCGGAATCGGGAAAAGTACGATTATGAAGCTGATGATGTCAATCTATCAGCCTGTTTCCGGCCAGATTTTTTTGCATACCCAGGATGGGGACATCTTAGCCTCCCAGATTCCCAAGGGGTTGTTTGCCTATGTGCCTCAGGGCAATCTGCTGATGAGCGGGCCCATCTGGCAGGTGGTAGGGTTTGCCGATCCGGTGGAGAAGATTTCCATGGAACGGGTGAAGGAGGCATGTAAGGCAGCCTGTGCTCAGGAATTTATCGAGAAGCTGCCGAAACAGTATGAGACGGAACTTGGCGAGCATGGGGCAGGGCTTTCGGAAGGACAGATGCAGAGGCTTGCGGTGGCGAGGGCGGTGTACAGCGGCTATCCGATTTTACTTTTGGATGAGGCCACTTCCGCTTTGGACGGGGAAACGGAGAGATGTCTTATGGAAAAGCTGCGGGGGCTGGCCGGACGTACAGTGGTGATCGTGACCCACAGAACGAATACCTGGGAGGTATGTGACCATCTGCTTACTTTTCCGTCTGGGGAACCGTAGGATCACAAAAAAGGGGGAGTTGGAGTGAGGACAAAAGGGTGGGAGAAGAAAGGATTCCAGGAGACAAGCCTATATCTATGCGCCCTGATGCGCGAAGCCCTGGGCGGGGAGAAGGCTGGGGAAAAGCCGGAAGGGGTCTCCTGGGAGGAACTGTATACACTTGCAAAGGATAATTCGGTTGACGGTCTCAGCTTTCTGGGGCTTTCCGGCCTTTTGTCGCCACCTCCCATGGAACTTCTTACAATGTGGAGGCAGTCATACGATATTGGGCTCTACCGGTATCTAGGGTTTGAGGAGGAGCGCCATGAAATTGAAAAAGCGTTGGAAGACCGTGGGATCTCCATGCTTCCCCTGAAAGGGATTTTGCTGGCTGAATATTATCCTGTGCCAGGTATGCGTTCTATGGCAGACAATGACATCCTGTATGGCTTTGTTGAGGAGGACCAAGGGGGAGGATACCGGATCTGTGGGAAGACAGGCCATGAACAGGCTTTTTGGATACATAAGGCTCAGGAACAGGTAAAAGAAATATTGGAGCAGAGAGGTTATCACCTGGTGAGGGAGCCAGGGGATGCACCAGAGGACAACCATGATGTCTTTATGAAAGCCCCCTTTTATAACTTTGAATTCCATCGGGATCTTCTGCCCAAAAGAAGCCCTCAGTACGAGTATTATAGGAATCCGTGGAAACGGGCAGTGAGGGATGAAACCAGTCCTTACCATTTCTGGTTTGAACCGGAGGATGAATATCTTTTTTTACAGCTTCATGCCAGCAAACACTATGAGTCCAAAGGAGCAGGCTTTCGTTTTCTGGCGGATCTGCATGTGTTTTTGGCGAAAAATAAGGACACACTAAACTGGACATACATTCAGAGGGAACTGAAAAGCCTTGGACTTTTGGATTTTGAGCGGGAAATGAGAACCTTATCGGAGGCGGTTCTGGAAAAGAACGGACAGCTGGATGACACAGAGAAGGAGAAGGCAAGCTTTCTTTTATATCATACAACTTACGGAAGAAGAGACAAGGAGGGGCGGAATGAATTTCTTCTGTGGAAAAAGGAGCAGAACGCAAAAAGCCAATGGCAGGCGAAATGGCGATACGCATTGGACCGAATCTTCCTTCCGGGAGAGATGAGCAGGAAAGATTACCCCTTCTTTTATAAACATAAGGGTTTTAAGCCAGTTCTGATTGTCTGGCGTCTTCTAAAAGGGATCTTCACCTGCCCTGGTAAGCTGTGGCAGGAGTTTCTTCTGGTTTTAGGAATTGGGAAATAGAGGCTGGAAATGGTCAGGCACAACATTGGGAGATAGGAAAAGGGGATGATTCGGATAGATTTTCATTTTTGGTGGAAGCTATATTGGGTGGATAAAGTTCGAAAAAAAGAGCGGAGGCAATTTAAGAAAAGGAGAAGATCCAGATTGTCTAACCAGAATGTTACCATACTTGCATCGAACTGCAACGGAACCATAATGTATCATGACTTAGACCTGCCGTATCTGTCTCCAACCATTAATCTTTGGTTTAAGGATTTGGATTTTGTTAAGATGATGGAAAACTTAGAATGGTATATGAACGGGCAGATTATTGAGGTGACGGACAAAGAAGAGGACTATCCGGTAGGAATGCTTCATGACATTAAAATCTATTTCAGGCATTATGACAGCTTTGAGGAAGCTGTTTCCAAGTGGGAGGAAAGGAAGAAGAGAATCAGATGGAATAATCTGTTTATTGTAGGAAGTTGCTGGAATGGAGATTATGAAGTAATCCAGCGGTTTGAACAGCTTCCGTATAAAAACAAGGTGATTTTCAGCCCGATTCCATATCCGGAATTTCAATCGGTTTATTATGTTAAGAAATTCAAGAGGCGATGGGGGGTCATGACAGATTTCAAGGATCAGTTTTTGAAGAGACGGTATCTGGACGATTTTGACTATGTAGCTTTTTTGAACCAAACCAAATAAAATCATAAAAGTGCAATGCAACATAACAAATTGACACAATTTAAAACCAATGTTATACTTTTCATAGGAAAATGTGCAGACGCATTTTTCTATGAAATGTTAGAAACAGGTGGAAGAATATGTCTACAAGGAAAACCACGTACATCATTGAAAAGCGTATGTTTGACTGCTTGTGTTCTCTGGTTAGCTTGATTGTATTGTGGCCTGCGCTTTTGATGGTTGCGGCAGCGATCTACATAGATGATCCTCACGGCTGTCCCTTTTTTCTGCAGCGACGGGTGGGAAAGGATGGAAGGTTATTTACCATGTATAAGTTTCGGACCATGGTTCAGGGGGCGGAAGCCATGAAGCCAGATCTCAAAGCCTTAAATGAGATGGACGGTCCGGTCTTTAAAATAAAGAACGATCCCCGCATTACAAAAGTGGGCAGTTTTTTGAGAAAGACAGGGCTGGATGAGCTGCCTCAGCTGTACAATGTACTGAAGGGAGATATGAGTTTTGTAGGCCCCAGGCCGCCCCTTCCAGAGGAAGTGGCATGTTATACCGAATATCAGAAACAGCGCCTGAAGGTGCTGCCAGGCCTTACCTGTACATGGCAGATTATGCCAGACAGAAATGATATCCCATTCCAGGATTGGGTAGACATGGACTTGGACTATATTGAACACCGCTCTTTTTGGCTGGATTTAAAGCTGATCTTCAAAACTCCCATTGCGATGTTTAATAAAGATGGGAGATAGAAAGCGGATGAGCCTATAAATAACAGAGAAAAGGCCTTCTATGATAGTTTGCAGATCATAGGAGGCCTTTTCTTATTCTGTTCTTATTATTCCTTTTCCCGCTGGCCAGATGGTCCCTAACCCTTAAAGTAGCTTTTCATAAAAATAAGAAATGTGTAAAATACTATGGGTGGAGAGTTCAGCGATAAAGCGAAAAGTGTACAAAAGAGAGACAATAAGGATCAGAGAATTACATTTTCTGCTCCGGAAAGGAGGAGGGTATGGCAAATCTATATGGCTATATCCGTGTTAGCAGCCGGGATCAGAATGAGGACAGACAGTTGACTGCCTTGCAGGAATTATCGATTCCAGAAGAGAATATATTCATTGATAAACGGACGGGAAAAGATTTTGAACGTCCATCCTACAAGCGTATGGTGAAACGTATAAAAAAAGATGACTTGCTCTATATCAAAAGCATTGACCGCTTAGGGCGCAATTACAAGGAGATTTTGGAGCAATGGAGGATACTTACCAAGGAGAAAGGGATTGACATTGTAGTCCTGGACATGCCGCTTTTGGATACCAGGCGGGGAAAGGATCTGATGGGGACGTTTTTAAGCGATATTGTTCTCCAGGTACTCTCCTTTGTGGCGGAAAATGAGCGGGCCAGTATCCGGCAGAGGCAGGCAGAAGGGATTGCAGTGGCCAAGGCCAGAGGAGTACGTTTTGGCAGGCCGCCCCGGCCGTTGCCGGATAATTTTTACGAATATTACCACCTTTGGAGATCCCAGATGATTACGGGAACAGCGGCAGCCAAGGCATGCAGCATGCCGTTATCCACGTTTCGGTACCAGGCAGAGCTTTACGAAAAAACCAGAATATCATAAAAGACATTTTTACAAAAACGTATACTTTTCTGTAAAAATGCCTTTGTCTTGAATATCTTCACTCTATCACATAAATTGTCGTTTTTCAATACCAAATGAAAAGAATTTAACAGCGAAATAGCCCATGGGAATCCTTGGCAGAAAGGTATACGTTCTTGTAGATTACCTGTTTTTGGGCAAAAAAGGCATAACCCTGAGGCTGAACATAAGGGCAGGGAAGGGGAGCAAAAGAAAAGGAGGCATACGGATGAGGGGGCAGGCAAATAAGAAGGAGCCAATCCGGAAGCGGGCCTATGACGGAAAAAAACAGACAGGAAAGAAAAAGCGGATTTGGTGGATGATTCTGTGGATCATGTCCATTGCCATTTTATTCACCGGGGGAGGGGCTTATCTGTTGTCGGAGAAGCTGGAGGTTACGTTTTACCACCTGTATTCCGCCAAGATGACAGGTTCGGCCAATGTCCGTTTGGCTATCCTGGCGGATATGCATAACCGGGAATTCGGATCAGGCAATGGAGAACTGGTGAGACAGATCCAGGCGTTACAACCTGACCTGATTCTTGTAGCAGGAGATATGGTCAATTCCCATGAAGAAAATCTGGACATCATCTTAAATCTGTGCAGTCAATTGACAAAAATCGCTCCCGTCTACTATAGCCCTGGTAATCATGAAGATTATCTGATGTACGAGAAGGCGGTTCCCTTGGAGCAGCTTCTCATGGATCAGGGTGTTCATGTCCTGGTTAACCGGGCCGAGACCATAACCATGCAGAATACGGTTTTTTCCATCGGGGGCTTGACCACATCGGAAGAAGGGTATGAGGAATATGGTGCTGAATTTATGGAGGAATATGAAAAAGGCCAGGGCTTTAAGCTTTTAATCTCCCACTATCCCAGCCTCTATTATGAGAAGCTGGCGGACAAGGAGGTAGATTTAGGAGTTTGCGGCCACTATCACGGAGGACAGATAAGGCTTCCTTTGCTGGGCGGCCTCTATCACGGGGATACCGGGTTTTTTCCAAAATATAACGGCGGGATGTATAAGCTGCCTTATAGCACCCTGTTGGTCTCCAGAGGGATGGGTGGACACGGCTCTTTCCCCCGGGTCAATAACAGGCCGGAGCTGGCCATCATCGATATCAATGGACGACCGGAAACATGAGACACACTCACAAAGAAGACAGGAGGGAATGAGATATGATTTTCATAAGCGGGATTGTTCCGGCGCTGATGCTGTATGTGGCGCTTTTATATGTCATCCTGATCCGGCGTTTTTTTATCATAAGGGAAACGCTTCCAATATCAGGGCTAAGAGGACAGTTGGAGTATCTGGCAGGAAAAAAGAAACGGATGATTGCAGCTGGGGTAGTCGTTTTCCTGGTGGCTTTTGCGGGAAATATGGTTACCAGGGCCTGGGTACCGGATATGCTAATGGTCTTTCACTATGAGGAGGCATCCAGAGGGCAGAATCCCAATGCTACCCGGTTCAATGAATCCGACATTCTCTCAGAACCTATACTGGAGAAGGTGATTAAGCAGGGGGATTTAAAACTTAATGTAAAGCAGCTGTCAGATTTTCTTTCTCTGTCCACACCGCTGGATGCACAAAAGCTGGATGTGACTCAGGAATCCGACCTTAAGATATCCACAGAATACCGTATCCGCTGTTCTGGCCTGGTATCGCTTTACCGAACCAACCCCAGGACGGTGCTCAATCTTCTGGCTGATGTATACTGGGAGGATTTTGTACTGAACTATGCGGAGAATGACAGCATCCTGAATCTGTCCTTTGAAGAACTTGAGGGGATGGAGTATCTGGATGTAAAAGATTATCTGAATATGCAGGCCAACAAGCTTAGAAACTATCTTCCAGGCTACAGCAGCGAGAGCAGCAGCTTCCGGGCTGAAGGAAGTGAGGAGACCTTTTCCTCCCTGTCCCAGAAGATCACCAATTTCATTGATATTGAGTTGGAACGCTATGAGGCTTTTGTCCTGGAAAACAGTCTTTCAAAGGACAGAGCCACCTACCAGTCCAGGATGCAGTATGCCAACCACCTGCTGGATACTGACAGGAAAAAGGATATGGCAGCCTACGATGTGCGTATAGAGGCCATCAACATCTACAACGCATTTATGACCCGATTTGTACTGATTCCTACCTACGATGAGAACAAGGAGTTCTATATGTCCAAGACCAAGGTAGGAGTGGACTATTTTGCAGATGAGGCCAAGGATCATCTGGAATCCGCCACCAAGCTGGTGGAGGAGATGGAACACAATACCCATGCCTCCCAGCAGATTGGCAGAAGCCAAGGCTCCAGGGAGGCATGGGATCAGGCAGATGCACGTATTGAGGAACTGAAGGCAGAACTTCTCAATCTGGCTGCCCAGTGCAGAAGTCTGTGCAGCGCATATGTCAGAGAAAAGCGGGACGGTTATATTCAGATCAGCTTTTCCTCTCCGGATGCAGGAAAAGAGGCGGTATCTGCCCTTGTTCTCATGGTTCTTTTTGTCATAGCCAGAGGCGGAGGCGCCGTGCTTGCGCCTCTCTATAAGGCGTGTAAGAAGCGTCAGGATAAATCCATTTCTCCCATTAGGGAAGGACTGGAACCAGCAGGGCAAGAAGCCGGAGGCATGGAACAGAATAAAGAAGAAACGGCAGCAGATAAGGAAGAAAAGAAGAAAGACGAGGAGGATCGGCGATGAAAGAACTAGATGTTTTCCGCTATCTGAAGAAATACCGTGCTCTCATTGCCGGACTGTCCGTTCTGGCTGGGCTTGTGTTTTTTCTGATTGCTCAGTTTTATATTCAGCAGTATACAGCCGCCACGGTCATCGAATATACTGGTTCCCGCGCGTCCGAAGGGCTTTCACCGGACGGGAAACAGCTTGACACCTCTGAACTCTATGGGGCAAACCTTGTCTCCCAGGCCATGAAGAGCCTGGATATGGATTATACAGAGGCAACCTTGGATGACATCCGCATGAACATTCATGTGGAGCCTATTGTCACAGAGGAAGATCTTGAGGTACAGAAATCGAAACTGGAGAACGGGGAGGAGGACTATGAGTTTAAGCCAACCCGGTATCTGGTCTCATTCAACTGCGGCGTGGGAAATGGAAGGGAATACCCCAGGAAGGTCTTAAATCAGATTCTTCAGGAGTATGCCGGCTACTATGGAAAGAACCATGTCAATACATCCCTGGCAGCCAACCCGGTCAGTGATATCACCTCCAAAGGCTATGACTACCTGGAGATGGCGGAGGTCATGGACAATATGCTGGAAAGCGTCACCCAACACCTTTCCGACAAGGTAAACTGGAACGGGGAATTCCGCTCCAGCAGAACCGGGCAAAGCTTTCAGGATCTTTACGATGCCTTTCAATTTGTCCGGGAGGTGGAAGTGCGCCAGCTGTTTTCCCAGATACTAGCCGGAAGGATAACCAAAGACCGTGATGTGCTTCTGGACAAGTACGAAAACCGCAACAAGAATCTGGATATCTCCAACAGTGCCGCCTCTTTTGAGATTGAGCGGATCCGGGGAATCATCACGGCCTATGAGAGCGCAATGGGAGACTTTGGAGCAGTTGCGGATACGAACCTGGAGGGAGAGGACGAGGATACCGTTTATCAGAACAATGTGCTGCCGGACGTGTATGACGACTGGAATAAGGACGAGGATGGGAACTGGATGCCTGTGGACCGAACAGCAGAGTATGACCGGCTGTTGATGAAATACATTGAGGACCGGACGCTCTATGAGCATAATCTCATTGACAGGGAATACAACGACTATGTGATCAGTGTGTTCGCCGGCGCACCTGCCAGCTCTTCCAAAGAGGATCAGGAGAGAATCCAGGAAGAGATCCGGCAGCTGGCAGAGAAGATCCATGGGTTACAGGCCATCGATTATGAGACTAACGATGAGTACAATGCCTATCTGGGAGCCAGGAATATTGTGATGCTCTCCAGTGTAAGAGTCACGGAACGGTTTCCCATACTTATTTTCACGGTGCTGATTGTGGTCATCTTCGGTGCGCTGGGGTGTGCCGGAGCGGCGATTTTTGGAAGGATTGAGGATTTTATCGAATATTATGCCTTTACCAACAAGGTAGACGGCCTTCCCAACCGGGCAAAGTGTGATCAGTTTATTGCCTCCCGGGAGAAACGTCCGATTCAGGAGTCATTTGCCTGTGTGGCATTCCGGATTGCCAACTTGCAGACAGAAAACGCCCGGCTTGGCAGGGAGGCAGGTGACCGGATGATAAAAGAGGTTGTGGAAATCATCACCACGGTCTTCACCCCTTCGGATCGGCTGTTTATGGGCAACAATGGGGCAGGACAGTATCTGATCTTTGCTGAGTCTTTAAAGAAGGAAGAGATAACCGCAGGCTTATTCCAGATCCAGGTACTTCTGGAGCAGAAATCGAAGGAGAAGGAATATCAAATTCAGTTGTTAAGCAGCTTTGCCTGTGCAGGGGAGGAACAGTGCCGTTATATCCGTCAGCTTTTATCCATCGCCATGAAACGCTTAGGAACCCTGACTGAGGAGAAGAAGAGCTGACAAGGGAGGTCTCCTATATGGTTACACTCATATATATGGTGCTGGCAACCGCTATGTTCTTTTTGCAGGACACCTACTTTTTCGTGGGAGGCGTGGAATTCAGCTTGAAAAATCCATGCGCCCTGGCGATTCTGTTTTTGGCAGTGGTGAATGTGACGGCGACGGTGCGGATAGGCCGTATCCTGGTTTTGG
Organism: uncultured Hungatella sp.; assembly: GCA_947425205.1. Lineage (GTDB taxonomy): Bacteria > Bacillota > Clostridia > Lachnospirales > Lachnospiraceae > UBA3402. The sequence continues at coordinate 2,382 of CANDZL010000092.1, read as the reverse complement.
CACGTCATATGCTGACCCAGATGTTCCCTTATCTGGTGCCCTTTTTCTTCTCGGCTGTGATTTGGGTCGGCTCCAAAGCAGATGGCATTGCGATTATAAACGGAATTGGCATGATCCTTCCCCAATTGATGGCAGTGTGTGTGGCTGGCGCAACCCTGTATTTGTTTGGAAGCAAAGGAATCTGGTACTGTCTGGGGGCTATGTGTGCTGCCAACATTTTGCTGGTTTTTATGGTGATCAGGGACGGCGGGCTGGGTGAGTTCCTGCGGGAGTTCTATGTACTTTTGACTACCTTCAGTGGAGAAACCGGCCCTCTCATGCAGAGGCTTGAGATTCATGACTTAACCTTTGCGTTGGGACCGTTTCTCATCTACCTGTTTGTGAACCGAAAAGAGAGCCCCCGCTGGCTTATATGGCTGGTTCTTGTCACAGCGTTGTTTCTGGTTGGATTAAAAAGAATTGCAGTTCCAGCTGTGATATTGGGAATTCTGGTGGCTGTGATTCTTAAGGGGATGCCGGATAAGGCGGCCAGACAGACAGCTTCCTGCGCTGCTGCCGGGATGATGCTCCTTGCGTTTCTGTATATTGTAGGAATTCGGTCCGGTCTGTTTCAATATATGGAGGAAAAGTTACAGATCAATACCATGGGACGGGTGGCCATGTTTCGGAACCTGGATCCTTACTATGATATCAGCATTACCTTTTTGGGAAGAGGAACTGGATTTGAGCGGTTTGTGGACTGGGCTTCCGGCAGGGTATACCAGACTCCAAGACGTTGGCTGATGCAGATTCACAACGATTTTCTCCGTATATACCTGAATATCGGATTTTGGGGATTCTGGGTATGGCTCTGGGGGTGTGTGGCAATGCCTCTTGGCTATTGGTTCCGTGTAGGGGGAAAGAAAGCCGGGTGTCTGTTCTTTGGAATCAGCATCTACTGCTTTGCCCTCTATGCCACTGACAATGCCATCTATTATCCCTATACCTTGCTGGCTGCTTCCCTGGTTCCCATGTCGTATCATCTGGAACAGCTGGAAGAGAAGGCACTGGATAAGCAGTGCTGCCGGTGGTGTGAGCGAGGCGGAGAAATATTTTCTGGGCGAAAGAAGAGAGGAGAGGATGGCTTATGATGCATGAGGCAGGTTGGGGGCCAGGGGCTCATAGGTCGCTCAAAGTCTGTTTTGCGGCTTCTTCCGGAGGGCATTTAGAAGAGATTCTGATGCTTAAGCCTCTTATGGAACGGTATGAAAGTTTTCTTGTGACAGAAGAGACTGGGTATCAGGCAGCTGGTAAAATGGTCAGATGCTATTATCTGCTACAGGTAAACCGCAGGGAAATAAGCTGTATTCCCAGGCTTTTTGTGAACACCTTCCGCTCCCTTTTGATCTTCCTGGCAGAACGTCCGGATGTCATCGTCTGCACCGGTGCACTGGCGACTGTCCCCATATGCCTTCTGTGCAAAGCCTTGGGGAAAAAACTGGTGTTTATTGAATCCTTTGCCAATGTGGAGCGGCCAACCATGACAGGTAGGCTTCTGTACCGGTTTGCAGACCGATTCTGCATTCAGTGGAAGGAACTGAAAGAATATTATCCCGAGGCCGTGTATCTGGGCGGCGTATACTGAGGTGAGGCAATGATTTTTGTGACAGTTGGATCCCAGAAGTTTCCATTTGACCGTTTGATTAAGAAGGTGGATCAGATGGCGGGTGAGAAGGCAGTTACAGAGGAGGTTTTTATTCAGACTGGTGCCTGTAGCTTTATTCCCTGCTTTTGCCGCCATCAGGCTTTTTATGACCGGGATCAGTTCAGGGCGATGATTGAGGGATGCAGCATCCTTATCACCCACGGAGGAGCTGGCACCATGGTGGATGCCGTGAAACGGAGAAAGAAGACGATCGTGGTTCCCAGGCTTTCTAAGTATGGAGAGCATGTAAATGACCATCAGCTTCAGCTGGCGAAAAAATTTCAAGAGATGAATCTGGTGTGGGTGTGCAGAGATCTGGAGAAGCTGCCTGGAATGATCCGTGGGATCAGAAGCCATGAATTTGATACCTATTCTTCCAATACAGAGGCATTTCTTGCATCGGTAGATCGGTTTATCCGTTTTTGACACAGGTGGTGAAGCAGGAGGCAGCCATGAAGGTTTTAGTTGTGGGGCCCAGTGACACAGGCTCCCGGGGAGGGATGGCCCAGGTCATTGGGGGGATCCGGGAAGATGAGTTTTTGAACAGGGAATTCCATATTGACATTCATCCTTCTTACATAGACGGCAGCCTGGCAGTGCGGCTTGGGTATTCTGCCTGGAGATACGCAAAGTTTCTGGCCTGTTACAGAAGATATGACCTGTTCCATATCCATATGGCAGAGAGAGGCAGCACGTTC
>CANDZL010000091.1:0-13394 GCA_947425205.1 uncultured Hungatella sp. | reverse complement strand
CCATAGTGGCACATGACAGGAAGAATTCCAATATGAAGGTGCCTGGAATTAGGTATGACGGCCTTTAACAAGTTCTGATATTGAGCGAGAAGCTTTGGCGCTTCTTTGCTTAAGGCCAGGCCTTCTTTTGTGAGCACTGGTGTGCGATGGCTTCGGTCAAAAAGCAGAACGCCAAGTTCCCGTTCCAGCTTTTTTATCTGCTTTGAGAGGGTAGACTGATTCATATATAGTGAGTCTGCGGCCAATGAGAAATTGCCGGCCTTCACGATTTCCAAAAAATAGTTGAGTAGATTCAGTTCCATACGGTTCTATTCCTTTCTGGACTACATTGTACCACAAGTGGAATTGTTTGAACAGTGCCTGTGTGCTAGAATCATGGTAGAGAAAATATCTGTTTGCAGAGTCAGGAAATTGCAGAAGCACCGTATAATAAGTGCGGGAGCACAGTATAGCATTGCAAACAATAATATTGCAGAAGTTGGGAATAAAGGAGAGGGATACAATGAAACAGGTAAAAGCAGTATTAGTTGGGTTGGGTGGCTATGGAGGCCAATACATCATTTTTTTAAAGCATTATGTTGACCCGGAGACATGTAAGCTAGTTGGCATCATCGATCCCTATGCCCGGGCAGCTGCAGATTATGATTGGGTGTGCAGGGAAGGAATTCCCTTGTATGACGATCTGGAATCGTTTTATGCTGTTGACCAGGCGGATCTGGTCATTGTCTGTACGCCGGTTCCGCTTCATAAGGAACAGGTTCTCTGTGCGCTGAGTCATGGTTCCCATGTCCTGTGTGAAAAACCGATTGTTCCACTTCAGCAGGATGCCTGGGAGTTAAAGGAGGCGGCAGAGAAGGCGGGAAGGCTTTTGGGAGTTGGATTCCAATGGTCATTCAGTAAGCCGATGCTGGATCTGAAACAAGATATTTTGCGAGGAACCTTTGGACGGCCATTATATATGAAGACATACACGTCGTGGAAACGATATGATGTATACTATGAGCAGGGAAACTGGAAAGGCCGGTTCATGGATTCCAAAGGGAATTGGATACTGGACAGTGTGGCAACCAACGCCACATCCCACTATCTGTCTAACCTGTTTTTTCTTATGGGGGATAGGCTTGACCATTCCCGAATGCCCCAGACAGCTACAGCCGGAATTTACCGTGTAAAAGATATCGAAAGCTTCGACACCTGCTTTCTGCGAGGGAGGTTCGACAATGGGTGTGTATTCTATTATGGGGCGACTCATAGCGGAGAGACGGAGCATGAGCCGATTCTGGAACTTAAGTTTGAACAGGGGATGGTGACCATGAGTGATAAGCAGGAAAACAGGCTGGTTGCCCACCTTCTCAATGGACGGGAGATTGATTATGGAGTTGCCCGTTCCCAGGAAATCAGCGCCTCAAAGGTAACAGGGATGATTGAGGCAATCAGGGGAAGAGGGATGGTCACCAGCCCTATAGAAAGCGTCATGCCCCATTTAAAAGTGACCAATGCCATATTCGATCAGGTAACGATTGCGTCCATGCCGAAAGGCTTGTGCTTTCAGGAAGAAAATCCATCCGGAACCTTTATGAAAGGCCTGGACAGGCAGTGCCTTGCATGTTATGAGGATGGTCTTATGCCTAGCGAGGAAGGATATAGCTGGGCGGTTCCTGAAACCGAGCTGAACTTAGAAAACTACAATTGTTTTTCCGGAGAGAGATACAAGAGGTGATGGAATGAATATATGTATTGTGGGAAACAGCGGTCACAGCCCACAGTTTGTAAAGGAAGGACAGGCCGTTTCAGATGCGGTGTTTGTTGGATACTGCCAGGGGTATGACGAAGAAGACATGACAATCCTTGAAGCCGCGTTTTTCGAATGCCAGATCCACCCTATCCGATATACAGACTATGAGGTCATGATGGAGAAAGAGAAACCAGATATACTGATTGTGGATTCCATGTTCTGCGACCACTGTGCATACACATGTGATGCCCTTGACCGGGATGTGTTTGTACTCTGTGAAAAGCCTCTGGCATTATCATTGGAGGATTGCCGAAAGCTAGAGGAAGCAGAGAGAAAATCCAAGGCTACTGTATGGGCGATGCAGACGCTACGCTACGTTCCATGGAATTATCTGGCAAGACAGCTTCTTTTGCAGGGGGTAGCAGGCGAAATCCGAATGATTCAGTGTCAGAAGTCGTATAAGCTGGGATCTAGAGCCCGGTTTTTTAACCATAGGGAGAAAAGCGGGGGAATGATTCCCTGGGTGGCTATACATGGGATTGATATGATTCAATACATGTGCCCGGTTCCCTTTGTCTCCGTCTACGGGCTTCAGTCCAATTATGGCAACAGCGGGAATGGAGATATGGAGATGACAGCATCCTGTCTGTTTGAACTGGAAAACGGTGTGATTGCAACGGTAAATGCCGATTATTTCCGGCCCCAGTGCGCAGCAACCCATGGTGATGACCGGGTGCGAATCGTAGGGACAGAAGGAATATTAGAGATCAGGGAAGATAAGGTTTTTTTGATCCGGGAGGGCCAGAAAGAGAATCTTCCGATGAATGCCACAAAAGAAGAGAAAATCCCTACACTCTTTGAAGAATTTTTGAGTCGATGCAGGGGAGAAGAAGGCAGCTTTCTGAACACAGAGCAGTCATTGACCAGCACCAAAATGGCGCTTTTAGCCAGAGACTCAGCGGAGCGTAAAAAGATACTGTATGTAGAAAGACAATAGGAAGGAGAAGCAGATGAAAAAAACAGCGGTGGTGACCGGCGGAAGCAGAGGCATTGGATTTGCTATTGCAAGGCAGCTGGGACTGGATGGATTTCAGGTGGTGATTATGGATAGGAGTAGCCAGAAAACATATCAGAGAAACTATGATCATCTGACTGCGGATGGAACCTCCTGGTTATTTTTTCAAGGTGATATAGGAAAGGACGAAGACAGACAGAAGCTGATCCATACATGTTCGGTAATGCTGGGCGGTATCCACGTGTTGGTAAATAATGCAGGGGTGGCTCCGCTGGTTCGCAGGGATTTATTGTAGATGACAGAAGAAAGCTTTGACCGGGTCATAAGCGTAAATACAAAGGGAACTATGTTTTTAACCCAGGAAGTGGCAAAGCAGATGATAAAGCAGCCGAAAGAAGGGAAGAAACGAGGAACCATTGTTAATATATCGTCCTGTTCTGCGTATGCCTCATCGGTTGGACGGGGAGAATACTGTATTTCAAAAGCCGGAGTCTCCATGCTGACAAAACTCTATGCTGACCGCCTTGCTTCGGAAGAGGTCTTTGTATATGAAGTCCGACCTGGAGTCATCGATACTGACATGACAAACCTTGTCCGGCCCAAGTATGATAAAATGATCGAGGACGGGAATTTTCCAATCAGGCGGTGGGGAACTCCGGAAGATGTTGCCGGCGTGGTTTCAGCATTCTGCAGTGAAAATTTTTTGTATACAACGGGAAATTATATCGATGTTGACGGCGGCTTTCATATACAGCGCTTATAGCAATCAGAGAGGAGAGAGATGAAACAGACAGTTATAGATACAGGTGGAGGAAAACTGCAGGTCTATATCTATAATACGGTGGTAATCGGTACCGGGGCTGCAGGATTGAATGCTGCTGACCGTTTGCATCAATATGGAGTGAAAGATCTTGCCATTATTACAGAAGGGATTCATACAGGCACATCGCGGAATACAGGCTCGGATAAGCAGACTTATTATAAGCTTACACTGGCAGGTGGTGAAAGCGACAGTGTGAGGGAGATGGCAGATACCCTGTTTCAGGGGCAGTGTGTGGATGGGGATATTGCTCTCTGTGAGGCAGCCCTCTCTGCCCAATGTTTTTTGAGGTTGGTTCAACTGGGGGTACCGTTTCCGCAGAACAGATACGGGGAATTTGTCGGATATAAGACAGATCATGATCCCAGATGCCGGGCGGCATCAGCTGGCCCCTATACCTCGCGGATGATGACAGAGTGTCTGGAAGAAGCGGTAAAAGGAAAACAGATAGAGATCTATGATAATCTGCAGGTGATCCGGTTGCTGACCGACGGGAACCAGATATCCGGGGTATTATGTCTGGATAAAAAGGGAGTCCATGACCCGGATAAACGATTTGTGGCATTTCGGTGCAGAAACGCCATCTACGCTACAGGAGGACCAGCTGGCATCTATGCAGACAGCGTTTATCCTGAGGGACAGTACGGTGCTACAGGAATAGCGCTTTTGGCCGGAGCAAAAGGAAGAAACCTTACGGAATGGCAGTATGGCCTGGCATCGGTAAACCCAAGGTGGAATGTATCTGGTACTTATATGCAGGTTCTTCCACGGTTTATCTCCACAAAACCGGATGGAAGCGACCCATCGGAGTTTCTTCTATCGGTTTTTAAGGATAGGGCAGAAATGATGACAATGGTGTTTCTGAAGGGGTACCAGTGGCCCTTTGATATTCGCAGGATAGCCGGAGGAAGTTCCATGATTGATGTTCTGGTTTATCTGGAACGAAGGAAGGGAAGAAGGGTATTTCTGGATTTCAGGGATAATCCGGGAAAGGAGGAGATCTGCTATGCTTCTCTTTCGGAAGAAGCCAGAAGCTATCTTACCAAGGCAGGAGCATGTTTTGGAACTCCCATTGAGCGTCTGATGTATATGAATCAGCCGGCTGTGGAGTTTTATAAAGACAGGGGTATTGACTTACAGGCAGAACCATTGGAGATTGCCCTCTGCGCGCAGCATAACAATGGTGGGCTTGCAGTAGATTCCTGGTGGCAGACCAGCATTCGGGGGCTTTTTGCAGTAGGTGAGGCGGCAGCGACCCACGGTGTCTATCGGCCAGGGGGGACGGCCTTAAATGCTGGTCAGACAGGCTCTACGAGAGCAGCGCAATACATTGCCGCGTATGGTTCAAATCCAGTGTCCCTGGATTCCAGATTTCTTTTTTGCCTTCAAAAAGAAGTGGCTGAAGCGGCACAGCTCACAGGCTGTCTGAGGGAGGGCTGCAAAGACAATGTCATGGAACACTGGGCCCGGACAGCCGCTGGGATGAGCCATTTTGGAGGGCCGGTTCGAAGTAGGAAAGGGATTAAGGATACAATAGTGCAGGTAAAGGAAGAGTTGGATGGCTTTTTAGACAGGATACATATATCGGACAACTTAAGCTTACCTGAGGTTTATCGGTATTACGATATCCTGCACAGCCAGCTTGCCTGCCTTACTTCCATGCTGGATTATATAGACCACGGAGGAAAGAGCCGAGGGAGCGCCCTTTATGCAGATATAATTGAAGATCATCTATATCCGAAAGATTCCCCTGAGATAACAGGTGCTTTGGACGATGGGGAGAAGGGGAACCTGGTACAGGAAATGAATTTAAAAGATGGAATATGCAGCTTTCATTGGAGAAGCGTAAGGCCGGTGCCAAATACAGAAGATTTTTTTGAAAATGTTTGGCGCACTTACCGTGAAAACAAAAATATCATTCAGGAAGAGGAATCAATCCGGGAAGAAATGGAGAGATAGGATGGAACATCAGAGATTTCATTATCATACATTGGAGGAATTGAAGGAGGAAATCCATAGTTGTGGTGTTTCTATCGGTCTGGAAGAAGATCTGGGAATACTGAAGAGACCTGTGAAAATAGGGGGAAGCTTGGCACCCAATAGCTTGGCGGTTCTTCCGATGGAGGGCTGTGACTCGGAGTTGGACGGCTCGCCGTCAAAGCTGGTAAGAAGACGGTATCACCGATTTGCTAAGGGTGGAGCAGGGCTGTTATGGTGGGAAGCTAATGCGGTTGTGGAGGAGGGGCGGGCCAATCCTCATCAGATGATGCTAACGGAAGAGAATCTCTGCCAGTTTAAGAAGCTGGTAAAGGAGACCAAGGCGTTATCTGTAAAGAGTACCAAAACTGATCACGGGGCAGTCCAGATCCTTCAACTGACCCATTCCGGACGTTACAGCAGACCATATGGCCATCAGGCATATCCTATGATCGTGCATCATGATCCTTTTTTGGATCCGTGTATGGGACTTTCCGGGGACATTCCCTTGTTGTCAGATGATTATCTGGCTCATTTGCCAGAAGCTTATGCAAAATCTGCTATCCTTGCCAGAGAGGCTGGATTTGACGGAGTAGACATCAAGGCCTGCCATAGATATCTGATCAGCGAGCTTCTTGCCAGCCATACCCGGGAAGGAAGGTACGGCGGAAGCTTTGAAAACCGCACGCGTCTTTTGCTTGAGATTATACAGGCCGTAAAAAAGGCTACCGGGAATGATTTTCTGGTTGCCTGCCGGTTTAATATTTTTGATGCGCACCCATATCCGTATGGTTTTGGCTGCGACAGAGACGATATGTGGCAGTTTGATGACAGAGAACCAATGGGCCTGGTAAAGGCCCTGTGTCAGGCTGGAGTGGATTTACTCAGCAATTCAGCGGGGAATCCATACTACATTTATCCTCAAGTTACAAGGCCATTTGACTATTCCAGCATGGGAATTCCCATACCAAGAGAACATCCGTTAATCAGTATAGAGCGTCTGTTTGACTTTACAAGACGGACACAGAGTGAAGCTGGCGGGATACCTGTAGTTGGAAACGGATATTCCTGGCTGCGGCAATTCCTTCCATATGCCGGTGCATCAAACCTGAAAAATGGCTTCTGCAGCTTTGTGGGATTAGGCCGTTCCAGCTTCGCATATCCGGATGCACCCCAGGATATTTTGGAACATGGAGGAATGCGGCCGGAGAAGTGTTGTGTGACATGCAGTAAATGTACCCAAATCATGCGCGATCATGGGCAGACAGGCTGTGTGGTGAGAGATGCAGAAACGTATACCTCGATTTATCAGAAGGCAAGAGAAGAGGCAGCCAGACGGGAAGCGAACAGGGGGGAGAACCGATGAAAATAATTAGTATATTTTTGGTAGCGACAAGATACTGGACCCAACAGGATAAACGGTTAAACGCGTATGAGGCAGCCGCCCAAAGGATGAGGGGGATAGCAGATACCTGTGTTTTGATTCAGGACGGAGACGTTTCGCAATTGCCTGAAGCAGGAGAAGAAGACTGTCTGGTTGTGGTTCCTATGAGCGGAGCAGTACAGAAGACCGTTCTGGAGGCAGCAGCCCGATATCCCTTTGTCTGTCTGTTTGCTAGCTGCGTAAGGGGGAATTTTGAGTCGGACTTGTCCAGGGAAATGCTCCGGCTCAACGCATCACCTACACTTATGGATAGCTGGGCGGTTCTAAGGCGGATCCATCCTCATGCTTTCCTGGCAACAGACATGGAGGAGCTAAAAACCGTCAAAAAGGTGTTGGGGGCGTACGTTTACGTCACCAATGCCAGGATTTTGCTGATCGGAGAGACAGAGCCTTGGGTGATCAGCAACAGCCAGAGCCTGTCTGCTTATCAGGAACGGTTGGGAGTGGAGATCCTGCAGATTGGCTATGAAGAGCTGATTCGGTATTATGAGGAGGTAAACGAGGAAGAAACCAGATATCTGATAGACCACTTCAAAGGCCAGGCGGAAACCATTGTAGAGCCAACGGATGATGACCTTTACGGGTCCTGCCGTTTGGCGGCAGCCCTTACAAACATGCTTGAAGCCTACCAGGCAGATGGGGCGGCGCTGGCTTGTTTTCGCTTGATTGAAGTGCTGAAGATCAACTCTTGCCTCGGAGTATCCTATATCAATGACTGTACAGACCGATTTGTGGCATGCGAAGGAGATCTGGACAGTGCTGTGACCATGTTGTTGATGAAAAAATTGTCAAAGGATAAGCTGTGGATGGCCAATCCGAATATTCAGCCGGATGAGACGGTGAATTTTGTCCATTGCACGGCCCCGTTGACTGTATGTGGGAACCAGTGCCGCTATACTTTGCGCAATCATCATGAGACCCAAGTTGGAGTCAGTCCGGCGGTGGAATTTCCGGTGGGGGAAAGGCTTACTCTCTGCCGCGTATCAAAGGATGCCTCCGCCATGACCGTGCAGGGAGGGAACAGTGTGGCTGGCTGCCATGAAGACACCTGTAGGACGCAGATGCGGGTGAGGCTGGATGATTTTCACAGCTACCTGGATACGGTGCTGGGGTGCCATCAGGTTATAACCTTCGGAGATATCACAAAAGAGCTGGCTATGTTGGGAAACATGCTAGAACTGGAGCGTTAAGTGTTTCTCCGTTCCCGATATTGCATAGGAGAGATTCCTTCCTGTTTTTTAAACAGCTGGCTGAAATACTGTGGGTTGTCTCCCAAGCCGATATCCGTAGCGATATCGGCCATTTTCATGTCTGGAAAGCTGGCGAGAAGCTTACGTGCCCTCTCCATGCGAAGCCGATTTAAATAGGAAGAGAATTTTTCTCCGGTAGCGCGGCTGAATTGCTTGCTCAGATAGGTGGCGTTCATGAACAGCACATTATCTGCAATCCATTTTAAGGATAGATTGGAATCCGAAAGATGGCTTTGAACATATGCTATAATCTGGTTTACAAAATCCTTATACTGACCAGCTGTCCCATTCTGATTGACGACAGACACGATCTGACTATGCAGGCGTTCTTTTAAAGAAGATATATCCTGAGCGTTGTAGATAAGATCCGTCATAGCCAAAAAGGAGGGGGAATAGCAGAGAGAACGCTTCTGGCAGACTTGGAATAAGAGTTTTGCTGCCAGAACTTTAGCAAGCTCCAAATCTTGAATTCCGGAAAACAGCCGGGAGAGAAGCCGCTTTCCGCCTTCTTCTGCCAAGTTCTGGCAATCGGTTAGATCGTCAGATAAGAACAGCTGAATCTGTTGGAGCGAGAGGGCCAGATTATAGATTTCCCGTACAGGCTGGCCGTGGGAAAACTGAAGGATTCGGTTATAACGGCTTAGGTTGGATACCATATGAAGCATTGCTGATAAAAAATCTGGATAGTGCTTCATGATGCATTCAAGCGAGACAGACTGGCCTGGGAAGGACAGAGAGGCGATTTGTTTTTTCAGCTGGATGATCTCCTGAATATCCGTGACACGAAAAACCAGTACGGCAGTATTGGATATATACAGGATTTGAAAGTAAAGCTGGGAGGCCATAGGCTGGATGAATTTATAGATTTGGTCCGCAAAATCCCCAGAATATCGTTCTTCCAGATAGGTGGTATAAAGCACAGAGAAGGAACCTTTGTTGGGGGCCAGAAGAGGTTCATAGGATTGGATGATGGAGGCGGAATCCTGGGAGCCGGAGAAAATCTCCAGAAGGAACTGATTCTGTACGGTATCATGAAAACGGCGTTTCAAGTAGAGATTCTCTGTCTGAAGAGAGACCAACCGTTCCTGATCCTGACGGCTGTTTTTGACTGACTGTATGGCTTCCATGATCTGACGGCGATTACAGGGCTTTAAAAGATACTGCTGTACTCCGTACTTCATGGCGCATTTTGCGTACTCGAAGCTGTCATAGCCGGATATGATGATGAAGGAGACGGTATGATCAATGGAATGGATTTGGCGGATCAAATCAAGGCCATTGATTCCCGGCATATTGATGTCTAACAGTACCAGATCCGGATATTCATCTAGAATCATATTGTAGGTTTCAATTCCGTCCCGGCAGCTGCCGATTAACTCGATTCCAAACTGGTTCCAGTCAATGATTTTAGAAATGGTTTCGCGAACCAGCGGTTCATCGTCTGCAATGATCATTCTAAGCATACGTATCCTCCTGTTGTACATGTTCTCCTGGACATAAGGGCGAATCAGAAAGCGGCAGCGTTATGGTGACGGTGGTAACATTCTCATCTTGCCAAAAGCGCAATCCAAACTCATCTCCATACAGAATTCGTATGCGGGAATCGATGTTGGTCAGCCCGATGCCAAAGCCCAGAGGAGAATGGGAACCCGATCTTAGTTTATCCAAAATATCAGAATCCATAAAGGAACCAGTATTGGTCACCGAAAGGAAGGCTGTGTTTTGGTTTGCATAACCAGACACAGTGATGGTACATGTCCCTGGATTAGGCTCCAGAGCATGCTTGATAGCATTTTCCACCAGTGGCTGAACCGACATCTTGGGAACCAGAACCGACAGTAAAGAGGAAGGAACGCTTCGTTCATAAATAAGTCGGTCTGAGAAACGGATTTTTTGAATTGTAAGATAATGATCCACAAGATCCAATTCCTTCTTAAGGGGGATCTCCACTGATTTTTCACTTAAAATATTTCTTAAAAGGCAGCTTAAGGAGTCGACAATGGTTGGAATATTAGGTGCCTCCAGGGCCTGGGCCTCCCAGCCAATGAGATTCAGGGTGTTATAAAGAAAATGAGGGTTGATTTGCTGCTCCAGAGATTTTAGTTGGGAATCCTTGATAAGCAGCTGTTTGATATAGTTGTCTTCAATCAGCCCGTTGATTTTAAGGATCATGTCATCGAACTCGTTATGAAGGATTCCAAGTTCGTCCTTGCGCTTACTGTAATCATAACAGATATCCATAGGCTCCATGGTAGTTCCTTTGTAGTGATTAATTTTTTTTAGCAGCAAGGAAATATGCTTTAACAGGTTATGAATCAACAGATCCGAGGCCAGTATGACGAGAAGCATCACAAGAAACAGGACAATGCCAAAAATCATATTGGTTCGTATCAAGGCATTGAAAATATGATTGTAATCCGTAGACATGAAGCAGGTGAAGGGAAAGGAATCCATTTCCTTCTGAACAATAAAATACTTTGCCTTGCCGGCTGTCTCGATCCAGAAATGGGGGCTATGTCCGGCGATGTCAAGAGTGGCCAGGGAAGACGGCAAATGCTCCGGGTACAAAAGCTTCTGATTCAGATACAGACAGAGATCCGTGTTAATCTCTGTGGAAAGGGCCTTTTTACCGGAGTCTAAAACAGAGGGAAGATCCAGATAAATAGTCAGGATCCCTAAGGTTCGCAAGTCAAAATTAGCTGTCTTCTTCACTAATTTTGTACAGGCAAGGCGGGCATTGGACATGTCTGTATCAAGAAAAACAGATCGCCCGTCAGCCTCAACGGCTGTTTGTTTTAACATCTCCTTTAGAACAGGGCCTTCTGTGATTGTCCGTCGTCCCGATATAATGGAATTTTCGCCATAGTCCAGGTGGATGCATATGATGTAGGGATTCAGGCTGTTGTAATATATAAAGAGCCGGTTAAGTTCCGCGATGGCTGCCTTTTTCTTCAGGGGCTCTGACTGGGAGTTTAAGATAGTCAGATTTTCCTGTACATTCTGGTTGGCGGCAATCATAGTGGACAGATCGGAGACTGTCTGCAGATCCGAGGAAATGGAGTCGATGACCACCCCAAGGGAGTCCGCCGATTTTACATAGAGCAGCTGATTATAATTGTGAACGAGATAGGCAGTTAAAAAAACGTAAGTAAGTCCGACGGTCAAGATTCCAAGGAGAAAGAGAAGCCTGAACTTGGTCTTGAGTCGAATACTGGCGAATATATGGTGCAGCCTCCCGGCAAATTGTTTCATAAGCATGCCCTCTTATAAACAGGTTATGAGTGTCTGATTCCATTGTAGTCTATGAATGGCTGGTTTGCAATAACATATAGGCTCCTGGATAAAATAGACACTTTTTTCATATTATCAGGTCACTTTTTTATACGGGGGACAGAAAAAAACATTTTTCTGATGATAGCAAGCCATGTTTTTAGATTTCATTTTCTGCAGAAAATAGTAAAATAAAAGCCATAACAAATACATCATAAGGAGGGGTTGCAATGAAAAGAAGAAAAGTGATGAGCCTGGCCCTTGCCATAGCACTTGCAATAGGGACAACCGCAGGATGTGGAGGGAAAAAGACAGCGGAACCGCCGGCGGCTACTACGGACAATGGGAAGGTACAGACAGAAAAGAAAGTAATCCGCGTCGCCTGGTGGGGGAGCCAGGATCGGGCGGATAAGACCACAAAGGTTTGCGAGATGTATATGAAAGAGCATCCAGATGTGGAAATCCAGGTGGAGTTTTCAGACTATAGTGGCTATTTTGACAAGCTGTCTGTTATGGCGGCAGGGGGGACCATGCCAGATATCTATCAGAATGTAAGGGAACATCTGAAAGAATTTGCAGACAAGGGGCTGATGCTTGGGTTGAATCCGTATATCGAGAGTGGAGTTCTGGATTTCAGCGATGTGCCGGAAAGTATTGTTTCCGCTACGGAATTTGACGGGGAAAACTATGGAATTGTCCTTGGCAGTAATGCACCGGTTATGATGTATGACCCTGCCATCACCAAGCAGGCAGGGGTTGAGATTCGGGATGCTATGCCCTGGAGCCAGCTGGCAGAGGCTGCCAACATCATCTATGAGAAAACCGGCGTCAAGATGTCTTTTGACAGCGGCGATTCCGCTACTGCGCTTTTACTTCTTGTGAGGGGAAAAGGATATCAAATGTACAGTGAAGACGGGACAACGCTGGGATTTCCAGATTCCTCTCCGGTTGTGGAGTATTTCAGCCGGTATCGGGATGGATTGGATAAGGGATACATTGTAAGCCCGGAAATCTATGTGGAACGGGATGTCTCGGCAATCGAGCAAAGGCCTATGATCGACGGGGTGTGCTGGAATGATTTTGGATTTTCCAACGGGCAGCCCCAGTGGGATGCCATGGGGGCAGCGGGAAAAACTATAGAAATGGTATCGTTTCCTACAGGGGAAGACGATGTTGTGCCATGTAATTATATAAGGGCCGCAACGCTATTTAATGTCAGCGCAAAAACCCAATACCCAGAGGTATGTGCGGATTTCTTAAACTATTTCATGAATTCCGTTGAAGCAAATCGGATTTTGGATGCAGAACGGGGGGTTCCAGTGTCCCAGAATGTGGTGAAAGAAATGGGGAAAGATGCCAAGGAATTTCAGAAGCTGATGTTTGACTTTATGATTGAGGTTCCAAAATATTGCAGCAGCAACGACATTCTCAGCCCAGCAGCCACTCCCCAGATAGAGGATCTGTTAAAATCCCTGTTGGAACAGGTCGGGTATGGGAAAATGACTCCCCAGGAGGCAGGAGACCAGTTTTATAACCAGGCCAATGAGATGCTGGCTAAATAGATAGGATGAAACTCATAGAGATGCTGTGGGTGTATTGAGAGTAAAAGATGGAGGGAAGAATTGTGAAAGGAAAACGTTCAATCAGACAGATATTGGATTCGGATCATGTAAGCGGCTATCTTTTTATACTGCCATTTATCATAGGATTTTTGGTGTTTACCGTATTCCCTATGCTGGCTTCCCTTGTCCTTTCTTTTACAGAGTATGACATACTGTCTGCGCCTGAATTCATCGGGATAGAAAACTATAAGCAATTGTTTTTAAAAGATCCTCTGATCTATAAGACCCTTTACAATACCTTATTCTTTACATTGGCTTCGG
>CANDZL010000090.1:0-13592 GCA_947425205.1 uncultured Hungatella sp. | reverse complement strand
GCCCTTGCACTTATTCTTATTTAAAATCTTATGATGGGATTTACGGCGGACAATTTATGACGGCTTAGTTGGCACTTGAACCGTGTATTAGTTGCAGAGAAAAGGTTGAGGCTTAAGTGGAAACACGGGTGCTCAACCTATTTTTCGTTATGTTTTGTTTGAGAAAGGAAGATTCATGAAATATTCTGGAATCGGCGGGCAAGCCGTAATTGAAGGAATCATGATGAAGAACAAGGATGATTATGCCACAGCGGTGCGCAAACCCAACGGAGAGATTGAGGTTCAAAAAAGCCAATATGTCAGTCTGACAAAAAAGGTAAAGCTTTTTTCTCTGCCGTTTATCCGGGGTATCTTTAGCTTTGCGGATTCTATGATTCTTGGTATGAAGACACTGACGTTTTCAGCCAGTTTTTTTGAGGATGATGAGAATGAGAAGCCAAGCCGTTTTGAACTATGGCTAGATAATGTATTTGGTGAAAGGCTGGAAAAAGTTTTGATAACCTTTTCCATGATATTTGCCGTGGTTGCGGCAATCGGGATCTTTATGATTTTGCCCTTGGGAATCAGCCGCCTGATTCATCCCTTTATTCCGTCTGAGACGGGGATGGCTTTTTTGGAGGGGGTTATTCGCTTGGCGATCTTCATTGCATATATTAAACTGATCTCCAATATGGAAGATATCCGACGTACCTTTATGTATCACGGTGCAGAACATAAGTGTATTAACTGCATCGAACATGGGATGGAACTGAATGTAGACAATGTTCGGGCAAGCTCCAAGCAGCATAAACGCTGCGGTACCAGTTTCTTGATTATTGTGATGATGATCAGTATTTTATTTTTTATGGTCATCCGGGTAGATGGGATTCTGATGAAAATGGTCAGCCGAATTGTATTGATACCGGTAATTGCCGGCGTATCCTATGAGTTCTTACGGTTGGCAGGGAGAAGCGACCATACCTTGGTGAATCTGTTAAGCAAGCCAGGTCTTTGGATGCAAAACATGACAACCAAAGAGCCGGATGACAGCATGATAGAAGTTGCCATTGTAGCGGTAGAGGCAGTCTTTGATTGGAAAGCCTATCTGGCAGAGAATTTTCCGAAGGGCACTCCCACGTAAAGGGCTGTTGCCTTAACCATTATGGCCTGCTATGGGAGATGAGAGATGACACTGCATCAGCTATTGACAGAGGGAACGGAAAAACTACAGAAAGCAGGGGATTTGGAGGCACAGTTAGATGCAAGAAGGCTTCTTTTAGAAGCATTTCAGACAGACATGGTTCATTTTTTGATGAACCGAATGCATATGCTTCCCGAAAGCCAGGAAACAGAACAGGCAATTTTCCACTACCATGCAATGATTGGCAAGCGTTGCGAGAGAATCCCCCTGCCCTACATTCTGGGAAGCCAGGAATTTATGGGGCTTACCTTCCGTGTGAACCGCCATGTGTTGATTCCGCGACAGGATACCGAGACACTGGTGGAGCAGGTTCTGGCAGAGCAGGCGCAAAGGCCCTTTTGCGGAAAAGAAAAACGAGTTCTGGATCTGTGTACGGGTTCTGGTTGTATTGCCATTAGCTTGGCAGTGAAAGGCGGTTTTCAGGAGGTGACAGCGACGGATCTTTCAGAGAAGGCCCTCTGTGTGGCCAGGGAGAATGCAGGAAACTTGTTGAAAGATACAACACTTCTTTTTGAGAACTGGGAACCGCAGCATTCAGGGAGAGAACCTGGGGGAGCGGGATGCCCGGAACCAGTTCAAGGGAACCAGATTACAGATACAATTCAGCCGCGATTTACCTTGTGTAAAGGGGATCTGTTTGGGGCACTGAGCCCAGGCTGTAAATTTGACCTGCTGGTATCCAACCCGCCCTATATACCGACCCCTGTGATCAATGGGCTTATGCCGGAAGTACGGGACAATGAACCCCGTATGGCGTTGGACGGCAGCCAGGATGGAATGGAGTTTTATCGCAGAATCGCTGCGGAGGCAGGGAAGTGGCTAAATCCTGGAGCATCCCTCTATCTGGAGATCGGATATGACCAGGGATCGGCAGTCTGTGAATTGTTGGGGTACTATGATTTTCAACATATAAAAGTGATAAAGGATCTGCCAGGCATGGATCGGGTGGTTCGGGCAGATTATCCATGATAAAGAATAGAAAGGAGAGGAAAATCCCATGTTTGATCGTTTGGAGGATATTTTAATCCACTATGAAGAGTTGATGTTGGAATTAAATAACCCTTCTGTTGCAGAAGACCAGAATCGGTTCCGTAAACTGATGAAGGAGCAGGCTGACTTATCACCTCTTGTGGAAGCATATAAGCAGTACAAACAGGCCAAAAAAGATGTGGAGGAAAGCCTGGCGCTTTTGGAAGAGGAAAGCGACGAGGAGATGCGGGAATTGGCCAAAGAGGAACTGGCCGATGCAAAGGATCGAATCGAGACGCTGGAGAATCAGCTAAAGATTTTGCTTCTTCCCAAAGACCCCAATGATGACAAAAATATTATTTTGGAGATCCGTGCAGGGGCTGGCGGGGAGGAGGCAGCTTTATTTGCTGCTGAACTTTACCGCATGTATGTAAATTATGCCGAGAGCCATCGCTGGAAAGTGGAGATTGTCAGCTTGAATGAAAGTGGTATCGGTGGTTTTAAAGAAGTAGTCGCAATGGTGACTGGCAATGGCGCATACTCAAAACTAAAATATGAAAGTGGTGTCCATCGCGTTCAAAGAGTGCCGGAGACGGAGAGCGGGGGAAGAATTCACACTTCCACTGCTACGGTAGCCGTGATGGCGGAAGCGGAAGAGGTGGATGTCCAGATTGACATGAAAGACTGCCGCATCGATGTGATGAGAGCTTCCGGCAATGGTGGACAGTGTGTAAATACCACGGACTCTGCAGTTCGTTTGACTCATATTCCAACAGGGATTGTGATATACAGTCAGACAGAGAAATCTCAGCTTCAGAATAAAGAAAAGGCCTTCCGTCTACTTCGTTCCAAGCTGTATGACATGGAGCTGGAAAGGCAGCAGAATTCCGAAGCTGAGGCCAGACGAAGCCAGATCGGCACCGGAGACCGGTCTGAGAAGATACGAACCTACAATTTCCCTCAGGGCCGTGTGACCGACCACCGGATCGGATTGACCCTATATAAGTTGGATAAGATTATGAACGGAGACATTCAGGAGATTATCGATGCTTGTATTGCTGCGGATCAGGCCATGCGCTTGAGCAGGTTAAACGAGACGACCTAGAAACCTTGATTTTATGAGGATTTCCGGGATTTTAGGGGCCTGACAGAAATGGATAAATGGATGAAAATCGGCTTGTTTTTCGGGAAAATGAGCCGGTTTTTTCTTTTTGCCCGGTTATAGCTGATCTCACAGCGCTATTTTACCCTTAGATGCATGTATGACCGCCAGTGTTTGATGGGTTTTGGTTATAATGTGAAAATTAGAAAACCTATGTTGGAGCATGTGTGTTTTTGCTCAGGCGGCCTATCGATGATCATATCAAGCTATTTTCTATACACAACTTTTTTACAGGGGTGGGGCATATACCAACAATGCATTTGCAAGATGGATTGCAAATGGCAGGTTTAATTGTAAGAAAGGCTCAAGCAAGTTGGAAAAGATCAAGTTATTATTGCGGCGGGTTTAGAATATGTATATCATCCTTGCGTTGAAAGCCCATTGCCCCAGGCGATTTAAAATCAGGGGTGCCAAATGCGCCCAACGGACGTTCATTTACTAGTGACGCATCACCCTCTGGGCGCATGGTCAATCCAGTATATACCATCGGCTAATTTGTTTCAAGCTGACCACTGAACAGTAACGAGAACCTAAAAAATGGGGAAACTCAAAAGAAACTCAAATCCAAAAAAGATTGAAATATCACCTAAATTCTGTTATAATTATATGACCTATTATTATACGTGCGAGCGTTAAATAGGTGCCCTATCCCGAAACGAAAGAGGAGGGAGATTGGAAAATGGGAGAGTATCCACCAATCTTGGATTTGAATATACTGAAGAAGGAGATGAACCTAACTGACGAGGCGATTAGTGCCAGTGGTTTTTCGCCAGAAGAGTTACAGGCTATCTATACAGATTATATGAAGCGCTGGGATGACCTTGTCTTATTGAAAAATCAGTTTGTCTCTGATTTTATTGTTTCAGCTAAGGGAGTTCACCTCCACTCCTACAATGGCCGTGTGAAGGAGCCACTCCATCTGATTGAGAAAATTATTCGTAAGCGCAGCACCAACGATCCGAAATACCGAAATATGACTCCAGATGATTACTATAAATATGTAACAGATATTATCGGCTGCAGAATTCTTTTGGTCTACAAAGAGGATTGGGAGCCTGTCCATAACTATCTGATAAGTTGTTTCCCAGATGATCCAGACAGATATATAGATACAAGCCATTATGCTGCTTCTTATGATGTGGTTAGAGAATCACCCTATATGGCGGAGGCACCAGTAGCACATATCCGTCTTGGCGATGCAGAGATTTATCCAGAGACTTTAATAAAGGTTGCACGCGATAGATATTATCGTTCTCTGCATTATATTGTTCGTTATAAGAAATATTATGTAGAGATACAGGTTCGTACTCTTTTTGAGGAGGCGTGGGGCGAGGTAGATCACGATGTACTTTACCCATACTATAAAGATGATCCTCTATTGGTAGGATTTTCAGAACTCATCAATCGCGCCGCTGGTATGAGCGATGAGATGAGTGCATATTTCAGATCAAAACTGTCTTTTGAACGTCCCCGAAAGTCAGGAAGATTGTTGGATGTTCCTCTTAGTAATGGCGATTCCACAGTTTTGATGGGTCGAACTGTTTCAAAGATTTTAGATCCTATCCCTGCTACTTCCAAATTGACACAGCCTGATAGTTCCACAGTCCAGAACCTGATGAAAACATTAGTAGAGAAAGATGAGGTTTAAATATGAATGGAAAAAATATCTGTAAGTTGCCAGTGAGCAGCGATGCACGAGAGAGTTCTGATCGCATGATGAGGAGCCTTTTATCTGGTCATCTTCGTGAGCAGAATTTGACCAATTCAGCCAAGTCTTTTTCAGATAAAGAGGCAGATTATCTTTTGTCTTATGAAAGAAGCGTACGCAGCCGAAATCACCGTTATATTTTGGAGTGCAGAGGTGAAGAAGGATGATTAATATTGGGAGTAGCTATTCGCACTATGAAGAACTTGTGAAACGCATTGGCCCAGAAAAGATCCAGAATCGGTATGAGTATCTTTATGAGCAGATTAAACAGTTTATTAGAAGCCTTCGTCCTGACCAGCCTGAGATCAATCAGAAGCTCCAGATCAATGAACGAGCTTTGATGCATTGTATTCTGGAATACTTTGAGGATATTGAGAAGGTTAAATCTGCACATGAACTTGAACATACGAATAGCCCGAAAGTGTATGCTTATACGACTTATTGGTTTTTACGACGTCATCCGATTCAGCTTTTGACCGTAGAGGACGAAGATGACGATTTAGTTTTCGTCAACGAAAAATTTGTTCTTTCAATGTTGATGGGGTTTATGACCTATGGATCAGAAGCCAAACCTCTGAGTAATGAAGAATTGTCCATATTTAAAGCGTTTCTCAACAGTTTCTATTATTTTCTGAAATTTCGGAGGCTGGATCCACAGTCTATAGAGATGATTTTGCTTGCTTTTCGTTTAGGCGGTATTTTTCCAGAGTGTAAGGATGCACGATAAAGGACAACTTGACAAATAATACTGGCTCTGCTATTCTTTTTAAAAGAAAATTATCACTCATTATCAAAAAGGAGACACACAGACATGGGGATTTTTGATGGAAAGGTAGCGATTATCACCGGCGGCGGAAAAGCAAAATCTATCGGATACGGAATTGCAGTGGCCTATGCAAAAGAAGGTGCCAATCTGGTTTTAACCGGGCGCAACGAACAGAAGCTGTTGGATGCAAAAGAGGAGTTGGAGCGCCTGTACGGTATTCAGGTGCTGGCTTTGCAGGCAGATGTGACTCCGGATGATGAATCCGAGCAGCGTGTGAAAGATGTAGTAGACAAAACCATAGAGACCTTTGGACGGATTGATGTGCTGATTAACAACGCTCAGGCCTCAGCTTCTGGAATTCCGCTGTCAATACAGACAAAAGATCATTTTGACCTGGGTATCTATTCCGGCCTGTATGCTACATTCTACTATATGAGAGCATGCTATCCGCATTTAAAAGAGACACAAGGGTCAGTCATTAACTTTGCTTCCGGTGCTGGATTATTCGGCAATGCTGGCCAGTGTTCCTATGCGGCGGCCAAAGAAGGAATTCGGGGGCTGTCCCGTGTAGCAGCAACAGAGTGGGGGAAGGACAATATCAACGTCAATGTGGTGTGCCCGCTGGCTATGACCTCCCAGCTGGAGAACTTTAAGGAATCCTATCCGGAGGCTTATGAGAAGAATTTAAGGGCGGTGCCCATGGGCAGGTTCGGCGATCCCGAGAAAGATATCGGCCGTGTCTGTGTACTTTTGGGATCCCAGGACTTTAAGTATATGTCCGGTGAGACGATTACATTGGAAGGCGGCATGGGGTTAAGGCCTTAACAGATCAAGGAATGTTTGACAGAAAATAAATTTTTTATTACGGCTTAGACAGATGAATGCCGCAAGGTTAGAGATTTCCTTCAGGAAATGCTTTTGCCTTGCGGCACTTCTGATGTAACAGTTTAGATAACTTTTGAACCATTACCTACTGAATTATACTTTTTAAGCCTATTTTAAGCCTACTTTTCATTATTCTCTTTACATTTTTCAGGGGATTGATTACAATATAGAAATAATTTGTGTCTAACCCCAAATTAGGATACATAAAATAAAAGGATTGCAGAGTGAGAGGATCAATTATGGGAAAATATTTTGGAACAGATGGCTTCCGTGGGGAGGCCAATGTTGATTTAACCGTTGAACATGCATTTAAAGTAGGCCGTTTCCTGGGATGGTACTATGGACAGAAGGAGCCGGATAAACGTTGCCGCATCGTCATTGGAAAGGATACCCGAAGAAGCAGCTATATGTTTGAATACTCTCTGGTGGCTGGCTTAACCGCTTCCGGTGCAGATGCCTACCTGCTTCATGTGACCACAACACCCAGCGTGTCATATGTTGTCCGCACAGAAGAATTCAACTGTGGAATCATGATTTCTGCCAGCCATAATCCATACTATGATAATGGGATTAAAGTGATAAATGAGCGTGGGGAGAAGCTGGAAGAAGAGGTAATTGAGAAGATCGAATCCTATCTTGAAGGCGAGATGGGAGAGATTCCTTACGCCAAGAAGGATCAAATTGGGCGCACGGTGGATTTCTCCGCCGGAAGAAACCGGTATATCGGATATCTGATCTCGATTGCCACCCGTTCTTTTAAGAATATGAAGGTAGGACTGGATTGCGCCAACGGAAGCGCATCCGCCATTGCGAAAAATGTATTTGATGCACTGGGCGCAGAAACCCACGTAATCAACAATGAGCCCAACGGACTGAATATCAACACAGACTGCGGATCTACCCATATCCATGTCCTACAGCAGTATGTGAAAGATCATCACCTGGATGTGGGATTTGCCTATGACGGAGATTCTGACCGCTGCATTGCCATTGACAGTGACGGAGAAGTGGTGGATGGCGACAAGATCATGTATGTCTGTGGAAAATATATGAAAGAGCAGGGTATGCTGGTAGGCAATACCATTGTGACGACAGTTATGTCCAATTTCGGCCTGTACAAAGCATTGGACAGAGAAGGAATTTCCTATGAGAAGACAGCCGTAGGCGACAAATATGTGTATGAGAACATGGTGGCCAATGGGCACTGTCTGGGAGGCGAGCAGTCCGGACATATCATTTTCAGCAAACATGCCACAACTGGAGACGGTATTTTGACTTCCCTGAAGGTAATGGAAGCCATACTGGAGAAGAAACAACCGCTGAAGAAACTGGCTTCCGAGGTAGAGATATTCCCTCAGGTATTGAAAAACGTAAAGGTGAAAGATAAAAAAGCAGCTCAGGATGATCCGGCAGTCCAGGCTGAAGTGCAGAAGGTTACGGAAGGTTTGGGGAACGATGGGAGGATCCTTCTTCGTCAGTCTGGCACAGAACCGGTGGTGCGTGTGATGGTTGAGGCTCCCAGCCTGGAGATATGCGAACGCTATGTAGATCAGGTGATTGATGTGATGAAGTCCCAGGGACATTTGTTGTAGGTTATACTTAGCTGTTGGCTGTGACAGGAGGGGTTCAATCCGTCTCTTGCCATTAAAAGAGAGTTATGATATAATGAGAAAACTATTTTAACAACCAATTTGAAGAAAAGGAATGATGAACTTGCTGAATTATCAGAGATATAAGAGAGTACCAGTGGTAGATTTCCCGGAGAGAACCTGGCCTGGGAAAGAGATCAGGAAGGCACCGGTCTGGTGTAGCGTTGATCTGCGGGATGGCAATCAGGCTCTGGTAGAGCCCATGGTTGTGGAAGAAAAGATCGAATTTTTCAATCTGCTTTTGAAACTAGGATTCAAGGAGATTGAGATTGGTTTCCCGGCAGCGTCACAGATCGAGTATGATTTCTTAAGGCAGCTGGTAGAGCGTCAGATGATTCCGGATGATGTGAGAGTTCAGGTATTGGTTCAGTGCAGAGAGCACCTGATTAAGAGAACCTTTGAAGCGATTCAAGGAATTAAGAATGTTGTAGTGCATATCTACAATTCAACTTCTGTTTTGCAGAGAGACGTAGTATTCCACAAGAATAAAGAAGAAATTATTCAGATTGCAGTTGAAGGCACAGAGTTGGTGAAAAAGTACGCCAAGAATTTTGAAGGCAACATCGTCTTAGAGTATTCTCCGGAAAGTTTTACCGGGACGGAACTGGACTATGCGCTGGAGATCTGTACGGCTGTGCAGGAGACATGGGGCGCTACGCCGGAGAATCCGATTATCATTAACCTGCCTTCTACGGTAGAGATGACCACACCCAATGTGTACGCAGACCAGATTGAGTGGATGAATACCCATTTCAAAAACCGTGACAGTATTATACTCAGTGTTCATCCTCATAATGACCGGGGAACTGGTGTAGCTGCCACAGAACTTGCGCTGTTGGCCGGTGCGGAGCGGGTAGAAGGGACATTGTTAGGCAACGGTGAGAGAACCGGCAATGTGGATATCCTCACGCTGGCTTACAATATGTTTTCCCAGGGAATCAATCCGGAGTTGGCAATTGAGAATATCCGTGAGATAGCGGAAGTCTATGAGCGCTGTACCAAGATGAACATTCCGGAGAGACATCCATATGCAGGAAAACTGGTGTTTACGGCGTTTTCAGGCTCTCATCAGGATGCCATCAACAAGGGGATGCAGGCGCTTAAGGAGAGGAACAGCCAATACTGGGAGGTTCCGTATCTCCCCATCGATCCTACGGATATCGGAAGGCAGTATGAACCTATTGTCAGGATTAACAGCCAGTCCGGCAAGGGTGGCGTAGCATTTGTTATGGATACGTTCTTCGGCTTCCGGCTGCCCAAGGGTATGCACAAGGAATTTGCAGATGTGATTCAGGCTATCTCCGAGAAACAGGGAGAGGTGGCTCCGGAGCAGATCATGGAGGAGTTCCGCAACAACTATACAGAGCGCAAAGAGCCGATCCATTTCCGCAGGTGCCAGATTCACGATACCGAGACAGCAGACGGCAATTTCGCTACGCTGGTTAAAGTGACCTATACCAACCACGGTATTGAGAAATATTTTGAAGGTGTGGGCAATGGTCCGATCGACGCCATGCAGAAAGGCCTTGAAAAAGAATTGGGTATTGAGATTCGCGTATTAGATTACAATGAGCATGCATTGACTTCCGGTTCCGGAGCCCAGGCAGCTTCCTATATCCATTTGATGGATGTAAAGAGCAAAAAGGTGACATACGGTGTGGGAATCAGCTCCAACATTACGAGAGCGTCTTTCCGGGGGATTTTCAGTGCGGTAAACAGGTTGTTTTATTGAGAAAACGGAGTTTCAGTCAATGGAATGAAATTCATGTCTTTTCACAGGGCCTCTGGAATAAAGATAAGGCTGATGCAGAAGCTGTCATGTTCTGCATCAGCCTTATCTTAATCTATACGATTCATCATCGACTGGTGCCCGGACCGCCAGTCATTCCCGGAATCAAGGTAACATGATTGGTTGAGCCGGAGTTGGAACCGGGGGAGGTGGAGTTGCCGGACGGAGAGGACGGGGTAGTGGAAGGAACATAGGAATTGCTTCCGCCTGGTCCATAATTGTTGTTATTCGTTGGCGCGTTGGTCACCGGAGTTCCGGAACTACTGGTCTGGTATGCGCCACTGGAATCAAACGTATAGGAGATGCCATCAATGGTCATGGTGGTACTGGCTACCATTCTGCCAGAATTGGAAGGATTCAGGTAATAGTACTTGCCGTTGAGATTCAGCCATCCAGTCAGCATATGGCCAGACTCATTAAAATAGTACCAATATCCGTCAATCAGCTTCCATCCCACTGCCATAGCGCCGGAGACAGCATCCATATAGTATTGGTGTGTCCCATCACTGAGCCACTGGGTTAGCATCTTGCCGTCGCTGTTAAGATAATAGTAGACATTGTTGATCTTCTGCCAACCGATCAACATCTTGGCATCGACTCCAAAATAGTACCAGTAATTATTGATCAATTTCCAGCCGATGGCCACCTTTCCATTGGTATCTGCATAAAACCAACCATTATCCATCTGCCACCAGCCGATGGTCATGGCACCGCTGCTATTTAAGTAATAATAATCGTTCCCTATCTTCAGCCATCCCGTAACCATAACGCCGTCTTCAAACAGATAATAAAAGTGCCCGTTATCTGTGATCCAGCTGCTGGCTACCATTGTGCCGTTGGGGCGAAAGTAGTACCATTTATTGTTGATCTGCTTCCAGCCCAGACACATCTTGCCAGTGGAAAGATCCATATAGTAGTACGTGCCATCTGTGGTTCCCAGCCATCCTTTCCGCAGAGAGCCGTCAGTATCATAATACACCCATGAATTGCCAGTCTTGTTCCAGCCGGTGGCGGCCAATGCATCAGAAGCCGGAGCCAGTGTCATGGCTCCCAGAAATCCGGCCAGAAGGACAGCCTTTATCTGCTTTCGTTGTATCATCCAATTCCTCCTCTGAGCACGCAAAGGCCTGCTGTTCAGACATTTACGTACAATGCGTGAAAATAACACGCCGGATTTTGGGTCTGCCAGACCGCTCCGGCGTTATTATCTGTAAGTATAACATAAAGTTTCTAAAATAAACAGATAAAATCAGGGTCATTTTCTTAAAATTTACGAAGCTGGGCGATTTTTCGGTAAAAACGTTTGGCATATCGGTACATGATAATGGTATATTCTCCAAATTCTTCTCCCAGTGCGCTTTTATATACAGCCCACAGACTCCACAGGAAACCGCCCAGTGCCACATAGGAGTAGACTACGGTTTGTTCTTCTGAAGATGGTTTTCTCTGCAGATAAACTTCTATAAGATGGTCAATCTGCTCATCTCTATAATAGGAGTAGATCACACACATAGCAATGTCAATCAGTGGATCGCACATGCCGGAATATTCCCAATCGATTAATTTTAACCTTCCATCCGGAAGAAACAGAAAGTTATCCACGCAACTGTCAATATGAGAAATGGTCTTAGGGCGATTAAGAATATCCAGGTGATCCATCAGAATATCCATCTGCTGACGCACGTTTTTATAGTCTTCAAATGGAATATCGCCATGGGTTCTGCAGAGATTTTCGTAAAAATGGATCCGCTCCCGGATATCAAAGGAATGATCCAACTGGATTCCCGAACGGTGCAGGGTTCTTAAAAGCTCCATGCATCGTTCCATATCGTCCATGTTTTCCGGATTCGCGTTCCTTGCACCTTCATAATATTTAGCAATCTTATATCCAGTCTCACGGCTGAAATACAGGATTTGCTCGGTGATGTTCAACGGCTTTACCGCCTCGAACACATCACCTTCTTGCCTGCGGTTGATTAAGAGCCCGGTTCCCGGCCCTGGTATTCGGCAGATATACTGCTTGCCGGATATCTCAAACAAGAAGGATTTGTTGGTCATACCGGACTTTAGGCAGCGGATGTTGTTTATCTCTGATTCCGGCACCTGTAGTACGGAGGAAATCAGTTCCATAGCCTGATTGTCTGAATGGTTCTGATATTTCGTATCAAAAATTCGAAGTTCCTCCAGGTTTTCGAATTCATAGACCTGCGTGGAGGGCTGGCGGTTAATATAGAAGCTGGCTTTTTCTGCAAGTTGTGACAGTTGCCGAACCGAATGCCCGCCTACGGAAGTGATACCGGCCTCTGTAAGGCGCTTCTGTGCCGTGCTATTTATAAGTTCCAGATAGACTTGCTCCCAATGGAATTGTTCTGTACCGGGAAGGTGATAGTAAGCTTCCAGCACCGGAAGGTAAGCTTCCAGCCATGATGCGGTCAGAAATGCAGGGCCATACATCACCCAGGAGTCCCGGCCGCCGATCTCCACATGTTGTATTTTTCCTTTTTTATTGAAGGTAAGACACCATTCGGAAGTCTCCCCCTCTTTAAAGACGGAAGAGTACCAGGAACCGCACTCATAGGTATGGAACATATTTTTTTTCAACCAGTTATCTGAAGGAAGCAGATACATGTTTTTCCCACGAAGAATTTCACGGGCGCAGTATAGTGTGGTTAATGTATTTTTTGAAGAGTACTCTCTATTATAAAGAAGATTAACATCATATTTATCAATCAGATATTCAAACTTTTCTTTCAGGTATCCGACTACAATGGTGATATTGTGGATTCCTACTTCATGAAGCTGCTTGATCTGCCGCTCAATCATCCGTTCGCCGAAGACTTCCAGAAGGCCCTTCGGAGTTTCAAAGGTTAAAGGAACAAATCGTGAGCCAAACCCGGCAGCTATGATGAGAGCGCCGTCCACACGATATTGTTCTAATAATTCTTGTCCTTTTTCTGTAATCTGATAAATACCGTCGACCGAGAGGGAAAGCCATTCCTGAGATAGACACTCCTTCACCAGGCTATTGATGGTTCCTAAAGAAAGATCCAGAATCTGCGCCATATCCCTCTGGGTGGCATTGGGGTGTTCCAATATGGTTCTGCAGACTAAAGCGTACCTGTCCATATATGCCTCCGTTCAAAAATAATGATAATTTATAATATATGAACATTATAACACAAATTGACAGAAACACAAGAGTTGGGAGGAGTTGTCGAAGATTGTATGAGTATACGTACAATTTAAGAATGAAATGTGGCTTTCGTAAGTTTTATGTAAGAAAATGAACAGAGAAAAGTTATAGCATTTTTTAAAAAAGTGTATTATACTAATCGTGTGATTGAGGAAGAGATACTTCCCAAGCCAAAG
The DNA here is from genome assembly GCA_947425205.1 of uncultured Hungatella sp. GTDB lineage: Bacteria > Bacillota > Clostridia > Lachnospirales > Lachnospiraceae > UBA3402. Next base: position 115 of record CANDZL010000090.1, on the reverse strand, counting down.
ATCAGTACATAACATTTATACCATTTTATAAAAAAATGTAAAAAATGTCAAAAAGGTATTGATAATTCGGATTATAAGAAGTATAATGACCTCGTAATGCAATTAGGATTTTCAT
>CANDZL010000089.1:0-14190 GCA_947425205.1 uncultured Hungatella sp. | reverse complement strand
TACTTCAACTGATTGATTGTTCAGCCCTTCGCTCCATTCCCATTACAGGAACTTCTTCACTACTATGGCCTCTGCTGACTTCTCACAGTTCGTTGTTATTACGGCTAATGAGACCGCCTGTGAGACCTCCACGCTTAAGATGCACGCTCTTTTCCCTCACCTATCCGCCACATCTACTCGTACTTCCGGCAACTTTTGGACTTCATCTCTTTGGGCAGACTTATCCGCATTTCCGAGCCTTATATGTGATTTCTATCCGTCGGACCAAGGGTTTGCCTACAGCTTCCTTCAGATTCCACCTCACGATGGACACCCTTGCTGTTCAGCTATACACTTCCTCGTTGCCTAGGCGTGTTCGGGACTTTCACCCGTTAGAGCGCGCCCATGGCGCGCAAACCCATAAAAGCCAGGCGATTCTTCTACCTCACCTGGCTTTCTTTCTATCTTCCTGTCCCTCTTCCTCCCAGGGCCACGAATGCTCTGTCTCAAAATATTCCGCTTTACTCCCATACAATGGTTCCTTTTTCACATACTCCTTCAATCTGGCCATACTTTCATCAAAATCTTTCAGACACACGCAGATCTGCGTTCTTGTCCTCAAGTCAATATAGAAGGGCATCGACAGCAGGTTTCCCAAATGCTTCCGAGCCAACGCCTCATATGGAGCAAGTCCTTCGTCGTCTTTCTCAAATGCCTTTACATGCTCCACAATCCCGGTTTTCAATTCAGGAATCCCTTCGTACATCCCATCCTGAATATACTCCTCATCCAGCTGATACAGGAAATCCTCTTTATTAAGCATATGGGAAATCTGTTTCAATCCCTTATTGGCAATTCTGATCATCTGCTCTTTCTTTTCAAATACTGCCTTCTGTGCTTTCTCCACTGCCCTTTGAAGAAACAGCGATTTTTTATATTCTCGAATGTCCTGATTATCATCTATCATAAGGGCGATGCTGATGCTGTCGCACATCATCTTGATCGTTGATAACACAAAAAGGATCTCCTCATATTCTTCCGTAGTAAGCATATCCGCATCCTGGTCACGGACTTTTCTGAAGACAGCCCCCATCTCCGTCACCTGCTTCGCAATTCCCGTGATTTCCAGAGCCGTCCTGCCTATCTTTGTTATCTTCTCCCCATCCACAGTGTCCGCTTCCATATCCTGGTCAAATTGCCGGATCGCCTCCTGCCACGCCAGAACCACAGAACTTCCGCCGTCTTCCTCCATTTCTTCCCCATATGTATGCATCACAGCCCGTTTATGCATTTCATACGATGCTACAGCCGAAAAATAATCAGACAGCTGCCGAAGGCGTTTCCTGTTCTTCTCATAATTATTGGACATCTCTACGACAATGGATACAATTCCGGAAGCCACAGCTCCAGTTGATAGGGCAAAGGATACCTGATACAAAATGCTCCCTGTTTCCTTTCCCAACAGCCTGTTAAGAACGGCCATCAGAATAAAGAACAGCAACGCTACCCCAATCATGATAAGGCACAAACGGATCACGCCAAACGGCCGAAAATACATATTCAGTTCTCGTTTCCGCTCTTCTCGTTTCTGATTTTTTCCTTTTCTATCTTTCATGTCTAAAAAATAGTACCCTACTTAGTACCTGTTGGTACAGGCAATGCATAAGCTTGTTTACTTTTCGTAACCGCTTACATACACCTTGAACTGTTGCGGTATCCGGGCCGGCCATATAGAACCGCCTGCAAAGATAAGCCGGATGCCTGCAGCCACACCATCCTTTTCTGTCAAGATTATATCTTTACATCCAGGACTTTGTTATCTTCCATTTCTTCTCTACCAAGTATCAGTCCCATGAATTCACGATTTTCCTTACTTAAGATGGTATTCAGTTCCCTGGAGACAGGTTCCTTCATGATCTCGCTGAACTTAAGCATCGTAATTTCTGGTTCCTCAGTCTCCCCTGGTTCTTTGTTCATACACCCTACCGGTTTTGTGCCATAATATAAGCTGGCCTTATCCTGTCTCACCAGTGTACCGTCATAAAAATGTATCACCCTATCCACCCCTTTCCCCATCTCATTTTCCACATCATTTTAGCCATCGTATCGATTGCTTTTCACTACGGTTTCCTCATATCTGATACCTTTAATATCGGCTGTCTCCATAGGATCATAATAAACGGATTGGTATTTATTCTTCGTTCATTCCACAGCCACAATACGGCCTTGCCCGTATGGATCTTTATACTCCTCTCCCACAATCCCACCTAATCCTTCCACAATAAAATCAATTAATACCTGGTTATCCAGCTTGGTATCCTCAAGGAGAAGCTTGCAGTCAACGAAAATGCTATTGCCGTCTCCGGCGTATTTCAGAAGGTAATTGTAGGAAGCTACTGTATAGATCTTTTCCGGATCCAAAGGCTCTCCGTCCACCATGACATTCCCAACGCGACGTTCGCCGTCAATTCCCGCAAACATTCCATTTTCATCAAGTATCACAGGACTGTCTACCTTCATATGAATCTCAAATGAAATCCCAGATACCTGTAGGAATCCTCCAAATTCATCTGGCACTGACTTTACCGACATCTCCAGTGCATCCAGAACCTGCTGTCCTGTGGCCTCAACCATACAGAATTCATTTCCAAATGGCATTAGATTTATAATATCCCCATAAGTGATATCTCCAGCCGGAAGATCTGTACGGATGCCTCCGCCATTCATCAAAGCGATATCTGCTCCAGCCTCATAGCGAAATGCGTCTGCACACAGATCGCCTAAGTTGGTTTCCGCATTTCTTATAATCCTTACTGGTGTCTCTGCACTGGTTGCAGACGGATCATGAACTACCAGGGAAACTTGGGATCTGGCTATCACTTCTCCCAGAGTCTCACTTAGTTCCCACATAATGTAGTTAATCTTTGCTGCCACAGCATCATCTGTCTTGTCATAGGTATCAATCAATTCTGTTTTCATAGAGCCATCCGGTCGTATCGTAAGTTTGCCTACCGATGCCATTTTCGTCCCTGTAGATGACAGAAGAACTTCCTTCCCTTCCTTATTTTTTACCTTTTCTTCAGAAAGGACGCTGTGAGAATGACCATCCAGCACTGCATCGATTCCAGAAGTATGCTGAATCAACTCCGTAGATGTCCATGGGCTGCAGGAATCCAAAATTCCCAGGTGCGCAACCGCTATGACATAATCTGCCCCCGCCCTTTGTACCTCATCAACCGCCTCCTGAACACAAGCATAAAGGGAAGTTCCATCTTCATCCTGCATAAAATGGTAGCAGTACTGGCCATCCTCATTCTGAAAATGAGATGGAGTGGAACTGGTGATGGATTTTGGTGTACAGATCCCTATAAATACAACCTGTTTGCCTCCAATCTCCTGTATCACATATGGAGCAAATACTGGTTCCTCTGTTGTACGATCTATCAGGTTACAGGCTATGTATGGAAAATCCGCCTTTTTTGCCAACTCAAGAAAACGCTCCATTCCATAATCAAATTCATGATTTCCCGGAATCGCCAGATCATATCCGCTCTCATTCATGATCTGAATGATATATTCTCCATCGGACAGCGTACCGATGGCAGAACCCTGAATGGCATCACCAGCATCCACCCAAAAGACATCCTTGCCATCTGCCTCCAACGCCTTCTTCATAGCAGCTATTTTGGCATATCCAAGAATGCCGGATTCTTCGTCTGTCTCTATCGCACAGTGGACATCGTTGGTATATAAAACCACAATCTCCCTTGTCTGGCCCACAGATTCCTGTACAGCCTCCTCTTTTTCCCTTCTGTCCTGCCTTTGTCCTGTTTCTTCCAATTGCATATCAACTTGTCCTGTCGTTTCCAGCTGTGCATCACCTGAGAAAGTACATCCGGTTAATCCTACAAAAAGAAAAAGTCCAAACAGTACAGCCCCTAATCTTTTTCTTTCCATTTCTGCCCCCTCTTCCCTTTTATTTCCGGCACTCAAAACCTGTTTATCCATTCCGCAAAAACATCGTTTCACATCTGTGATTTATTCATATACCAAATCTTCTAAATTTTCAAGAATTTTCCATAAAATAATATTGGGTAATGGTATGTCATCCTTTTCCGAAAACAATATGCAAACTGCATTTTCCAATCATTCTCTAAAACATTAGCCTTTTTCCAAGAACAATTATACTCTATCAGCTTCCGTTCTACTACCCTCGGTTTTCACATATTTTATATCAATACCCTTTTCACCGGAGTATCCACTATTTATGACCGACTTTTTCAAAAAGCATACTCTCATCACAGGAACCTTGCTTTTGACTGCCACAGGCTTTGCCACCAGGGTTCTGGGATTTTTTTACCGGATCTTTTTATCCCGCACCATCGGGGCAGAGGGCCTTGGCATCTACAATATGGTCCATCCTATCTACGGCATCTGTTTTGCCCTGTGTGCCGGCTCTATCCAGACTGCCATATCCCGCTTTGTAGCTGCCAATGTCCAACGGGGAAAGCAGATCTTCCGAACCGGCCTGGTGATCTCCCTATCCATGGGAGTTGGATTGGCAGCATTGATCATCCGTCTCTCCGATCCCATTGCCCACTATATCCTGTTGGAAGACCGGTGCGCACCGCTTCTGACCTTTATTGCCCTTTCCGTGCCTTTTTCTGCCATCCATGCCTGCATCAACGGATATTATTATGGAATTAAAAAAACACAGGTTCCTGCCCTGACACAGATTGCTGAACAGACTGTGCGTATGGCGGCCGTCTTTCTCATCGCCGATATTCTGATGGAGCAAGGCAGGACGATTACTGTGCAACTGGCAGTGACCGGCCATTTAATCGGTGAAATGGCCGCCTGCTTTTTTTCTGTGTTCTGCTTCTGTCTTTTTACACCGAAAGCAGAAAAAAATTGGGCCAGGCAACAACCATTCCCTGTTTCCCGCCACTCTTCATCTGATCACAAAAGCATCGCGACATCTTCTCCTCTGGCTGCCTTCGACGAAACAGCCGTTCCTCTCATGGCTCTGGCTCTTCCTTTGATGGGCAACCGGCTGGTGTTAAATATTCTTTCCAGCGCGGAAGCCATCTGGATCCCCAGCAGCTTAGGAGCCTATGGCCTCTCCACAGAAGAGGCTTTCAGCATCTATGGCGTGCTGACTGGTATGGCGATGCCTTTTATCCTGTTCCCCTCCGCCATCACCAACTCCATGGCTGTACTCCTTCTTCCCACGGTTGCAGAGGCCCAGGCGGGTGGAAATGAATCCCGTATCTCCCAGACCATCGCCATGTCTCTGCGCTACAGCCTATATATGGGAATTCTGTGCATCGGCGTGTTCATCTTGTTCGGTCCGGAACTGGGCGTCGGTGTGTTCCACGACGCTTCCGCTGGTTCCTTCATACAGATTCTGGCATGGTTGTGTCCGTTTCTCTATCTTGCCACCACTATGGGCAGTATCCTAAACGGACTTGGGAAAACTACCACTACGTTTCTACAAAATATTACAGCCCTGGTTCTGCGTCTGGCCTTCGTTCTGGTAGGCATTCCGCGTTTCGGTATTATGGCCTATCTTTGGGGGATGTTAGCCAGTGAGCTTTTGCTGGCTTTCCTTCACCTCACCTCTCTCAAACGGCTGGTTTCATTTTCCTGGAATGCAATGGAGATGATCGTCAAGCCAACGGCTTTCCTGATCATCTCCATCGGGATTTACTATGCGGTTTTTTCTTTGTGGGACGGTTTCGACAGCCTGGGACTTTTTGTGTCCACGGCCCTCCATATCGGGGTTCTGTGTATGTGCTATGGGGGGCTTCTGGTTGTGTTTCATCTGGCAAAACGGAAATAGATTCTATCTGCTGAAAAAATTATACTCAAACACATCAAATTCCTGAATCCCCCCATCTACAAACGCCTTATGACATCCAAGACTTACAAAACCACATTTTTCATACAAACGTCTGGCTGGGACATTCTTGTAATGTGTATCCAGCCTGATTGTCTTCGCACCGGAATTTTTACAAAGATCAATCCCAAACCGCACCAGTTTTTCTCCAAATCCCCTGCCTCTATAATCAGGAGCTACCACAACCGTGTGCATCGTCATAACGCTTTCATCCGGAACCTGCTGAGTCCAGGATATCTTTTTATATTCCGAATGCTGAGTATGATCGATAATTATGGCTCCTGCAATGCCTTCTTCTGTTTTCAGCACATATAATGTCTGATTCTCCATGGCCCTCTTCGCATCTTCCAATACAGGGTATTTCCCCTTCTGCCAATTTGGATAACAATAGTTTTCATGCTTTTCAAAATAATCGTTTACAGCATGATACATATTGCCCACATGCTTTATATCCTCAGCAGAAGCTAAAACAATTTTTTCCTTCATTTCTTTAATCATATCCTTTCACCCCAACCCTCTCTGCCTCACCGTTAAACACATCCTGTTATTCGAGACAGTTGGTTAAATAGATTTTGAAAATAAATAGATTTCCCTTTTGCCAAAAGATTTCTTACCATACATAATTCATCAAATCCGTCAAGCACAAGAAGTGTGTTGTGAAATTTTTTTGCATTCTTCTTCCAATTGATTTGAAGACCATAATTGTCTTTCGCTTATTTTAAATAAATTATAACATAAAGCACAGTGGTGGTACATGATTTTTTACAGCAAAAAAGCCCCTCTGTAGAGAAGCTTTTGCTACCTAACTTTACAACTTTATCTTCACGACATTCTTGAATGTGAAAACCATCTTCTTTTCGTAGTCTTGAGTTTTACAGTTTTGGAGAAAATTGATGGTTCCATATTGAAATTGCCGCAAAAACCATTGTTTTTCGTTTTTTTAGAGAATAAACACATACGCAAAAATACGCTATATTCTTGAAAAATATGGAAGAATACCTGGAGCAGGCAAGCCAGCTTACCGATATCCGCCAGCAGGTCAAAGTATTTCCCTACGAAAGATGTGATAGGGCAAGCGAATGTCTGCTGGCATTTCTCCATCTATTTTCCCTTAAACACCTGGTTCCATTCTCCTGAGATGTGACTGAGACGATCATGAAACCGGCTACTTTCCTGGTCATCTCCATTAGGGGGTATTATGCTGTATTTTCTTTGTGGGATGGCTTTGACGGGTTGGGCCTTTTTGGGTTCACGGCACTTCATGTCGGAGTTTTATGCCTATGTTATAGTGGACTTTTGGCTGTATTTCATACGACCAAACACAGCTGACCACAGTCTTGCACATTCAATGGTTACACCCCGGTCTCCTACCCCAAAACCATATTGAATTCAAAATTTGGAATTTTTATAATTGTATGGAATACTTGTTCCTACAATAACATCTTCAATCTTTTCTAAAATAAGCCAATCATCCATGTTTCCCTGATGTTCAAACGCAAGAGGAGATATCTCCTTGACATCTTCAAATTCCACTAAACACAGGCACTTTTTATGCCACCGTGCTTTTTGCTTATCTGATAAGTTTAATTTACTCTGATTATCAGCAAGTGTTTTTGTGATTTCTTCATCAGACAATTTTACAAAATTTTGCACTTGTTTTACAATAGCGGTTGTCGTTATCTCCCTACTTCCTTTTTCTATGAAATAAAGACGCTCCCCCTCAAAAACTCTGCTGTGAGGAATTTTTCTCCCTGCTGCTCCCCGCACAATCATTGTCTTCGTTCCTGCTAAAATCTTGTCTAATACCTTTTCACCTTTTTTACCTGCGTTATCACAATAAACTAAATGTACCACTTTTTATTCCTCCTCTATAATTGGTATCCATATTTGACTTAAATAATTGCTGTCATATGCGTTTCCATTGCTATACCATTCTACTTCCGGGCATTGTGCGTGTTGAAACGGATATTTGACAAGCCATTCTTCATTCAAATATTGCCAACCATTCTGTATTGCTTGCGGAACGGAACCTCTACAATCAAAAATTGCCCATGTAGCATCTGGAATATTGATTTCGGTAAAATCTTGTGGCGGCTCTTGATCAGATATCGCCATAATAGAATATTCCATTTCATCTAATTGTTCATCATAGATGCCCAGTAGACCAAATATCCCTTTAGGGATAGCAGTATCTATAGAAATTAGTTTTGCAAAAGTACCATCACGTTGACATTCATTCCAAAATTCTGGTATTTTCTTAAAATGAAAATCATCCTTGCAAGACACAATGATACTCTTTCCCACTAACCGAAAACCATCTTTTCGTTCAAGCCTCCACGAATATTCATGGCGTTGGAATATCTGCATTTTGGGAACAACCTTTAATACAACATTCTGATTTCGAGCTTCTCTCGGTGATACTCCATGAAAAAGTTGAAATGCCTTTGTAAATGATGTGGGAGAATCATAACCATATTTGTAGCTTATTTCAATCACTTTCAAATCCGTGCTTCTCAAATCATATCCAGCTAAAGTTAATTTTCGTGACCGAATATATTCAGCGAAGCTAATACCATTCATGTATGAAAATACCTTTTGGAAAAAGCCAAAAGAACATTCTGCAATTTTTGAAATTTCTTCACTGTCAATCGGTTCTTCATTTCGTTGTAAATGATTTTCGACATAATCAATAATTACTTGTAGTTTTTCATTCCATTCCATGTCTATTTCCTTAGGGCTTGACTCATATTATTTTAACAAATATCTTCCGACTCTTCCTCTTATTTTGAGTTCTGTTTGGATAGCATGCCCACAGCAGGGTATAAATCTTTATTCCAGTAAGAAAAAGCATCATTGTCCAGACCCTATTCACAATCATACCATCAATCATGAATCTTCCTTCCATTGCACATACGCACAAATTCCGGGTCAAAATGTTTTACCGCCGTTCCCACATATCCCATGTCCAGCGCAGAAATCTGTCTCATCTCATCTTGTGTCAAAGAAAAATCCCAGATATTAAAATTTTCTTCTATCCGCTCCTTATGGGTGGATTTGGGGATAACCACCACGCCTCGCTGCACGTTCCAGCGCAGAATTACCTGACCTATTGTCTTTCCATGGGCTACCGCGATTCCTCCCAGCATCTCATTCTCAAAAGGCTTATAGCGTCCTCCTCCAAGAGGGGCCCAAGCCTCCGGCACTACATCATAATAAGCCATGGTCTCCAGCGCCTTCTCCTGAGTAAAATAGGGATGCAGCTCTACCTGGTTCACCATGGGTTTTATGTTCACCGTCTCACAGAAGTTTGTCAGCACATGGGGATAAAAATTGGATACGCCGATTGTCCTCAGTTTTCCCTCAGCGTAAGCGTCTTCCATAGCCCTCCATGCGCTGAAATAATCCTTCATAGCCTGATGCAGAAGATAGAGATCTAGATATTCCAATCCTGATTTTTCCAGAGAGGCATCGATGGCCTTTTTTGCGGCCTCATAGTTTTCCATATCCTGAACCCACATCTTGGATGTGATAAACAGATCGCTTCTGGTGCAGATTCCTTCCCTTATAGCCTTGCGAACCGCTTCGCCAACGGCATCCTCATTGGTGTAGGAAGCCGCAGTGTCAATCAGGCGATACCCTGCCCGAATCGCATCCAGAACCGACCGTTCACACTCCACCTTATCCCGTACCTGAAACACGCCAAACCCTTCCATGGGCATCATGACCCCATTGTGTAATGTAACAAATTCCATTGCTCTTCCCCTTTCGCTCGGTTATTTTCTTTTTATTTCTTACTGTATTGTACAGTCAAGAATCTGTTTCGTCTACCCTTTCTACAGTTCATACCATGTATCGGTATCCCTCCGGTAAAACACTGCTTTTTCTTTCTCCTGTGATCTTCCCTGGATTATCCCTTTCTTTCATCCTTTTACGTTGTAACCGCTGGCATCCTCCCCAACCATCCCAAACCGTTATCTTGCACTACATCATCTTACATTACATCCATTACAAACATTACCAGTCTTCCAGTCCTTCCAATCCTGATATGCCAGCTGCATAAACACCTTATTCACTTCAGACAAATCTTCCTTCTGTGAATACTCCACAGAGATACTGTTATCCCCATTATGGCTAATCTTCTTTTCGAAGCAGCTGCACAGAAAAGCCATCCATAAATACTCATATTTCATGGGATATTCCGATGTCTTTTTATTTCCCAGTTTATGCAATACATCAATCATATTATAAGGCATATATAAATCCTTCAATCTCTCCTGCTTCTCATTCTCATCCCTGCAGATGTCCCAGGCAGTTTCATAAATCTCATGGCATATCACCCCAGCCTTTTCCTGCTGGTAATGAATGTTCTGTAAAATCTCCCGAAATGCCTCTTCGCTGTCCGTATCCTTGGCCAGGAACAAACTGCTCTCAATAAGAAAAAGCAGCATAAAGTCCTCCTGCCTCATGGCCTGATCCGGCCCGAATTTAGCGTGGGAACTCCAGTTTCTGAACAATTTTACAATACGGTATTCCGAATCATGGAACTGGGGAGCAAAATCCGCCTCAAATGGCTCAGAAAACTGTTTCATACACTGATATAAAAAGGATGATATCTTATTATCTGCAGGCTGATATACGGAGAACATGCTTACCAGACAGTCATACAATTCCATGATCCGTTCTCTCCCCAGACGCTTGTCCTTTTCCCGCACTCTTCCATTAAATAAATTGCTTCTGTCACCTGAATCCTTGCTCCCACTCTGCTCATAAGACTTCTCCACCAGCGCCGAGACATCAAAGATTAACTTGCGCAAAAAATAGTACCCCAGCCTTTCCTGATCATATAGCTCATTCAGCCGTGCATGTAACGCCTCATGAACCCGGTTCTGCCAATTTACCCCTTTGTCAATCAGCTGAGGCGGACAAAGAGAGGCATGGCGGAATTTTTCCCTCCACCCAATGACTCTCTGATCCTGATCCCCAAATGCACTGAACAGAATCATCCTCTCTTTCGGAAATCCCAGAGTCAGCAAAAAGATCACCAGGTAAAAGCCTGCGTTCCTGCTCAATTCTTCCGCCGTTGTTTTTCCCGTTTTGTTTCCTGCCTCTTCATCCCATATATATCCGACAGACTGTCCCTTCTCGTCTTCTTCCAGCCGCTCCGATATGGAAATGCAGTCAAAAAAACGTTTCCACACTACATTTTCACGGTCGATGGCACCAAAATTGTGATTCATGTCAATGTCAAGAATCACACAGTCAAATTCCCCGTAATGTTCAAATATATAATGGAGCGCATCATAAAACCGCCTTTTTATCACAACCTGCTTCCTGTACCTGGGTGCAAAAATCAGAGAGTAATCTTTGTCATCAACCTGATTGCCACTCCTCCTTCGTATATGAGAAACCTGATTGTCAAAATCATCAATCCACAAAATCGATTTACGCATCTTTTACGTCCCCCATTGTCAATATGCTTCCTCTTATCTCTGCTGTTGTCGTATAACGGTTGTCTTCTTTCTCATAGTGTGTGCGGATGCTGTCATGAAGCTTATAGCTTTTTCCGTAATTTAGCTTACTGAGAATCCGGTTTCTGGACGATAGTCCCTTTCTCGTGTAGCTTTTAACCTCCAGATCAACTCCATTGACCGTCTCAATCGCCAGAAATGCGCCATCCTCTCGAAAAATAAGCTTCTTCTCTTTTTCTATCTCACAATACGTGAACATGTTCAACAGTAATTCCATAACCAGGCTGGTTAAGAATACACTTCCCTCCGTATTATTTTTCAGACAGACCTGATTCCATCTGCCTTCACACCCAAAGGCAAATCCCCCCATATTCTCATCCATCCAGGCGATGACATCGTTTCCTCCTTTTAAAATATCTGACTCATATCTCTCCAACAATTCCCAGGTATCCATGCCGGCTCGTTCGTACCGCTCCCGGATCTTTTCGATCCTGCTGTCATCTGCCACCAGAAGGATCCGAAGCAGCACCCGCTTTGCCGCCTCATTTACCAGCTGGCCCACGCAAAGCCCTTCTGTCGGCCGACAGACGCTTTTTCTGATCAAGGCTTTTAATTCCTCAAACCGATCCGTATGCTCCAGATTCAGCATGACTACCTCTTTTGCCAGCATCTGCTTGTTCTCGCACTCAATCAGCAGTTCTCTTCCTTTGTCCTTTAAATCCTCGTCGTCTGCCGGATTCAGAAGCAGCGCCTGGGCAATCTGATACAGGTTATCTGCTGACAGGTTCTTATATCTATGGGTAAAATCAGACACCATAGCGCTTTTGGTCTGGGAAATCTCCTTTACCTCCTCAAGTGCCTCCTCAAGCTTCTGTTCATCCTTCAGCACATCCGTAATCAGTTTCAGATTCCAGATGCCCAGCTGTTTCTTCTTTACATACATGGGTATTAACGGTATGGCCTTCAGAACCTCTTTTTTCACCATAGGAACCTGATGTGCTTTGGACTCATTAGAACTGGCTGATCCACGAACTAGGTCATCCGCTGCAAAACTGCTTACACAGTCCGACTCCTTAAGGGTAGGCAGCAATTTTCGAAAACTGACTCTCTTATAAAATACAATGGGGCTGTCTGGCTCACTCTCCTCAAAGTTATCTTCGTCGATCACTTCTCCGTCAAATAAGATCTTCAGGGTTGTAGGACTGAGATGCTTCAGGTATGTCTTCAGATTTTTAGGAAGTAGTTTCATATAACTGGTCTCATCCTGTCCCACCGGCTGATTTCTTTCATCATATTGTCTCTCATCTTTGCCAAAATTACAGATATCCCACGCAAATACATATAGAAACGGGATCTCGATTCCATGTTGTCTTGTAAACGCCTCATATCTGTCATTGCCCCTTAAGAATCTCTTCATCTGATCCCTGACACGTTCCTCTCTTCGATACCGTGTGTTCCATTCATTGGTCTTATAGGAAATATCCCAGACAGGCCCTGGCTCCTGATACGTCGCTCCTGAAAGAAGCCGCTCCATGGTTACATTCAGGTAGTCTGCCAGCATGTGGCTGTGGTGAGAAAACCTGCTTTTCACTACCTTCTCAATCACTGGCCGGAATCTCTGTTTCACATCATCGATCATGGAATTCAGAACGGAAGGGTATGCTTCCTCCCTCTGTTCCTGACACCCATCCATCATCTGGTACAGCATTTTGTTGACGCACATGGCGAACAGCATTACCAGCCCATTGATATTCTCATCATCAATGGGCAATGCCATCTGCTCAAAAATCTTTTCACATTCTCCATCCTCCCTGATCGTATTCAGGGCTTCTGCTGCCTCTAAAATAATATGAAAATTCTCCATAACGCCTCCGTCTGCTATATAGAGTACTCTTTACAGTCCTTCCGGACCATAACCATCATTCGGTCAGAGCCGAAAGAATGGTTATGATCCCGCTGATGACTTTAACTGTAATTTTGATCCCTGCAATCATGCAATTCCCTCCTAATTTTCCCAGATGTCGATTACGGTCTCCACCGCTCGTGCAATCTTCTTTACCACCTTAAGAATATGTTTCCACTCCATAACACACCATCCTTTCCCTTTTACAGGCCTATCGTTCATGTTTACAGATTCCTGATGCAGATGCTGCATCATAATAGCATTCCTATCAGGAATCAATCCCCAGCTCTGCCTTCAGCCCTTTCACCAGAATCGCTGAAAAATTCACATTCTTCTCTTTTGCCATCTCATCCAGCCACTTGGGTATGGTCAATGTCTTTTTCACATAGATAACCTTCTGGATCTGTCTGAAATATGGCATCCACAGATGCACATATACCAGCTTCTCGCCTTCCTCCGTCACGATCTGATCCAGTCTGGACGGTTCAGGATTCTGACCCCCCATGTCCTCATTGCTGCTGATGCACAATGCCAGAAGTTCCTGTGCAGCCAGAATTGCTTCCTCCTCCGAACCAGCCGCCGTCATCTGCCCCGGAAAATCAGGAACAGTCACCAGACAGCCTTCTTGTGTCTCTTTTAGTTTAACCGGATACATATAATTTTCTTTCATAACCGCCTCATTTTTCCTTCCATCTTCTCTGCATGATAGATCTCTATGTTACTTCTAAAAATACTTGCTACTGTTATATGTTTATAATAACACGTGTTCAAATACGTGTCAATACCTTTTTATTCTTTTTTGTTTTATTTTCACATCCCAATATCATTTCGTTTTTACTGTTTGAGAAATCGCAAAAGGTCCGCCTGAGAAGGGAATCCTATTGTATTCTCCAGGGTACTTGAAGACCATCGGTACTTAGGCGCTGTCTTTTAGCGCCTTA
>CANDZL010000088.1:0-14288 GCA_947425205.1 uncultured Hungatella sp. | reverse complement strand
GTTTTCGACCTAAAAAGGTAACAGTTAATTTGTCTCCTGCTGACATACGGAAATGTGGAACAGGCTTTGATTTGGCTATTGCGGCAGGGGTTTTGGGGGCCAATCAGCTGTTGGACTGTAACTGCTTTAAAGATTCGGTGCTTCTGGGGGAATTGGGGCTGGATGGTCAGGTAAAAGGGGTTCGGGGAGTTTTGTCGATGGTGATGGAAGCCAGAAGATGTAAAATGCGTGTGTGCTACCTGCCATGGGAGAATGTAAAAGAGGGTAGGATGATTCCGGACATTGAGATTGTGGGAATCAGGCACATCAAAGAATTGGTGGAGATTATAGAAAGGAACTATCTTCCGCAGGATGAAGGAGAAATGGAGAATGCAGAGACAGGTTCGGAGGCAGAATCCGATGTTTATGATGTAGACTACGGACAGGTGCAGGGACAATTTTTGGTGAAAAGGGCCACGGAGGTCGCCGTAGCCGGAAGGCATAATCTTCTTTATATTGGTCCGGCAGGAACAGGAAAAACCATGATTGCAGAGCGGATTCCTACGATCATGCCCACTTGTACATCACAGGAGCAGTTAGAGATTTCCCAGATATACAGCATTTGCGGCTTGTTACCCAGAGACAGGCCTCTTATGACCAGAAGGCCATTCTGTCATCCTCACCATTCCGCTACGGCTCAGGCATTGACAGGTGGGGGCAAGAATCCTGTGCCAGGAGAGATGTCCCTGGCATCTAAAGGGGTTTTATTTTTGGATGAACTTCCGGAATTTTCCAAACAGGCCATTGAGGCTATGAGACAGCCTTTGGAGGATCATAAGGTGATTTTGTCCAGAGTTTCCGGCAGATACGAGTTTCCGGCAGATTTTATGCTGGTAGCTGCAATGAACCCATGCCCCTGTGGGCATTATCCGGATAGAAATCGATGCAACTGCAGTGAAGCACAGGTGCAGAAATACATAAAGCGTGTATCAAAGCCTATTTTGGACAGGATCGACATCTGTGTAGAGGCGGCACCAGTAGCATTTGAAGAATTGCGGAAAAAAAAGAAGCAGGAAACATCCGAACGGATTCGTGAGAGAGTGGAGAGAGGAAGAGAAATTCAAAAAAATCGGTTTCAGGGAAGGATGGTTCAGTTTAACAGCCAGATGGATGCAGAGATGATAGAAGAATTCTGCAGATTGACAAAAGAGGATGAACATTTTTTCAAAGAAATCTTTCAGAAAAAAGGATTGAGTGCCAGGGCTTACGGAAAGATACTGAAGGTAGCAAGAACCATCGCAGATCTGGATGCCTCGGAATCCATAATGCATAAACATCTGTGTGAAGCTATAGGATATCGGAATCTGGAGGAAAGATATTGGAACGGAATAAAATTGTAGAAAGGTATTGTGGTGGCAGGCATGATATGGGAAGACAGGGAGGAAAGATGTGGCAGAGAAGCAGCAGGATATGACAAAAAATAATCTGGCAGAACGAAGGAATCAGGAAAAAGAAACAGAGTATTTGTACTGGTTGTGCCAGGTTCCAGGCATAGGTGCAGTTTCTATGGCACGTCTGTGGAATCATTTTCATTCCTTTGAGCGCATCTATAATATAGAAGGAATGCAGTTTGTGTCCATGGGAATTCTATCCTCAAAGGCAGGGGCATATTTTGATAGTTGGAAAGGAAAGCTGGAGGAGGAAAGAAGCCGGTATCGAAAACTGCATGAAAAAGGAATCCGATTTGTGTCCATATTGGACTCCATATATCCGAAACGGTTAACTTGTATCTATGATTTTCCCATGGCTCTCTATGTGATAGGAGACATGCCAGCGGACAATATTCCCACAGCGGCGATTATTGGAGCTAGAAATTGTACCAGCTATGGGAGACAGGTGGCGAGAATGCTGGGAAAGCGTCTTGGGGAGGCAGGCATTCAGGTAATCAGCGGTATGGCCCTTGGGATTGACGGGGCAGGTCACGAGGGGACGCTGGAAGGAAAAGGAAGAACCTTTGCCGTGCTGGGAAGTGGTGTGGATGTGTGCTATCCTCAGAGGCATTGGCCCTTGTATTGTAGAATACCGGAAAACGGAGGCATTCTGTCGGAATTTCCCTTAAAGGCAGAGGCCCTTCCACAACATTTTCCCATGAGAAACCGGATCATCAGTGGATTGGCAGATGTGATCATTGTGGTGGAGGCAAGGGAGAAGAGCGGCTCCCTTATCACGGCGGATTTAGGGCTGGAACAGGGGAAGGAAATATTTGCTGTTCCGGGAATGATAACCAGCAGCTTGAGTACAGGGTGTAATCATCTGATCCGCCAAGGAGCATCGGTAGTGACGGCAGCGGAAGATATTTTAGAATTCTTTGAGATAAACCAAAAGCAAAATGGAAAACTTAGCGAAAAAAATGAGAATGGGCTTGCCAAGAAAGAAAAAATGTTGTATAGTTGCCTAGATTTCCAACCCAAGTTTTTTGATCAGCTTGTGGTGGAAAGCGGTCTGCCTGTAGAAGAGGTCATGGGAATTTTGTTAGAATTAGAATGGAAGGGGTTTCTTTTGCAGCCGGCCAGTCATTATTATGTGAAAAAGTTATAAACCATAGTAAAGAGGTGTCGATATGGCAAAGCATTTGGTAATTGTAGAATCGCCGGCAAAAGTAAAGACGATTAAAAAGTTTTTGGGGTCTAACTATGAAGTGGATGCTTCAGGCGGACATGTAAGGGATCTGCCTAAAAGCCAGTTGGGATTTGATGCTGAGAATGATTATGAGCCCAAATACATTACCATTCGAGGAAAGGGAGAAGTCCTTGCAAAACTCAGGAAGGAAGTAAAAAAAGCGGATACAATTTATCTGGCAACCGACCCGGATCGAGAAGGAGAAGCCATATCATGGCATTTGATGAAGGCGCTTAAGCTGGACGAGGTACAGGGCAAGAAAGTCTATCGTATTAGCTTTAATGAGATTACGAAGAATGCGGTAAAATCCTCTTTAAAATCTCCTCGGAACATCGATATGGACTTGGTTGATGCCCAGCAGACAAGACGGATTCTGGATCGGATGGTGGGATACAGCATCAGTCCTCTTTTGTGGACAAAAGTAAAACGGGGATTAAGCGCTGGGAGGGTACAGTCTGTAGCTCTTCGGATGATCTGTGATAGAGAAGAGGAGATCAGTGCATTCATTCCAGAAGAATACTGGAATCTGGAGGCAGAACTTTTCGATGGAAAATCAAAAAAGCCACTGGCAGCTAAATTTCATGGTGACCGGACAGGAAAAATAGTGATCCATAACAAACAGGAATTGGATCAGATTTTAGACGGCCTGAAGGATGCCAAGTATTTGGTGGAGGAAGTAAAGCATGGGGAGAGAAGCAAGAAAGCGCCGATTCCATTTACTACCAGCACCTTACAGCAGGAAGCCTCAAAAGTGCTGAATTATTCTACACAGAAGACTATGCGGCTGGCACAGCAGCTTTATGAAGGCGTGGATATCAAGGGGCACGGCACCATTGCATTAATCACGTATCTCCGTACAGATTCTACAAGAGTGGCAGAGGAGGCGGATTTAGCGGCAAGAGAATACATTGAGAAACAGTATGGAAAGCCGTTTGTGGCACAGGAAGAGGCGAAACACAAAAATAGCGGAAAAATCCAGGATGCCCATGAGGCGATCCGTCCTACAGATGTGACGCTGACTCCGGCGCAGATGAAAGAAGCTCTTTCCAGAGACTTATTCCGATTATATCAGCTGATCTGGAAACGATTTGTGGCTAGCCGGATGAGACCGGCAGTTTACGATACCATTTCCGTAAAAGTACGGGCAGGGGAATACGATTTCAGTCTTTCAACTTCCAAGCTGGCGTTTGATGGATTCATGACAGTGTATGTTCAGGATGACGAAAAGGAAGAGACCAATGGATTTCTAGGTAATTTGGAGCAGGGTAAGGAGTTGAAACTGTCAAAATTAGACAGCAGCCAGCATTTTACACAACCTCCGGCCCATTATACAGAGGCATCTTTGGTGAAGGCGCTGGAAGAGCAGGGAATCGGCCGGCCAAGTACGTATGCACCGACTATCACCACGATTCTGGCAAGACGGTATATCGTCAAGGAAAATAAAAACCTGTATGTGACCGAACTGGGGGAAGTGGTAAACCACATTATGAAGGAGAGCTTCCCAAGTATTGTTGATACACAGTTTACTGCCAACATGGAATACCTGTTGGATAGCATCGGAGATGGGGAAGTAGAGTGGAAAACTGTGGTGCGCAATTTCTATCCGGATTTGAACGAGGCAGTGAAGAAGGCAGAAAAAGAATTAGAGTCTGTGACCATTGCAGACGAGGTGTCAGAAGAAGTCTGTGATGTCTGCGGCCGTAACATGGTTATTAAATACGGCCCTCATGGGAAGTTTTTGGCGTGTCCAGGGTTTCCAGACTGCAAAAACACAAAGCCATATTTTGAGAAAATAGGCGTACCTTGCCCCAAGTGCGGCAAGGAAGTGGTATTAAAGAAGACGAAAAAGGGAAGGAAATATTTTGGGTGTGAAAACAACCCGGAATGTGACTTTATGTCTTGGCAGAAGCCATCTGCAGAAAAGTGTCCGAAGTGCGGAAGCTATATGGTGGAAAAGGGAAATAAGTTGTTATGCAGCAATGAACAGTGTGGATATTCTATGCCAATTCCCACGAATTGTTGCACGCCAGCGTAGTAATTAACAAATTGTTAAAAAATTCAAAAATCTCTAATAACTGTTGTTATTTTTTGAAAGATATGATACAATTCCTGTATTATAGGGGAATCATAAATATTTTCTGGGTTAAAGTTCAGCCATGACGAAGAATTCTGATAATTTGATGTCAGGTATCAAATATGGGCGGGGATAAAGGGAGACTGAGCGGTAACCTTTCGATGACGGAGAAGGAGGTTTTCAGGAAATGAGCGTTCAGTTATTAGACAAGACACGAAAGATTGGGAAATTACTGCACAATAATAATTCCAACAAAGTAGTATTTAATGATATCTGTAAAGTTCTGGGAGAGATTTTGGAATCGAATATTTTGGTAATCAGTAAGAAAGGAAAGATTCTGGGAATTGGTGCCTGGTCTGGCGTGGACGAGATTGAAGAGTTGATTGACGAGAAGTTAGGCGGCTTTGTGGATAAGATGTTAAATGAGCGGCTGTTGAGCATCCTCTCCACGAAAGAGAATGTGAATCTGGCTACTTTGGGGTTTGCAGAAGAATATGTAAAGAAATATCAGGCTATCATCACACCGATCGATATTGCGGGAGAGCGGCTGGGTACTTTATTTATCTATAAGGAAGACGCCCAATATGATATTGATGATATTATTTTAAGCGAGTATGGAACCACGGTAGTAGGCCTTGAGATGATGCGTTCTGTCAATGAGGAGAATGCGGAGGAGACCAGGAAGATTCAGATTGTGAAATCTGCGATCAGTACGTTGTCGTTTTCCGAGTTGGAAGCGATCACCCATATATTTGACGAATTAGACGGGAATGAAGGAATTCTGGTAGCCAGCAAGATTGCAGACAGGGTAGGGATTACACGTTCTGTTATAGTCAATGCCCTGAGAAAGTTTGAAAGCGCCGGAGTTATTGAATCCCGGTCTTCGGGAATGAAAGGGACTTACATTAAAGTGTTGAATGATGTGGTATTTGATGAGTTAAGGCAGCTGAAAAGCTCAGGGATTTCCAAATAAATGTTCATGTATTTTCGTGAAGGCAGATATGCAACGAAAGATGAGGGTAGGGAACGTTATGAAGAGATTTATATAATGATGTTGGAGTTAAAAGGTGTTTTGATCCCTATGATACTATGAATTGCTCTGCGTTGTGTGCTTTTTCAAAACTCAAGACATTAACCCCCAAAACATTCAAAATCCGCCTTAGTCGTTTGGTATTGTTTCTTCTGGGTTTCAAGAAAATGAAAACAAGAAGTAGTGGTGAAGTAGTGGTGAAAAAGTGCTTGCATTCTGGAAAATCCTGTGTTATATTTTAAAAGTTGAAATAAATGCGAAAAAGCACGTCTGTCTGATTCTGAGGGCGGTGCCAGAGTTGGTCCCTGAGGAAGTTTAAGACGCAGACGGAAGGCTAAAAACCAAGTGGAGGTAGAACAATGAGTGTCATTTCTATGAAGCAGCTTTTGGAAGCAGGTGTACATTTCGGACACCAGACAAGAAGATGGAACCCTAAGATGGCTCCGTATATTTACACAGAGAGAAACGGTATCTATATCATTGATCTGCAGAAATCCGTAGGAAAAGTGGATGAAGCGTACAATGCGATTACAGATATTGTGGCAGAGGGCGGTACGATTCTGTTTGTAGGAACCAAGAAGCAGGCGCAGGATGCGATCAAGACGGAAGCAGAGCGCTGTGGAATGTTCTATGTAAATGAAAGATGGTTAGGCGGTATGCTTACCAACTTTAAGACGATTCAGAGTAGAATCGCAAGACTGAAAGAGATCGAAGTGATGTCTGAGGATGGAACCTTTGATGTTCTTCCCAAGAAAGAAGTTATCCAGATCAAAAAAGAATGGGAAAAGTTAGAGAGAAACTTAGGCGGCATTAAAGAGATGAAGAGAATTCCAGATGCAATCTTTATTGTGGATCCTAAGAAGGAGAGAATCTGTGTACAGGAAGCGCATACGTTAGGTATCCCGTTAATCGGTATCTGTGATACAAACTGTGATCCGGAAGAATTGGACTATGTAATTCCGGGTAATGATGATGCGATCAGAGCCGTTAAACTGATCGTAGCCAAGATGGCAGACGCAGTAATTGAGGCAAATCAGGGAGAAGCAGTGGACGCCTACGAGGAAGTAGAGATGGCGGAAGCAGAAGAGACTGTAGAGGCATAAAGACAGGACGGATGCTTCAACCTGTTGGGATAACGGGTTGAAGCATTTTTTGTTTCGATGGAGAAGAGATCCTGTGTGATAGAAAATACTTTGTGGGAGACTGCTGCGGAGGAAAGATAGGTTGCGAAAGGAATCTGCTGCTGGCAAAAATTTTTATTGATGTAGAATTTAAAGTTGCAGGATTTCTTGTTCTATCATAGAAACATTGGACTATAGGATGATAAAATTATAATTTTATGGAGGAAATAAACATGGCAGTTACAGCGGCAATGGTAAAAGAGTTAAGAGAAATGACCGGTGCAGGTATGATGGATTGCAAGAAGGCTCTTGCAGCTACCGACGGTGATATGGATAAAGCAGTTGAGTTTTTGAGAGAAAAGGGATTGGCAGGCGCAGCGAAGAAGGCTGGCCGTATTGCAGCAGAGGGTATTGTAGTGACAGCTCTCACAGAAGATGCTAAAAAGGCAGTTGTGGTAGAGGTGAATGCAGAGACTGATTTCGTTGCAAAGAATGAAAAATTCCAGAATTATGCAGCGGATGTTGCGGCTCAGGCATTGGTTACCACAGCAGCGGATATTGATGCATTTATGGCTGAGACATGGGCAAAAGATACTACTATGACTGTGAAGGAGGCACTGTCCTCTCAGATTTCCATTATCGGCGAGAATATGAACATCAGAAGATTTGAGCAGGTGGTTGAGGAGAACGGATTTGTCGCTTCCTATATTCATGGAGGCGGAAAGATCGGTGTGTTGATTGATGTTGAAACAGATGTTGTCAATGATGCAGTAAAAGAGATGGCCAAGAATGTGGCTATGCAGGCGGCCGCTTTAAAGCCAATGTATACCGATCGCAGTGAGGTCAGCGAGGAGTTTATTGAGCATGAGAAGGCAATCCTTATGGCTCAGATTCAGAATGATCCTAAGGAGGCTTCCAAGCCAGAGAAAGTAATTGCAGGCATGATTCAGGGAAGAGTAAACAAGGAATTAAAGGAGATCTGCCTGATGGATCAGGTTTATGTAAAGGCAGAGGATGGAAAGCAGTCTGTGGAGCAGTATGTGAAGGCTGTAGCTAAGGAGAACGGAGCAAATATTAAGATTAAGAAATTTGTCCGGTTTGAGACTGGTGAAGGCTTGGCTAAGAAGGAAGAGAATTTCGCTGAGGAAGTGGCGAAGCAGATGGGAATGTAAGCCCAATTGCGACCTTTATCCCAGAACCCCTGATATATGCGGGAAACCCGCATAAAATCAGGGGTTCTGGTTTTTTGTGGGTGTTACAGACTGGTGCTAAATTGTGTGGTCTGGTATTAAATTTGTGTAGTAATTTGTGTAGTGATTTGTGTAAAACCCGTTACACAAACCCGAATTGCAAACTTTGCATTTTGGGAGGTTTGTGTGGTGGGTTTTTGTGCTTGTAGGTCATGGATTTATAGTGTACGGCGGGCTGCTCAGAGTTCTGCAGAATTATTAAGAAGTATGTTTGATAAATAAAAAAGGATTCGTTTTGCTATGTGTTTCCCGGACGTGTGCGGTGGGTGAGTGTTAATACGTTTGATGCGCTATATATTGCGGTGATATGTTCGTGTGAAATGAATATACTGTATGTTTTGGAATAGGACGGACAAATTTGGAGTGTTGAAAAAATAAATTCGTTGAAAAATTGCGGAGTTTCAAACAGTAAAAATCAGATCAAAATGAGGATCCATATTAAGCAAATAGAAAATACGCGGCGTAAGAAAGTTATATATGGTAATTGCATAAAAATTTAAAAATGCGAATAAAGATTAGTTGGTACACAATATACTTTGATACTTTTTAGTTCCCTATAAAAGCTGGAGGCCATAACAATCGTGGCTCCCAGCCTTTTTGCGGTTATTAAGGACCATTTTTAAATAGGATATTTTCCTTTGAATCATGAAAGTTCTGTATATACGCTCGTTTAACATTGAATTGCCTGGGAAAACTTGTTATACTATGGATAGAAGAAAGGGGGCATAAACAATTATGGCAAGAATCATTGGTATTGGACATCAGGATTTTACCGAACTGATTGCAAGTGGCTGTTTTTATGTGGACAAGACAGAGTTCATTCGGGAGTGGTGGGAAAACCAAGATGTGGTTACCTTGATTGCCCGCCCCCGCCGTTTTGGAAAAACGCTGAATATGAGTATGCTGGAGCGCTTTTTCTCTGTAGAATATAAAGGGCAAGGGAAGATATTTGAAGGTCTCTCTATATGGAAGGATAAAACATTTCAGGAGCTTCAAGGGACTTATCCGGTGATTGCGCTTAGTTTTGCTGATGTGAAGGAAGTAACGTTCCCTACAGCTAGAGAAAAAATCTGTCAGATTATAAAAATGGTTTTTGGAAAGTATCGGTTTTTGCTGGACAGTGATGTTCTGGGAGAAGATGAAAAGGAAGACTTTCGCAAGATTTCTGCCGATCCGGGAAACAGTATGATTACCCTTTCCTTAAAGATGCTGTCTCTTTACCTTTCCCGTTACTATGGAAAGAAGGTGATCATTCTTTTGGATGAGTATGATACACCTATGCAGGAAGCTTACGTGAACGGATACTGGGATGAAATGGCTGCCTTTATCCGAAGCCTTTTCAATTCAACTTTTAAAACAAACCCATATCTTTTTAGAGCTGTCATGACTGGAATTACAAGGATCAGCAGAGAATCTGTTTTTTCTGATCTGAATAATCTGACGGTAATAACGACAACATCCGAGATTTTTGAGGACTCCTTTGGATTTACACAGCAGGAGGTATGGAACGCCTTGGAGGAATATGATTTGTCTGGGCAAAAAGAATCGGTGAAGACCTGGTATGACGGTTTTGTTTTTGGTAAGAAAAGGGATATTTATAATCCTTGGTCCATCATCAATTATCTTAAAACACAAAAACTATCCTGCTATTGGGCCAATACCAGCAGCAACAGCTTAGTGGGAAAGCTGATTCGGGAGGGGAGTCCGGCTGTAAAAGAAACTATGGAAGAGTTTTTGAAAGGACGGAAACTCTGTACAACCATTGATGAGCAGATTGTTTTCAGTCAGTTAGAGTACAGCGAAAGCGCTGTGTGGAGTCTGTTTCTGGCAAGTGGGTATCTGAAAGCAGACAGTCATCGGTTCAATGAGGAATTTGGAATAGAGGAATATGAACTGAGTCTGACCAATAAGGAAGTCCGTATTACATTTGAGAAGATGATACGAGATTGGTTTGGGAAGTCAGTAAAGGAATACAATGGATTTATCAAAGCATTATTACGAGGCAATACGAAGGAAATGAATGCTTATATGAACCGGATTGCCCTGAGTACTTTCAGCTATTTTGATACAGGGAACCGCCCGTCAGGGTCAGAGCCGGAACGCTTTTACCACGGATTTGTATTAGGGCTTATGGTGGAACTGGCTGATCGGTATGTGATTACATCTAATCGGGAAAGTGGGTTTGAAAGATATGATGTGATGTTAAAGCCACGGAAAAAAGAGGACGATGGGATTATTCTGGAATTCAAGGTCTATGACCCGGGGGACGAAGAGAGTCTGGAGGATACAGTGAAAGCAGCTTTAAAGCAGATTGAAGATAAGAATTATAAATCAGCCTTAATGGCAGAAGGGATTAGTGAAGATAGGATTCGAGAGTATGGTTTTGGATTTGATGGGAAGAAGGTTCTTATTGGTTGAAGACTGGAAACGCCAAAATAACACTAAATAGTATGTAAAGACGATAGTAAAAACTATAGTATTCCAAAAGTACGAATATACAGAATTAGGATGGATATACTTATGAATAGAAATCAAAAAAAGAAAATTATAGACATTCAGCTGGGCAGAAATTATATTTATTCTGAGCTAAATGAAATAAGAAATAGCTGGAATTACAAATCTATAGAATATGCAATTCAAAAAATTGTCAGTTCAAATACAAAAGATTGTAAGAAGTATAGAAATGGTTTATTGCCAACTTCCTACGAAGAATTAGGTGAATCTCTATTATTTACTTATAAACCAAATGAACTTGAATGCGAATTAAACTGGTATATTGCGCATATAAATAACTTTAAAGAACAAATAAATTTATTTTTATTATATAGAAACCAATATGAAAATTTTTTGATTTTGGGAAAATATGAACAAGCATTGGAAATGCTAAATAAGATTAATAAAGAAATATGTGTGTCAATATGGGGATTAGATAATCTTTTCATTTTAGCAGAAAGCGAGAGTGGATTAGAGAAAAACAAGGAGATTTTAGCAAATGTTAATTCAAAAGGTTGTAATTCTTGGGTTAGCATTTTTGCTGATTTGTTTAGCTTTAAGGCAGAAAAGGGAGTTAATAACAGACAATATCTTCATAGGATAGAAAGACTTTTTTCAAATGTCACAGATGATATAAAAAGCTTTTTTGAAGAAAAATTATACCCTATATATAATATATCAATGAATAATATTTATGATTTATTATATTATAATAAAAGATTGTCTATTATAGATATGTATAATGTGCTTATAAAAATATTTGTTAGAAGCATTTCAGATAGCTGTTTAAAAGAAGAGTCATTTCAAATAATTAGAGTAGCAATTAAAAAAATAGCAGGAATAAATGACAATGCTTTGTTAAAATTATTACTTTATATAGATACATCAATTGAATTACCAATTGATAATTTTGATAAAAAGATGTTTATAATAGGTAATACATATACTGAGGGTAAGTATGAGGAAGTAATATGTGAATGTCAAGACTTAATTAAAGATCATGCCAATTGCTTTGAAATATATGAATATTATGTTAAATCCCATATCATGATGAGTAAAAGTTTATCACCGATTTGGAGCAACTCTATAGCACAAGATTTGGCATTGTCAATGTATACAGCATATATTAAGGATAGCTTTACTCTACAATCTTATTCTACATTATGTAGAATAGAACGGATTTTTACAGGAAGTAATTTTAGTGCAGGGATAGCTAATTTTATTGTTGATAAATATATGATAGGAAATAGTAGGGTCCAGAGCTTTGCTAAAGAATTCTTATCAAGCTTTATAAATTTGAAATATATAAACTTATTTGAAGAGAATAGAAATGGAATATTATCCATATTGGAAAAGGGACTTGGGAATGGTAGTAGCCTGGAATTATATAAATTGATTAATAATAAAGAGAATACTTGTGAAGATATTAAAATAGACAGAGATAGATATAGATGGTATAAAATAAAATCCATAGATTATAAAGGGCAAAAGATTCAAGAATTAGAAAAGTGGTATGACGAAATTTGTTTACAAAAGGGTGTTTATGAACGATATCAAAAGGAAAGGATATCTACGGAATTATTTTATCTATATATAGAGGAACATAAAATACTAAAAGCAGAGAACCTTTTTGTGAAGAACAAAATAGAGAATAAGTTTAGTATCTTAAGAATGGATTTGGAAGAAATTTATACGGCTATTAAGAATAGTGATAAATTTATTAAAATGTCAATTTGCACACCTATTATTTGTTATTTATATAATAAAAATAATTATGCAGATATCTATTCTCATACTGCCAATTTTATGGAATTAAATAATTTAGAAAGGCCATCTGATATATTTGAAAGATTTCAGGAATATGATAAAGAAGAATTGATTTTCTTTTTGAAAAACATATGTACAAATGAGATATTAGATTCTATGTATTTGGTTTTTGATAATGAAGATCAAGTGGAATCTGAAAGAATAAAAATATGTCAATTTTTACAGCAGTTTGATAAAGAAAATGAAGGAATATATATTGATGAAATTAGTTGTATTTTAAAAAACAAAAAAATAATGCATGGTGTTAAATATATTGAAGACGTTAAAATAGATTTAAACTTGGATAAAATAATTGAGCAACATAGAAATGTTTTTTATGATAGTTTTAAAAGATTTAAACAAATAGGCGAGTTAGATATAGAGTATAATATAATAGATCTAACTAATAATACTGTTTATATAAAAAGAAATACAGATAGCAAAAAATATAATCATAAAATAATTGTTTTCAAGGAGATGTTGTTGGACTTCGAACATGAGTTTGCATTTGGAAAATACGGATTAGATCAATCTTTGGGAACAAGAATACGTCATGGAAGTATCCAAAATCAATTACGTGTGGTATTTGAACGAAATAATATTATTTTCGTAAAAAAAAGTACAAATGATTTGTCATATATTCCGTCAATGAACTTTTCTGAAATATGTAAGTCAATTGATTATGAAAATAGAAATAAATTATACAATGCTATATCCAGATTTTCACAAATGGTCGATACTTACATAGAAGAGTTAAAGAGTAAATATATTCAAATTCGTACAGAAGAATTACATACAGAAGGATTAATAGATTTAAGAATAGATATTTCGGAATTAATGAAATTATTTAATGAGGCGCAAACTATTAATAATGAAAATATTGTACTTGAATCTTTTGAATTATATTGGCTTGAGAAAACAAGGATTGGATTGGAATATACTAGAAGTTACTTTGAAGACATTGTTAAAAAAGAATTTATACACATATTGTCACATTTAGAAGAAGATTTACACATAATTCCTGGGATAGATAAATTGCATTTTAACTTCTATGATGCAATTTCTAGAAGTAGAACTAAAATCCAAAATGCAGTGAATACCGTGTCTAATTGGTTTAAACTTCCAACTAAGCAAACTTATAAAGAGTTTTCAGCTGGCACATTAATTGAAACATGTGAAACTATAAATAATAGAGTTTTTTCAAACTATGATTTACTTAAAATAAACAAAACAGTAAATTCTAATTCAATAATAGAGGGTAAATATTTTTCGTATTTTGTTGATATCTTGATTATAATATTTACTAATGCTTATTATCATTCGGGATTTATTGATAACATTTCATCTTTAGAAATTGATTGTGAAATCACTGAAAAAGAAGATACCTTATTTATTTTTATTAGGAATAATTTGTCTCCGAATATTATTATTTCAGAATTAGAGAAAAAGGTAGACGAGATACAAGCAAAAATAGAGAATTCGATAAATTTAGGCCAATATAGTAATTTTGAAGGGGGAAGTGGATTTATTAAAATTTGGAAAATTTTAGAATGGAATATTGCAGCTAAAGGATATTTAGAATTCGGAGTTGATACGGATGGAAAACATTTTTTTACAAGAATAGGAGTTGATTTGAAATGTATTATAGTAAAGGAGTCTGAAAAATTATGAAAATAATTTTAGTGGAGGATGATGCCTATAAAGCTAATCAAATAAAAGAATTTATTGAGCACTTAAATTACGAATTATATATTAAAGGATCTTTTAAGAGTGGAATGGAATCTATAGTTAAAGAAAATTGGGATTTTGCTTTATTAGATATGACAATACCTTCGTTCGAATATTCTAATGTACAT
>CANDZL010000087.1:0-14438 GCA_947425205.1 uncultured Hungatella sp. | reverse complement strand
CGTCAAGAGGCAATGGAGGGTGAGCCTGTCAGGCGGCATGTTTCTGATGCTGTTCTGAAATATAATAAGCCTGTCTATGGTTTGTTTATTGCTATTCGTATCGATACCAATACAGCTGAGACATTTAGACATGGTATTTGGTATGCTAAAGGCGATGTAAAGCAGCGATTGGATATTGTTCCACTAACATTGGGACAGTTCCAGAAATATTTTGTGGCAATGTTTGAGTCCAACAGGGCAAATCCCGAGAAGCTCAGAGATTTGATTATTAAGTGTGAATCTCGCAGGGATATTCTGGAAGCTCCTGCATGGAAACAATACATTGATACTACGGTTTCCCAAAAAGCATCTGAAATTGTAGGCGGCACTGCTGTAGACAAAGATTCAGAGGAACTGCTTATACCGGCAGGAGCAATTGTAAAACATGAAGTTTTTGGAGAAGGACAGATTGTTGCGCTTGAAGCGAGTTTTACCGAATGCCCAACAAAAACAATTGAATTGCCTTATTTGAGGTCATTACCGGAAGAAGTGAGTTTCTGCCCTGATGGAAAAAAGCTGCTACATGATCGCTTTGGCGAGGGAATGGTATGTGCATACGTTATTGTATTTTCTCAGGTTATTATGAGGCTCTCTTACCCAGATGCTTTTAAGGGAAGTTTACTTATTGTAGAATAGTATTTTTATTGATTGAGGAGGGATTGATCGTGGAATTTAAAGCTCAGCCACGTACTATTTCTTAAGAAGTATGGTGACGAATCGATTTGGACTACGGATCTTATTAACAAACGGACGAAAGAGCTTGCTAAAATTATATATTATAAAAATAATGTTCCAGACAATGATCAAATCAACTAAAAAAGGAAATTCATCTAAGAACTATGTATTATGCATATATAGAGTTATTTTATTCTGCAAGCAAAATCAGTGTATATACGGTTGAATGGGTATTTGAAGAATAGATTGACACAATTAGTACTATATAGTAATATCTTCTGTAGAGGAGAGCCAATGAAAAAAACAAAAGGTGGCTTTTTGATTACACAAATCAAACAGATACAAGGCAGAGTCTTTGATTCTTTGCTTCAGAAAGCAGGGATAGAAGAATTTAATGGAGCTCAGGGCAGAATCTTGTATGTGCTGTGGCAGGAGGATAACCTACCCATTGTAGAATTATCTAAGCGAACCGGCCTTGCGAAGACAACGCTGACAAGCATGCTGGACCGGATGGAAGCAAAAGGATTTTTACAGAGAATTTCTGATCCACAGGATAGAAGAGCATTTAGAATCATGCTGACTCCAAAGGCAAAAGCTCTGAGCGATGAATACAATAAAGTATCTGATGAGATGAGTTGCATTTTTTATGAGAATTTTACGGAGGAAGAAATTGACCAATTTGAACGCTTTTTAGAAAAGATTTTGACCAATCTTATTCTGAAAGAGGGAGAAAGATAATTCCGGTAAGTAAATTTTGGGAATCCATCCGTTACAGTATCATTTATACATAAATTGCAGGAGGAGAAAGATGCCGCACCTTTCAGTAAACGATATGACTCTTTATTACGAAGAATTGGGTCATGGAGAGACGATCTTGTTTCTTCACAGCCATTTCAGCAGGGGGATTCTTGCGTTTGGCGCGCAGATACAACCTTTTCAGGGAAAGTACCATTGTCTCTTTCCAGATTTTCGGGGACACGGCAGGACGGTTTGTGACGACTTAACCTGGGATAGCCGCCGTATCGCAGATGATATGATCTGTTTTCTCGATGAGCTGAAGATTGATCAGGCTCATTTGATTGGCTATAGCATGGGAACTTACGTAGGGATGTATATGGCAAGTACATATCCAAAACGGATAAGGAGTTTTACTTCAATAGGAGGCAGCATAGCTCCTGTCCCAAAGGGCTCTGAGGATTTTCTACCAGAAAAACTGATTGAAAGAAATGATACTGCGTTCATAGAAGATATGCGGCTGCGCCACATGGATGCTCACAAAGGAAATTGGCAGGAATTCCTGAGGCAGACAGTTGCAGACTGGCGGGAGCATCCCAATATGACAGACGGCCAGTGGGAAAAAATCCAGTGTCCAGTCCTTTTTATCAACGGGGAATTTGATCCCTTTGGTTCTTGTAAAGAGTTAAAAGAAAAATGTCCCCACGCAAAGATATATGAGGTGGCAGGTAGTGGGCACAGGCCACATTTTGTGATGGAGCAGGGGAAAGAGATCAATAAATTGATTCTGGACTTTTTGGAGACAGTAAAATAAGGGATGGAGTTTAAACGTAAAAACTATGAACATTTATATCAGGAATGCAAGATTGGATGAATATGAAACCGTAGAACGGATCATGAAGCAGGTTCAGCAGATGCACATTGACTGGCGGCCAGATCTGTATCAATACAGCGAACCTGTGCTGCCTGTGGAGGTGTATGAGCAGGCTGTGGAAGAAGGGACGTTCTTTGTTGCAGAATATGATGGCAACATAGCCGGAATTTTATTTATCATGTTCCGCCACATAGAAAGTTCGAATCAGGTGACAAGAGATACGATATTCATTGATTCTATGGCGGTGGATGAGAAATACCGGGGAAAAGGAATCGGCCACAGGTTCTTTGATTTCCTTAAAGAGTTAAAGAACCAAAAGGGATATGATGGAATTGAGTTACAGGTAAATGCAAAAAATGAAGCCGCCTATAACATGTATTCTGCTTACGGATTTACCAACAAATCCATAAATATGGAACTTTTATAAACGTGCCAATAACACTACAGATGGAAGTACAGACATTGGCAGAAAGTAAAAGAGGGCAATCAGTCAGAGGGCTGGTTGCTTTTCAATTTTATAGAAAGGGAGTTAGACCGTTTACTACAAAACCGATACCGTCTGCCCAAATATAAAAAGTTTTTTGGAAAGCTGCCGATTTATTAAATTAGTACTGCCTTGCGGAAAGAGGTGAATGGATGACGATAGCCATATGTGATGATGAAAATGTAATATGCCATCAGATTGAACAACTGATAAAAGAGCAGAAAACGGATTGTGATATCAGGAAATTCCTTTCAGGGGAAGAATTATTGAGGGAAGAGAACGGGTTTGACCTTATTTTTCTTGATATACAGATGGAGGGCATAAACGGAATTGAGACGGCAAGGAGGCTGCAAAAGAAACAGGGAGAAGCCATACTGATCTTTGTAACCGGATTAAAAGAGTATGTCTTTGAGGCCTTTGACGTTTCTGCCTTTCATTATCTGTTAAAACCCATAGATGAGGAAAAATTTACACAGGTGTTTGCCAGGGCTCTGGCGGAGCTTGAGAGGAAGAAGGAAAGGGAGGAAGAGATCTTCTTTATTAAAGTAAAAGGAAGACATATGATTTTAAACCGAAACCATATTTTGTATGTGGAAAGCCAAAACCGAACGGTAAATGTTCATACCACAAAGGAGATACTGAACGTATATTTTGATATGGGAGAACTGGAAAGGCGGTTGGGCAATGGTTTTTACCGTTGCCACAGGGGATATCTTGTGAATATGGGGTATATAACCGGGTATGAGCGGGACAGTATCTCTTTGACGAATGGGGAGACCATTTATCTTTCCAGGAGGAAATATAAAGAGTTTGTGAAAACTTATATGGATTATCTGAGGAATGGAGGGATGCTTCTTGAATCCCTTTAATTTGGTGATGCTTCTGCAGACTCTTGTTGACTTTTTTGAAGGGTATTTTTTACAGCAGTTTTTTGGCGGCTTTTTTGAGGGACGGTTTCGGAGAAAGGTTTTAAATTGCCTGGGAGTGGCTGCTGCCTATGTGGCGCTTCAATATATGAAGAAATGGGTTCTCCCCGCAGATTACCGGATGTTCCATATAGCGGAAAATCTGATTTTGACGGCAATCGGCTTGTCTTTTCTGGTTATAGGATTTTACAGACGAATCAGAGCCATAAGCGTTTTTCTGGTGGTGAGTTTTATGGCCATACAGGAATTAAGCCGCATTCTTACCCTTATTATTCCTTATCTGGCGGATCTGCTGATTCCCATGGCAGGGCAGCCAGGGGATACACCAGGGGAGCTTTATGCAGTCCTGATGGTAGACGGGATATGGGTTCTGGCCTATGTGGTTCGTGTACTGGTTCTGTATCTGTCGCTTACATGTATCAGGGAGCGTTTTCATGAGAAGCATTTTTCTGTCCATTCTGTAGAATTACAGTTTTTACTGATTCCGGGGCTTACAAGCTTAGGCATCAGTATTTTGTTAAATCTTATGATGTTCCGAACCGGGGAGGGAGGCAGGGAAGAATTTTTATTTGACATCTATCCGGCCTTAAGGCTGTTTATGCCGGTGCTGCTGGGGATGTCTCTTCTGTCAATCCTGTATGGGGTAAAGCTGTTTCAGGATATGATTCTTTTAAACAGGGAGAGAAGCAGCCGCGCGGTTCTGGAAACGCAGATAAAAAGTATGCAGGAGTATATGGAGGAGACAAAACGGGTGCAGGAAAGGGTCCGCAGCATGAAGCATGACATGAAAAATACCCTTGCAGTCATTATGCAGCTGGCGGCCCAGGGGGAAGGCGGGGAAGGACTTTATTCGTATTTGTCCGGATTCCAGCAGGCCATGAGCAGTCTGGAATACCGGTTTCATACGGGGAATGCGGTTGTGGATGCATTGCTGAACAGGAAATATTATGAAATAAAGTCGGTATTGCCAGACTTACGGTTTGATACAGATGAACTGATATTTCCGGATACATTTATGATTGAGGGGTATGATATGGGGATTGTGGTAGGGAATGCCCTGGATAACGGAGTTCGTGCCTGTGAGAAACTGAAGATGGAGAAACCAGAAGCCGAAATTTATATAAAGCTTTCTTCCTTTCAGAGACGAAACATGTTTTTCCTGGAGGTGGAAAACAGTTTTGATGGCAAATTGCTGCTGGAGAAATCCTCTGAGTTTCCGGTTTCAGATAAAGAACAGGGAGAGCTTCATGGCATGGGGCTGGCCAATATAAAGTATGCGGCAGAAAAATATCATGGTGCTGTGCAATGGGAGGTGAGGGGGACGGCATTTATTTTATCGGTTATGTTAAAGAATGAATAAAAGAAGGACGTGGATACATTCAGAAAGGCAGGTAGGAAGGATGAAAATCAGTGGATATCAGTATGGCAGTCAATACAGCAGTATTTCTTTTTTGGGGAAGCAGAAGGTAGAGAATGCTGGGCAGACGAATGCAAAGAATCAGGGAGTTGTCGGGCTTACAGGGGACAGAGACCGGGTGATGATTTCTCCTCTTGGGCAGGACAACAGCCAGATTAAAAGCCTGATGGGGCAGAAGCAGTTTCTTCTGGAACGGAAAAATAAGCTTATTCATTGTGCGCTGGAGAATGGAGGGGACAGAACGTCTATACAGAGCTTGCTGGATTCTTATGAAGAGCAGCTGAAGGAATTGGAGGAACAGATTTCACAGGAAATGTTCAGACAGAATGGGGAAGCGATGGAAAAATCCCAAGAGTCGAGAGGGAAAGAGGAGCCGAAAACAAAGGAGGAGATGGAACAGGAACGGATGGCAGACTTGGTGGAATTGTCTTCGGGGATGGCCCGGGCAAGGACGGTACAAGCGTCAAAGAACCAGGTGGAAGGGGAAGCCAGGGTACTGGAAAGTGAAATCAAGATGGATAGAGGGAGAACAGGAGACACAGAAGCCATTGGAGAGAAGGAGGAAAGGCTGGCACAGCTGCAGCAGAAAGCCGCTGAATTGACAGGGGAGGCGGCAGAGATATCCGGGGATGTGGCTGAAAAGATTTGTGAGGATAATACCCATATAGAACAGAGAAGGATAGACGGAGGGGAGGAAGATTATCAGGAATAAAAATTCAGTTATATAAAGTGAGAGCATCTATCACAGTTTGACAGGTGCTTTTATTTATTATTGCGAGACCATTTTGTCAAGTGGGGAGAATCCGAGATACAATTTGTGCCTAAGTAAAGGGATTATCTTATTAGCAAAACTGACGATACTACATATAAGATGATTTTTACAGTACAAAAGATTTTCGCAGAGAGGAGTGCAGCATGGGAATTGGAGGAATTGCCGGGGGGTTCCCCTGGATGCCAGGACAGGTGGAAAGAAACAATCAGAAATCCTTTGCCTATCGGTCTGTATATGAAGCAGATCCAGGAGCCGTTATCCGCAAGGAGGAAGACCGGATTGGGGTAAAATCTAATTATACGGAAGACGATGCGCTGTGGAACCAGTATATGAAACAGTATCGGGATTCCTTAAAAATTGTGGACGGGAAGCTGGTGGTCAATGGGGATCCTCGCCCTGCCCTTCTTGGGAATGTTTCGGAAAAAGAACTGGAAGCGTTCCGTCAGAAATTGGAACAGGAGGGGATTGGCGACGAGATTGACTGGCGGGGGGTGGAATCAGACTTTAAACATATGGATATAGGGTTTGAGAATGCCGGATATCTGAATATGAAGATTGATTATATCTCGTCACGCTATGCCGTATTAAAAGACCGGATTGAGAACTCTTATGTGGGAGACGAGAAAGAACAGCAGATGGCAAGGCTGAATCAGGTCATGGACAGTGCCAAAAAGGAACTTCTGGATTCCTATACCCAATCGATTGGCGGATTTTATGAAGAACTTGGCGGTTCCGGAATAAAGAGCCAGCTTAGGGACAGCCTGTCAATGGGAATTGACAGCCGGATTGCGGCATATGGGGAACATTTAAAAACCAGCGACACGTATGCGGCTCTTGGCGATACCACGGCAAGATGGCTGAAGCAGGACGACGGCTATATGGCTGCCCGTTTGCGGGAAGATATGAAGGCGTATGGCAATGGCAGTGTGCCAGGAGAACTTGCAGATGAGAATTGCAACGGAGCCTATACTCTGCATGATTTGGAGGCTGCCGGAGTCTATGGGGCGGAATGCAGGAACAGGTTGAAAGAACAGGGGGCATTCTGGTCTGATAACGAGGAACGAGTGGGACTTGACCTGGCAGTGCAGGGGATGAAGACCCAATATCTGGCAGAGCACGGGAAACTAAGTGACAGCATGCAGATTCTTCTCCAGAAAACCTTCAACAATTATAAAGAGAAGTATATCCACATGTTGGAGAAGATGCTTAAGGAGAGAGCAGCAGGTTTTTCCACACCGATCAAGACAGATATCAGCAAAGACAGAGTATCCGCAGTCTATGAGTATACCATGTCTCAGTACAGACAGTCCAAAGACATCATGGACGCATTTGAGAAAGGGGCAAACCAGGCCCGGTCTTTATTTGAGAAACATGTTTCTCCTGAAAGTGGAATACCAGGGAACTATTCTGCACGGTATGACTGGAACCAATTCTTTGACCAATCCCGATATGCCAACCGTAAGGGAGAGGACTGCATGTTCGGGAAATATGAGAAATCCATTCACCGTTTCCTCCAAAGCATGGAGAAAGAAGAGGGAGGAAACCTCCATTTGTTTTTTGGAAGTTCTGGGGATTATGAACTGAATCTCTTTTCATAGACAGAAAGGATAGAGGTGATGATATGATGGTTGTTGAAAGGCAAAACGCCTATCAGGGGGCATATGCTGAGAGAACAAAAAATTGGCAGGCCATCCATGCCGTCACAAAGGAGCAGAAGGAGGCTTCTGTGGAGAGGGTAAAAACGGCAATGGGAGAGACGAGGCCTCCTTATGCAGGTAAGTTTGATTCCCTGTCTGTTTCAGAAGAAGCAAAAGAATTTACTAAGTACACCCGGGTTTATCAGGATGATAAAATTGCGGGATCCAACAATCCTTTCTGGAAAAATACAGGAAGCCAATATCTGGTATTCAGCGAAAAATTGTATCATAGCGGTTTCTTTGACAGCATGTCCGATAAACAGGTGGGAGAGATGGAAGAGGTATTAAGTACAATCACACAGGGAATGGACAGCCTGAGTAATGCACAGTACATGACAGGACAAGGGCCTTCAGGGGGATCAGGGGGCTATACCCTTCCAACATCTTATGAGGCAAGAATGGAACTGGAATCATCCACAGCCGTCCTTAAGTTTTTTGGAGAGAAGTTTATCGAAGATGAAGGGCTGCGAAGAGAGTTTGAAGGTTTGGTCGATGATTACTATGCACATAATACAGAGGTGCTGGATGAATATGTGAATCCTGTGGAGCAGATGGACAAAGCAGTAAGCAGATTTCACGATAGCCCTGGGAATTCTTTGTATCAGGATCTCTTTGCCAGGACAGAGGGCAGGAATGCCCATGAAGCCGCTTATTCCAGGTACATGGGAAGCATTACTCATACAGAAGAGGAAGAACAGCAGTATGGAAAAGATTTGGCCTATGTGTTTGAACAGCTAAGGCATAATCCGTCCCACCAGTCTGGCATATGGAAACAACTTCAGGACACCATGCTCAATTACGCTACAAAAAACGGGGGAACTCAGAACATACGGAACCAGGTGCTTGTAAATGCCGGAGATTCCCTTAGCCGGATTGAAAACAGCTGGTCGTGTTTATATAACTTTACTTAAATGGGAACATAAAAGAGGGGCTGCGATTTTGTGGCAGCCCTCCTTTTTGTTAAACGCCATATGTATGGCCTGTTCATTTGTAAAACAGCAGCAGGCAGATTTCACAGAAACTTCGGAGAGATTTATAGAATGTCATAGACCGTAAGATTTTTCGTATGTTGTCTATAGAATGGTGGATTCCCTTATGATCAATTCTGTGTTCAGATATGTTTTCTTGATCTCTTTTTCTCCGCTCATCTGGAGAAACAAGTACTCCAGGGCAATGTCAGCTTGCTGTTTGATGAATTGCTCGATGTAGGTTAGAGATATTTTGCTGATCCCTTCAGGAACCTGCCGGTTAAATGTGATGATTGAAATATCCCGAGGTACGCGAAAGCCATGCTCAATCACGGAGTTGTAAACGGCCAAACCGACAAAATCGTTGGCGGTGATGATGGAATCTACGGTCGCTTTGGAGTCAAGAAGCTGATTGCAGGCTTTGTAGGCATTGTCGTAATCCGGAACAGGAAGTTCCAGATATGCTTGGGGAGTAATATCAATTCCTTGAGAGTGAAGATAATCCCGCATTCCCTGGTAACGCATGGTATTGCTGACAATGGTTCGGCAGCCGCCCATATAATAAAAATGACGATCTCCCCGTTCATACAGATGCTTCGTGGCATCATAGAGCGCAGTGTAGTAGTCGGACATGACAAAGGAGGCCTCTATTCCCTTATAATAGCCTCCTAAAAAAACAAAGGGAATCTTGTACTGATTCAGAATATTCACATAGGATGGATCTGGGTTTGCCTGGACAATGGGGTAGATAATGACACCCTCTGTCCGGAATGAGACAAACTGTTCTATCATCTCTTTTTCATATTCCACACTGTTTTCGCTGGTAACAAAAATCATCTTGTACCCACGCAGGCGCAGTGCCTCCTCAATAAGCTGCACCAACATGCTGTAAGTGCTGATGGAGGTATTGGGCAAGATAAATCCTACCAGCCCGCTTTTCTGCTTGGCAAGAGTCTGGGCAGTGATGCTTGGAATATAGCCCATGGATTTTGCAAGTTCCTGGATCCGTTTCTGAGTTTGGGGATTGACTCCCGGGCGGTTATTCAGCGCCAGAGACACGGTAGCCTCTGAGACACCGGCCTGCTTTGCGACTTCTTTCATTGATATTTTCATAGGTTTGGATACCTTCCATAAGCGTTGTCTGTATTTTATAAGTTGTTGATATTATAACAAAATAGAAAGTTATATACAATCATCAGTCGCAGAAAACGGCAGTATCCATAGAAATCACAGGAAAATATTGTATATAATGCACATAAAAAATAGATTGTAAAGCGCTTTAAAATGTGCTATTATATAAATACAAAATATTTAAAGCGCTTTAAATTAAAACGAAAGATAAGGAAAGAAGGAGGGCTTCTATGAGAAGAGTTATCAGTTTGATCCTTTGTATGGCCATGGTGGGTATGCTTTCAGGTTGTTCAGAGAAGAAGGATTCACCTGATTCAGATCCAATCAATGCCAGTTCATCACAGGAGATGCAAACGGCTGAAAAGAAGAATGTGCAAAAAAAGGTTTACCATATTTTAAGTGGTTCCAGCGAAAGTTCCACCACATATAAAGTGTTAAAGGAATTGGCAGACCGGTATCAGAGCGAGGTGAATCCGGACTTTGAGTATGAGACAGAGATTATTACCAACACCAATGATCTGTGGAAAAAGCTGAATATGTACATTACTGCAGATGACGTTCCGGACATTTTCAGTATCTCCAATGGCCTCATATCAGAGGAGCTGATTAGGCGGGGAGAATTGGTGAACATGACAGAGGAATTAAAGAAGTTTGGTGTGTACGATTCTGTCAATACTGCTATTAAGGACTTCTTCAAATCGGAGAGCGGAGATATGTATATGATCCCATCTGGGTTTAACGGGGAATTCTTTGTATATAGGACGGGTATCTTTGAAAAATATAACCTGGCCCCGCCAAAGACCTGGGAACAGTTTCTGGAAAATTGTCAGATCTTAAAGGACAATGGAGAAATTCCTTATGTTATGCGTGGAGCCGATTCTGTCATGTATTTGCGGTTTCTCGCGTTTCCCAGCTGGACAACCGAGGGCGGCGGTTTTGTCAGCGGGCTCTTATCCGGCGACACCAGCTTTGCGGACAGTGAAATTGGGAAGTATTCGTCGAAGCTTCTCTATGATCTGGGGACGGGAGACTACTTTATCCCAGGTTACAACAATATGACCCTGAGTGATGTCGTAGATACATTTCTTTCTGGCCAGGGGGCCATGTGCTATGCTTCCACTGCTTACGTAGGAAAACTGAAAGATTTATATGCTCAGGGAGAGATTGGCTTCTTTGCTGTTCCGCAGCCGGAGGGAATGGAATCCAACGGAGCCGGTATACCAACCCATGGTGGAAAAGGATGGGGAATTAATAAAAAAAGTTATGAGGACGATCCAGTGCTTCAGGATTTCTTTCAGTATTTTGTCCAGCATGTGGATGAGGAGTTTTTCAAAATGGGTGAGATTTCCTGGATGGATCAGGAACTTCCCAAGGAACAGCTGCCAAAGCTGATGAGCGATCTGGGAAAACAGATGCAAGAACAGCCTATCGCGTGGGTATCATGGGATGATAAGATGCAACCGGCCACACTTACCACAGCTGGTGATGCGGCACAGGAGCTGGTCAACGGCATGATTACGCCAGAAGAATTTGCCACAAAGCTGGATGAAGCAATCAAAGCGAACGGGGGCTGATTAAGAAGGGGGATGTTGCAACATCCCCTGGATATGAGAAGGAGGATATATGAACTCTTTATTGGGAAAGAAGAAGACGATTATAGGGTTTTTGCTTCCAGGAGTTATCGTCTATTCTGTATCCGTTGTGATTCCGATTCTGTGGTCTGTCTGGTATAGCCTGTTTAACTGGAATGGCTATGGTGCCAAGGAATTCTGTGGTATAAGCAATTATTTGACCATGTTGGCTGACAGGGAGATGTGGCAGGCTGTGTGGCATACCGTCAACTTGTCAGTTTGGCAGGTGATACTTCAGGTGGGAGGCGGACTTTTACTGGCATTGGCCCTCAACCGGATGGTAGTGTTTAGAAAGACATTTCAGGCCCTTTATTATTTGCCGGTCATCATTTCCTCCGTGGCCCTCTGCCAGATGTTTAAAAAGATTTTTGCAGTTATGCCGCCAGGGCTATTTAATCAGATTCTGTCCTTCATAAACCAGGAGTGGATAAAGCTAGAGTGGCTGACCAACCCAAAGACCTCTCTGGGAATGGTGATTTTCACCACCGGTTATAAAAATGTAGCGGTTTATATGCTCATTTTCTATTCAGCCCTACTGACCGTTCCCCAGACTCTCATAGAGGCGGCAAGAATAGATGGGGCCAACGCCTGGCAGGTTTTTAAGAGCATTACATTGCCACACCTAAAACCAGCGCTGATAGCCAACGTGATTCTGGTGATGAACGGCTCCTTAAGATCCTATGATATTCCCGCGCTACTGACTGCCGGAGGACCGGTGAATGCTTCACAGACTCAGGCACTGTATATGTATAAGCAGGCGTTTACCAGTATGAAATACGGCTATGGAAGTGCATTGGCCATGTTTATTGTATTGGAATCCCTGATGTTTGCAATATTGGTTCAGATGTATTCTTCAAATAGCAAAGGAGGGATATCATGAATAAAAAGAGAGTTGTCGGCAATGTGGCGATTACACTGATCGCAATTGTGCTGCTTCTTCTATTTGTCTATCCTTTGATCTACACCATACTGGGAAGCTTAAAAACGTACGATGATTTTATATCCAGCCCCCAGTATGCCTTTCCGATAAAACTGTATTGGGGAAATTATGTGAAGGTTTTTGCCAATGATTTTCTCAAGTATTTTATGAACAGTGTGATTATCGCTGGTTTGGTGGTGGGGATAACGGTTATCCTGTCATCTATGGCGGCATTTGCCATAGCAAAACTGAGATTCCGTGGAAAGAAACAGTTGGAGTTGTACTTCTTGCTGGGGCTTATGGTTCCCTATCAGGTAGTTCTTCTGCCTCTGTATCTGACCTATTCTAAAATACACCTGCTGAATACGTACTGGAGCCTGATCTTACCCCAAGTGGCTTTTGGAATGCCATTCTCCGTTCAGCTTTTTCTGGCTTTTTTTGCAGAGTTTGACAATGATTTAATCGAGGCTGCAGCCATCGATGGATGTGGAATCGGAAGAGCATTTATCAGCATTGTTATCCCCATGTGCCGCAATATTATTATAACTATCGCAACCTTGAGGGCGATCTTCTCATGGAATGAGTATATCTTTTCCTATACGTTTATCAATTCGAAAAAGATGATGACAGTCGTTTTGGGGTTAAATGCATTCGTAGGGGAAGAAGGACTTGTGGACTGGGGGCCCACATTTGCGGCTATTTCCGTTACAGTACTTCCCACACTTTTTATATACATGTTTTTAAGTAAATATATGCAGGCCGGATTGACTGAGGGCGCTGTGAAAGGATAGGAGAGACGGTATGTACAAACTTTATTATCAGCCAAAGGGCGGATGGGTAGGCGATTGTATGCCCTGTTATCACGACGGAGAATTTTATATGTATTATCAGTGTGATCACAGGGTGCCAAGGCCGTTTCCAGACGGAGAACCATTTGGGTGGTCGCTGGCAAAGAGCAAAGATATGGTGGCGTTCCAGGATTACGGCGAGGTCCTGAAAAAAGGAGAAAAATTTGGCAGAGAACACTGCCTGTACGCTGGTTCCGTACTCCATGCCCTGGGGTGTTTCCGGGCTTTTTATACAGGAGAATGCAAGGAGTATGTCGGTACGGATTTGCCTAAGGAAGTGATTATGTTTGCCCGAAGCGACGACGGGATCAACTGGATCAAGGAGCCAAACCTGACAATTTGGGCACCGGAGGACTATGAGAAAGATTTCTTCAGAGATCCTTATGTATTATATGACAATGGCATGGAAACC
This sequence comes from uncultured Hungatella sp., assembly GCA_947425205.1. Lineage (GTDB taxonomy): Bacteria > Bacillota > Clostridia > Lachnospirales > Lachnospiraceae > UBA3402. The sequence goes on along the minus strand of CANDZL010000087.1, from coordinate 910 downwards.
TGGATTATGCTTATAGCCACCAGACATAAAGAAGGGCCAAAAGTGAGAAAAAGCGCTCTGGTGTATTATACCAGCGATGATCTGGAACATTGGGAATTTCAGGGGGATTTCTGGTATCCTGAGATGTACCACTTATTGCAGATGCCGGATCTGTTTCAGATAGGGGACTGGTGGTATCTCTTTTTTTCAGAGTACGATGATGAGAGAAAGACCAGATATCGGATGAGCAGGAATCTATTGGGACCCTGGATAGCACCAGCAGACGATTGCCTTGACGGGCGGGCTTATTATGCGGCACGCACGATTCCTGTGGAGGATAAGCGATATCTGTTCGGTTGGAATCCTACCAGGAAAAATGGGAAGGACACAGACATGTGGATCTGGGGCGGAACCGCTGTCATGCAGGAAGTGTATCAGAGAGAGGACGGAACACTGGCGGTGAAGCTTCCAGAACTATTGGACAGGCGGTTTGTAAAACAACCTGTTGAGATTGATGAATTTGAATTAAGCAGGTGCGACGGAAACGACGACAGGGTCATAGTGACAGACAGCGGCTCATTCTATCGTCTGGATTTTGACATAGAATTTAGGGAACATACATATGCCTTCGGAATAAAAATATATGAGAATTCAGAGGAGGATATTGGCTATGCCTATCATTTCAGTCCAGGTAAAAATACGGTAGTGTTTGATAAACTGCCGAACTATCCATGGTTTACCTGTATGAACAGAGGACTTTCCAGAGTCTTAAAACTCCGGCCGAATCATACGTACCATATGACAGTAATTGTGGATGATGATATATCTGTCCTGTATGTGGATGGCGTTGCATTGAATGCAAGAATGTGCGAGAAACCAGGCAGTGAGATCAAGTTCTATGTGCACGGCGGAGGAATCAGAGTATGGACTG
>CANDZL010000086.1:0-14673 GCA_947425205.1 uncultured Hungatella sp. | reverse complement strand
AGACAGAGCTTTGGAATGCCTTTCTTAGCTGGAAGCCAGTGGAGGGAACCGCCTTTTCCCTTCAGCTTCAGGATTTGTCCGATCTATACCTTTCTCTTCTCGAGGCTGTTTTTAAATATACTATGGGTGAGGCCCAGACGGAACAGATGGCACGGTTGGATGGAGTTCTATCAGAGAAACTGAACCTGCTGATGGATTCTGATCTAAGGGAATTGGTTGCTTTATTGAAGGAAACCGGACAAACCGATATCCTTGCAGGCATTGAAGCCAGCGTGTATAAGCAGACTACCGGACAACCAATCTCCAACAAGGAAGCAAGGGAATTTTTTAGCCGCTCCCGCTTTACCATGCCGCCTCCTTCCGGTTCCCCTTTTAGTGCCCAGAGGTCGTCCGGCAACAGCGGCGGATCTGATAGAGCTTCCTCCTTGCAGGCCCAATCTTCTGCCTTCTCCCAAACTGCTGCGGCCAAACCTTCTTCTGTGAAGGACGGTATGATCTACCGGGCATCCGGCAGCGGAAAAATCCAGCCCAGCAAAGCATATGTGGCCCAGCGAAACCAGTGGGAAGGGCAGATCAGCCAGAGAAAGCAGGTGATCCGCAGTGCCACAGGGGAAAGCAGCCAGCCTTCTTCTGTCTGGGGAGCCAAAAATTCGTATACAGGCAGGGAACTGGCCCGCGCCAACCGGTTTGTCTCTCATTTAAACGGCTCTGGAGACTTGTTTCGCCGTTCTGACATTACCGCGCAAAATGATGAGATTTTAGGGTTTCTGGCAGCGGTTACCTCCATAAAAGGCCAGATGTATGCCATGGAGGCAGGCCAGAAGAATTCCATTACCTTTCCGATTCAAAGCGCAATCACCCGGATGATCGACCATTATCTGCGGCAGAAAGCATCTTCCAAGGTATATTATCATACCATTCATGTTTATGAAAAAACCAGAAGCCCGCAGAAGGCAATTGAAAGCGGCCTGGAGTACAGTTACAAGCAGTTTAAGGAAAAACAGGCGGATCCTGTATTTCGGACACACCCCAACTACTCTGAAACCTCCGGATTCTTCCTGAATTTTGTAAAAGATCAGACTCGAGAGAGGGAATTATCATTTGGATTGAGGGTTCTGGAAGATAATTGGAAGGAATTCTTACGGGCCATCGGAAAAAGGCAGGATTCATCTTATACCCTGAAGCTGCAGAATATGAGCCCATGGGGCAGTCTTATGGAACCTGCCAAGCACAGAACCGGGAAACGGGTGGATGTGGAGAAATTTCTGCTTGCTGCTGCCGTCCTTTTTATTACGGCGGTAATCCTTTATTTCCTTCTGCATCCGTAGACGCACAATGGCCGCCGGATTTCGCTGCCTGGCGGTCATTGTAGTTTGAACCTTACTTCCGCCTATTGGCGTAAAGGAAGCCCTATCCGTCTATTTTCTCTTGGCACTCGCTGCATTCTCTATCATGGATAGAGATAATACCGCCGCATTTCAGGCAAGTGTATTTTTCTTTCTGCATTATCATAAACAGTTCTAATCCATATTCCTGGACAAACGCACTATTTTCCATAAGGCTGGCCCGATACCTTTTGCTATAGCTTTTCTCAAGATTTTTTATCCGTTTGCATGGATAGTTCGGACATTCAAAACAGTAGGTAAATCCTTTCTCTTTTATACAGTCCTTTATCTTACATTTTCGGCAATGCTCCGGCTTTCCCCTATCGCTGTTCAAACACCCTGCACATGGCTTTTTGTGATAACAGTGTTTATAACAAACCATGCAGTTCATTCCGCATGGAGCAAACATAGCTTTATCAATATTTTTGCCTGGCATTTTCATAATCTATATCCTTTTGCAAACTCCATCATTTCATTTTTCTGTTTCTCATCATACCACAAATCCGAGAGCGTGGAAATAACGAGTTTTCCAGGCAGATTTCCTACCTCTTGGATATACGGCACAGGCAGTCAAAAAAGTGTAGACTTGGGATAGTTCATTGATGGACAAACCCCTTGAAAACAGAATGACCGGCTGCAAAGGAACACCCCGGCTGGTGAAGTGCGCCGTGACCCTGCTTCTGGACACCGTGACCAGAGCGGGCGAGCGCGCCAATGCCTCCACGGCCTTATACACCACCGCCTCTGTCACCAGAACCTCATGAGCCGGAATCGCCATTTCCTCAATCCAGCTTCCAGCTAGGGGATAAACCACCCTGTCCTCCTCATAAGCCTCCTCCGGCTTGGACTTCTATATACCCCTTGCCTGGACTTCTATATTATACACCTCTCCGTTTCTAGTCTTCACATACACATCCAGCCTTACCTCTTTGGCATCCTTCTCCTCGTCCATGCTCTTTTGGGTCTCCGGAAATTCCAGGCGTTCAATCTCCACCTCCAGAAATCAATTCCAGACAGCAATTTTCACCTCACTCCATAACACAAAAAAGCCTAAACCCCTGATTTTTCAAGGATTTAGGCCTCTCATGCAGAAGATGGGAGTCGAACCCACAAGGTGAAACCACCACACGGACCTGAACCGTGCGCGTCTGCCAATTCCGCCACTTCTGCATCTGCGGGAGATGGGACTTGAACCCACACGAGCATACACCCACAAGATCCTTAGTCTTGCCTGTCTGCCAATTCCAGCACTCCCGCGAACTTTGATAGTATAACACAGTTTTTCCAATTAGGCAACCGTTTTTTCAAAATTTTGTCAGATTTTTTTACCATCTTTTATCAACTGTTTTATCAAAACTTTTTATGGAATTTTTTATTGAATTCTTATATGTATGTTAATGTATCAGAAAATCACTACACCAAACACACAGAATGCTTTTCAGACGTGCTTGGTATAGTGATTAGCAAAATGATATATTAATCACGCCGAAAGATATCCCTGGTATAAACTTTCTCCTTCACATCATCTAAGCTGCTGTCATACCGATTGGCAATAATGGCTCCGCTCTTCTCCTTAAACGTCTCCAGGTCATTGACCACCCTGGAACCGAAGAAGGTGCTTCCATCCTTCAGAGTCGGCTCATAGATGATAACAATAGCGCCTTTTGCCTTGATCCTTTTCATCACGCCCTGAATACTGCTCTGGCGGAAATTGTCGGAATTGCTTTTCATTGTCAGGCGGTATACGCCCACAACCACTTCCTTCTCATAATCCGCATGATACTCATTGGTTTTTGCGTAATCATAGTATCCAGCCATAGCCAGAACCCGATCAGCGATAAAATCTTTCCTGGTCCGATTGCTCTCCACAATGGCGGACATCATATTCTGGGGCACATGCTGATAATTGGCCAACAGCTGCTTCGTATCCTTTGGCAGGCAGTATCCTCCGTATCCAAAGGACGGATTGTTGTAATGGGTGCCGATTCGGGGATCCAGACACACGCCGTTTATAATAGACTGGGTATCCAACCCCTTGGACTCCGCATAAGTATCCAGCTCATTAAAATAGGAAACCCGCAGAGCCAGGTAGGTATTGGCAAACAGCTTCACAGCCTCAGCCTCCGTCAGGCCCATAAAAAGAACGTCAATGGTCTCCTTCAGGGCTCCCTCCTTCAGAAGATCTGCAAATATATGAGCGGCTGCAACCAGCCTCTCATCCTCCTGGGGGCATCCCACAATGATACGGGATGGATAGAGATTATCATACAATGCCTTGGACTCCCTTAAAAATTCCGGGCTGAACAAAATATTTTCTGTGTGATACTTTTCCCTCACAGACTCCGTATACCCTACCGGAATCGTACTCTTGATCACCATAATCGCATCTGGATTGCTGGCCATCACCAACTCAATCACAGCTTCCACCGCAGACGTGTCAAAAAAATTCTTCTTGGAATCATAGTTTGTCGGTGCAGCAATCACCACAAAATCTGCATCCCTGTAAGCGGCCGAACCGTCCAACGTCGCTGTCAGATCCAATTCCTTCTCCGATAAATAGCGTTCAATATACTCATCCTGAATAGGCGATTTCCGGCTGTTGATCATATCCACCTTCTCCGGAATAATATCCACTGCGGTAACCTTGTGATGCTGGGATAACAGTGTGGCTATGGACAGCCCCACATATCCAGTCCCTGCCACTGCAATTTTGTACTGTTTCATCTTATCCTCTTCTTTCCAATGCCTTATTTCTTTTCATTTATTATTGTATACTTGATTGTTGTATACTTGATCGTTTTATACTTGGCGAAACCACCAAGGCCAATATGCACCTTAAATCCATCAGACGATACGGAAAACATCTTCAAGTCAATCCATCTGTACGCTAAATCAGGTTTCGCAACCATCCGAACCGTTTGGTCTCAGACAGCCACACCATGGCCCCGCAGAAAAGCATCATTGGCCCCATGACAGCCACTGTAATCTCCTTCTTTGTGTAGGAAATCAGATGAGGCTTCATGGTCAATGAAAACAGGAACATAAAATAGTACTGCGACAGATAAACCCACTGGCTCATTTTTCGAAGCCTTGGATATATCTTTCGATTCTTCCATGTCACAGCCAATGCAGCAGAAATCATAAAAAATGCAGCCGGTGCCGCCATAAGTACACAGTTCAGATTGTAGTAATGCAGCGCCTCCCAAAACATAAGGGCCAAACAGATCACAAATCCTATAGCCGCTGTCTTAAAAGACAGCCTTTTTTCTGTTTTCGCAAACCACAAGCCCAAAGCCACAAAAAACGTACCATAGAATACGCCGTTGCGCATGGTATAAAAATATCGGCGATAAAGCTGAAGGAGGGCTTCCGTCCCCATTCCCCACTGAACATACCGGTTGGACACAAAACAGTACATGCTAAATAGAATTCCACCTGCCACCAGGATCTGCCATATCTTCATTCCCCTGGCATACAAAAACCACACCAGCAGGCATGCCACAAAAAGAGCTGGCAAAAACCAAAGCTGTACGATAGTATGGTTCAAAAAGAAGCTTTTTATATAATACCAAATCCATTCCGCCACACTGGCATCCGAATCGCTGTAATACCAGGTATAGAGATCCACCGGAAGGTATATTGCTGACCAGATAAGAGCCAGCTTAAGGATTCTTAATAAATATCCCTTCACGGTCTTTATATCCTTTTTTGTCTTCCCATTTTCTATCTTGCGAAACAGGAAAAAACCGGCCATGACAAAAAATCCTGGCACTGCCAGATTGGACAACCATGAACAGATCAGCAAACGCCACTTGCTCTCCGCCGGATAATATAACTGAACCACATGACGTACTGCCACCAACACTGCCAGGATACATTTTAACAGATCCAATCCATTATACTGCCTCTTTTCTTCCATACAAGATATCCCCCTGATTTTTCCGATTATATCATCCTTTTTTGCCAGTGTCAATTCTTTGGCTCTGGCATAGGTTAGGTACAGGTTAGGCATAGATTCGTGTTGTCTGGCTTACATCCCGCTGAAAGTAAACCAGACGAGGCACCAGGCTATCTTAAGGTTATCTGAAATCTGATTCGAGACACTCCAATGGCCAGTTCATATCAAGGTACCGATGTGGTTTTGTTAAGCCAACACACTATTGAAATGTTACATCAAGACGGAATCCTGCCGTATGCACCGGCTCATCCAGGATGTCTCTTCGGTAAACCTGGCAGTAGATGTCATATTCTTTAACGCTTCCCGCTTCCTGGTGAATCCTGATGGATTCCCTCTCCACACAGATCTCATGTCCCGCCTTACCAAGCCGCTCCACCAGCTTCGCAATCTGCCCATCCTCCAAGGCAGCCTCTGTAATCTGTACTGTGGAGATAAGATCCGGATCATGAATACCCATAAGATAGGCTTTGCCATCCCTCACCATCTCCAGCTGCTGGATCCGGTATAGCAAAAACTGCTCACCTTCTTCCCTCCATACCTGCTCCTGCGGTTGCCCTCTGTGATCCTCCATTCCAACCTCATGAAGAATCCTTCCCAACTCCCTGGTCATAATCCCCATCCCTGCAGCATTCAAATGTCCCTGGTCATAAAAGTCAATCTCAAAGTCAATCCCAATATCCTGATTCAAAAAATTCTCACACCGTATCCCCTGTTCCCGGGCATATTTGCAGATAGCATTGGCCTCCCTCTGCCATTCCGGATGATATGTGTAGGGAATATGAATCAGAATCAGCTGGATTCCCTGGCTTTCACACAATTCATAGACCCGATCCACGTAACGAAGCTTCTCCTCATCCGCCTCCTCCATCTCCTCCGGATCCCGGATGACCTCCTCTGCCGGATAACACATCTCATACCGGGGCTGCACCCCATATTTTCTGCTGGTATACAGCTTAAAATCCTTCTGCTCTAACTCACTCCACCGGTTGTGATACAGAAAAAACGGTGCCAGCATAGCCGCCTGATCCTCCTTGGGAACCAATGCCTTAACCATCTCCACCTTTGCAGGAGACAAAGGAAAACTGTCCCATGCATTGTGAAGGTCAAACACCGTCTCGTCTCCTCCATAAATATCCAGCACCACAGCCTTGGGGAGCTGCCTGCCCTTTTTCTTAAGAATCTCCAGGCTCTCCCTCAGAAGATAGTAACCGCTGGCAACGTAATTCCCGTGCATAGACAAATTAAAGCTGGTGATCCCGTACTCACGGAACAAGTCTATTGGCGATACTCCGTTAATCACATGGGAGGAGCCAAAAAACAGCACATCAAAGTCCTGCTCCGTCATAAAAAACTGTTCATATTGTTCCCTGCTGGCCTTATTCACTGTCAACCTGTTTCCAAAGCACAATCCTAAGACAATAATTGCCAGAACACACAATACTGCCAGGATTCGTTTTCCCACACTTTTTGCCATATTTTTTCCCTTGATTCTTGTCATAATCTTTGTTCGGATTCTTGTCATTCGGTGCCCCTTAAAACTGAAAATAAATAAAGCTTTTGGCATCATAATTTCCGCCCCACACCCCAAAAATCAGGATAAACAAGGTTCCTCCGGCAAAGACCAGCCACCGAAACCAAAAATCCTGCTCCAGGATTTTCTTATGGATGCAAACTCCTTTATATTTTCCATAATCCGCCGCCAGAAGAACACCGATAGATAAAAGAAGCAGTTGGAAGTTCCTGCGGTCAAGCCCACACTGAAACAGGCTTTCGTCCGCCAAAATCCAGGGATTAAAGCCAGTTATAACGCTTTTCAGCACAGGAAGCGCCTCCTTAAGCCCGTTGATCCTGAAAAAGAGCCAGGTAAAATCAATAAGAAAAAACGTAGATACCGTCTGAAAAAGCCGGTGAGAAAAGCTGTTTTCCCGGATGCAAAGCACATTCCTTATGGCCTTTCGGATCCCTTTGGTCACATCTGAGATCACCTGAAAACCGCCGTTTAAGCCGCCCCACAGCAGGTAGGACCAGGCTGCCCCATGCCACAGGCCGCTGGCCAAAAACACAACCATCAGGTTCATGTAGGTTCTTTTCTTTCCCTTTCGCGATCCTCCAAGAGGAATATACAGATAGTCCCTAAACCAGCTGCCAAGGGAAATATGCCACCTGCGCCAGAACTCCGCCACAGATTTCGAAAAATAAGGTGCATCAAAATTATCCATCAGCCCAAATCCCAGAATCCATGCGCTTCCCTTGGCGATCACCGAATACCCAAAGAAATCACAGTAGATCTGAAATGCAAACAGGAGCACAGCCGCTACAATGTAAAGGCCTCCATACTGCCCTGTCTGTTTCAATATGGTATCCACAAAAATCGCAGCCCTGTCTGCAATCACCAGCTTTAAGAAGAATCCCCAAAGCATCAAAAGCAGCCCCTCCCTCATCCTGTCATAGGAAAAGGAATAGGTTTTATCCAGCTGCTTTAGCAGATTTTTGCTCCTCTCAATAGGGCCTGCCACCAGCTGTGGGAAAAAGGATACAAACAGCCCGTATTTTAAAAGATTCCGTTCCCCATAAATCTCCTTTCGATACACGTCGATGGTGTATCCAATCGCCTGAAACGTGAAAAAAGAGATACCTACTGGAAGAAGAATATCAAACTGCCTGCTCTCAAAGGGAATGTTCAAATACCTGCACACTCTCCCCACGTTATCCCATGCAAACGAAACGTATTTGAAATAAAATAAGATACCTAGATTCACTCCTATGGTCAGAAAAAGAATCCATCTTCTCCTGTGCTTCTCCAGAATCAAAGCCCCTGTATAGGTGACGATGGTAGTAAAGAAAAGAAGAACCACATATTTTGCATTCCATCCCATATAAAAATAATAGCTGGCTATAAGCAGCCAGATATTTTTGACTCTTTTAGGAAGGATAAAATAGATAAGAACTATAATTGGAAAAAATATCAGATATTGCCAGCTGTTAAAAAGCATCCCCATCCCCCTGACATAACACTGTCTTCTCTTTTGTAACAACAGAATACCTGTAAAAGCAGGATATGTCAAGGGAAATAGGGGGCGAATTGCCAGCAGAATTATCAATGTTAAATCACCAGAATCCCTTATTCTTTTTGATTTTTTGACGGGAGTTTTTTCATTTCCCACAATATACCATGTCGGTGTACTACGATCAGCATGACAGAAACCAGTGTTGCATCAGCAGCGATCGCTATGGGGATCCCTGCCATTTCAGACAGGAAACCAAAAAATAAGGTTCCGGCGGAACCTGCCAGCCAGCACATAGAGCCATACATTGCGAATATCTTTGCCCTGTCAGCCGCCGGAAAAATTGACTGCATAACACATTTTTCAATAATAGTAATGGAGATCCACAGATAGGCCTCCAAGAAAACAATCAGGGCAAACCCTGGTATCGCCGTCACCTGCCCCATCAAGCATATAAGCAAAATTTTCAAATAACTGAGAAAGCATAGAAGATGTATATAATTCTTCTTTGTGCTGGCCAGCCACTTGTATGCTCCCATGCTTGCTAGCGCCATTCCAAGCCCCTTTATTGTTGTAACCGCCCCATAATAGACATCTGCCTTCTCCGGTATCCGCTGGGTTTCCACAATTAAAAGCAGATCCGTCGCCCCATCCAAAAACAGAAGGCACATGATGGTTAAGCTTACAGTCATGGCTTTTTTATCTGAACAGATGGCTTTCCATGTGGAAACCTCAAACAACCGCGCCTTCTTCTGCCGCTTCTGCTTATTTGCCGGCCGGCCTCCAGATAATCTGGAAAATGCTGCCATTGCCAGAATCAAAAATAAGATATTGAACAGATAGAGCACCGACGACGAAGCTTCTGCCAGTAAAAGGCCAGACAGTAAAGGCATAATCAATTGCCCACTGGTTTTACTAAAAGAAATCAGGGAATTGGCATTCAACAAGTCTTCTTCTTTTACGACACTGGGTAAATAGGAATTAATCCATGGATATCGGATACAGGAAACAACACCTATCAGAAAGTTAAATATGCATACTACATATATGGTGTTAAACATGGTTATAAACAATACTGGTATCAGAAGAACCATGCAGTTGAGAACCGATAAGAAGACTGCCATCTTCTTTTTGCTGCACCAATCCACCAATCCGCCTAATAGGGGCCCTAAAAATACTGTTGGAATCATATTGATGGCTAAACTGATGGACGATAATATCATGGATTCATAAGCGTTCCACACGTACAGATTAATCGCTATAACCGCAAACCATTCTCCAAATACTGTCAACGTGTAACCAAGCCACAAAAACCGAAATTCCTTTTCTCTCTTTAACATACTGTATACGTGATTCACTTAAAGCCTCCTTGTCTCATCAAGTGCCACCCTTCTCCTGGTTGGATCACAGGGTGCCAGGAGGAGAGAGATGTTATTCAATTATATCAGATTCCCCCCTCTCTGCAAGCAGAAAATATATCTCTTCATCTTGACCTACAAAAATATATCGTAAAAGTTATATAGAAGTTATCATAAGCTCCACGCCAATCAGCGGAATGATTGGTGCGGGTGTAAAAAGTAACGAGAACTCACCGTAATTCTGAGATGTAAATTTCCTTGATATGTGCCTTTTCCTATGGTAAACTAAAATTATTGATATATGCTATATCTATCATATCAGAATCTAAGATAGATCAATATAAGTAAGGAGTGTCTCTGCCAGCATGGGAAGATTTGTGAATCCGGATAATAGTGCCTTTCAGGTTGCACTGAACAGCGAAATATATATAGACAAAACAGAACTGTTGTCTTACACAAACAAGATGATGGACACCAATAACGCCTTAATTTGTAACAGTCGTCCCAGACGTTTTGGGAAATCAATTACGGCAGATATGCTGACAGCCTATTACAGCAAAGGCTGTGACTCTTTTTCTATGTTTGAGGGGAAAAAAATCAGTTCAGATGACAAGTTCTATCAACATTTAAACAAATATAATGTCATCCATTTTGATGTACAATGGTGCCGAATCAGTGCCAAGTCTGCCACAGCAACCGTTTCCTATATCGAAAAAACGATCATTCAGGAGTTGGGTGATGTATATCCTAATATCGTTTCTTCCTCGGTTACCTCTCTTCCGGATATGCTGGATATCATAAACAATAAAACTGGCCAAAAGTTTATCATTATCATCGATGAGTGGGATGCACTGATTCGCGAGGAAGTCCAAAATACAGCGGTGCAAGAGGAATACATTAACCTTCTTCGAGGGCTTTTCAAAGGAACTCAGCCCACAAAGTTTCTGCATCTTGCCTATTTAACCGGAATCCTTCCTATTAAAAAAATCAAGACTCAATCCGCACTGAATAATTTTGATGAATTTACAATGCTTGATTCCAGCATTTTGTCACCCTATATGGGATTTACGGAGGAAGAAGTAAACGGATTATGTGAAACATATCATATCGATTATAAAGAAGCAAAATCATGGTATGACGGTTATCTTCTTTCAGATATCCATATCTATAACCCCAAAGCTGTAGTAAGTCTCATGATGCGGGGCGATTTCCAAAGTTATTGGTCCCAGACAGGCACTTATGAGTCCATTCTGCCACTGATCAATATGGATTTTGATGGACTCAAAGCTGCGATCATCCGGATGATTTCCGGCGAAGCCATAAAAGTTGAAGTCAGTTCCTTCCAAAATGATATGGTCACCTTTGAGGATATGGATGACGTACTTACTCTCCTGATTCACCTTGGCTATCTGGCCTATGACAGAACCAGCCAAACTGCTTTTATCCCCAATGAGGAGATCCGCAGTGAATTTGTGAAAGCTACCAAACGAAGGAAATGGAATGAGTTGACAGAACTGCAGATAAAGTCAGAAGAATTGGTAAAGGCTACGTTAGATATGGATTGTGAATTCGTAGCTGACGCAATTGAACGGTTTCATTCGGAGTATTCATCTGTTATAATGTATCATAACGAAATTTCTTTAAGCAGCGTTTTAAGTATTGCATATCTTAGCGCAATGCAATACTATTTCAAACCTGTCCGTGAACTTCCAACAGGCAGAGGTTTTGCAGATCTGGTATTTCTTCCTAAAAAAGAATACTCTCATCTGCCTGTATTGCTTATTGAATTAAAGTGGGATGTGTCTGCAAAAACCGCTATTAGGCAGATTAAAGAAAAAAAATATATTGAATCTATCCCAAGTTATAGCAGAAATATTCTGCTTGTAGGGATTAGTTATCAAAAGAAAAATAAGACGCATAGATGTGTGATTGAACGGTTCTCCGGGGAGTGAGGGGATTTTTTGTAAACCCCTTTTTGGTAAGAATGTAGATATGACAATTCTTATCGAAAAGGGGTATTTAGATTCTTAAAAGCCAGTATAAAAAACTTAGTGAAGATTTAGACCTGAAAATAAATAATAATAGAAGCATCATATTCTGGTTCATAGACGCCAAATATCAGGATTGTAAAGATCAATGAAATATGCCTGTTACGCCAAAAACCCGTAACCGTGATAAAAACATGATCTTATCTATGATTCCTTTTACAACTGCTTTCGGTTTCACCTCGCCTCCACATCCAAGCCGAGACTGTTGATCCATTCTACAATCTCCTCACGGGAAGAACTGCTTCCCAAGCGGGCACCATCAAGCCATGCAACATCATTCCCACACAAGCCATGCAGATTTGTGGCACTTGAACCAATCCCACTGCTGCCGGATGTACAGAACGGAACAATCGTTTTTCCGCCAAACTCATAGCTTTCCATAAAGGTAGCCACGACGCGGGGAGCTTCGCCCCACCAGATCGGATACCCAAGAAATACAATCTCATACTTCCCCATATTCTCCACACTGCCGGAAATAGCAGGCCGTGCATTTTTATCATTCTGCTCCACCGTCGCTCTTGTATTGCGGTCACTGTAATTCAAATCCTCATCCGTATATGGCTCCTTTGGTACAATCTCGTACAGATCCGCCCCCAAGGCATCTGCGGCATACTCAGCCAGTGCCTTCGTTGTTCCGGTTGCAGAGAAATAAGCCACCAGCACCTTGCTGGTTTCTTCTTCCATATCTGCCGGTTCCATTGTTTCCCCATCCTGACCTGTGGCATGTCCCACAATATCCGCATCCGAATTTTTATCCGTTTCCTCCTGTGTCGAAACTATGGTTTCCGGTGTCTTAAGCTGCCCGCCTGTATTCTGGTTCCCACCCGAAGAACCACAGGCTGTAAAGCAGGACAGCAGCCCCATCATACATACAATGCTCATCATTTTCTGAAATTTTTTCATAATGCAAGACCTCCTAAACTTTTATATAGCGAAATTAACCACTATGTGGTTTCCAAACCTTCGGCCTGCCCCCGCAACTACTGCCTTTTTTTCATCCTGCCACCCCACTATTTCAATAAAGAATACTCTTCATCTGTAACCGGCTCCAACCATTCATTCGAACTGTTTTCTCCCGGAACCTCCACCGCCAGATGGGAAAACCAACTATCCGGCGCTGCGCCGTGCCAGTGCTTCACGCCTGCCGGAATATTCACCACATCTCCCGGATGAAGTTCCTGCGCCTCTTTGCCTTCTTCCTGATAATAGCCCCGTCCGGCAACACAGACCAAAATCTGCCCGCCACCCGGATCCCCATGATGAACATGCCAGTTATTGCGACATTTCGGCTCAAAGGTCACATTGAAAATGCCAACCTGAGAAGTAGAAAGCGGCGCAAGATAGCTCTGTCCCATAAAATACTGTGCAAATCCATCATTCGGTGCGCCAATCGGAAAGACCATAGCATTTTCATGTTGCTGTCTTGCATCGCCTTTTGCTTCTTCGGTCCAGACCTCTTTCGCCATACGGAAAGCCGCCCATGCCTTCGGCCATCCTGCATAAAAAGCCACATGGGTAAGGATTTCTGCAATCTCCGTTTTCGTGATCCCGTTTTTCTTTGCTGTCATCAGATGGTACTGGAAAGAAGAATCCGTAAGTCCCATGGACATTAAGGCAACCACTGTTACAAGGCTGCGGTCACGCAGGGACAGTTTATCCTCCCTGCTCCATACTTCACCGAACAGCACATCATCGTTTAGTTCTGCAAATTTAGGGGCGAATTCCCCAAGATCTTTTCTTCCTGCTGTCTGTTTTACTGCCATATTTTAGGCCCTCCTTTTACTATTCCATTGCTTTTTCCCAATACTTAGATTTCAATCTGCGCCAACACAAAATTATCTGTATGGAACGCTTCGTCAGACTTCGCCACATCCTCATGATTCATAAAAATATGGTTCCATCTCGTCATCAGAAAACGGATTTACCATTGGCGTTCTGTCGCTAAATAACGCTAAACTCATAAACCGGTCCGGTAAAAATCGCTGACACCAATCGCCCTGACCTTGTACTTCTGAATGTATCTGATATTTTTATTTGCCGCTATCCTGTCTGATCTTATATCGAAGATAATCCATCCGGTCCAGTTGCTTTTGTTTAAAGTGGATTTCGTCAAGTGCCTGCCCTCGCTTTTTACTCAACATCTTCAGCCGTTCCTCTGCAGTGGATTCCCCTTCCAAAAGCAAGCGCATATAACACTCTACCTCGTCATTGCCGAATCCTATGTCATGAAGTGTCATAATCATGCTTAACCGCTGCAAGTCCCTGTCATCATACTGCCACGTACCCATAATCTTTTTTACTTCGCCACATAGCCCCCAGCTTTCATACTCCTTTAACACTTCCATAGGAATTTTATACCGCTCGCTGGCTTCATCAATGGTCATTTCGCTTTCCTCACTCCTTTGCTGAAAATAATAAGGGCGTTCCGCTTTCTGGAACACCCCTATTATAATTCTGCATTTTTTCAATGTCTAATACCTATAATTTATCATTCGATATTACTTTTTCGTATTGTCTTGCAAAGGAAAGAAAAGCGTTTGTGGCAGATGTAAAAACCTGCTCCTTTTTCCATACCATAACCGTACTTGTTTCCAGCATTGGGGAAAGAGGGACAAATTGCAAAGCCTCACATATATAATTCAATTTAATTCCCAGAACCACCCCCAGCCCGCTTTCGGCGAGCATCATCTCGTTATAGAGCAAATTCCCTTCTGCAATTACTTTTACCTGATCTTTGTAGTCTCCCAGCCATTTTCCAATATTGCTTTTTACAAAATCCCCGGCAGCAATGATCACTTGTTCACCAGCCAGGTCCTCTGGCTGTATCCGTTTCTTTTTAGATAATGCAGAATCTGTGCGTACCCAAGCGCCCCATTTTTCTTTAACGGGCATAGGAATAAAATCATACTTTCGTATATC
>CANDZL010000085.1:0-15237 GCA_947425205.1 uncultured Hungatella sp. | reverse complement strand
CTAGAATTTTCAGGGTTTTACATACTGTTCAATCTTTGATTTTCAAGGTTCATCTACTGCTTTTCTGTCTTCAACAGCAACTCATTCATACTACCATAAGTCTTTCCAGTTGTCAACAGTTTTTTATCTTTCTTTTTAACTTTTTAGAATGATGTATTTTAACATTTTCTCTTACCGGTTAAAAAGAACGGAGAAAGAGGGATTTGAACCCTCGCGCCGGTTGCCCGACCTACACCCTTAGCAGGGGCGCCTCTTCGGCCTCTTGAGTATTTCTCCGCAGTTAACACACTCTATATAATTACCCTCAAATCTTTTTCTGTTTTCAAAGGCATTGTTTATTGTACCAGAGATGTTGTTTTCTGTCAACCGGTTTTTTCTATATTTTCTTATATTTTTCTCTATTTTTTATATTGCCTTTAATTTTGTTTTGCTTTTACAAGTCAGATAGCGTAGAATAAGGAATAAGAAACGAAAGGGGTAATGGCTTTGAAAAACCATATGACAACAACTCATAGCGACAAAAATGATTTTTCGAAAGGAAGCGTCATCAAAAATATTCTGGGCTTGGCTTTGCCTATGACATTGGCACAGTTAATCAATGTACTATATAATATAGTAGACAGAATATATATTGGACGGATTCCTGAGAATGCTACCATGGCACTGACAGGACTGGGTTTATGTCTTCCTATTATATCTATGGTAATCGCCTTTGCCAATCTGTTCGGAATGGGCGGGGCACCGCTGTGTTCCATTGAACGGGGACGGGGTAACGAGGAAGAGGCAGAGGCTATTATGGGCAATTCTTTTGTGATGATGGTTCTCTGCGGATTTATCTTAACTGCCCTGGGATTGTTGTTGAAACGTCCTATGCTCTATCTGTTCGGTGCATCCGATACTACGATTGCCTATGCGGACTCTTACATAACCATTTATCTTCTCGGCAGTGTTTTTGTTATGATCGGTCTGGGTATGAATTCTTTTATCAATGCTCAAGGTTTTGGGAAGGTGGGGATGCTGACTGTGCTTCTTGGCGCTGTTACCAATCTTATTCTAGATCCTGTTTTTATCTTTGTATTTGGGCTTGGAGTGCGGGGTGCCGCATGGGCCACGATCCTCTCCCAGGCTCTTTCCGCTCTTTGGATTCTTCGTTTTTTAACGGGAGACAAAGCTATTTTAAAGCTTAAGAAACAGGCATTTCTTTTGAAACGCCGACGGATTCTGGATATCATCGGCTTAGGGCTTTCCGGCTTTACCATGTCCATCACCAACAGTTTAGTCCAAATCATGTACAACGCCAACTTAGCACTTCTAGGCGGTGATCTCTATGTAGGAATCATGACCGTAGTAAATTCTGTCCGTGAAGTGATCTCCCTCCCTATCAGCGGCCTTACTAACAGCGCCCAGCCGGTTATGGGCTTTAATTATGGGGCAGGGGAATACGGTCGGGTCAAAAAGGCGATTGTATTCATGTCCGGGGTATCCGTGGCCTACACCACGATTATGTGGAGTCTTGTCCATGGTTTTCCAGAATTCTTTATCCGGATCTTCAACCGTGAGGGGGAATTGGTGGCCGCCGGAATTCCTGCTATGCAGATTTATTACTTTGGCTTTTTTATGATGTCCTTACAGTTTGCCGGGCAGTCTGTATTTGTAGCACTGGGGAAATCGAAAAATGCCGTATTCTTCTCAATCTTTAGAAAAGTCATTATCGTGATTCCTCTGATTCTCATTTTGCCCAAATTAGGACTTGGTGTCAGGGGTGTCTTTATGGCAGAACCCATCTCCAATTTTATCGGTGGCCTGGCCTGTTTCGGAACTATGCTTGTAACGGTGTGGCCAGAATTAAAGGAGTCCTGCAATAAAAAGAAGCAACCATCCAATTGATGATTGCTTCGTGTGTATAAACTGATATAAAATTGTACGTTTCATCCCTCCATTTGACGCCCCAAAAAGCCGGCTGCTGTCATCACCAATTTGGTTTCCATCTCTCCCATCTTGGCTCTGGGCTCTCTGCTCAGCAGCCCTACACTGCCAATGGCATCGCCTTCACAGATGATGGGTGCTACTACCTCTGCGGTGATTCCTTCCATTTCTTCGGAAGTCAGAGAGATAAACGCCTTCTCGTCTTTTCCTGCCAGAATTACTTCTCTTTCTCCAATGGCATGCTCCAGCTGTTTGCTGATGGTTTTTTGAAGCAATTCCTTTTTGGGTCCTCCTGCTACTGCAATGACCTGATCTCTGTCGGTAATGCAGACAATCAGGCCTGTGGACTGAGCCATGGCCTCCGCATATTGGGTTGCAAAAGCAGTCAACTCTACCATAGGAGAATATTTTTTCAGAATAATCTCTCCCTCACGATCCGTAAATATCTCTAGCGGCGTTCCTTCCCGGAGCCGAAGTGTTCTGCGTATTTCTTTTGGTATTACCACTCGTCCAAGATCATCAATTCTTCTCACTATGCCTGTAGCTTTCATAAATCATTCCTCCATTTGCTGTACTTTCCGTTTCTGGATGTAGTATCTGTACTGTAAGGGAATTTTATGCGCTTATCAAAAATTCTTCCAGCACCCTTTCCCCATAATCGAACATGCCGTTTCCATATCTTCACCTGTTTAACCTGATATAAGAAAGTATTTTAATGTCACAAAAAATCCGGACAATTTTACAAGTTTCGGGACAATCTTCCCTTTGAAACCTGCTTTCCTTCTCTTATAATTAATTTATCCATAACCGCGTGAAGAAAACGCAATCTACACAATCAATACAAAACGATACAATCAAAGAAAGGAAAAACTATGAAACAAAAGTATCCTCACTTATTCTCGCCGATCCAGATCGGCAGCGTCACCTTAAAAAACCGCATTATCGCAGCCCCCACCGGCATGATGGATCTGACTCCTGATGGGCGCCTCACTGTTTTTGATGTCAATTATTACGAGCAGAAGGCCCGGGGCGGCGCTGCTGTGGTAACCTTAGGTGAGAGTATCACTGATACGGAGACCGGTGAGTCTCACAACCGCCAGATTCATTTAGATGACCCGGAGTGTATGCCTGGCTTAACCCACACGGCCATGGCCATCAAGCGCCATGGCGCACTGGCTAACATCGAGCTGTCCCATGGTGGAAAATACGCAGGCCTTGCCAGTATCGGCGGCGATGAAACCTCCGGCCGCCTTGCCTACGGCCCCAGTGAGGAAGATCTTCCTACAGGCGAGCATGTCTACGAGATAAGCAGGGAAATGATTGAACACATTGTGGACCAGTATGCCATCGCAGCAAAAAGAGTAAAAGACTGCGGATTCGATATGCTGATGGTTCATGCTGCCCACGGCTGGTTATTCAACCAGTTCTTTTCCCCTGTGGAGAATCACAGAACCGATGAATTCGGCGGTTCTTTAGAAAACCGCGCCCGTTTTCTGATTATGGCCATTGATGCTGTCCGTAAGGCAGTAGGCCCTCACTTTCCTATTGAGCTTCGCCTCAATGGCGATGACTTTATCGAAGGTGCCCTTCATCTGGAAGATTACTGCAAAGTCGCCGAAATGCTTCAGGATAAGGTAGATATGATCAATGTATCTGCAGCATCCCATGAAGGCGAAGGCCTGTTCGTGCGGACCCATCCTCACATGTTCCTGGACTATGGGTGCAATGTATACCTTGCAGCAGAGATAAAAAAACATGTTTACATTCCAGTTGCCGCCGTAGGCACCATCAACACTCCGGAACTGGCAGAAGAGATCATCGCCTCCGGCAAAGCAGATATGGTAGAGATCGGCCGACAGCTGATTGCAGATCCCTGCTTCCCCAAAAAAGCCCAGGCCGGCCATGCAGAAGATATCACTCCCTGCCTGCGCTGCTATCACTGCTTTGATTCCATCGTTCGCAGCACTGTTGTCTCCTGTGCTGTAAACCCGGTGATCGGCCATGAGCTGGACTGCAAGTATTATTATGCCCCTGTGACAGAAAAGAAGAAGGTTATGGTAGTAGGCGGAGGCCCCGGCGGAATGGAGGCTGCCATCACTGCGGCCAGACGGGGACACGAGGTAATCCTCTGCGATAACACCGACTCCTTAGGCGGCTCCTTAAAATTTGCAGAACACGTTCCCTTTAAAGGAGATCTGTACCGTCTCATGAAGGTGTTAAAAAGACGTGTGGAAAACGAAAAGATAGATGTCCGCCTGAACACCTTTGTAGATCGTGCCTATGTGGAGGCAGAAGAACCAGATGTCCTGATTGCAGGCGTGGGCGCAGAGCCCATCATTCCTCCGATCAAAGGAATTGATGGAAAAAATGTTGTTCTGGCAACCAATTGCGAGGCAGACACAGATGCCCTGGGCCAGCGGATCGCCATTCTGGGCGGCGGCCTCATCGGTGCAGAAACTGGTATTAACCTGGCACATATGGGGAAAACCGTTACCATCATCGAGATGAGAGAAGCCATTGCCGCTGATGCCAACCAGTTCCATGCCATGGCGCTGAAAGAACAATTCCAAAAATATATTACCTCCATGGTAAATACCAGAGCTGTTGAAATAACAGACCAAGGGGTTCTGTGTGAAAATAAAGACGGCAATCCCCTGATGGTAGAAGCCGATACCGTCGTTCTCTGTGCAGGAGTTCGTCCCCGCTTTGATACTGTGAAAGACCTTGCCGGCCTCACCAAAGAATTCTATACCATCGGTGACTGTGTAAAGCCCGGTCAGGTAACACAGGCCATCTCCCAGGGGTACTTTGTAGCAAGAGACTTATAAATTCATACTGCCTTTCACCATTTCATATTATTCTCCTACATAAAAGAAAGAGGCTGGTACATCGCTGCACTAATTTGCGAGTAAATGAATGCAGCAATGTACCAGCCTCCTTCGACGTATACCGCCCTTTCTTACGTTTGATCCCGCACTAATTTGCACGGAACTTCTCCATATACACCCTTGCCGAAACCCCAGTCTCCCTTTTAAAGATCCTGCAAAAATATTCCGGATTAGAATAGCCGCAGGTTTCAGCAATGACGGGAATCGTATGATTTCCCGTCATAATCATGTCCATAGCCTTCATAAACCGGAACGTCTGAATATAATCTCCAATGCTGGTATCCAGGATCTGATTGCACAAATCATACAAGCTGGTTCTTCCCATTCCAAAATACCTGCATATCTGCTGAACAGTAATCGGTTCCGATAAATGTAGTTCCAGATACTCATCCAGCCTTTCTACAAAATGTTTCTTCTTTTTCTGAATATTCTTTTCAGAAATCAGGTAAGAAGAACAGGCATTCATCAGCACAGTAGCCGCATGAATGGTTTCCTTTGTGCAATATAAAATCTCCGA
Organism: uncultured Hungatella sp.; assembly: GCA_947425205.1. Classification (GTDB taxonomy): domain Bacteria; phylum Bacillota; class Clostridia; order Lachnospirales; family Lachnospiraceae; genus UBA3402. Next base: position 9,906 of record CANDZL010000085.1, on the reverse strand, counting down.
TCCATAAGATTCCTCCCTTGAGAGAACCTGTTTTATCCGCTCCGGATCCATTCTAAAAACTTCATCCAGCCCATCCCTGCAGTTGTACTGTATATACTGAGCCAGACGCCGCCCCAGCCGTTTCTTATCCGGGTCATCCGTGATCTGCCCAAGCATAAGGTAGCCCACCACTTCTCTCTCCAGAAAAAGGGGCATACATGCCTCTAAAAGCCCGGCATGACAGTGATACATATAGAGTGCGTTCTCCATTCTGCAGTACTCCAGCGCCCTTTCATCACACTCCATACACAGCTTCCCCGTCCGTTTCCCTGCTTTCATGCAGCTGCAGAACACATTATTCCCCTCCGGATACTTTAAGATCGTTTTCCCATCCGTACAGATCAAAACCAAGGTGATTCCGGTCAGTATGTGAAAACTCTCCATGATTTCCTTTACCCGTCCCTTATTGATCGTAATATCCATAGCCAGCCTTTAGTTTTTCTTAAATCTGCTAAGCACAAAGGCAAATACCAGCCCCACTGCGCCAAGCCCCATAGCCAGCAGCAACGCCATAGAATCACTTCCCGTAGAAAGATACAGCTTGGAGAGAATCGTCGGCCCTATGTACCCTGCCAGGGCAAACCCGATAAACATAATGCCAAAATTCACGCCATTGCTCTTCGGTCCAAACTGAGAGGCAGTAAAACCAGGGTAGATCCCCATGATAGAGCCAAACATCAGAGCAGTCACATAAGCACCCATGTAAAAACAGATACCAGCTCCCCCTCCAACAGCTATGTACATCAGACCAAGGCCAAGAATAGAGCCTGCAAAAATACAGCGGATAGTGGCAACCGGCCCCAGCCTGTCAGAGATTCCCCCAGCAATAATACGGCCAATGGTATTAAAAAGAGCAATAGCAGAAACAATGGATGCCGCTGCATCGGCAGAAATCGAAAGCACCCTCTGCGCAAGAGGCGATGCCTGAGAAATAATCATCATTCCTGAAGTTGCGCCGCAGCAGAGAACCAAAAGCATCACATAGAACAAAGGCTCCCTCAGCATTTCCATCCAGGAATACTCCCGGATGGCTTTTCCATTTCCTGATGATGCCGTATATCCGGCAGGCGCATATCCGTCGGGACACTTCTCAATAAAGGCAGACGCAAGAACAATGACAACCAGCATGACAATGCCCAGGATCTTAAAGGAGGCAGTTACACCTGCCATCCGAATCAGCATATTGGCAGCAAAAGGAACCAAAACCGAACTGATTCCATAAGAAGCCGTGGCGATCCCTCCGATAAGCCCCCTCTTATCCGGGAAAAACCGGATGGTATTGGAGATGGTGCAGCCATATACCATACCCACCCCCAGGCCTACCAACACGCCGTATGTAACCATCAAAAGCCCGGCGCTGGTGACAAAACCAGAGGAAATCATGCCAGCAGCAAAAAGCATGCCGCCAAGGATCACAACCATCTTCGGCCCGATTTTTTTAGTAATTGCACCGCCTGCAATCATGGTGACAGGGCCCACACCATTGGCAATGGTAAAGACAATGGACAGGCTGGCAATCTCTTTTCCTGTCAGTTCACTGAGATAATCCGCCATGGGTATTGCAAAAATACTCCACGCATACAGAGATCCAATGCAGAGATTGATCAGACAGGCTGCGATTAAGATCAGCCATCTTCTTTTGTCAAGATTATTTTTCATCAAAATCAAAACCTTTCCAAGCAGGAACACCCAGGTATTCCTTTAATTCCTCTTTCCCTTCCAGAACACGGATCACGCCTGCAGCCATTGCCTCCATCTCAAACTCCCCCGGATAGGCAGAAACCGGTGCGATAAAACCACAATCCTCCGTAATCGTTTCCACCAGGCCCTTGTCATAGACAATACCGCCTCCAAGAAGGATACCGTCCACCTTTCCTTTCAAGGCAGCCGCCATAGAGCCGATGAACTTCTCAATCTGATAGATAAACGCGTTCCAGACCAGCTCTGCCTGTTTGTCCCCCTCTGCAATACGGGCAGTTACTTCCCTGGCATCCGAAGTTCCCAGAAGAGAAACAAAACCACCATTCTTCACAATCAGACTCTTAACCTCTTTTACGTCCGCTCCTGTCCTTTCCATATAATTCAAGATCTCAATCACCGGAATTGCACCGCATCTGGTAGGAGCCATAGGCCCGTCGCCGCCTACAATGTCATTCCCGTCAATCATCTTTCCGTGGTCATGGGCACTAACCGACACGCCGCCGCCGATATGGCAGACAATAAAATTGCAGTCCTCATACCGTTTCCCCATAGCCTCCGCATGGCGGATTGCAGTCTCCTTCAGATTAAGGGCATGAAGATGCACATTGCGGTACACACCCTTGATGCCAGATACCCTGGCAGCATCCTGAAGCTCATCCGTGTCCGGCGGATTCACAACATACGCCTTCTTGCCATAAATTTCAGCATACTTATGGGCCAGCTGAGGGCCCAGGGTTGCAGGATGAGGCACGCCGTTTGCGATGTTTACCGCATGATCCAGCAAAATATCATTGACAGCATACGTTCCGCCCTCTACCCCTAACAGACCGCCGCCCCTGCCTACGAACGCATCAACTTTGTTTAAATCCACCTTGTTTTCCTCAAGCAGGCTGCTTATCGTCTCCTCGCGGTAAGGAAGCTGCTGTGCAATGGTGGCAAACTCCTTTAACTTCTCTGCATCATGAGAAACATTTACACTGAATAACTTCTTATCACCATCAAACAATGCAATCTTGGTAGAAGTAGAACCAGGATTGACTGCAAAAATTTTATATCCCATACGATCACCCATTTCTCTGCGCTCTAACACAGCTCATGACTACATTGCCAACCAGTTCCGATACAGGCGCGCTTCTGGAGCAGTCGCAGACAATCTTATTGAAGCCCTGAAGGAACGGGCCATAGGCATCTGCATGCGCAAACTGCTGAACCAGCTTAACCCCCACATTTCCCACATCAATATTCGTCCAGATAATAATATTGGCCTTACCTGCAACCTTAGACTCTCTCTGAACCTTCTTGGCCGCAACCTTAGGATTGATGGCAGAATCCAGCTGGAACTCCCCGTCAATAGCCAGATCCGGCCTCTTTTTATTGGCAATCTTCACAGCCTCCACCACTTTGTCCACCATCTGTCCTGTGCCAGATCCACAGGTAGAATAAGACAGCAGCGCGCACCTGGGCTCCCAGTCCGTCAAAGCAGCAACCGTCTCACAGGCAGAGATAGCAATGCCTGCCAGATCCTCCCCACTGGGATCGACGCAGACCGCAGAATCGCCAAAGCCAAGAAGACTTCCCTCCGACCCCTCATATCCTGGAATATTAAAGATACCACAGCTGGACACCGTAGAAATCCCCTTCTTCATCCCGATTACTGTCTGGGCCGCCAGAATCACATCGCCAGTAGTATGAGTCAGACCGGCAAAGGTAACATCAACCAGCCCGTTGGCCTCCATCATAAGAGCCGTAAACATGGGATCCGCATTGGCCCTTCTCCTCATAGACTTTGCAGAAAACAGCGGATACACCTCCACATAATCATGAACCGTCTTCTCAATAAATGCCTCATCATAGGCATCCACAATCTCAATTCCCTCCAAAGAAACACCAAACTGCTCTGCAGCACCCCGGATATCATCCACCCTGCCCACCAAAACAGGAATACAGTACCCCTTGTCCTGGAGCTCCCTTGCAGTCTGTAAAATCTTTTCCTCCACAGCCTCCGGGAAAGCCACACGCTGAAGGTTTTCCCTCGCCTTTTCAAAAACCATTTCCATAATATCCATCATAAAATCCTCCAAATATGATTCCGGCAGCCATTCCGCCCCCGATCTTTCCGATTCCAAACTACCCCTTAAACCGATACTCACCACTGGTATACTTAGGCGGAATCACAGGGATCTGCAGATAAGAAGCATACTCCCCTCCCGTATGGATCACATGCTTTGCCCCTTCCGGACCGTTGTCCGTATAGAAATTCATGCCATGATCCTCATACCAGTCCGTTTTGATAAACTCAGGAGAGATCTCGACCCGCATCTCCTCCCCCTTGTGCCAGATACGCGCATGAGGATGAATCTCAACATCCACCTCATATACACATCCTGCCTCCATAGGCTCATCCTTCTGGTGAGCCATGACCGGCTGGAAATCCGTAGACTCCTTTGGATCCAATTCCCGGCGGGAAGCTCTGGACTGTCCCCATGCCCCCCGATAATCAAAACCCATACAGTCAATAGGAACAAACTCACCCTTCTCATTATATTTCTTCACAAACACAAACAAATCCATGTTGTCATAGCCTCTTGCTTCAACAAACAGATGAAGCTTCGAATAACCAATGATCTCAACATCCTCATGGAAAATAATCGAGAAAGACGCCATCCCCGTCCGGTTGTCATACACAACCTCCGATGCAGCAGCCGGAAGCTCCCTAGACATAGAACCATCAGCCCCATTCAGATACAGCCGGGTATACCGGGTTCTCTTAATCGGAAACTCCTTCTCCGGCTTGTTGCGGATATAGTCAAAATCATAGGCATCCATCACATCCACCCGGACTCTGGGAGTAAACTCCCACCCATTGCGGACATCCTTTAAATAACGGTCATAGAACCTTCTCAAATCCTCCAAATTATCCGGATTGTAGGTATCCGGCCACTCCATATCCCGATGAAGCCTTAACCACTTCTTAGGAGAACGGATCTTGCGAAACCCTACACAAGACCCCCTCAGGTGGAAATGACACATGCCGCCGCACACATAAGCAGGAACCCGGATCCTCTCCCACCTGGGTGTCTTGCTTCTCCAGAACTCATCATAAAACGGATGAAGCAGATACATATTGCCCAAATCCTCAACCCAGTTCTTACACGCACACGCCGTTACAATCCCATTCTCAAACCCAGGACGAGGAATCCCGTTAAAAGTCAGAGATTCCGTATACATATTGCCAGTACCCTCCCATGCAGCAATACAGGCCAGGTGAGGCGGCTGCTCCGCTGCAATTCTCCAGATAACCATACAGACTCCAGAATTTCCGAACAAAGTGACACGGCCATTACACCAGGGCTGCCCTGCGATCCACTCAATGTAGTCGTATCCATCCTTCCCGTCCTCAATCCCCCAAAGATTCACATTCCCCTCAGAATTTCCGATCCCCCGGGGATCCACATTGGCTACCCCGTAGCCATAACGGCACCAGTAACCAGGATCCGCTGCCTCAAACTTGGCCATCTCCGATACCGTCTGAGGCGGCACTCCCATTAACTTCCAGCCATCCTGTCCCTCATGAGGCCTTTTGCCAAAAGGCCCCCAGCATATGATCACCGGAATCTGCTCAGGAGCATTGGCCGGACGGTAAATATCAGAATAAATGGTGGTGCCGTCTTTCAGAATACAGGGAACATCCTGATCACAGATAATGTGAGGCGCCACCTGGGTTGCCGTGTAGGTACGAGGATTAAACTCTGCGCAAATCGAAAAATCCGGAACCTGTTCCCCAGATGCACGAAGTTCCTCCACCTCTCTCAATGTCTTTCCAGGATATCCCTTGCGGAAAATCACATCCACTTCCTTTCCTTCATAGGTTCTCCTCTCCACCATGAAGTTCGCCGTGTCCTCCGGGGAATACGTAGGCATGCCTTCCAGTTTTGTGATTGTTTGCATTCTGTCACCCCTTCCTCTTTTCAACTACAATTGCATGTTTCCCAACAGAACTTTCATACATATACATCCGGCCTCTCAGCTGAGGATAAAAAGGGTCAGCATACCGGAAAGTCTTCCCCTGGTCAAATGATCTCGCACATTCCATCATCGCCTCAAAATCATCCCGGTCCAGAAGTTCCTTGCTGTGAGAAGTCAGAATATAGGAAAAGCCAATATCAGAAACCCTTTCCAGCATTTCCAGATGGCCTTCCACAGAAGAAGACTCATCAAAATACAGGCATACCAGAATACAGACCGAATCCCCGCCCAAAAGGAGCCCTCTCTCCCTTACATAAAATCCAGTCATGCCCGGGCTATGAGAATACATAGGCACCGGTTGAACATGGATTCCTCCCAAATCGATCTCCTCTTCCATGTCCAGAACAGCCACATTCTCCATATGGTAGGCAAGAAAAGCCTTCTTTCGCTCCTCCTCCATCCCATATCCCATCTCGGCAAACCGCCTTACTATCCCAGGACGGATATCCAGTTTATCAATATACAAAAGCCCCAGTTGGATCTCAGCCTTATTCATGTACACCTTTGAGAACTGATAATTTCCACCTATATGATCCAGATGCCCATGAGTGTTGACAACAAGTAACGGTTTATCCGTCAACGCCTCAGCCACAGCCCTCAAATCGCCGCAGCCAGTACAAGTATCCACTAACAGCCCTTGCTTTTCTCCCACAATCAAGGTAGCACAGGTTTCCGATGCATCCTGGATGTGATATACACATTCCAACGGGTTATATACATTAAAATCAAACAATTTCCCCATTCTGATTAAAACTGCTCCTCCATCCATTCCGCAATATCACCAAAGGTCTTCATCCTTTTGATGGTCATGAACGGCACTTCAATGTCAAATGCATCCTCCAGAGCCGCGGAGAACTGTACCATATTGGTAGATTTACAATTTAAGTCCTCCTCAAACCGGGTGCTTTCATTTAATGCAGAAGAGTCCACGCCGAAAATTGCATGCGCTTTCCTGCACAATACTTCCACAGCCTCTTCCTTGATTCCCATCTTCCTTTCCCCCTCCCTTCAACACGCTCTTCAACACTCACTGCGCCCGATCCCCCCACAGCTCCAAGAGAGAATACAGACATACATCTTATAACAACCGCCAGTGCCAACATGCACCGACGGTCTGGATTTCAAATACAATTATGCGTTCTTGATCAGCTCAGCCAGTTCACCAACTGTTTTTGCTTTAGAAGATGCCTCCGTAATGGAGATCATAATATCAAACTCATCCTCCAAAGATGCGATAAGGCCTACAAATACAACAGACGCCACCTTAAAGTCATCAAAACGAGTATCCGCCGTAATCTCCGATGGATCCTTCTTATAAGAACGGGCAACCAATGGAATCAGACGGGCCAGCGTCTCATCCACCACAGGCGCCTCCGTCTCCCCAGCCGGTGTAGAACCATCCGCCTTTACCACCTCATCAACCGTAAAGATCGCCGTCTTATAGCCGTCCCTCTGAACAATCTTCGCATGAACCGGATAAGGCATGTTGGCACGGATCAGCTTCTCATTTTCCTTAGAAACACCAGTAACCATCACATTCCTCTCAACACCCTCCTTCAGCTTCACCACGGCATAGCAGTAAGGCTCCAGATCCTTAAGCTGCGGCTTCAAGCTCATGACAGACGGAAGCACAAACAGCGTCATCTCACCCTCGCCGCTGATTTCCTTCCACTCCGTTTCCATATGTCCACATACATTGCAGGCATAAACAGGAGGCCACTCCATATTGCCGCACTTGGGACAGCTGCGGCCAAGGATCTTCCCCTGCTCCAGGTTATCATAATACGTCTTTACAATTTTCTCCAACTTAACAGCCATTCTACTCTACCACCTTTCTCAGTCTTTCGTCCGGATAATGGCATTGCACAAATTCTGTCCGCCGCCAAAACCACGAAGGAATACAGTCCTCGGAATCCTCTTAATAGGCTTAAAAGCCTCACCCCTCATCTGCTTCACCGCATCATAAAAATCAGCAAGGCCAGAGGCCGCGTGGGCATGTCCAAATGCAGTACGGCCGCCATTAGGATTAATCGGCTTGTCACCGTCAATGTTGGTACGGCCATCCATCACATACTTCCAAGCCTGGCCCTCCGGAATATATCCGGCAATCTCCGCAGCAAGAAGCTGAGAAGAAATAATAAAATCATTTACATACATCAAATCAATCTCCTCCGGCTTCACCCCCGTTACATTGTAAACCTGGCGTGTTGCCTCCATCGTACCTGCAACCTCAAGGAAAGGATTGGATGCCTCCAAAGCAGAATTGCCGATTCCAAGAATCTCAATGGGAGTATGAGGCAGCTTGTGCTCAATGGCCCAGTCAGTAGCTGCCACAATAACCGCAGCCGCACCGTCACACTTGTGCTCCAGTCCAGAGATACGCATAATACCTCCTACCTTCGGATTATAAGGAGACTCCATGTACTCCAGCACATCATCAAATCCAGCATTCCTGGCAGCCGTCTCATACAAACTCTCTTCCGTATTGTCGATTGCCAGAGGATTACCCAGCGCGTTGTGGCGTGCATTCACTGCCAGCATACACAGCGCATCATCGATCTGCTTGGTAGACAGGCCATATTTATCCTGATACCACGCAGCACCATTATCATGACCAATATTGCACAGCAGATGACGGGTATAGGCATTGTCCGTCAGCCACTCCGTAGAGATCTGGAACTCCTCAAAAGAGAATTTCTTGCGCATGTGAGCCGGCTTCCCCTGGATGGCAAGCGCATCGCCGAACTCCACACAGGCAGTCAGAACACAATTATATTTGCCAGATGCCACATCCTTCATAGCCTCATCCACAGCCAGATATCCAGTACAGCACGCTTCCGAGTGGTGAACAGATGCTTTTCCTCTGAGGCCGGCCCATTCCGCAACCTGCATGTTAGGCGTCAGATAATTAGAGCCGTTTAAAGGAGACGCACAGCCGTGATAATAGAAATCAATATCCTTAGGAGTGATTCCTGCATCCTCCATGGCAGACAGAGCCGCATAGCCGAACAGGTCACCTTCCGTATAGCCCTCCGTTTCCGGGGAATTCAGTATTTCTCTGAAAGGCGTACATCCAACACCGATAATAGAAACACTGCGGGCAAGCTTTCCAGGGTTTGTCTGGTTAACATAGTTCATAAATAGATATCCTCCTTTTCAAAAAAATCGTATATTTGTCCAAAACATACGGTTTATCCTTCTCACTTATAAGTATATTGGTTAATTTGCATTTTTTGTATGTACATACACCTTGAAAAACAGGGAATATCGTAGTATACTTTGTACAAATGAACAATGACAAACCATGTACCACAATTTTACAGACCAATGTCAGCATATTCCAGAATGCAGCCCTCTTTCACTACTATCTGTCATACGTAAACCAAGAAAGGCGGTGTGATATAGAACAGAAACACGTTGCTGAAGACAGACACCTCTCCCTGGGAGGCGGACTGCTGTTAGACCAGCTGCTGGCAGACTGGAACATCCATTCCCAGATTGTCCACAACCATCAAGGCAAGCCCCTGGTTTACCTGCATCCCCATGTATACGTTTCCTTAACCCACGCATACCCCTACGCAGCCGCCATGATTTCCCATGCCCCCTGCGGATTAGATATCGAAAGACAAGACCGGGATCTGGAGGCTGTGGCAAGACGCTATTACAATGAACAAGAAAAACAATACGCCGGAAATGACCAGAACCGGCTTACTAACATCTGGTGCCGGAAAGAATGCTATATCAAAACCTATGGGCCTCGGGATGTAAGACTCATTGATACCTTTTCGATCCCAGCCGATTACGAATACCTAAGTTTACCACTGCCAGGGTACTCATTCGAAATACTAAAAAAGAAAGGCCCTTACCAGTTCAGACAACATTTCCTCTCTGCCAAACCGTAAGAACCCTAAAGGAGAACCCATGATATTTTACGAACTGCTATCCGCCCTAGACCCCTTCCACCCCATTGGCTACATGCGCTCCAACACCGAGATCCTGATTTACAGCATGCTGCCAGTAGAAACCACGGTCTTTGCCCAGCCTAATATCCTCTATCTCATAAAAGACAAATCCAATCTGTCCAAGATCACCATATCCGATGACACGGAAACTTATAACCTTCTGGCACTTCAGCCCATC